>JAKEEU010000460.1 GCA_022616415.1 Candidatus Zhuqueibacterota bacterium | reverse complement strand
GGACTTTCTTCAAACTTGAAAATCTGCAGATGACAGGCAGTTTTAAAGAGCGTGGCGCGCTCAATAAACTGCTGCAGTTGTCGGAAGCCGAAGGGCGCGCGGGTGTCATTGCCGCAAGCGCGGGCAATCACGCACAGGGGGTGGCTTATCATGCGACTCGACTGGGCCTCAAATCGGTTATCGTCATGCCGAAGGCGACGCCACTGATCAAGGTCGCTAATACACGCGATCTGGGCGGCGAAGTCATTCTTCATGGCGCGAGCTATGATGAATCGCTGGGGTATGCCAGGCAGCTGGCAGAAGATCACGGCTACACCTTCGTTCATGCTTTTGATGATGATGCGATCATCGCCGGGCAGGGCACTATCGGACTTGAGCTGCTCGAGGAAGAAACGCCTTTTGATGCTGTCGTGGTTCCGGTAGGTGGAGGCGGTATGATCGGCGGGATTGCTGTGGCTTTGAAAGAGACCCGTCCTGGCATTCGTATCATCGGCGTTGAACCGGAACATTTCGCCTGTATGAAGGCAGCAATTGAAGAAGGCAGGACGGTAGAGATCCCGTCTCAACCTTCGATCGCCGATGGCCTCGCCGTCAAGCGCGCGGGCGAACGCACTTCAGAAATTGTCCAACATTACGTCGATGAAATCGTGACGGTCTCAGAGGACGAGATAGCCAGCGCGATCTTGAAACTGCTGGAGATTGAAAAGACAGTGGTCGAAGGCGGTGGGGCAGCCGGCTTAGCTGCTGTGCTGTTCGAAAAGATCGGTGGAATCGAAGGCAAGAACATCGTCATGATCGTCAGCGGTGGCAACATCGATCCAAACCTGCTTTCTAAAATCATCGAGCGCGGATTGGCAAAGGACGGCCGCCTGGTGCGCATCCGCGCGATGATGCGGGACCGTCCCGGCGAGCTGGCGCGCATCTGCCACCACGTTGCGGAAGTTGGCGCGAACATCCTGGAAGTCGAGCATAACCGCGCCTTTTCCAACCTCGAGGTCGGAGGCGTAGAGATTGATATGACGCTGGAAACTCGCGGCCACGATCACGTCGATCAGTTATTGAATGTGCTTCACGTTGATGGAATCGAGGCGCGTAAGTTGGGTTGAGGAGAGAATACGAAACAAACGAAAATAACGAAACAAACGAAAAAGCCTAATTTTTTTCGTTTGTTTCGCTGATCTCGGGACACATTTTCAAAGTTAGGTTTCAGATCGTAGGACAAGGTGGAACACAAAAATGGCAAAAAAGGCAAAAAAGGCAAAAATTCTTAGCCCTTTTGCCATTTTTGCCATTTTTGCCTTTTTTGAATTCCAATTTCATTCCTGTAAAAGAGGCTAACTTTGTAAAAGTGT
>JAKEEU010000459.1 GCA_022616415.1 Candidatus Zhuqueibacterota bacterium | reverse complement strand
TTCACCCTCGCATAGAGGCCGAGTTGAAGGATTCTAAGCCCCCACTTGAATTACGCAAGAAGGGCTATGCCTGGAAAATAGTGCCGCCTGGCGGCGGCCAAGAATCGGATGGCGGAAAATGAGCGAACCCCCTCGCGTGCCAATCTGTCAAATGCGGGCCGCTGATCTAGTGGCTGCCTTCCGCAAAGCACAAGACGGTTGCGGGATATCGGAGATGCGGGCTGCTGATCTAGTGGCTGCCAAGCGAGAATGCGAAGCCCGCTGGCTGTCGGAGATGCAAAAACCAAATCTAAATGAAGATACGGAGACCGGCCAAGAATGGGGCTCATTAGGCGATGGCCTCAAACAATTATTCGCGCGAATTGGCGGCGACATGGATAACGATGGCGATTGCGAGAACCAACTTAAGAAGGCGTTGAAGAACATTGACTCCGCGTATCACGGTGTGGTTTTCGAGAACTTTGAGATTGCAAAACCTCTGTGCGAGAGTCCTATCGAAAGGAGGATTCTGCCGTGGCTAATTTGCCAGCCGCCATCATTCCGCTACGTCGCTCGCGTTTTGTTGCAAGATCAGATTTCCCAATTGAGGCCGAGTCAAATGGCGCTCGTTCCTCAATATCGCGCTTCTAGATACCGGCTCGATTTTGCTTTTGTAAGAATCATCAATGGGAGCCTATTAGCGGTTGGCGTTGAGTGTGATGGAAAGGAATTCCACAAGGACGAAGAGCGCGACGCAAATAGGGATGCGGCTATTTTGGCCGAGTCCGGTGTAATTAATCTTTGCCGTATTTCCGGGCGTCTAATATTCCGTGACGCCGAAAAAGCAGCCGCGAGAGCCGTTGCCTACACGGAAAAATGCTGGAGGCGAGTTGAATGAGCCGGCCATGGATGCCCCTTTATGTTGGCGACTATTTGGCGGACACCGGCCATTTGAGAGCCATCGAGCACGGGGCTTATTTGCTTCTCATAATGCATTACTGGCAGAAAGGGAGCCTGCCAAATGATGATCGGAGATTGGCTAGCATTGCTAGGGTGTCGCCAAAGGAATGGGCGGGAATGAGGAAAACCATTTTATCGTTCTTCGATGACGATGAAGGCTGGGTTCATTCTCGCATAGAAGCCGAGTTGAAAAAATCCAAGGAAGCCTATGAAAAGCGTGCGATTTCTGGCAAAAAGGGTGGCTTAGCAAAGGCTACCAATGCTAAAAGTTTGCTAGAGCAAAATCCTAGCAATGGTGTAGCTGTCACTTCACTTAAGAGTAGAGTACTTAACATAGACCCTACCTTACTTCCCTATATCGATACTGAAATCAACCAATTGCCGGTTTCAGAAAAACCGGCTTGCGAGAAACTTGTAAAAAAAACTAGGAAATTAACCGAATACCCACTTGACTTCTGCGAGTTTTGGAAGGAATACCCAACTGACGCCAACATGTCGAAGCTTGAAGCCTTCGGAGTTTGGAAGCACCTTTCGCCGGTGGATCGCCAAGGGGCAACCCGGTCATTGCCGTCATTTCGGGCCTATTGTGCCGGGAAGCCTGAGTACAGGCCAATCCACGCCAACAGGTACCTATCCCAGCGCCGGTTCGATGGCCACCTTGAGGCCGCCGCAACACGCCCTCGGAAAGTCTACGTGAAGCGCGACACCCCGCAGTGGCATGCTTGGCGGGTTTATCACACGAAGGAACACGGCAGCGTGCCGCCAAGTGATCGTCACGGCGGCTGGTATTTTCCAAGCGAATATCCGCCTGGGACTCATGCTGGGTTCGAGAAAATACCCAGGGCGCGGGGCGATCCTTGACGGGATCGAGAGGGCAGGGAAGGCCGCTGACGTTCCCGGCAATAGAAAACCAAACGAAACCACGAACGTTCGTCTGTCTTTTGTCCGCTGGGGAAGGTGATTGATAGTTCCA
>JAKEEU010000458.1 GCA_022616415.1 Candidatus Zhuqueibacterota bacterium | reverse complement strand
GCGTATGGCGGCACGCCGATTTACGACCGTTTGGTAACAGAGCGCCGGCTCATGGGCGACTTTTTCAACGGCTTTTATTATCAATTTGCCGACAAAGACGTGCGTCGCTTCATGTTCGTGATGGAGAAGATATTTGACGACATCTTGTTGCGAGTTTTTCACCGGGCGCTATTTGCCTGGCATGATTTGCGCCGCTACATTAAATCCATATTCAAACCACGGCCCAGTTTCAACGGGTCAAACTATTCATTAGGAGGTAAATCTCATGAAAACGCTACGCCTGATGGTCTATTTCTGCCGCATCATTCCGCTATGGAGCCAAACGCTTAATACGCCCTACATCTCGATTTAGTCCATTAGTCGGAACGCGCAGAGAGTGACATCAAGTCCATCCTTGGTTTGTTGCACAGGGATGGACTTTTTTATTTTGTAGACTTTTTTATTCAAAAAAATCATGGCAAGCTAGGAAAAAAATTGCTATATTTCTTACCAAATCGTTTTCAATTCGCGATTGCGTCAAAAATTTCCGCGTCGATCCACTGGCGATGCCGTGGCTGAATGAGGTGAGGTTGGAATAAAGTGATGATCATGTCATTAAGGCATTGGTACCCGAAAGTTAGAAAAAAATTCGTAACTATTCAGGCAGTATTTTTGAACGCCAAGGAAACCAAGGCAAAACCATTAAGGGCAAAACAATTGTTCTAAAAGCGATACGCCAGATTTTCAGTCAAGTTGAAAACTGGAGCCTCTTCGAGGCGGCCTTAAATTTTAAAAAAATTTCCCAACGGATAAAAAAATTTTGTTAATCCGTTGGCAGCCTTTATCCGTTGGTCTTCATCTATCAGTTGGGGGCATAAAACGTTTAGAATTTTTTCTGAGTTTGGCCGTATTTAAGGAAGCTTAATAGTTTTGCCCCAAATGGTTTTGCCTTCTAAAAGGGCTGAATAATTACGTTTTTTAAAGGTAATTCTTCAACCATCCGACTGCTCATGGACTACCAACCGGAAACCACAGAACAAGCGCTCAAAGAGTTGCAGGAATTGCGGCAGCAATTCAATGACTTTCTCTATTTTTTGCCGGACGCTTTGCTGGAAATCGATCTTCTCGCGCCGCGCCTGACCTACATGAATCGCATGGCTTACATTTTGTTCGGCTATGCGGAAGCAGATTTCGCCGCCGGCATCGAGATTTCCAGCTTGTTCGCCGAGGGGGATTACGAACGCGCCGTCCGGATTACCGCCGGTTACGTCAGCGATAGCCTTAGCCGCAAAGCTGCCTATACGCGCTCCGGCAAACAGGATATTTACGAGTTCCTGATGCGCCGGAAAGACGGCTCGGTTTTTCATGCCGAAACGCAAACGTCATTCGTCCTGGGAGAAGACCGTATTCCGATTCGGATGCGAACCCTGATCCGCGACGTTAGCGCGCGCAAGCAGGCGGAAGAAGCGATACGGGAGAATGAAACGCGGTTTCGTCTGATGGTCGAACAGTTGCCGGCACTCTTGTGGACCACGGATGCCGGGCTTCGAATCACCTCGTCGGTTGGTGCCGGTTTGGCGGCTTTGAACCTGCAGCCCAATCAGACCAACGGCATGACATTATTCGAGTATTTTCAGACCGAGGATCAAGATTTTTTACCCATCGCTACCCATCGCCGTGCGCTCGGAGGTGAATCCGTCACCTACGAACAAGAATGGGTCGGCAATTGCTATCAAGTCCACCTCGAGCCGTTGCGCGACGCCCAAGGCCGCATCGTTGGTTGCATCGGCATCGCCCTGGATATTACCGCGCGCAAGCGGGCTCAGCAAGAGCTGCAGGAGAATGAAGCCCTTTATCATGCTCTCTTTGAAACGGTCCCGGTCGGCTTGGGGATTGCCGATCTTGAAGGAAAGTTGCTGGCTTACAACGAGGCGATGCTCAAGCCCGGCGGCTACACGCGCGCGGACATTGAACAAATTGGCAACGTCGCGCGGCTGTATCATGACCCGGAGGAAAGAAAGATCGCCCTCGCCCTGGCCCAGCAGCAAGGTTATCTGAATCGCCATGAGGTGCGGTTCAAGCGCAAAGACGGCTCACCCTATTGCACTTTGCTCAGCCTGCGGCCGATTCTGATCAAAGGAAAACGCTGCTGGCAGGCAGTGGTGGAAGACATCACCGAACGTAAACACGCCGAAGAGGCGCTGCAAAAAGCTCACGCGGAGCTGGAATTGCGGGTCCAGGAGCGAACCGCCGAGCTACTGCACGCCAACACGGTTCTGCAAGAACAGATTGCCGAGCGCAAGAGCATGGAGGAGGCGCTGCGCCGCAGTGAAGAACGGTATCGCGCTTTATATGAGGACAATCCCTCCATGTGTTTTACCGTCGATACGGAGGGAACGGTCCTTGCCGTCAATCGCTTTGGCGCCGAGCAGCTTGGTTACGACGTTGCCGAGTTGCTTGGACAATCAGTGCTCAACGTTTTTTACGAAGAAGACAAGCAATTCGTGCAGCAATATCTCACAGCGTGCCTGGAGAATCCGAAACAGACGTTTCACTGGGAAGTTCGCAAGGTGCACAAAAACGGGAGCTTGTTGTGGGTGCGAGAAGCCGCGCGGGCGGTTCAGGACGCTAATGGCAAAACCATGGTGCTGATCGTTTGCGAGGACATTACGGAGACCAAGAACCTCCGCCAGCGGGCTGAGCGCATGGAGCGGCTGGCGGCGTTGGGCCAGCTTTCGGCCACGATTGCCCACGAAATTCGCAATCCGCTCGGATCGATCAGCTTGAATTTTCAGTATCTCACCGGCCGTTTGGAAATTCCTGACCCTCATAAAAAAACGTTTAGAAGCATCGAGCAGGGCATGGCAAGAATCCAAAACATCATCAACGGCATTTTGGATTTTGCGCGGCCGGTGCCGCTGGCCTTGAAAAAAACGAACCTGCACAAAGTTTTGGACAGCAGCCTCAACTCGGCCAGACACGAGCTGGAGCAAGCCGGCATTCGCCTCGAAAAAAGTTATCAGGCCGCGCACCGCCACGTTTTGATCGACGCCAATCTGATCGGGCAGGTTTTTATCAATTTGTTCTTGAATGCAAAAGACGCCATGGCGCCCGGCGGCCAACTGCGGATTCATACGGCTTCCGGCGAAAAATCCATTGCCGTGCAAATTGCGGATACCGGCAAAGGCATTCCACCGGAGCATCTGGAAAAAATATATGACCCTTTCTTTACGACGAAGACCGACGGCATCGGCCTGGGTTTGGCCGTAGTGGCGCGCATTTTGGAGCAGCACCAGGCGCAGATAGCCGCGGAAAGCAAGTTGGGTTGCGGCACAAAATTCATCATCACCCTGCCCTTAGCGCCGGAGAATGGTATCTTATGAAAAAAAATCTTCGCAAAAATATTTTGCTCGTCGAAGACGATGAGCTGTTTCGCGAGGCCATCAATAATTTTCTCGCTGAAAAATACGAGGTCACGTTCGCAGAGTCTGCCGAACACGCGCAGGTAATCCTCGAAACCGCGGTCCCGGATCTGATTTTGCTGGACATCACTTTGCCCGGGATGAATGGCGTCGATTTACTGAAAGCCATCAAAAGCTCCTGGCCGGATTTGCCGGTCATCATGCTGACCGCGATCGGCCGGATTCCTAAGGTGGTGGAATCGATCAAGCTTGGCGCCTTCGATTATCTCACCAAACCCATTGACGCGGAAGAGCTCTTGCTGACGATCGAGCAAGCCTTGGAATCAACCGAAATGCGGCGCGAGCTGGAGCAGCGGCGAAAGCTGCAGCTCGCTAAAAATATAGAATACAAAATTGTCGGAACCAGCGCCGGCATCAATAAAATCAGAAAAGAAATTCAAGTGGTTGGAAAAGCGGATGTGACGGTTTTGCTTGAAGGCGAAACCGGAACCGGCAAAGAATTGGTGGCGCGGGCGCTCCACGCGGCCAGCCCGCGGGCCAGCGGCCCTTTTGTAGCCATCAACTGCGGGGCGATCCCCAAAGAGTTGATGGAATCCGAGCTGTTCGGCCACCAGCGCGGCGCTTTTACCGGGGCGCAAAAAGACCAGTTGGGAAAATTTCAGTTGGCCCATCACGGCACCTTGCTGCTCGATGAAATCAGCGAGTTGTCACCGGAGGCGCAAACCAAATTGTTGCGCGCGGTGGAGGAGCAGGAATTTTATCCGGTCGGCGGCGCTGAGATGGCCAAAGTAGACGTCCGCATCATCGCTTCCACGAATCGAAATCTCCGGGAGATGGTGGAACGGAAGCTGTTTCGCGAGGATTTGTTCTTTCGCCTGAACGTCTATGCGATGGCGCTGCCACCGCTGCGCAAACGGATGGAGGATATTCTCATCTTGGCGGAACATTTCATCGCGTATTTCAATCAAAAATTCGGCAAAAATTTTCAAACCCTCAGTCCCGAGGCGAAAGAAATTTTGCTGGAGCATCCCTGGCCGGGAAATGTGCGGGAATTGCGCAATTTGATCGAACGCATCATCCTTGCCGAGGAGGGAACCGTCATCGCCAAAGAGCATCTGCGGTTTTTGCCCTCGGCGGCGCCGGTGATAACAACGGAAACTTCTTTTCAGCTTCCGGACAACGGCATTGATTTGGAAGAAGTGGAAAAAAGTCTGATATTGCAAGCGCTCAAAAAGGCCAAATTAAATAAAACCAAAGCCGCCAAACTGTTGCATCTATCGCCGCCGACATTCTATTATCGTCTTGAAAAATACGGGTTAAATGAGCGCCTTTCTTGAGCTGGAGTGCTTTTCATCAAATCATGAAAAATCATCAAATGATTAGATGCACTTATGCGCTGCTTGGCAATAGCTTCTAATCTGTAATTTCTCGCCATGCACTACATGCCAATTTTACCGTAATTTATCTCATTACAAAAAATCTTCTTGCCTAATCACATGTTTAGCACGGTATTTGTTACATTTTAAAGCTTATAGAAAAAGCGAAAGAAATTTTTCAAGTATGGTCTCGCCCGTGGCAAAGGGGACTGCGGGAGGAGCATTGACGATCAAGGAAAGAGCATCAGAAAACTGTGCTCATCCTGATGCTCTTTTCCTTGCTTCTTGACATGATTGACGATGGCTAAGTTACCCCTTTTCTCACGTCTCAGGCTGGAGATAAAATTTTTTCTTATCATCATGGTGCTGGTGATCAGCCTCATCAGCGCCGTTCTCTATTTGGTGTATTCGCAGCAAGAGCAATCAATTCTTGAGGAAGTGGAAGCGCGGGCCAATGATCTGGCGACGGTGCTGGCATTTGCCGGGGTGCGTGCCAGGCTGGAGGGGAATTATCTGGATATGCAAGAATTGGTCGACAGCATCAAGAATCGCAACGACGTTCGCCAGACCATGTTGTTGGATCTTGACGGCAAGGTCTTGGCGCACAACTATGTGGCGGAGCGCGATAAGGTTTACGATGATCCACTGACGCTGAAAATGCTGCACGCCGATGGCTTGCCCGTCACCGACTATCACTATCATCCTTTTGAGAAAGAAAATGTCGTGGATGTCGGCACGCCGGTTATCGTCTCCGGCAAAAAGGCCGCAGTGGCGCGCGTCATGATCTCGCTCAACACCGCCGAACGCGCCATCCAGTCTATGGCGAAGCAAATTTTGGTTCTCGGCGGCGTCAGCGTTGTGGTGGTGCTGGCGCTGGTCGCGCTTTTTTCACGCTCGGTCACTCAGCCGCTGCGGAAACTGTACGGCGAGGCCCGCCAAATTAGTCTTGGCAACCGCGAGATTCAGATCGCAGTGACGGCACAAGACGAAATCGGCACGCTGCAACAAGCGCTGAAGACGATGATTGAAGAAGTGCGCCTGCAGTCACGGCTCTCGGCCTTGGGCGCCACCACCGCAAATTTGGCCCACGAGATTCGTACCCCGCTGACGGTGATCGCCCGCTATGCCAACGAGCTGAGCAGCCAATCTGTCGCTTCCGAGTTGGGCGCCAAATTGCTCTGCGAGGTCAACCGTTTGAACGATTTGGCGAAACAGCTTCTGCAATTTTCCCAAAAGCGCAAGCTTATGCGCAGCCGCACCAATCTCAATGATCTCGTCGAGCAGGCGCTTTTTTTATTGGGCGGCCCCATTCAGGAACGGCGCATTAGGATTCACCGCGACCTGCAGCCGCTGCCGGTCATCGCCGCTGACAAAAATTTATTGCAAAGCGTGTTCACAAATTTGGTCACCAACGCTATTGAGGCGATGGGAGAAGAAGGGGAGCTGCATCTGCAAGCTAAGCTGCTGCCGGCGCAGTTCAATGGGCATGCCGCCTCCGCCGGCAACGGCGGGCTGGCGCCGGTGCCCGATTTTCAAAATACCGGAGAACCGGCGGCGCCTCGGCCTGGAGCGCGTGGTTGGCGCAAATTTTTTGGAAGGCTGAGGCGGCGTTTCTTTGTCGAATCCGGCGCGCAAATGTACCATACCCATCTCGCCAAACTGCCGCCCGAAAAGCAAGCCGTCATGATCGCGATTCGTGACAACGGCTGCGGCATTCCGAAAGAGTTGATGGACCGAATGTTTTTGCCCTTTTTTACCACCAAGAAAAACGGCAATGGCTTGGGCTTGGCGCTGTCCCACAAAATCATCCAAGAGCACGGCGGCACCATCACAGTCGAAAGCCAGGAAGGGCAGGGAACAACGTTCATCATCATGTTGCCGGTATGAGCATTCAGCCCTTTGATCATGTCTGTTACGAGTGATGTCGTTGCAAAAAACAAGGGCTTTTTAGCGGTATCCGGATTTGCCGAATCTTCCGGATTCAAGCCATTAACTTTTGATCCGGGCGATTCGTAAAATCCGGATACAAAAGTTTTTTCTGTT
The DNA here is from genome assembly GCA_022616415.1 of Candidatus Zhuqueibacterota bacterium. Lineage (GTDB taxonomy): Bacteria > Zhuqueibacterota > Zhuqueibacteria > Zhuqueibacterales > Zhuqueibacteraceae > Zhuqueibacter. The sequence goes on along the minus strand of JAKEEU010000458.1, from coordinate 3,091 downwards.
TTGTTCCGACTAGTTATGAAGACAACTATCCTCATTGTTGATGACAACGCCGGGTTGCGCGAGACTTTTGGCGCGGCACTGAGCGCAAAATATGAAACCAGACTGGCGGCCACGGTCGATGAAGGCAAGGCAAGGCTTGAAGACGGCGAAGTGGATTTGGTTCTGCTCGATCTTCATTTGCAAGCGAGAGGGCTCGATCGCTCCGGGTTTGAAATTCTCAAGTGGATTCGAAGTGAGCTGGCCCGGCCGATCGGCGTGATCATGTTCACGGTTGAAGAAGATGTTTCTACCGTGGTGGAAGCGATGAAGCTCGGGGCGGATGATTATCTCTCCAAAAACTGCAGCGACGACGAGCTGCTCGTGAAAGTGGAAAAAGCCATCGCCAACCTGCGCGCACAACGAGCGCAATTCGTGGCCGAGCAGCAGAGCCACGACGAAAGGGATCGTATCATTGGCGAAGCGCCGGCGCTCAAAAAAGTTTTGGCGCAAGCCGATAAGCTTGCCGATAAGGACGGGCCGGTGCTGATTCTGGGCGAGACCGGCGCCGGCAAGGAGCTGATTGCGCGCCGGCTGCACGAACAGAGTTGGCGCAAAAAGCACCAGCAGCCGTTTGTTGCCATTAATTGTGCAACGATTCCGGAGTCTATTGCCGAAAGCGAGCTTTTTGGGCATGAACGCGGCGCCTTCACCGGCGCCCAACAGCGTCGCGTTGGCAAGTTCGAGTGGGCAGGGCAGGGCACGATCTTCCTGGATGAGCTGGATTGTCTGCCACTCGAGTTGCAGACGAAATTGCTGCGGGCGCTGGAGGACAAAGTCTTTGAGCGCTTGGGTGGGAACCGCCAAATCAGATTGCGAGCGCGGTTGGTGGCAGCCGCCAAAAGCGATTTGCCGCAAGCCGTGGAAGCGGGAAATTTGCGGACGGATTTGTATTACCGCTTGAAAGGCGTCACGCTGGGACTGCCGCCGTTGCGCAACCGTCTGGAAGACGTTCCTTTGTTAGTGGACTACTTTCTTAAGAAATTCAACCGCAAAAACGGCCTGACTATCGAGACCATTGAAGAGTCCGCCATGCAGGCGCTACTCGCCTACCGCTGGCCGGGCAACGTGCGCGAGCTGCGCCGGGAGCTGGAGCGCATTTTTGATCTGTCAGAGCCGGGCACGCGCCACATCCAGCTCGACATGCTTTCGGAAAATATCCGGCAAGCCGCCGGCGCCGCCTCACAGCCGCTGCTGGTGCAAACGAACGAATCGCTGACACTGCATCAAGCCAAATCTTTGCTGCAGCGCCAGATGGTCGATGAGGCGATGCGCCAAGCCAACAATAACATCACCAAAGCCGCAGAAAAACTGGGACTGACAAGGCGCGGGTTGCAGAAAATACTTTTGCGGCAAGGGAAAGGAATCGATGACGGTGAAGCTGCCCCAGCCTGAAGGCGTGGGGCTAAAATGTGGAATGCCGCTCACAAGCGGCGTACGCGGCTTTAAAAATCCTGCATGGCAACCGGCGTAGTCATTTGGCGCATTTGTGCCAACTTCAAATTATTTTTTCAGCAAATCGTGAACAGCTTATCAGCAGAAAACTTTGCTATAAACGCGAACCGTGTTCGCTGCTCTAAATGTGAATACGGTTCGCAGGAAATCGGAGTTGAAAAATAGAAAATTATTTTATTCCCTCCCCAGTCGCTGCGAACCGCGTTCGCTAAAACCGCTGAATCCGCTCTCCAACATTGCTCTCCCGGGTGTTCGTGCTTATTGAAAATCAAGCTTTTAAAATGTCTTGGGGAGGTGCGCTCATTGTTTTAAAATTGGCATGGGGTTTGATAACTTTTTATGCGCAAACGTTTACTTTACTCCTAACACTGGGAGGGCAAACATGCTGCACGAGTTGGGAATTTTATTCAACATTGATGATCTGGTGGAACCGGATTATCAAACGCAGGCATGGAAGATTTTCATGACGACGTGTGATCCCGCGCAACTGGCGGGAAGCACATTATACGAAGGAGAAATCATCGAGACATCGACGTCTCATGAAGATGCTTTCTGCATTGCTTTACAAACCCAAGATCGCCACGTCATCAACTATTTGAAATCGGCGTTCATGCGCCATGAAGTGCAGGGCCTGATGCCCAAGGAACAGCGCTTCATCGAACGTGGCGTCACCTTGCGATACCCCCTATCAATTCGCGGTCAAATTGATGCAAATGGACAGTTTCGTTCCTGGCAGGAGGCCTTCACACGGCGGGACAAGCAGCTCTGCTTGGAAACAGCTTGGAAGTTCGGCGGACCAGCTAAAACACCTATTGCCACAGAACATGGACCCGTTTTGGTAGAAGAAGCCTACGGAGACGAGTTCGTAACAGCGAGTGTGAGACCCCGGCCAGGCAGTGGACCTGGCTAAGGGGGGAAGGCAGGTCCACTGCTTACCCGTTTGTTGCATCACCTTGCAGGCGTAGCCTGCATTTTGTCAAGTCCATCGTTTGAGGTGAATATAAACACAACGTGGACAAGCCACAACCAAAAAAGACAAAATAATTGACGACAAATAATTTGTAACTATTGAAGGAGCATTGTCGAACGCGAGGAAATCGAGGCAAAACCATTAAGACTACGCCGGATTTTCAGACAGACTGAAAACCGGAGCCCTTTCGGGCAGCAGTATTTTCAAAAATATTTCCCAACGGATCGAAAGGCAAAACGATTGGAGTCAAAACAATTTTCTGAACGGTGTTTAAATTATTTTGGCTTCTATTCACTCGCTGATTCTAAAGATTTTTTTATCCGTTGGCCGCTTTTATCCTATATAGTATTACCCTGGAAAAACTATCACGACCGCGAAGATTTTGAATTGTCAATTAATAATTAACAATTGTCAATTGACAATTGTTTTGGTTGGGGCCAAAGCTGCGTTGCGTCCGAACCGTCTGAATCGAACCATCATTTGAGTTAGCTTGAGCGTTGGAATCGAAGACCCGGCGATGAAGAGATGGCAACAGTCGCTACGGCAGCAAAGGCCGGCCGGATGGGTGTCTGAATCGAACCCTCGTGGGATTGAAACTGTGTTGGAATTATTTTACAAAAATGGGGCCCG
>JAKEEU010000457.1 GCA_022616415.1 Candidatus Zhuqueibacterota bacterium | reverse complement strand
GGACTTTGTAATCGCCGCTAGCGTGCTTGTATTGGGTGGTGTCGAGAAAGGCGATCTGCTCGGCTTTGGTTTTGACCACGCCCTCGGCAAACTCGTCGCCGAAAACGTAATGCCGGTATTTTTCGCTGTCGCGGTCTTCGCGCGCCTCCGCCGCGGTAATGTGCATATCGACGTGCTGCTCTTTTTGTTTCTGCTCGAGCTGAGTCAGAAAGGCGGTTTTCGCCGGATTGATTTCGCCAGGCTTGATTTCGAGCGGATTTTTCAGCAAATAAATGTCGTAGCCGGCGTTGTACCACGAGACAAAAGCCAGGCGCGAACCGTCGCCGGTCCAGGAGAGATGAAAGACGCCGGTGATGACGTTGGTGAGGGGATATTCCTCTTGCGTGGCGAGGTCGTGAAGATAAACGTTGTAAATGCCGGAGCGGTCACTGCAGAACGCCAGCTTCTTGCCGTCCGGCGAGAACACCGGCGTTTTTTCAAAATACGGCGTATCGGTGACTTGCTCGATTTGGCCGCCGGCGGCATCAACGAGGTAGACGTCGAGATTGCGATAATCCATGCGCCAAACTTTAAAATTTTCCGGCAGCATGGAAGGATCGGTATAGCGGCCGCGGTCACTGACAAACGCGATGCGGCTGCCGTCCGGCGAATAAGCCGGGTCCTGATCGCTGAAGCCGTCGTTGGTGATTTGGCGCAACGCGCCGGTGCTGAGATTTACCGCGTAAAGATCGCAGGTGCCGTGCTTGATGCCGGAAAAGGCGATCTCGTCGTTTTTCGGCGACCAGGCAGGAGAAAAAACGCCGTCGAGGCCGAACTTCATCGAGCGCACGATTTTGCGCTTTCTCACGTCGACGATTTTCAGCGCGTCTTCACCGCCGGATTTGGCCGCGAAGGCAATATACTTGCTGTCGGGTGACCAGGTGATGCCCGGCCGCAGCCAGTGCAGCTCTTCGAGATCGCCGGTCTTTTGGCCGCTGACGAGCTTGGAGATGATCTTGCCGTCGATGGCGCTCATCAGATAAATATCGAAGTAATCGGATTTGTCCGAGAGAAACGCGATCTTGTCGCCGTTCGGCGACAGCGCCGGGCTGTTGTTGATGAAGTTGCGGTATTTGGTGTGGTCGGTGAGCTGGCGCGCCGTCTCGTCAGGCTCCTGCCGTCCGGCGATGTCGGGCCAGTATTCTTTTTTCAAATGTTTTTGCCACCGCTTGTTCAAGTCTTCCATGCCCATGCCGATCGACTGCCGCAAGCCGCGCTCGAGGCTTTTGTTGATCTTGATTTTTCCCAGCAGCTCGCCGATTTTCTCGCCGCCGTATTTTTGCGAGAGGTAATACAGCACCGACTGCCCGCCCTTGTACGCGAGGAAGCCGCCGAGATAAGGAATTTCCGGCACGTAGCCGTTGAGCGCGCCATCGCGCATGAACATGTCACTCTCCGTATCCCAGCCGCGGCTCTCGTATTCCGCCAGGCCTTCGACAAACCACAGGGGCAATTGCAAGCGCGCCAGCCCGGTGATGATCGACTGCACGCCGGAACCGTAGACCATTTGCAGCATTACCGCGTGCGTCAGCTCGTGGTGAATCACGTGGCGAAATTTCTCCCAGTTGCCCTCATAGGGAATGACGACGCGGTTCTTGAAAAATTCGGTGAAGCCGCCGACCGATTCTTCCGGCGGCGCGATCTGCACGTTGGTCTGCTGGAAGTCGTTGTGGCTGTTGTAGAGAATGATCGTGATGCGGCTGCTCAATTCGTAGCGAAAATCGTCTTTTAGCTCTTTATAGCTCTGCTCCGCCACTTCCGCCGTGAACTCGGCGATGTCCAAGCCGCCTTCGTCAAAATAAATATCGAAGTGCTCGGATTGGATATACTTGGTTTTGAACTCCTTGTACTGGACGTGGTTTTTGCCGAAAGATTGGCTAAAGCTGGGCTGGACACAAAACAGGCAGAAAACGAGCAAGATACTTATCCCCGTTGCGGCGAGGAATATTTTTTTCATAACGCAGTCTCCAAATATGGGGGCGAAGTCGGACTTGCGCTGCGGAATTTGGCAAAATTTAGAAAAATCGTCCCGCGCAAGTCCGACTTCGCGCCTAACTATAAGGTCGGAAATTTTTTCCTAAAGATCAACAAAATATTTGGCTGAATATATTCCATATAAAACAAACCCCGTGCCAGTTACAAAAGTTTCATTATTATTTAAATGAATAGACCGCCTCCGGCGGATTTATGTTCAATTGCAAAGCTGGCGCAACTATTCGCTATCCGGACGCTTGGTTATATGTGATTTTGGCGAATTAATGAAGTTCCGCGTCCGGACGGTTTTCCCATAAGTGCGGGACTGCGGCCGGCTTGAAATAAAGCTTGCGAATTAACGGCGGAAGCATGAAATTGATTTTAATGAGTACATCGAATTACGAAATCGGCCTATGCCAAACTTGCCGCAACGTCCGGGTCGTCAACAGCGGGCGCGGCGGCACGTTTTATCTGTGCCGGCTTGCGGCGCACGATCCGCGCTTCCCGAAATACCCCCGGCTGCCGGTGCTGGTCTGCAACGGATATGAGCCAACCGATACTTCGAAACTGCAGGGCAACGAGCCGCCGAGATCGGAAAATGAAAGCAAGTAAACACAACGCGGGCCGCAGCTAAAAAGAAAATCTCCAACTATGGAAGAACCCAACTGTTAAGGCTTTTTCTGTTGGGTTTTTCTATAATTCCTGCTTGCTTTTTGCATCTCGTCTCCATAAATTGCAGACATTGCAACCGCCGGCTTTGACCTCGGACTTCGGACTTTATCGACTTCGGACTTATCGACATTGTACTTCTTTCTCGGAGAAACCTCATGAAATACGTTTTAATCATTTTAGCCGTTCTGCTGACCCTCGGTTTGCTCGTCTCTTGCGGCACGCGCGACGACCGCAACGACATCCGCGCGCAATATGGGGAGCCGAGCGCCCTCCGCCGGACCGGCGTCGATCCTTTTTGGAGTGAAACGTGGTTTTACGGCCGTCAGGGCGTGGCCTTTGAATTTCGCCGCACTTCCGGCTGCGGCAGCGCACGCGATGTTTATCTGTACGTCTCGTATCCGATCCCCATCGACACGACCGCAGCGGGCCTCGCCAGGCCGAATGCCGGAGCCGGCGCCCAAAAGCATTTCGAGAAAATACTTTCGCCGGTGGCGCCGAGATAAAACTGGTAGCTGGTTGCTCGTTGCTGGTGGCTCGTGCTCATGATCGAATATAACATCATGGTAGGTGACTTGCAGCCAGACATCAGCAATCAGCAACGAGCAACCAGCAACAAGCCACGAGACAAAACATGCAACTCACCGAACTGACTTCCTATCTCGACGCCTACTTGCAGCTCGCTGATTTTGCCGACGGCTCGCAAAACGGCTTGCAGGTGCAAGGACGGAAAGAGATTCACCGCGTTGCCGCGGCGGTCGATGCCTGCCAGGAAACCATCGACGCGGCGGCAGCGGCTCAAAGCGATTTTCTCATCGTCCACCACGGCCTGTTTTGGGACAAGCCCGAGAAGCTGGTGGGCGCGCATTATCAACGCGCCAAAAAACTCCTCGAAGCCGGGATCAATCTTTATTGCGCGCATTTGCCGCTCGATGCCCACGCCGAAGTTGGCAACAACGCCGTGTTGGCGCGGCGATTGGGTTTCGAGCCAACGGCAGGATTTGGCAATCATCATGGACGGGACATCGGTTGCATAGCCGAGGCAAAAGCCGCCATTTCTCAAGCCGAATTTCTGCGCCGGGTTCACGGCGCGCTCGGCAACAACGTCCGCGCTGATTTTTTCGGCACCGAGGCGATTCAGCGCCTCGCCGTGGTCACCGGCGGCGGAGCGTTTCTTTTGCCGCAAGCCATGGCCGCCGGCGTCGATGCGTTTATCACCGGCGAATCACGGCACTCCTACTATCACGTTTGCAAAGAAAACCGCTTCAACGTGATTTACGGCGGCCACTACGCCACCGAAACCTTCGGCGTCATCGCGCTGGCGCAGCATCTCGAAGCAAGGTTTCAGCTTCCGCATCAGTTTCTGGATTTTCCGACGGGGTTGTGAGGCGCGGAGGGGATGGAGTGGCGTGGAAAACCCAAAAGCTTTGTCCTTCAACTTGGTGCCAATGTGTCGAGGTCGTTAATTCGTGCTTGCATCTTTAAATTTCATCGACTATCTTGAATAAAGGTAGAAAACCAAAAGTGAGAAGGCTAAAATGCAAATCTACGAATTAGTTGTCGAAATGAAATTGCTTGAGCGTCGCTTGACGCTTTACGAGGAAAAGTACGGAATCCTCAGTGAGGATTTCTACGACGCTCTGATGTCGGGCAAGTTGGCACGTTATGATGAATACGATGAGACCCGTGCCGATTTCAGTCGCTGGAAGGGAGTATATGAAACATGGCGACGACGTAAAGACGCCTACGCCAAGCAAATTCAAGAACGTGATTTGGCCGAAACTATGCGCGTTCAGCCCGCCTATTGATCATGAGCGATAATCCGCTGAAAACGCTAGCTTCGACCTTCCCGCATCATAAGCATATGCCGCCTGACATTAAACACAACCGCATCCCCGCACCAGAGATGAGTTTTAATCGACCGAATCTTGCCGTGCTGATTCGAGAAATTGAAAAACTGATCACAATTTGAAATCGTATGCGTCAGGAAAACACGATGCGCCAACGTCTTTTCACCCCCGGGCCGACGCAAATTCCGGAGCGCGTCACCGTCGCCATGTCGCAGCCGTTTCCTTATCATCGCGGCCCGGAATTTAAAAAACTGTTTGCAGAAATCGCCGCGAATTTGCAATATGTATTTCAAACGCAGAGCGAAGTGCTGCTGCTCACGGCTTCCGGCACCGGCGGGATGGAAGCTTGTGTCGCCAACTTGCTTTTGTTCGGGCAGCAAGCGCTTGTCATCGTTGCCGGAAAATTCGGCGAGCGCTGGCAAGAGTTGTGTCAGGCGTATGGCCTCGAAACGATCGTCATGAACGTGCCATGGGGCGAAGCGCCGAATTTGGATGAGCTTAAAAAATTGCTGCAGATGCACACCGAAGTCGCCGCCGTTTTCTGCACTCATAGTGAAACATCAACCGGCGTGGTGAGCGACGTGCAAGCCATCGCCGAGCTGGTCAACGCCTACACCGATGCGCTCGTCGTCGTCGATGGCATCACCTCGGTGGGCGTGCTGCCGTTTTACATTGACAAGTGGAATATCGACGCATGCGTCACCGGTTCTCAAAAAGGGGTGATGGTTCCGCCGGGCATGGCTTATGTAGCGCTCTCAGAGCGTGCTCTCAAGCGATTCGAAACGCAACAACGGGATGAATTGCTGAAACGCCGGAACTTGCCGCATTATTATTTAGATTTTGCCAAGGCGCGTGAAGCAGCCAAAGAAAGCATGACGGCATGGACGCCCGCGATTACGCTGCTCATGGGCTTGCGCGAGTCGCTGCAAATGATGCGCGAGGCCGGCCTGGAAAATTTGTGGGATCATTACGCGCAACTGGCAAAAGCCGTTCGCGCCGGAATCAAAGCGCTGGGATTGGAATTATTTGCCCAAGCGCCGTCAAATGCTCTCACCTCGGTGAAAGTGCCGCCGGAAATCGACGGCCGCAAATTAACCGAAGCGTTGCGAGCAAAATACGGCGTCACCATCGCCGGCGGCCAGGGCCCGCTCAAGGGCAAAATTTTCCGCGTGACGCACATGGGCTATTACGATCATCTCGACATGGTGGCGTTGATCGCCGCGCTCGAATTGGCGCTGCGCGATTTGGGGTGGAAGTTTGAAATGGGAGCGGGCGTTGCGGCCATGCAGAAAGTTTATGCATGACGAACAGTTTAAATTTTTTTTATGATAAGGACAAAGCCATGAAAAAGTCAGTTAATGTTCATGCCATCGTCAAAAAAGGCGAGGCCATTTACAGAGAACGACTCAAGGCAAAATTGGAAAAAAGGTATTTCGGCAAAATGGTCGCTATTGATCCGGACACGGGTGACTATTTTATCGGCGATACCATCCTTGAAGCCGTGAAGAAAGGAAGAAAAAAACATCCCGGAACGGTGTTCCATTCGATTCGGGTTGGCTATCCGGCTGCTCACTGGATTAGAACGCCGCGATGATCAGAGGCCGATTTAATGAAAATGGCGAACCGTGTGTGCAATTACAAATAGCGGGTTTGAAAATCGAGGTGATCGTCGATATAGGATTCAATGGCACACTCTGGCTCCCAACGACTTTCCTCACAGGTTTGAATCTTGAAGCGATTTCTACGCAACGATTCTTTGTGGCAGACGGTCATTCCGTTGACGCGCAGGTGTTTTTGGGGAAAATGATTTGGTTTGGCAAAGATATCGAAGTCGAGATCGTCGCCACTGAATCCAATAACGCGCTGTTGGGGACCGAATTATTGCGTGAATGTTCTTTATTCGTTCATTTCCCAAACCAACGGGTAGAGATCAGAAAAGCCAGAAAGGCATCCGGCAAGGCTAAAACTGGTTGAAAGTTTGGATTTTGCCATTAAATTTTTTGGGTTTTACATCTTACGCTTTACGTTACACGAGGTCACGCTATGCCCCGCATCCTGATTGTTGAGGATGACCGCAATACGCTCTCCGGCTTGATGGAAATTTTGGAAGAGGAGGGTTACGAAGTCCGAGGCGTTGAAAGCGGCCACAAGGCGCTGCGCACGTTGGAGCGCGAGCGCTTCGATATTTTGCTCACCGATCTCAAAATGCCGGAGATCGACGGCATGCAGCTTTACGAGCAAACGCAAACGCTCGCGCCGGAGATGAAAACCGTCGTCATGACCGCGTACAGCTCGGTGAAAGACGCGGTCGATGCGATGAAGCGCGGCGTTTACGAGTATCTCACCAAGCCGCTCAATCTCGACGAGCTGTTCGTCATTCTCAAAAAGGCGGTTGACGACCAAAATCTGCGGCGCGAATACGAGGAGCTCAAAGACCGCCTGCAAGGCAGCTATCGCTTCGAGAGCATCATCGGCAAAAGCGCGACGATGCAGCAGGTGTTCAAAACCATCTACAAAGTCGCGAAGAGCCAGGCGACGGTGCTGATTCGCGGCGAAAGCGGCACGGGCAAAGAGCTGGTCGCGCGCGCCGTGCATTACAACAGCCCGCGCGCCAACGGCCCCATGGTGGAAATCAGTTGCGCCGCCTTCCCCGAAACGCTGCTGGAAAGCGAGCTGTTCGGCTACGAGAAGGGCGCTTTTACCGGCGCCGACAGCCGCAAAAAAGGCCGCTTTGAACTGGCCAACACCGGTACGATTTTTCTCGACGAGATCGGCGACATATCCGCCAACGTGCAGACCAAGTTGCTGCGCGTCTTGCAGGAAAAAGAAATCAGCCGGCTCGGCAGCAACGATTCCATCAAAGTCGACGTCCGCGTGATCACGGCGACCAACCGCGATCTCGAGCAAGCGCTCAGCAGCGGGCTGTTTCGCGAGGATCTTTATTACCGCCTGAACGTCATTCCGATTTTTCTCCCGCCTTTGCGCGAGCGCCGCGAGGACATCTCGCTGTTGATCGATCATTTCATCAAGCGCTACAGCAAGCTGAACCATAAAACCATGATCGGCATTGCCGAAGATGCCTTGGAGCTTTGTGAAGCTTATGATTGGCCGGGCAACGTTCGTGAGCTGGAAAATGCCATCGAGAACGCGATCGTGCTGGGCGAAGGCGAAACGCTGCTGCCCGAGCATCTGCCGGTGACGCTCGCCATGCGCAAAACCGCAATGGAAGGCTTCGCCGCGGAAAGCGACGACGACTTTTTCTCCGGCGGCTCGAGTTATCGCGAAAAAATGGAAGTCGCGGAAAAAAAGATTTTGGAAGAGGCCATCCGCCAGGCCGACGGCAACAAATCCGAAGCGGCCAAGCAGCTCGGCATCAGCTTGCGGACGATGCGATACAAGATTCAGAAGTATAAGCTGTGAGTTTCTCCGGAAGGTGTGAGTATGCTTGCAAAATCTGCAACCGCGCTCATGATCTCTGCCTGCCTGACGGCGGGCTTCCTGTTTTCCTCCTGCGACGAAGAGCTTCCGCCCTACCAGCCGCCGCAAAATGCTTTGCGCGCCGCGTTCGGCGTCTTGGATGGTGTGACGAATCGCTTCGTCTCGTGCAATGTCAATACCAGGGTCTGGAACCTGGATCCGATTGTCTTCGAAATCGGCGTCATTAACACTTTTGATGAAACCCTGCAAGGCCCGGCGGATCGCGTTTCCGGGAAACTGGAGATTTGGCGGGCGGAAGATTCTGTTTTTGGAAAGCTCATTGCCTTTACCGGTGTGTTTGACTCGCGGCACGTTCAAGGCAATACTTTGACTTTGAATCCCGGTGATACGCTGGAAGTCGGCGTGACTTGGCGCCATGACAACGATGCCAACCAAAGAATTTGGCGCCAGGCAGCCGCTCGTCCGTTTAACGCCACGATCCATGCTCGCGGCCAAATCAAAGTTTTTGAGGATGCGCCTGTGCTTCTGCTCCCCGAAATAAAACTCCAAGTCGTCTACGATGTCGATGTCAACGTTCCAGTTTGCGATCAGTGAGGCCGGTTCGGCACCGCCAATTTCGTGCGAGGTGAAGACATGCAAGATGGCTTGATTTCACGGAAAGATTTCGTTCATGGCATGCCCTTCAGATCGATCCGGGGATTTAAGACAATGGCGTCATTGCTGGTAGTTGCTTTCTTTTGCTTGCCGATTCGTCACCAAGCATTGTCCGGAACGACCGGCATTTTGGAGGGCTTTGTGCGCGACAAGGCGACGAACAAGCCCATACCGGGGGCCAATGTGATCATCGTGCAAACCAGCCAGGGCGCGGCTGCGAGCGACGAAGGATACTTTCGCATTCACAACATTCCCGCCGGCACCTACGAAGTGCGCGTGTCGAGCATCGGCTATCAAACGGTAACCGTTCGCAATATCGTCATCCGGCCGGATTTGACCACGCGCTTGAACGCCGCAATAACCGAGAGCGCGATTGAATTGGGCGAAGTCGAAGTGCGCGCCGAAAGGCCCCTCATTCAGCGCGATGTCACCGGCAGCCTCCACCAGGTAGAACAGGAAAAAATGATGAAATTGCCGGTCGACAAATTTCAGGAAGTGATTGGCCTGCAAGCCGGCACCACGGTCGAAGGCAATATTCGCGGCGGCAAAACCCGCGAAGTGTCGTATCTAGTGGACGGCCTGGCCGTGCAAGATTTGGTGCGCGGCGGCCTTGGCCTGGAGCTGCCGAAGAGCGCCATCGAGCAAGTCAGCATCAAGACCGGCGGTTTCGACGCAGAGTATGGCAATGCGCTTTCCGGCGTGGTGAATGTGGTCACACGCACGGGCGGGAACACGCGCGAATATTTCGCACGGGCCGACAAGGACGATCTGTTTGGCGGCAAGGAAATCAGCAAAACCACCGACGCCGAATTTTTTGTTTCCGGCCCCATTCGCAAAGACAAGCTGCACTACGTTTGGGCCAACAATTTTTATCTGACGGACACGCGCTGGTGGCAGGATTTTCAGCGCTCCTTCGAAACGCGCATTCGCAAAGAGCTGCACGGGTTGGCGAGATTCAATTATCTGGTTTCGCCGAGCATACGCGCCGATTTGCAGGCGCTTTACTCCCTGCAAAGCTGGCGTGATTACGAGTTCAGTTGGCGCTTCAATCTTCCCGGCCTGCCGCGGCGCCGGCAGGAGGCCTATCGCGTGACGTTGACGTGGTCGCACACTGTCTCAAAAAACGCCTTTTATTCGATCAACCTGAGCCAGTCCCTGATTCATTCCCGCATCGGCGAAGACGGCTCGGCAGGGATCGGTCCCAGCCCAAGCCCGTATCAATATGACGCTTTCTTGCAATACATTATCAGCGGCAACCGCTTGTGGGCCGGCGAAAACTTTCAACGTCTGTACACGCTGAAGACGGATTTCACGGCGCTTTTGCCGCAGCGGTTTTCTCTCAAAGCCGGGGGTGAGTTCAACTATTACGATATCGAAGCGGATCTGCGCAAGCTGGAGCCGCAGCTTACTTACTTCGGCAAACCCCAGATCGATTTGCCGCTGTTGAATTACAGCAGCCGCTACCACTATTTTCCGCGCTCCGGCAGTCTCTACATTCAGGGCAAGCGCGAATCCGGCTACGACGGCTCGATCATGACCTTCGGTTTGCGCTTCGACTTTCTCGATCCGCGCGCGAGCCGCCCGGCGGTGGAATTAATCCCGGTGAGCCAGAACGAGTTTCGCGAAGAAGTTGTTGGCACGGCGCCGGCCAAGCTAAAATACCGCTTGAGCCCTCGCTTCGGATTCTCGATTCCCTGGACGGTGCGTACGTTCATGTTCATCAATTACGGCCATTATTTTCAGTTTCCGCTTTTCGATTATTTGTACGCCGGCCTCGACAACGTCAAATTTCGCAGCGGCGTCAGCGTGCTGCGGGGCAATCCGGATTTGAAGCCCGAGTTTACCAAAGCGTGGGAAATCAGCCTGCGCCACAATGTGAAGGAAAACGTCGTTGCGACGCTGACTTATTTTAAGAAAGACACAAGAAATCAAATCGACACCAAAACGTTCGTGCCGGCCAACAGCCGGATCGCCGGCGATTTCGGATTTGCGGAGTACGTCAACAATCCTTTTGCTTTGGCCTCGGGATTCGAGCTGGTGTTCACGCGCGACCGCGGCGACTGGGTAAACGGAACCGTCTCGTATAGTTTTATGAAAGCGGACGGACTGAGTGAAACGGAGAACCAGGGCGTCAATTACGCGCAGTGGGGCTTTCCGGTTTTTGACCGGCCGTTTTACTTGAGCTGGGATCAACGGCACACGCTCAAGGCAGACGTCCTGTTGCTTTTGCCGGGGGGAATTGCCGCGAACGTGCTCTGGCAATTTCACACCGGCCGCCCTTACACCTTTTATCCCTCCCGGGACGGCTTCACGCCGGAAAATCCCAATCAGCTCTTTTTGCCGAATAACCGCCGCATGGCGCGCAACCAAACGCTCGATTTGTATGTTTCTAAAGATTTCCTTTTCCATGGCAGCTCGAGCGGCCGGATCGACGAGGCGCCGAAACTCACCATCTACGTGGATGCGCGCAATCTCCTCGACCGTCTAAATGTGCGCTGGGTGGACTCTTCCGGCAGAGTTGGCGGCGAGCTTGGTGATCCGGCGGCTTTTTTTTCTCCGCGCCGAACTTCTGTGGGTTTCAGCATAAAATTTTGATGAAAGCTATTCTCGTAAAAGTCGACGCCTCACGCTCGCTCTATTTGGCGGACATGCCAGCTCCACAGCCCGGCCCGGATGCGGTGTTGATCAAAGTTCACGCGACCGCCGTCAATCGCGCCGATCTGTTGCAGCGACGCGGACTCTATCCACCGCCGCCGGGTGAATCCGAGGTCATGGGTCTGGAGGCTGCCGGCGTCGTCGTTGCAAAAGGCGCCAACGTTAATGATTGGCAAATCGGTGCGCGGGTTATGTGTTTGCTCGGCGGTGGCGGTTACGCGGAATACGTGTCGGTAAATCACAACATGCTGTTAGGGATTCCCGAGCATTTGAGCTTCGAGCAAGCGGCGGCGATTCCCGAGGTGTTTTATACCGCGTTCGCCAACTTGTTTCTCGAGGGAGATTTGAAAGCAGGCGAGTCGTTGCTCATCCACGCCGGCGCAAGCGGAGTTGGGACCGCGGCGATTCAATTGGCGCGGCAAGCCGGCGCAAAGGTTTTCATCACCGCCGGCAGTGACGACAAAATCCGGCGCTGTTTGGAGCTCGGCGCTGAGGCGGGGATCAATTACAAGACGGATGATTTTGCCGCGCGCATGACCGAGCTGACGCAACAACAGGGCGTGGAGGTGATTCTCGACTGCGTCGGCGGTGAGTATCTGCATAAAAATCTATCACTGCTACGGTTGAAAGGCAGGCACGTGCTCATCGGCTTGCTGGGCGGCGACAAAGCCGAGATCGATCTTGCGCTCGTTCTGAGAAAGCGCCTGCGCCTCATCGGCTCGGTCTTGCGCAGCCGTAACTTGGCCGAAAAAATCAACATTACCGGGCTTTTTAAAGAAAAAATTTTGCCGCTGTTTGCTAACCGGCAGATTCACCCGGTGATCGACTCGGTTTATCCTCTGGCCGAAGCCGGCAAAGCGCACGAGCACGTTGCGGCGAACAAAAATTTTGGGAAAGTGGTGCTGCGCGTCGCCGCGAATGAAAGCTGATTAGAAACCATCCTACCACCGCTCACCTCAATCCCTACGAGCTGCCAACCAGATAGGTTTTCAAAAAATATCCCCAACGGATGGATTAAGACCAACGGATAAAAACAAATTCGGCCATTGCATTTGACCGCGGGCTTTCGTATTTTATAACCGATAAGTGACTTACTTTTTAGTGACTCACCGCTAGGTTAAAAACGGCAATATGGAAAATCCGTTTGTTTACGGCCGTTATGTCAGCGGCGAAGCCTTTACCGACCGCGCGGAGGAACTGAGCTACCTGGTTCGCGAATTGGAATCCAATGGCCGAATTTTCCTGATTTCACCGCGGCGATATGGCAAAAGCTCGCTTTTGCAAAGCGCCCGTCAGGAGCTTCTCAAAAAAGGCCTGCTCGTGGCCTATTTTGATTTGTACAAAATCGCCACGATGAACCAGTTCGCCGAAGCCTACGCCACGGCGATTTTAGACGCCTCAAAATCCAAAGGCCGTAAAATCATGAAATGGATCACAGCTTTCCTTCCCCGTCTCCGGCCGAAAATCTCCTTCGAAACGCCGGAAGCGCCATCCCTTTCGCTCGATTATTCACTCGAAAGTGAAGAATCCTGGAAAGAGCTGGAAGCGATCTATCATCTGCCACAGAAAATTGCAATGCAAGAAAAGAAGAAGTTCGTGGTGATGTTCGACGAGTTTCAGGAGATTGAAAAGCTCGGCGGCGCAGCGCTGGAGAAACAATTGCGCGCCGCCATCCAGTCGCATAATCGGGTCAACTACGTTTTCGCCGGTTCCAAACGTCACGTATTGTACGACATGATCTCAAATCGGGCGCGCGCCTTCTATCAGCTTGGCGAAGTGCTCAACCTGCAAAAAATTCCCGCCGAAGAAATGGCGCGCTTCATCCGTGAGAACATGGAATCCACGGGCTTCAAAATTGACGAAGCCGCCATCCGGATGATTCTCGAAGAAATGCGGAACGTTCCCAACAATGTGCAATTGCTCTGCCATCGTTTGTGGTCTGAGAATCAGAGGAGCAAGCGCATTGCCAACGCCAACGTCGAGCAGGCTGTCTTGAATCTCGTTCTCAGCTACGCGCCGCTGTTCGCGGAAATTTGGGATACGTTGACGCTTTTCCAGCAAAAATTGCTCAAAGCCATCGCGCAGACTGGCGGCGCCGCACTGACTTCCGTCCGCAACATCAAGCGTTTCGAGCTGCGCTCTTCTTCCGCCGTCTCACGCGGCTTGCAACTTTTGCAGCAAAAGGGCTTGGTGGACAAGGAGAATGCGCATTATGTCTTCACGGATATTTTCTTTGAGAAGTGGGTCAAGATGGGGCGGTGAGGCATTCCGTGATTTTTGCAGAGGCGCGGAAGATTGTTCTTGCCCCTAAATCATTTTTTTGTTATTTTTGACCATCCAATCAAAGATTTCACTTTCTAAGAGATTGTAACCTCAATGCTCCGATTCCGCTTCCTTGTAGCTTTTTTGCTTCTGGCTGTCGTGGTCTCTGATTCCCGCGCCCAGCGTGAAGATGCACCACTAAAAGTTTTTGGTTACTTCCAAAATTCGTTGCAACACTGGACGGTTTTCGAAAATCATCCGGCGCAAAACTCCTTCGGCCTGCAGCAACTCAATCTTTTTTTGCAAAAAGACCTGAGCCGGAATTGGACGGCTTTTGTCAATTTTGAAGCCCTGAATACTTTTTCCACCAGCCGCCGCTGGGGTGCATTCAATCTGGAGGAGGCCTGGGTCAAATATGCACCCAACATGAAATTCAACTTAAAGCTCGGGCTGCAAATTCCCATCTTTAATAACCTCAATGAGGTCAAAAATCGCACCCCACTGCTTCCCTATATTATCCGGCCTTTGGTATACGAAACCTCGTTTGGCGAATTTTTTCCCCTCGAGGAGTTTGTGCCGGCGCGGGCATTTGTGCAGGCTTATGGTTTTCTTCCCGCCGGCGAAACCAAATTTGATTATGCCGTTTATCTGGGCAACAGTCCCAACATCAATGCAGATCCGGAGAAAGGACAAACCGGCGTCGATACGACGATGACTTTTCTTGCCGGCGGCCGTTTGGGAATTCGTTATCGGGAATTAAAACTTGGCCTTTCAGCAACCTATGAAAAGAGTAATGACTTTATAGAGTTAGCGGATACCCTTCGCCGCCAGCCGGCGGAACTGCAAGAATTGCCGCTGACCCGCCTGGGGGGAGACTTGTCCTATAATCTCGCGAATTTTTCATTTGAAAGCGAATTTATAACGGTTGATGTGCATACAGGCATTCCCGAGCTGGGGCTGGCGCTTGATTTCTATTATGCCACATTGGGCTATCGTTTCACCAATGAGCTATCCGGCTACGGCAGCTATTGGGTTACGGATGTGCATGTCGCCATGTTGAGTCCAGACAACGAAGAGATGCGAGACGAAGATCTTCACGTGTCTACCATGGGCATTTTTTATGATTTGAATGACGGCATCCGGTTAAAGGGCCAATTTGCCCGGGTAAGAGAGCATGAAAAAATTCAATTGATCTCGCAGCTCTCGCAAGATTTAGTTGTAAAAAAAGACAAGTTCAACGTCTGGGCCATCGCAGTTTCGGTATTTTTTTAAATTGTAATTTAAATGCCCGAATCGGAAAAATTAAGTATGAACCTGAGGATTGCGGCAATTGTTTGCCTGTTAACTTGGGCGACAAATTCCAGCGGACAGATTGTTGTCATTGCCCATAAATCGGTGCCGATGGATACGATTAAAAAATCCGCGTTGCTGGATTTCTACACGCGCGACATTAAAAAGTGGAGTGATGGACAGCCTGTCGTCGTTCTTGACCTGAAACTACAGAATGGCGTCAAGACAAAATTTTACAACTACCTGGGGAAAAGCTCATCCAGAATGAAATCCATCTGGTTGAAAAAATTGCTCTCGGGTGAAGGCGATCCACCCGAGGCCATGAATTCCGAAGAGGAATTGTTGAGAAAAGTCGCCGCAACTGCCGGCGCCATCGGTTTTGTCAGCAAGGCCAAAGTGCGGGAAAATGTAAAGATCCTCTTGCAAATAAACGATGAAAAGCAGTAGGAATATGGCCCATTCGGTAAAATACCGGCAATATGAAAAACAATATCGCGCGGCATTGCTCGATGAGGTGATGCCGTTTTGGCAAAAATATTCCCTCGATCGTGCTCATGGCGGTTACTTCTCCTGTCTCGACCGCGACGGCACGGTTTACGATACGGACAAATTTATCTGGCTGCAGGCGAGACAGGTGTGGACTTTTTCCATGCTGTTCAACCGGCTGGAGCAACGCCAACAATGGCTTGATATTGCCAGACACGGCATTGACTTTTTAAGAAAACATGGCCGTGACGCCAATGGCAACTGGTATTTCTCGCTGGATCAGCAGGGCAACGCGCTCGTCCAGCCATACAACATATTTTCCGATTGCTTTGCGGCCATGGCATTCAGTGAATTTGCCCGGGCGAGCGGGGACGAAGTGTGCCGGGATATGGCGCTGCAAACTTATAAAAACATCATCGCCCGCCAAGACAACCCCAAAGGCAAATATTCTAAAATTGTGCCCGGCGCCCGGCCGCTGCGTTCCTTTGCCCTGCCGATGATTCTTGCCAATCTGACGATGGAAATGAGCTGGCTTCTTAAAGACACAGACGAGCAGGCCGATACGGCGAGTCTTGTGAACGACATCATGAATACATTTCTCGATAAAGAACGGGGAATCATCTACGAGCATGTGGCGCTAGACGGCAGCCATCCGGATTGTTTCGACGGCCGGCTGATCAACCCCGGCCATGGCCTTGAAAGCATGTGGTTCGTGATGGAGATTGCCCATCAGCGCGGCGACGATGAGGCGATTGAACGGGCCGTTGACGCCGCGCTGTCGATTTTGCAATTTGGCTGGGATGAAAAATTTGGCGGCATTTTCTATTTTTGGGATGCGCAGGGCAAGCCGCCGCAGCAGTTGGAGTGGGATCAAAAACTGTGGTGGGTACACGTTGAGGCGCTGATTGCCATGCTGATGGGATATGCGCTCACCGGGAGAGAAGCGTGCTGGCAATGGTTTGAAAAATTGCACGACTACACGTGGGGCCATTTTCCGGATCCACAATACGGCGAATGGTTTGGCTATTTGAACCGCCGGGGAGAAGTGCTTTTATCCCTCAAAGGCGGCAAGTGGAAAGGCTGTTTCCACGTGCCGCGCGCGCTGTTCCGCTGCTGGCAGGAGCTTCGCAAGCTGGGCGAGGCGCCGGAAAGAAGTAATGTATAACGGTTCGTTAAAAAAACTTCACTGGCGTGATAGTTTAAGTTCGATTCTAGCGATTCATTCCTCGGAGAAAACTCATGACCGCATTCGATCTTCCCACCCCGGGGGATATTGCGTTCTACAAAGAAAATGGTTACTGGCTCAGTCCCAAGCTTTTTTCCGACGAGAAGTTGGGAGAATTTCGCGAGCATCATCGCAAAGTCGTCGCCGGCGAATACGAAACCAAGCGGCCGCCTTTGAGCCGCGATCCGCAGCCCGGCGACACTTCCAAGCTCGTGCAAGTTAACAATGCGTATTGGACGGACGCGACCATGGCCCGGCTGGTGCTCGACGTGAGAATTGGCAAGATTGCGGCCCGGCTCGCCGGCGTAAAAGGCGTGCGTCTTTGGCACGATCAACTTTTATTCAAGCCTCCCCAAAGCGGCGTAGCTGGCAACATTGGTTGGCATCAGGATCAAGGTTATTGGCAATGCCTCGACTGCACCGAGGCGCTGACGGCCTGGGTCGCACTCGCAGATGTTGATGAAAAAAACGGCTGCATGGAATTTGTGCCCGGCAGCCACAAGTGGGGATTGCTGGATGAGAATCACTTTTATCAACAAGATATCGAAGCGCAGATCAAACGCATCGAGGAGAAAACCGGCCATGCCTTCCGCACCGTGCCGGCTGTGTTGCCGGCGGGTTGCGTGAGCTTTCATCATAATCTCACCATTCATGGCAGCCGCGCCAATGCCAGCAACCGTCCGCGCATTTCCATCGCCATTCACATGATTCCCGACGGCGCGCGCTATCGCGCCGGCTCCTCATCGGAAGACCACACCAGCAACACCTTGCGCCAGCCCCGAAATGGCGATTTCTACGCCGGCCCGTATTTTCCGGTGATCTACCGCGAAGGCGAACCTTGCGCTAATGTTTGGATGGCGGTTGATCGATAATAAGAAAAAGCATTTCTTCCGCCGAAGATCACCGAAGTCACCGAGAATCGCCGAAAAAGATTTAACATAATTCAGCGATTCTCGGCTACGCCCTTAAGGTATTTTCGGCGGATTTCGGCGATGCGTTTTTGTTGCAGCATCTGTAAAAATCACGCAATGCCCCTCATTGATCTGTGACTTATTCGAGAGTATGACATGAAATTCTCCGCTTGGGATTGGATTCTTGCTTCCCTCTATATCGTCATGGCATTCGTCGTTGGCGTCGCGGCGAGAAAGCGCGTCAAAAATGTCGCGGACTTTCTGGTCGCCGGCAGGCAGATTCGTTTTCATCTTGGCGTCGCCTCACTGGTGGCAACCGAGCTCGGGCTGGTGACGGTAATGTATTTCGCCGAGCAGGGGTTTCGCTACGGATTTGCCGCGTTCATCATCGGGGTGATCTGGTCTGCGGCTTATCTTCTCATCGGCAGCACCGGCTTCGTGGTGGAACGCGTGCGCCGGCTCGAAATCATGACCATCACCGAATATTTCGAATTGCGTTACAGCAAGGGCGTTCGCGTTTTGGGCGCAACACTGCTGATCATTGCCGGCGTGTTGAGCCTGGGCGTTTTCTTGAAGCTGGGCGCAGTGTTCATGGTGCACTTCACCAACATTCCGGAGACATCTATCCACCTCACCATGACGATATTGGTGGTCGTGGTTGTCGTTTACACGGTTCTGGGAGGAATGGTCTCCGTGGTGGTGACGGACTTCGTGCAGTTCATCCTGCTGGCATTCTGCATGCTGCTCGCAACTTTTTTCGTTTTCAATCAGCACGGTTTTCTCGGCCTGTTCGAACAGGCCGGGAATCTTTATGGCCGCACGGCATTCAACCCGATTTCTCATCCGGAATACGGCTGGTCGTTTATTGCTTATTGGTCCGTGTTCGCGATTTCCGGCTGCATTCTCTGGCAGCCGGTGGCGCAGCGCGTGCTCGCGGCGCAAAAGCCGGAGCTGAACAAAGCCATCTTCAAGGCGACGAGCCTGATGTTTCTCGGCCGGGCCTTTCTGCCCATCGTCTGGGGCATCGGCGCGGCGATTTATTTGGGCGCGCAATTCGATGCCACCGCCGGCATGCCGCGGTTTCTCTCCGAAATTTTTCCGGCCGGCATGCTCGGATTTTTCATGGCCGGGATGTTTGCCGCCTCGATGTCAACCGATTCCAGCTACTTGCTGGCGTGGAGCAGCGTCATCGTGCAAGACGTCATTGGCCCCTGGCGGAAAAACGGCATTTCGGACAAAGGCCGGGTTTTCCTGGCGCGCTTGTTCGTGATCATCATCGGCGCCCTCATGCTGACCTTCGGCATTTGGCACGAGCTAAAAGGAACCGCTTTTCGTTACCTTCTGGACGTGACCACCATTTATTATGCCGGCGGCCTCGCGGTTCTGGTGGCGGGATTGTACTGGAAACGGGCGAATACGTTCGGCGCCTACCTTGCGTTCATTTTTGGCGCCATTCTTCCCTTGGCTTATGTGGTGGAGGACATGGCGATCTCCTCACCTGCCGGTGAAACCGCCGGATTTGTCAGCCGTCTATTACCCCCGAACATGCGCGGCGTGTTGAGCTTTGCGTTGGGATTTGTGGGGATAGGATTGGGATCGCTGCTGCCGTTTATCCAACCCAAAGGCCAAAAATCTGTGTAACGTTTACCTGAGGTTTTGAACTGCTAAACTTTTACAAACAGAGCAAGTTTTTTGAACACGAGTCACTGAGAAAGCAAAGAAAGGACTGCGATGGATATTTGGAAACTGATTTGGATGGTCGCGTTGATCGGCGGCATGGCCGGCTTTGCTTATATTTCCTTCACGGTAATCATCAGAGGCATCGCAGAGGTCCGGAGCCTGCTCAAGGAGATGACGTAGGGTTAATGAATTTTGATCATCAAAAGCATCCTTCAATCAAAGCAAAAGCTGCAAGCAGATTGAGCAGATCATGATTCTGACAGGCCAGCTCTTGAAATCCAATTTATCCAAATCCACGTCCAAAGTCAAAACCCCGATGCTGCGGCCAATGTCCGCGAGAATCAAGCCATCTCTGCCGACGATGCTGCTGCGGCCGATCATCATGCCGGGCATCCACTCGCCTTCGGGATAACCGTAACAAGCCGAAACCACGTATAAGCCGGTATCCACCGCCCGCGCGCGATAGCGAATCTCCCAATCCACTTCGCCCCAACTGCTCTGTACGTGCGGGAACAACAAAATTTCGGCGCGCTTCAGCATGAGAATTTGCGCGACTTCGGGATATTCGATATCCATGCAGGTCATGATGCCCACTTTGCCGAAATCCAAATCATAAACCGGCAAATCATTGCCGGCTTGCATGCCAATGCCTTGCTCCGGCATGGTGGGATGTGATTGTAGTAAGTAAATTTTCACGTCTCATGGTCTTTCGTTTTTTCATAAAATGCGTCTCGCGTTTTCTTTCTGAAATACCACATCATGCTCAAACCAACCACGAAGGCGCCAAACCCCGCAACAAAGTTCAGCCAATGCACTTCACTCGAGGCCGGCACAAAAATGAGCAGCATGAGCACGAGGCCGATGCCGGCTGCCAGCACCCCGACGACTTTGTACGAGCTTAAGGCGTTGACGTCCCAGGCGGCCTCGGAAGCAAGCGCCGGCGTTGCCAAATCTTTTGCAAAAGCCGCGATGCGCTCGCGGGTCTGCAAATTTTTATCCCGCCAAAAGGATGAAATAAAAAAGACCAGTCCACTAGACAGCACTCCGACAAAAACATTCGCCTCATACTGATGACCGGACATATCGAAAACCACGTTGCAAGCCAGCACGAGAATCAAGCCCGTCGTCACTGCGGCAATAGCGGACCACGACGGCGTTTTGGTATAGACCAAACCAAGCATCACCGGCGTCAGCATGGACGGCGCAAACCAGGAATAATACATCAGGGCGAACTCAAAAACGCCTTTGGCTTGCTGCACCATGAGCGCGACCACGATCGCCAAGGAACCCAGGATGAACACCGCGCGCCGGCCCAGACGTAATTGCTGCTGTTCGGAAGGCTCCTCCGGTGTGAACGTTTTTTTCAAACGAATATAGACATCGCGCACGATGATGGAGGCGACATAATTTAATTCCGTATCCACTGAGCTCATGGTTGCCGCCAAAATTGCCGAAACGGTGATGCCGATGATACCATGTGGAAGCAGCGTCAAGGCGAGCGTGACGAAAGAGGCCTCCGTCGGATCAGCAAGCTGGGGCCAAACTTTGTCCATCGCGGGAAACAACAGCCGTGCCGCCATCGTTGGGGCAATCCAGCATAGCGGCAGGAGAAAACTGAGCGCGCTGCACAAGATTGACATCTTCCGCGCGTCGCGTTCGCTCCGCACACTGTAATAACGTTGTCCGATAAACCACGCGGCATTGTAACCGATAAAAATATTAACCAGGTAGGCAAGATAAAACAATGGCCGGCGCCAAAGATCCTGAAAGCTCAAGTATCCCTCCGGCGCTGCCGACCATAGTTTCTCGAAGCCGTGCCAAAAGCCCGCGCCATGGCCAAGCGCTGAAAACGAGAGCGGGAAAATCGTCAGCGTAACAATGAGAATGATGAGAAATTGCAGCACATCAGTGATCACGACCGCCCACAAGCCGCCGGAAGTGGTGTAGATGAGCAGCACGAGGCCGGTAACGATCATCGTCAGCTCCAACCCGCTTAGTTTAACGATCGCGAGATCAAATTGCATCCCGACGAGGCCGAGGGCGCTGGAGATAAAGATGCACAAAATGTAAATTCCCAACCCGAGCCCCAAAATTGCCGGAACGATCGAGAGCACGGTGTAATAATAAGTCGTGGCTTGCGAATATCTTTTGGTCAGAAATTCCATCGGTGAGGAGAGACGGGCGCGCTTCCATTTTTTGGAATAAACAAAGTAGCCCAGCCAGTATCCCCAAAAAGCGGAGGTGAACATCGCCACTGCAGAAAGGCCATTCTTGTAAGTATATCCCGCGGCGGCGACAAACATGAACGCCGAAAATCCGGAGACAAAGGTCGACAGGCCGGCGATCCACCACGGTATCTTGCCGCCGCCTTTGAAAAAATCATCGACGGTTTTGTTGAAGCGCGTCAAATAAATGCCCACGCCGGTGAGCATCAGCATATAAAAAAGAACGACGAGGTAATCGAGAAAGTTGAGCTGCTTGATTTGCTCAATCATGCGGTCCGCTTTAGTTTGTGAATGTCCGTCATAAGCCGTAGCTCTCTTGCGAAAACAAATGGCCGTATTGGTCGCGCATCGTTCCAATGAGTTGTGCTTCATTTTCGTTGCTCCACAAATCGCACATCGCCGCGGCGACATTGCCAACCGGACTGAAATGCGCGCAGCTTGCGGATTTGCCCTCCATTGAAATTGGCGTGCCGGTAATCGCTTTCAAAATCGGACCTTCGTAGGCGCAATCTTTCGAGGGCCCGACGGCGCCGCGCTCATACACCACCAAACTGCGAACCGCGCTGGCGGCACGAATAACGGCGGCGAAGACTTCGGGCAACATGCCTTGCGAGGCAAGTTGCATGGCGGTGTTGGCAAAACCGCAAGCAGAATCGGCGCCAGGGATGATTTTGTGTACAGTGCAGGTGCGAACAATTTGATCCCATAAAAATTCCATATCACGTGGCGCCAGCACGCCGAGCGCAAAGATCACGCCAACGATGTCTCCGTAGAGTAGCGCCTCGTCGTGGACTTCTTTGCCACCGACGGATTCGATAGAGAGAACGTGCGCTCCCGTAGCGGCACAACGATCGAATGATCGGCACAAGTCTTCCCAAGCTTTGCCGGAACGCAACTGTGGCGGCCGGGTAGTATCGCGAAGATCGGTCGGCGTCACGTGCAAAGCGCCGGCGAGGCCATACGAGTCGTGCGCTTGTTGCAGATGCCGGCGCAAAATGCCGGTGATTTCTGCGCCCCACTCTGGACGTTCGGTCATCGGCGGCAGCAGTTCGAATTCCACCATCAAGCCGGGAAGATGCAGGCGCTTTGCAGCACGCTGAATCATTTCGCCGATTTCGTGGTAATGCGAGACAACCGAAGGCCAGGTCGTCTCGTCGATCAGCATCGTCGGCAGGGTGAAGTTTAGTTCAGGATAAACCTGGCCGGCGCCGACGTGCAATCCGAAACCGCACAAGACTGGGTTTGGCGCTTTGCCGAAGATGAGATCAGCGGCGCTATTGATGGCAAGTGTGGTAAATGTTTTCATAGTTCAATTCGAAATTGCCAACAACTCTTTCACTTTATCAACCGCGCTGACCGCATCTTTGGCAAAACCATCGGCGCCGATTTCGCCGGCGAAACGTTGGGTGATCGGCGCGCCGCCGATGATGATTTTGACCTGGGAGCGCACCTCGGAAGCATTGATCACTTCAATCGTCTTTTTCATGACCAGCATCGTGGTGGTCAACATCGCGGAGAGGCCGACGAGCTTGGGTTGATGCTGCCGGATGGCTTCGACAAATTTTTCCGGCGGCGTGTTGATGCCGAGATCGGCGATTTCAAAGCCGGCGCCTTGCAGCATGATGCCGACGAGATTCTTGCCGATGTCGTGCATGTCGCCTTTGACGGTGCCGAGCACGACACGACCGATGGGTTGTACACCGCCGCTGAGCAGATGCGGTTTGAGAATGCTCATCGCCGCGTGCATCACGCTGGCGGATTGCAAAACTTCGGGAAGATACATTTCGCCGCAGCGCATTTGCTCGCCGACAACCGTCATGCCGGCAATGAGGCCGTCGTTGAGAATCGTTTGCGCTGAGACGCCGTTGTCGAGCAGACGTTGCGTCAACGTTTTAACCGCGTTGACATTCCCCTGTTGGAGCAGTGTCGCCATCTCTTGTAATTCAGCCATAAATTTTTTCTTCGTGTTCTTAGTGCCTTTGTGGTTTAAGCCTGTAACTTATTTGTATCGGCCATAAGTTTTGGCCGCTTCCACGAGCGCAAAAAGATTTTCATCCGGCGTGTCGCGGCCGCATTGATCACCGGTGGAAAGAATAAATCCGCCGCCGGCCGCCGCGGCATCGATGCACGCTTTGGCTTCGCGGATCACATCTTCAACCGTACCATTGAGCATCGTTTCAAAGGTGTTAACATTACCCTTAAAACAAAACTTATTACCGAAGCGGCGCTTCACTTCCGCGAGATCGACATCGCCGCCGGGTGGCCGCTCCAGCGGCTCCATCACGTTGACATCAGTCTCGTTGTAGTTGATCTCGACGAGCAAGCGCGAGCGCCCGCAAGTGTGCTGGTGGCAAATGACGCCTGCCTCTTTGCAGAGCGCGGAGACCCGCTTGATGATCGGCAAATCGTATTCGCGATAAATTTTCGGCGAGCTTAAACTTAGCGACGACGCCGAGCCGTTGAGCAAAATTTCATCGGGACGTTCGGGCAGCACGCAGCGGAGCGTACGATCGACATAGTCGAAATAAAACTCGTGTACTTGGCGCATGATGTCCGGTTGTTCATAAAAATCGCGTAGCGCCTGCATCGAGCCACCGTCGCGCACCCATACCCAGAAGCCCATAAAAGTTTCGAAGCCCAAACCGTAAATTCCCAGCTCGCCGACTTTGCTGCGGTTCTTGCATACATCATCGAGCGGCTGCTGCTCCATGTACCAGCGCAGCATGGGGAAATCTTGCGCAATGTTTTTGATCATCGCGCTGAGGTGCCAGGGCGGATCTTGGCGCGGATAGCAGACAATTTCTTTGAGTCGCCCGAAAGGCGTGTCAATCCAGCGTTCGACTTTTTTTTCATCTGCGGATGACTCGATAACACGCTCATTCCACTTGGGCACTTCACGCATGGTCAAATTATCGTAAATATACCAGCCATCCATGCCGAAATATTTCACCGCGTTGAGATAAGCTTCATCGAGCGGCGGGTCTTCGTGCAGATAAATATCCCAAAACGGCTTGCCGAGCAACCGGCACGGCACCATGTTGGAAATATCCGGAACCACCGGCACGTGATCCGGCATTTGCCGTCGCATCGCGGTGAGAATGCGCTGGCGGGAGGTCAGGGGTTCGGAAGTTGTCTTAGCGATGGACATAAAACCTTCCGCATTCAAAAATCAAAGTTGGTTTGACACAATATATTCTAATTTCGGAAAAAGTCAAGTGAGGAAAACGCTTGACACCTTCGTGGCGAGTGAGTATATTGGGTTAAACGAACCCCAGCTTGTTTTGGAGTAATTTGGAAAGAGATTATTATGATCTGCAACGTCATTCTAACCCCGCAAAATGGCCGATTTCTCGCGCACGTTGCCGAGCTGCCGGATTGCAAGGCGGAAGCCGAAAGCCGCGACCGAGCGCTGGCGTTGATTCAAAAGCGCCTCGAAGAATTTGTCCGGCGCAGCGAGATCGTACAATTGGAAATTCCTAATTTGGAAAAGAAACTCAGCCAATTGGAGCGATCCGAGAAACAGAATGAACAAACTATAACGGCAAAGCCGCCTCGGCTCGTTCAATTCCCGCCGATGGTTTTAGCAGAGGACAAGTCTGTGCATCTTGAAACACCATGGGAGTATTTTGGCATTTTCAAAGATGATCCGACTTGGATGCCAATGTTTGAAGAAATTGAACGACGGCGTGATCGCCAAAAGATTCCGACGACGAAGAAACGGAGAAAAAAGTAAATGTATCTGTGGGATACGCACATGGTAGGGCATTACGCCAATCAGCATCCAACGCTCAAGTTTCATATTGAACGAATCGAGTGGCATGAAATCGGCTTGCCGACGCCTGCTATAGCTGAGGTATTGCGAGGCCGCGCTGAGTTCGCTTTGAAAGCGACTCCCGAGCAAGTCATTTGGGCGCATGATCAACTTTGGCAAACCTACGTGCTCATTACAAAATTTAAAGTGCTTCTTTTTGAAGAAGAGGCGAAAGATGAATTTAAAAGACTTTTGAAAAAATTCAAATCCAAGAAACGATATGCCGACATGATGATCGCGGCCATGGCGCTGGCAGGCGGTCACGTTGTGGTCACGCGCAACACGAAGCATTTTGAAGACCTCCTTCCGCCTCATCAACTTACCAATTGGATAGACGAGCCGCCGCGGTAACTGAGTTTTTTTGTGTTTTGCAGTTTTAAAGTTTCAATTGAAATTTTCACCGTATCAAATCAAAAGATCAACGAAGCGTTACCGTATCCTCCCAGTACCTCCACTTCACAAACCCCACCCGATCCGGCGCGCCGTCCAATTGCAGGCCGTGCGTATTGGGCAGCGCTTCCATCAAGGGTTTGCCGCGATGGATGACTTTCAAAACATTTGAAGCAGAATAGCCGACGGTATTTTTATCGACCGTGGCAAAAAGAAAATGCGCATCGGTTTCGAAATCGCCGTATTTGACTTTGCCGAGATCGTAGAGATAACGCGGACGGATGTTCTCTCTCGCAATTTCCATTTCGAGATCGATTTTCACGCCGAGAATGGATTTGCGTTCGCCATTTGTGATTTCAAGCCCGACGGCTTTGTAGGGCACCAATACTTCTGCAAGTTTAATTTTCGGCAAAAATGTTTTCGGCTTAACTGAACGATCATGCGGGATGAGTACGGTGACAAAAACCTCGGTATCACCCGCTTTATAGCCGCTCGACTGCGTTTGGTAAATCGCCTGCTCATCCTGATAGCTCCGGCGAATAGGCTCCACGCCTTCCGTTTTGGCATACGTTTCGGGAAAATAGATCAGCAGCGATTGTTGCGAGGAGAATTTGAAAGTTTGAATGGAATCGGTGGCGACGTCAAAGAAATGTTCGCCGCGCGCCAAAACGTGCTGCGCATGCCAGAAATTTGAAAAGGTGAAATAGTCAGGACGCAAAACTTTGATGCCGTCAATTACAATGAAAAAGTTCTGATCTTTAACGTAAGTGATAACGCGATCCCACTGATAACCGAGATTGTCGTCGATCAGCCGCGTGCGGCTCATGTCCACTTCTTTTAAATTCAGAAAATCAACTTTCTGCGTGCGTACCGGTCGATATGCGCCGGAGTTCTGCACAAACTCGATCAGCGAGGTTTGATATTTGTCGCGCTTATTTTTCCTCGCGACGATGCGATTGTGAAAATAATCGGCGCGAAAGGCGCCAAACTTGCCGCTCGGCAGATCATCACGGTAACCGGCGTCGGACAGCAACACCGAGCCTTTGCTCATCAACAACGCGATGCTGTTCTCATCCGAGTGGCCGTGGTGCATCTTCTCTTCCTCAACGGAAATGGTCTGGCGCAGAAACTCGCGGTGCAGCCAGCCGCCGTCGCCTTCGTCGCGATAGTTCAAGAGCAAATACGTGCTGGATTCATCCCAGCCGTTGCGAAAAACGACTTTTTTGCCAACGACATCTTCGAGCACTTCCTGGCTCAAGCTCGCCGGGCGTTGCGGCTTGATTGACTCATCTGCCCAGCTATATGCATCGGCCAATGCATACGCTTCGCCCACGCCGACAATGTCACTTCGTTTTTGGGAATTTTGCAGCATGACTTGCGCAGCCCATTTCATTTCGGGATCTTTATAAACCGCCGCGCCTTTCTCGAAGATGGGTACGAAACGCTGGCCTTCAAGTGATGAACTCCAACGCGCATCGCCAAATTCCGGAATCATGCCATGCGGCGCCATGAGCTTGATGAAGTATTCGAGATAATATTTGATGATCGGCGTTTCGTACACTTCGGGTTTATTCGCGGCCTCGGCATAAGAAAAGAGTGACAAAAGCCAAACCGGATGATAGACGGTAGCATCTTCAATTTCCCATTGCTTCAGATTGTCACCGGCAATGATTTCGGCCATTTGTTTCCACTTCTTGGCGTGCGGATATTCGGGCATTGCCAGCGCGGCGTAGATGAGCGCTTCGGCGCGCAACATGGCACGATTGTGCGCGCCCCACTCCGGAAAGTGAAAGATGAAATCGGCACTGCCGGCGAGGTCGGTTTCGATTTTTTGCCTGGTTTTCTCATCCACCACACCGCTGTGGCGAATGCGCAAATAGGCACGAATATATGGCGCCATGAAAAAGAAATTTGCAATCGCCGGCACGCCGTTCATGTATTCGGCGCGGGTTTTGGCATAATCTTTCGGATAGGTGTTGCGCAAGTCGCCATACATCGCCAGCAGCTCGGCCGTTTTCGTGGCGTAAGATTTATCTTGCGTCTGCTCATACAAAAACGCCAGCGTGCTGGCCAAATAAATCGGATGCGCCGGCGAATCGTAGCCCCAAAGAATGTTGGGCTTGGTCGTTTTTTTCCATTGGGCGATGACGCCGGGATATTCTTTCCAGCCCTTCTCGGCAGATTTTTTGATTTCGTCGAGATACTGTGATTTTTGGGCGTATAAAATTTGCGCAAAAACAAAGCAGAGCAAACAAGCAACAATCATTTTCATAATCATTTCCTTTCCTTCGTTATCCGCTGAATTGTTTGATTCTCTTACTCGTTTTTGTATGCGGATTGAGTTGATTGAGTGGATGATTAACTTCTATATCACTGTCATTCTATAAGAATCTTTTTTCGCACAAGCACAGTGGTTGACATGAAAAAGATCCCTACGGGATGACATGAATGCTTGGTACACGAAACCCGCTGTTAAGCAAACTAAATAGCAAGCAACTTGCCTTGATCGAACGCCGCGCATAACGACGCAATATCACCAATGGCTTCGCCAAGCTGCGCCGGAACGATTTCACAAACTTCCGCCGCTTGCGGCAATGCTTCCTCGTAAAAGACGCGCTTAGCCGGAGCCAGCAGCGCGTCGCCAAGACGCATGCCGATGCCACCCAAAATAATTCGTTCGGGATTCAGCGTATCCGCGAGCATCGCCAAGCCGCGTCCGAGATAAAATCCGGCGCGCCCAAACACGGCACGCGCTTCGGCTGAACCATCTTTATACGCATTGTAAATATCAATCACTGTTGCCGGCGCGTTCCAGATTGCAGGATACATCATCTGCGCCAACTTGGCGATGCCCGTGCCGCTGCCATATCCTTCGAGTGAGCCGGCTTTGCCATAACACAACGGGCCGTCTTCCGCGATGCGAATGTGGCCGATTTCTCCGGCAGTGTCGCTGGTGCCGCGATAGAGCCTTCCATCGAGAATCAATCCCGCGCCAAAACCCGTGCCCATTGTGATGAAGATAATGTTCCGAAAACCTTTTCCGGCACCAAAATAAAATTCGGCCAACGCTCCGGCGTTTCCATCGTGTTCAATATAGACCGGCAACGTAAATCGTTCCGCCAATAGTTTTTTCAACGGCACATTTGTCCAGCCAGGAAGATTAGGCGGCGATTTGATGACGCCCTTGAGCACATCCAGCGGCCCGCCGATGGAAACACTGATGGCGGCCACTGTTTTCTGGGCCGACCGCAGCGCGGTGGCAATGTTTGTCGCCAGCTCAGCGAAGACAATCTTGAAGCCGCGCTCGGGGCGTGTGAGGAATTGCATGCGCCATTGAATCTCACCACGTTGCGAACCCAAAACCAAGGCGGTTTTCGTGCCGCCGACGTCGAGGCCGAGAATGAGTTTTTCTGCAATGTTCATTTTTTCATCAACAATTTTAGTCCATCACCAATTTTATATTTCCCTGGAATCGTCACCGGAAGCTTGCCGGTAATATCAATTGTGCCGAGAATCGCTTTGGCAATCGCGCGCTCTCCGATCTTGGCGCCATTGTACGGTGTCATGATGACGGCAGTTGCCGGCAACTTGCCAATCACGTAGGGATCGCCGAACGCGATCGTGATCACCGGTTTGGACAATGCCCCAACTTGCGCAAAAAAATCTTGCACGGCCGGCGAAAATGCCGGTTTGCCTTTCCACGCGCCAATCGAGAGATAAACCCCGAGCAGAATCACGTCGGCATCATCGAATTGGGCCATCCGTTGAATAAACTCACGACTTGACTCGTTCGACAAGTGGGTGAGGGAGACCGTTGCGAGTTGCGATTCGAGCTGCCGCAGCAACTCACGGCCAAATTCCGGATACGGCTCTTCTGAAACCGCGACAATCTTCAGGCGAGTAGTCGCCGGCAACGGCAATAAGCGATTTTGATTGCGCAAGAGCGTTACCGAAGCGTCGGAAATTTTGTCGGCGAGTGCTTCAGTTTCGGGCGCGGCGACGAGCTCAGAGATTTTTTCAACCTCCACCAACCGCGAGCGATCCAAGCCGAGCCACGATTTAACCGCGAGAATTCGGCGCACCGATTCATCTAAACGCTGCCGGCTAATGCGCCCAGATTGCACCGCCGCAAACACGCCATCGCAGGCTTTCACAAATTCGGCGGGGACGAGAATCGCATCGACGCCGGCTTCGATAGCGAGGATCGCGGCTTCATCCGCGCCGTAATGATCGGTAATGCCTTGCATCGGCATGCCGTCCGTGACGACGAGTCCTTGAAATCTCAATTTGTTGCGCAGCAAGCCGGTGATGACAGCATTGGATAAAGTGGCCGGCCGTTTGGTCGAATCGATTTTAGGCAGGGCGAGATGCGCGGTCATCACTGCTTTAGTACCAGCCGCAATTCCGGCTTTGAATGAGACGAATTCGATGGCGTTCAAGCGCTTCTCATCGAACGGCAAGATCGGCAACTTCATGTGAGTGTCTTCTTCAGTATCGCCGTGTCCGGGAAAATGTTTGAGCGTAGCGATCACGCCGCCGTCTTGCAAGCCGCGCACACAGGCGGCGACAAACTTGGCGACTTGCGCCGGGTCTTCACCAAACGAGCGCGTGTTGATAATCGAATTATTGGGATTGTTATTCACGTCAGCGACTGGTGAGTTCGTCCAATGAATACCCACCGCTCGTGCCTCGCGCGCCATGGCGCGGCCAAATTCGTAGGCCAGCTTGGGATCGCCGGTCGCACCAAACGCCATCATTGATGGGAATCCCGTGCCGCCGCCGGAAATGAAACGCGGCAGTTCCGGCATGCGTCCACGTGCCCACCACCACGGCGTGTAATAAGTCAGACCGCTCTCAAGATCGGAATTGATGAGCAGCGGAATTTTCGCCTCGCGTTGCAAGGCGTTCGTTATCAGCGCAATGTCACTAAGCGTTCCGCCGCCGAGAATAAAGGCGCCCACGTGATAACGCCGAACCATCTCTTCCGCATAGCGATAAATCGGACTCTGCTTGTGACTGTAAATGGCAACAAGGTCGGCGACAAACAACTGCCCGACTTTTTCTTCGAGCGTCATATTTGCCAGAGTACGCTCAACCCACTTTTGATCCTGCGCCCGAGCGGTGACGACTAGCGCGAGCGCCACGAACCCGCGCAGATAATTTTTCCATTTAATTTGCATAAATGCATTCCCGAGTAGATTGAGGTCTATACAAACGGAGTAAATGTTTTGGCTCACAAAATTTGAACTCTCGCAGAATTGAATTAAGAAATTTGGCATCCATTCAGGCACGTGTTGGAAGGCAAAACTATTAAGGGCAAAACAATTGATCTCAAAAACAAGATAAAAGAAATGCCTATTACGGTAGTCTACAAAACAATAGTCAATTGGAACTTTTTTAATAGTCTTGCCCAAAATCGTTTTGCCTTTCTTGGGCGGCACCTATGGAACGCTCAATTTCTGCTTGGCCTCGCGTGCCATCCTGAACAATTCCCAATACGGTGGGCGATAGCCGTGTTCATGTTGGAATGTCGCAGCCAAAGTCAACGTTCCCTCCTTGATCGCGAGGTGAGTTTGGTTGAATTGTTTGTGCCGCAGCGCCGCGGTGGCGTTCATGCCCTCGGGAACCGGGCCAATGCCGCCAAACGCATTGCGCATTATGCTGTAGCCTTTCATCATCCGCGCCACCGGAAGCAAATACCACGCATAGCCCAAACGCTCGCCTTGCTCCGCGCCTTCTAACAGCGCATCGATCACGGCATTGTCCACATGATCTTGATACAACGTTTCCGGATCGCGCCATTCTGCCACGACGCGTAGTTGCGGATCGTATTCGAGATCGGCCGGCTCCTGCGTTTCAAAAAGTTTGACGCCGAATGCTGCCAACCACGCCGTAACGCCGGGGGATGAGATGTGAGAAATTCCCATCCACAAACTGATCTCGAATTTTTGATAAGCATAGGAAGCAACTTCCGAACAAAAGAGTTTGGCAGAATCATGATAGTTCATCTCGAAATCGTACGGAATATGATGGTCGCGCGCTTGCTGGAGCGCATACGTTGCGGCTTGATGAGGCAGAGTTGGATCAGCAACGAGCGCTGGCAAATCGGCGCGTGGGCGTAGAATCATCACGCGCAGCTTTTTATCGCGCAAATATTCTTCTAAAGTTGAATTGGCCACGCCGCGCTCGATATGCGCTTCGATGATCGACGCCACGCTCGTTTTTTCATCGACATGCACCAACGCGACGTGAGAGAAATTGCCGGGATAATCGTTGCCGCGCGCAATCAGCGCCGAAGTCGGCGCCCCGCCGCGGGAGACGAGAATGTCGCCGCTGTGAATCGTGACGCCGAGGATTTTTGTCGAGGGTGT
>JAKEEU010000049.1 GCA_022616415.1 Candidatus Zhuqueibacterota bacterium | reverse complement strand
TGCGAGCGTTTTTCAGCGAAGCAATCCTTTGAAAATCAAGAGATTGCTTCGGCAAAAAGCGCCTCGCAATGACTGTAATTTTATCCCTTAACGAGTATAACCATGCAGTTGGAAACCCTGGTGCGTGTGTTACGGGATGCGGAGATTCTTGCGGTGGGCGACATTCCGGCGACTTTTCTACGGCGCCGCATCGATGTGTGGTGAGGTGGTAATAGTAATCTTTCAAAAAAGTCGGAGGACTAATCATGGAATTTCGTGCCATTGACTTAAAGGGCCACGTTCCGAATGGCGCTTCCATTGAGTTTCTTCGCGCCGAAGTAGCCGTGGGGAATACCGTAGTCCTTTTGCTCTAATTCGCTATGTCCTTGAGAGGGTGGAACAAAATCTCGGCCTCCGCTTGGATATGGACAAACGCGCTTTCATCGATCGTTAACAACAAATCCCTGATCGCAGTCGGGGGTTTGCCTTTGGATCCCGTCTCCATTCGATTTTTGCCTTCCCTGCTTTGATCTTTCCAAAAATTGTTCAAAAAGTTCTTGACAATCTCCTAACGATTTCGTATAATTACTAAAATATTAGTAGGAGAAGATCAGCATGGCAGTTCCCAAACCCGGGCTTTCCGCCGCCGAGTGGGAGATTATGCAAGTCGTGTGGAACGGCGGCAAGCCCTTGGCGGTTCGCGAGGTTTTGGATCAGGCCTACCCCAACGCCGAAAAAGCCTACACGACCGTGCAAACCCTGATGAACATTCTCGTTGACAAGGGCTTTCTCAAGCGCAAAAAAGTTGGCCTGGTGAATTTTTACTCCGCCGCCGTCTCACGCGAGAGCGCGCTGCGCCGGTCGCTATCGATTTTGGCCAGCCGCATGTTCCAAGGCTCGTTCGGCGCCATGGCCTCGTTTCTCGTCAGCTCGGCGCCATTGCGCCCGGAAGAAATTCAAGCGCTCAAAAAGTTGTTGGACGAACAGTCGAAAGGGGTAAAAAATGGCTGAATTAATCCAAAACCTGAATGTCCGCGCGCCGGACATTTTGCGCACGCTCGGTTTGATGGAAGCGCAAATCGCCATCCTGGCGCTGCTCGTTCTCGCCATCGAGCGGCTGTTGCGCCAGCCGCTGCCGAAAGTTCGTTACGCGCTGTGGCTGATCGTGCTGGTGAAATGCCTGCTGCCGCCGTTTATGCCGATGCCGCGAGCTGTTCAACTGCCGATGACGCAATTTGAGCTTCCCGCCATTCTCACGGGCGTTGCTTCACCTCAAGCGCAAACTTTATCGCTCGCCACGATTTTTCTGATGTTTTGGTTGGCGGGGTCAATTATTTTGGGCGTGTTGGCGCTGCGCCGCTTTTGGCGGCTGCGCGGCAAGCTCCGCGACCTCCAGCCGTTGGCATGGCAAGAAGTGATTGAGAGCGAGGCCCGCCATTTCACCTGGCCGCCGATTTGGCAAACCGCACACTTGACCACACCGGTGGCGACGGGACTGCTGCATCCGCGCATTTATGTGAATTCAACCGCGGCCACATTCAACCGGGAGGCTTTGCAAGCAGTTCTGTACCATGAGCTCGCGCACGTCCGCCGTCACGACGGTTGGATCGTGCTCTTGCAAACCCTCACGCAGATTCTCCATCCATTCAATCCGCTCGTGTGGCTGACGAATATTCGCCTGTCCCGGTACCGCGAGCAGATTTGCGATGATTTTGCGCTGCAACACGTTTCGATACCACCACGGCAATACGGTGAAATGCTGCTGCGTTTTCTCGAGGCCGGCGCAACTTCCGGATTGAAAGTTCGTGTGGGAACGTGCTTTTTTGAAACGGCGAATGGTTTCAAACAACGTTTAAAGTATCTCTTATCTCCAAAGGAGGCCGACATGAATCGCTTCACATGGAAACACAAAGTGGTGGTGGTCGGGACACTCGTGGCATTGCCGATTGTTTCATGGCAGTGCAACCAAAGGTTGAGTGTTCCCACCGCGCCGGAACAGGCGAAGGTGAGCGAGGCGCGACCGCCGGATTTTGTCGCATTCGACAAAGCGCCTGTCGTCGTCAAGCACGTTGGGCCGAAATATCCGGAGTTGGCAATAAAAGCCGGCATCGAAGGCGAGGTGGGGGTTAAAATTTGGGTTCGGGAAGACGGCAAGGTCGAAGCCGTTGAAATTCAAAAGCGCAGCGGAACAGATACTGGTTTTGAAGAGGCCGTTATCGAAGCGGCAAAACAGTTCGAATTCGAGCCGGCGATGAGGCAGGGTAAACCCGTGGCGGTTTGGGTGGCGATTCCGTTTCATTTCAGCCTGAAAGATAAACCTGCGTTACAAAAGTCATCGGGCTCAGATCGAGCTTCGGCGCCGATCAAGAATAAGGAGGCTGAGTCCGTCGCTGGCCATATCCAAGATGTAGATGCGCTGCCGACAGATTTCGTCCAATTCGATCGGGCACCACAAATCGTCCATCAGGTTACGCCGGTGTATCCCGTGATAGCCAAAAAGGCCGGCATCGAAGGCACGGTGTGGCTGAAAATTCTCATCCGCGAAGACGGCCGCGTCGAAAAAGTCGAAGTGTTCAAAAGCACGAAATCTGAGATGGGCTTTGATGAGGCCGCCATTGCGGCGGCACAGAAGTTCGAGTTTGAACCTGCGCTCAAAAATGGCCAACCGGTGGCGACATGGGTCGCGCTTCCTTTTCGTTTCAAGCTGAATGAGTGAAAAACGGCTTGGAATATTTCAGCGAAACTCAGCGCGGATCGGTGATATTTGTTAGAAAAATTCCTCCGCTGAAAATCATCGATTTCGCCGGATGTTGCCACACCAGCGAGCCTTTTAGGTCTTTGATTTTTTAAGGCATCTGGTTCCCTTTATTAAGATAAGGAGATGCTTATGAATCGACCCGGGATGATCGCGTTGCGTCTCAATTGGCAGCAGACCGGCTGAAAGCCGAAATAATCAAAACGGCCTTGACAAATCCAGCATTTTGACAAGCAATTCGAGCGCAGCGATAAACCGGCAACCAGCAACCAGCTACAAGCAACCAGCTACAAGCAACCAGCAACCAGCAACAAGCAACCAGCAACCAGCTACAAGCAACCAGCAACCAGCAACCAGCAACCAGCTACAAGCTCTTCCCCAGCGCAAAATACCAACGAAACTGCCGTTGCTCTTCTCCCGGCAGTGGATGGCTCAGCCACAATGGAAAATAAACGCGAAACGCCAGCTCCGAAAACAAAGTCGCGCCGAATAACCGGCTTCGTGAGCCGCCAAAACTCAGCGCCACGCCGGCGTTGGCGCGCGTGAGCGAATTGGCGCCGCGCGCCGGCCAGATGGCGCCGCGGTCATAAAAAACGAAAGGCGAAAGCCCGAGGATTTTTAGCGCCGGGCCAAGCTCGAGATTGAATGTCGCATATTTTTCCGCGAGCAACGGCGTGCCGGTGTAACCGCGCAGATTGCCGCCGCCTTCGACGAGTCGATGCGCGCCGGCGGTCCAATCGCCAATGGTTTTAACTTTGTCGTGCCGAAACCGCGTTCTGGCATCCGCGCCCTCGCCGTGAAATGTGTCTTGCAACGGCAAACGGTCCGGCCCAAAGGAAGTTCCGAGATTGCCCTGCCAGCGCGCTCGTAAACCCGGCAGCCGGTAATTGATGGCGGCGCGACCGCTGATTTTTGAAAAACGCGCGTCACCATTCGGCAGCGCGATCTCGCCGCGCCATTGCGTTTCGCCGGCGAGACGGCGACGGCTGAAATGCGCCTCGGCTTGCAAATAAGCCAACAAGATTTTCTTATTCTCCCACTCCTGCAGCTTTACCTTGCCGGTGTCATTCTCCAGCTTGCGAAACGTATAAGCCTCGTCGAGCAGGCGCGAGAAGTTCACGCCCATTTGCCACACCGTCCCGGTTGACGAGGTGATGCTGCGCCACGATTGCAATCGCAAGTTCGCCTCCGCCTCGAAGCGGCCTTCGTTCTTCCGCGCCATGAGCGCGTACCGATTGCCCACGTTGCTGCGGCGCAAGGGTTGGCTGTAAGACATCGTGCCATCCACCGCTTGTGAGAGAAAACCGTATTCGAGCTGCAGCGTGAAATTGTTATAGAAAGCGCGGTAACTCGTGCGCGTGCGCAGGCCGAGCCGCAAGCCGTCCACCGCATTGTAGCCGATTTCCGGACGCCACAGCACGAGATAAGCCTCGCCCGGTATATGGATGAAACGCATGAACGGCAAGTCCGGCTTGAACTCCAAGCGCCGGCGGCCGTTGTTGAGCAGATTGTTGTCCAAAATCTGGTCGTTGGGATCGACGGCGACGCGTCCGGGTTTTTCCGGCGTTTCGAACACGACTTTGCCGGACTCACTCTTGCCATCCCAGCGTTGCACGATTTTGCTGCTGTCGCCGTGTTCGAGCACGACCTCGACCGGCATGATGCCGTCACCCTTGCGTTTGATCTCAACCTCCGTGCGCCACGTGCCGTCGGGCTGCTGCTTTTTTACCACCTCGCCTTTTTGATAATCGACCGTCGGCGTGCGGTGCAGCCATTGATTGAAAAACCAATCCAAATCCTGGCCGCTGGTCTGCTCGCAAATGGCGATGAACTCGGCCTCGCCGGCGTTTTTGAATTTCCATTCGTTATAATAACGATGAAAAATTTTCCTGAACGCGGAATCACCGACCACGTAGCGCAGCATCTCATATAGCAGATCGGCTTTCATGTAGGAATTGAAAAACATGCCGGGCGGGTCTTTGTATTTGTGCACGGCGTTAGCAATCGGCTCGTTCTGGCCGGAGCTCATGTACATGCGCGTGAAATTGCGCAGCAGGTTGTCGAAGGAAGGCAACGGATAAAGCTTGGCAAATACGCCCATCTCTTTGCGCGCGCTGTCGGCGTTGTAGCCCAATTTGCCGTGGCGCTTCTCCGCGAAATCCTTGCCGAAAAAAAGCGCCAGGCCGTTGATCATCCAGCTCTCCGCCACGCCGTCGCTGCCGGTGAGACCGGGAAAATAAAGCCGGCTCAGCGCAAAGACCAGCTCGATCTCGTCGCTGCCTTCGACGAGCATCATCGCCGGCTGGCTCGTCTCACGGCGGCTGGAAGCGACGATATTGAGCTGCGGCAATGGATACGCGCCGACGTTGTCGCGCATGTATCGCAGCACGCCGTCGATATTCTGCAAAACTTTTTTGGCAAAAGCTTGCTGCTCGGCGCCGCGATAAAACACGTTCACCGGATAAAGCGCGTTGGCAGTCGACCGCAGGAAAGCCGGAGAAGCGCTCCAAATAAAATTGCGGGCCGCCTCGGCGTGAAAGCGCACTTGCCGCGGCCCGGCCTGCCGCAGCGCCTGGCGCACGGAATCCTGCCACGCGATGAGTTTTTCTTTTTTCATGGCGGTATCCGCCGTCACCGCCTGCCAACCGGGGTCGCCGGCGGTCACCTCGCCGGAGCCGGCGATGATGTAATTGCCGGGAACCGTGATCGTCACATCGATGGCGGCAAATTCGCTGTAGACGTTTTCGGCGCTCATGAGAAAATGAAAAGGCTCGGCGTTCCAGCCCCGCTTTGCGGGGTCGTACACCGCCACGCGCGGATACCAATGCACGAAGTCAATTTGCAAATTTTCCGTCGAGCGGTTTCTCTCGCGCCGCCGGTGGGGCCGCTCTGCCGAGGCGGAATCGGTGAAAACAGATTTATAATCTTGCGTATAACCGACGCTCATTACCAACGAGTCGCCGGGCAGCAACGGCGCCGGCAGCGGCAAATCCAAAACTGTGTCGTGAAAATTGAACGCGCGTAGCGGAAATTCGGCCTCACGGCCGACTTGGTGAAATTGCACGCTCTGCACCGTGAGCTGATAATCCTGCTCCTGAATGACCCGCACCGAGCCGCCCTGAAAGCGCCGCATTTCTTTGACCGCGGTGTTCTCCTCGTCAAAAAAGGCGTTGGCCGGCGCCTGCAGGTAAATCCGCTTCAGCGTATCCGGTGAGTTATTTTTGTACGTGATGACGGCGTTGCCGGTCAAATTTTGGGTGGCGGTGTCCAGCGTCGCTTCGATTTGATAGCGGACGGCTTGCTGCCAATAGGCATGGTTGGCAGACGTGGTTTGGGCCAAGCTAAAAACCGGGATGATTGAAATTATAGAAAGACAGAGTACTTTTTTCATGATGTGGTCATTGGAATGAATGCCATAAAAACAGCTTGATTTCTGTTGGTGAGTTTTTTATCTTGTGATGAACATAAGGAGATACTGATGAACCGAGAAATAATAGTTCAGCTTCCAGAAGACGTTTTTAACGGCGCTATTAATTTGGCGCAGGTTTCCGGGTTTGCCATAGACGAGTTAATGGCAAAGCTTGTTAGGGTGGTCGTGAAGCCGGCTCACACGGCGCATCAAAACCGTGCGCTCGTTCAAAGGCTGTTTGCGCTCTTTCCTGATGATGAAATCCTCGCTCTTGCCAATCTGAAAATGGACTCTGCAAAGCTCGTGCTTTTCAACCAATTGCTCGCGGCGCAACAGGAAAAGGAGCTTTCGGCTGGCGATGCCGCCAATCTCGAGGCGCTCGGCTTGCATTACGACAAAATCAATCTCGTCAAATCTTACGCCATGCTCGAAGCGGTTCGAAGAAATTTGAGATTAGCATCAGAGCCAACATGAGCCCGGATGTTTATTGTGCCTATTGCCACAGCCCAAGCCGATTTCTTGCCGCCGGTTTGGAAAAAGATCATATTATCCCCATTAGTAAAGGCGGCTCCAATAGTGCAGAAAATATTTGTTGGGCATGCCACAAATGCAACCAATTTAAAGCTGCAAAACTTGCTGGACTCGATCCCGACACCGGAGAATCAGCTTCGCTTTTCCATCCAAATTTGGAACGCTGGCCTGATCACTTCACATTTTCGGAAGATGGAGCGCTGATTATCGGTCTTACTCCAACCGGTCGAGCCACTGCTCAAACGCTTAGAATGAACCGGCCTGAAATGATCACCTTGCGGCTCAACTGGCAGGAGATCGGCTGGAAACCGGAATAATCGCATTATTGCTTTTCGGCTTTTGCCACTAACGCTTCGCCTCTCCTCACCCCTCGCATGAATGCAAACGCAATGCCGAGCGCAACCGCACCATATATGAACGCAACACGATAATCATTGTCAAAAACCGCGATCGTCTTTCCCGCTAAAATCGGCCCGGCGATGGCAGAAGATTGCGACGCCAAATAATACAAGCCGGTGTAAGCGCCCACGCGTTCTTGCGGTGCGCTGTCGATGACCATCGGCAGCGAATTGACCAGAATCAACGACCACGCGACGCCGGCAATGCCGAGCAAAATCCGCGTCTGCAACACGCTGTGTAAAAAATAGCCACAGGTTAGCAAAATAGCAAATGCCACGATGCCTACCTGAATCGTGCGTTTTCGCCCGAACCGGCTGCCGAGAAATCCGCTCGGCGCCGAGAATAGAATGATGCTCAACGCGAAAAACGCCAACAGCGTTGCCGCCTGTCCGCTGTCAACTTTCAGCACGTTGACGGCAAACGACGTGAAAAAAACTTCGAGCGCGTTGAAGCTGAGAAACCAGAAAAAAATTGCCGCGAGCAACCGCAGCGCCGAGCGGTCGCGATCGAAAATTATGGTGCGCAGGCTGTCCAGCAGCTTGGGCTCTTCTGTTCCCGGCTCGACTTGATCGGGCTGCGCCCGTATGGGATCAGGCTCGCGAACAAAGAGTAGAACGATGAGACAGCCCAAGAGCATCACGACGCCGCCGAAGTAAAAAGGCGCGGCCACGGAGATTTTAAACAGCAGGCCGCCGGCAACGGCAGCGAGAATGCCGCCGATGCCGCCCATGAGATTGATGACGCCGTTAGCCTGCGAGCGCTGCGGCGAGGGCGTGATGTCCGGCATGAGCGCGATCACCGGCGTACGAAAGAGATCCATGCTGAGCAACATGACGATGATCGCTGACATAAAAAGCCCGAGCGGATTTCCCAAAGCGTTGGGGATGGCAACGAAGCTGAAAAGCGCAAGCGGCGCGCCGGCAGCGATGAACGGCTTGCGCCGGCCCCAGCGCGTGCGCAAGCGATCCGACCACGCGCCGACATAAGGTAAAATAAACAACGCCGCGAGATTGTCCAACGTCATGATGAAACCTGTGAGCGTCGTGCTCAAGCCGAAGCCCTGCACCCCGGCGCTCGCCGAGAAATCCGGCCGGCCCGCCTGCAGAAAAATGGGAACGTAAGCATTGTAGATACCCCACAGCAAAGAAATCCCCATGAAGCCGCAACCGAGCAAAATCAGCCGGATGTAGGAAAATCGCATTCCGCCTCCGTGAGCAATGCCGTCTTCGCGCGAACCAGTTTGGATTGTTATACTCGTTAAGGGATAAAATTACAGTCATTGCGAGGCGTCCCGCTTTTCAGCGGGACAATCTCTTGATTTTCAAAGGATTGCTTCGCTGAAAAACGCTCGCAATGACGTTACAAAATAACCCGTAACGAGTATAGATTCTTACGCTGTTAAGGAAGGGAAGGATTCAGGGCGCGGGTGAAATTCTTGACTTGACTTTCGCCGGAAAGTTGTTATTTTATAATGACAAGAGGTTTGAAAAATGAAAAAAGATGTCCTCAGCAAGTTAATGGCATTTTTGGCCGATTTGGAAAATGGAAAAATACACTGTGCCCTGTCGCATCAGCGTGACAATGCCATTATGATCGCCGTTGTCGTGCCTGGTGAGCGCTGGGAAGTAGAATTTTGCGAGGACGGCTCGGTGGAAGTGGAGCGATTTATCAGTAGTGGGGAGATTTATGGAGAAGGCGCTATCGATGAACTGCTGGCGAAGTATTCGGATCAAGACGGCAACGGCTTGGAGTTGCCTCAAAATGTTGGGTTGGCAGCCGCAGCCCAGCAAGGTTTGGTAGAACAGATTTGAAAAATTTCAATTTTTGATCATCATCAAGCTATTTTTGAAGTCATTTTCGGCTGCTCTCCAAGCTTTAGCACCTTCATCGGGTACACCCCCTCGAATCAATTCACTAATTCTATCTTGACTTTTACCTCGCCTTTTCGTAAAAAAGAGCATGCTTACTTTCACCGGCATCGAAAACGCGCGCCGCAATCTCCAGCCCCATATTTATCCGACTCCGCTTCTTCGCTGCACGTGGTTGGAAGAGAAAGCCGGCGCGCCAATTTATTGCAAATTGGAAAACCTCCAACGCACCGGCTCGTTCA
This sequence comes from Candidatus Zhuqueibacterota bacterium, assembly GCA_022616415.1. Classification (GTDB taxonomy): domain Bacteria; phylum Zhuqueibacterota; class Zhuqueibacteria; order Zhuqueibacterales; family Zhuqueibacteraceae; genus Zhuqueibacter. The sequence goes on along the minus strand of JAKEEU010000049.1, from coordinate 8,594 downwards.
AAATTCGCGGCGCGATGAATCGGCTGATGCAGCTCGATTCCAATACACGCGCAAAAGGCGTGGTCACCGCCTCGGCGGGAAATCACGGCCTCGGTGTGGCGCAAGCGGCTAAGTTGTTCGGTTGTCCGGCTACGGTTTTTGTGCCTGTCGACGCTTCTCTGCTCAAGGTGAGCAAGCTGCGCCAACTGGGTGTTGTGCTACGACAGGAGGGCCGAGATTATGATGAGGCCGAGGTGCTGGCGCAAGCGTATGCCGATGCCAAAGGCCTTCCATTTATACATGGCTTTGCGCAAACCGAAGTGATCGCCGGACAAGGCACGATTGGACTTGAATTGCTGGAAGAAATTTCAAATTCCGGCGGGCCGTTATGTGTCGTAATCCCGGTCGGCGGCGGCGGACTTTTGACGGGGATCGCCATCGCCATCAAAACGAAATCACCGCAGAGCAAAATTATCGGCGTGCAGAGCGAAGCTTCGCCGGCGATGGCGCGTGCACTCGCCGCTGGCAAAGTTGTGGAAACACCGATTGAGGAAACCATTGCGAATGGCCTGGCTGGACGTTTCGTGGCCGAAAATATGCTGAAATTCATGCAGCAATTTTGTGACGAGATGATGCTCGTCAAGGAAAGCAGCATTCGCCTCGCCATGCGGGAATTTTATTTCCGCCAAGGCTGGCGCGTGGAAGGCTCGGCGGCAGTCGGCGCCGCAGCGATTCTCGAAGATAAAGTGCCGTCTGGAGGCACGCCTATCGTTTTGATTATCAGCGGGGGGAATGTGGCGGAGGAAATATTCAACCGAAGCATTGCATTTTGAGGGAAAATTTTTATCTTATTTTATTATGACTATAAATCAGACAAACCAAGCATTGCGAGTTGCCATGGCTGCAGTGGAGCAACTTCCACGTAAGCAACAAAGGCAGTTGACCGAGCGGCTTATTGCGACCACTGTGCTCCAAGAGAACACTACGGTTGTGTTCCTGCGGCGGCTTTCGCCACTAAAACAAGCCCGCTTGGCAGAATTAATGGATAAAAACAATAATGAGCGGCTTAATCGAACCGAACGTTTAGTGCTTCAGCGGCTCGGTTCCGAAGTTGATCAGATATTGCTCGCAAATTCTCGTGCCCTGGCTCAAGCTTTGCGTCCTGAGCTTTTCAATGAGCGAGGCCGGCCAATTAAACACCGTTTTCGACATGCCCTTCTGAAATCGTGCGACCTCATCGGTACAGACAGAGAGGGGAAAAACTCACCGTGAACGCTTCATCGCGAACGCCGAGCCAAAGGTTTCTGTGAATATCGCAATTTAAGCGGGTCAGCCTGGCGCCATTTTGCCAAAGTTCGTTGTCCTCTCTTTATTGACTTGTCGTCAAGCTCGCTGGTAACCCGCTCTAACACCATGTCGCCAACTTGATTGATATATTTTTCAACTCTTGGCTTATTCAGAGAGGTAAAGGGGAGTTTCTCCAATCGTTCAATTTCTTTAATAATCTTCAAAGCCAATTCGCGCTCGTCCGGAGACGAATCAGCCAGCAATACGTCGATGCTTCGCCCATTTTTAGTTTCCCGAATGCTATCTCTATGCTTGATGAGACGCATGGCGTAATAAACCCCGCCGATGGCCTGATCTGAGCTTACAGTCGATAAGAAATCGAACATATTTACCTCCATTTCCATTCAATGATATCAAAATATTTTCGTGGTAACTGCTTAATCACAAATTCCACCGAAAATGGATGAGCGCGTTTTTTCACCGGCACCACGTGGACAATGTCGGCCACGAAATGAAAAGGAATAACGTATAGAAGTGGCCTGAACTCGAGCGTCTCCGCCTTCGCCACAATTTCCGCAATTTCTTTGGCTTCGCGAGTGGTTATTATGCCGGCTTTTTTATTTTCTTTGGCGCCTTTCAAAATTCCAAATATTAAACGCTGAATCAGATTTTGTTGCCGCGCTCAAGCCATGAATTCCCGCGAATTCCCGCGGCAACGACACTTTGAAAATCGATCAGCGGCTCACTGCGGATCGTGGCATTGAGAATGATCTGATTAAAATCGGCATCTGCCTGAAATTTGATTTTCAAATGGCTTCTACCTTTTTTAAACTACGTTTGGCGTCAGCGAGCTTTTGATAAAACATGGGATCGACATTGCGACTAGTCTGCCGTTGGGAGGCAAAATCGAGCCGTCGCGCACTCAAATAAGCATCGACTTCGGTGCGGTTGGCCAGATAGTAGGTAATCGCGCCATAAACCTGTTCTAACGTCAGCACGGGAAAAGACTGTGCAATGCTTTCGGCGGATTGGCCATTTAGAAATGCATAAACAATTGAGTCAAGTGACACGCGACTTTGCCCAATCCAATAGGCATCATCTCGTTTCTCGATATAATTTGTTTTCATAGCCCTACTCTTGATACGTTTACGGTTGTGCAAATGACTAAATAAAACTGGCTATCAGATAGCTTCTATATAGCATAAATTAAGAATTTGTTCGAAAATTGCAAGGTCTATTTTTTTCTTGCTTCTCCGCCTGCAAATGAATAAATTGAAACGTAATATTCATTAGCACGTGAGGGATTGATGGAGAAGCCATGGCTGGCGCATTATGAGGAGCAGGTGCCGAAGGCTGTCACTATTCCGGAAAAGACGATTCCAGAGGTTTTTGACGCGGCAGTAAGCTTCAATCCCCCATTGCCCGCATATATCTTTTTTGGCCGCCGGTTTTCTTATGCCGTAATGAATGGGATGGTGGCGCGTTTGGCGGCGGCATTGGCGCATTTGGGCATCAAAAAAGGCGATCGCGTCGCGATCATCCTGCCCAATCTGCCGCAGTATCCGGTGGCGCATTACGCCGTTATGAAGCTCGGCGCCGTCGCCGTGCCGACCAACCCGCTTTACGTCGAGCGCGAGCTGGAGCATCAGCTCAACAACAGCGGTGCAGTAGTGGCGATCGCGCTGGACTTATTGTACAAACGGGTCGAGGCGGTGCGGGCGAACACCAGCTTGCGCGCGGTGATTTACACGAGCGTGCGGGATTATCTGCCGCTGCACTTGCGCCTGCTTTATCCCCTCAAAGCCAAACGCGAAGGCATGTGGGTGACGATACCGGCGCAGGCCGGCACGTTTCAGTTCGTCGATCTGATACAGCGCGCCGCCAAAGGCGAGTTTCCACCGGCGCCGAAAGTGGAATTGAAGCCGGATGATATTGCGATTTTTCTTTACACCGGCGGCACCACCGGTATTTCCAAAGGCGCGGTGTTGACGCATCGTAATCTTGTCGCCAACCTCGTGCAGTTGCGCGCGTGGAATTACGGCTTGCACGAGGGCAAAGAAATCATCATGGGCGTGCTGCCGTTCTTTCATAGCTACGGCATGACGACTTGCCTGCACATGGGCGTGTACATCAAAGGCACGGTGGTGCTGGTGCCGCGTTTCGATATCAAAATGGTGCTGGCGGCCGTTGAGAAATTCAAGGCCACTTCGTTCCCCGGTGTGCCGACGATGTACGTGGCGATCAACGATCATCCGGACACGCCGAAATACAATCTCCGCAACATTCGGGCGTGCAACAGCGGCGGCGCGCCGCTGCCGCTCGAAGTGGCGCGCAAATTCGAGCGCCTCACCGGCGGCCGCTTGATTGAAGGTTACGGCCTTTCCGAGACTTCGCCGGTGACGCATTCCAATCCCATCTTCGGCGAGCGCCGCGAAGGCTCCATCGGCTTGCCGTTGCCGAATACCGAAGCCGCGCTCGTCGATCCGGAGACGCACAAGCCTCTGCCGCCGGGCGAGATCGGCGAGCTGGCGGTACGCGGCCCGCAGGTGATGCTGGGTTATTGGCAGATGGAAGAGGAAAGCAAGAAAACCTTGCGCGACGGGTGGCTGTTCACAGGCGACATGGCGAAGATGGATGCGGACGGCTATTTTTATATCGTCGATCGCAAGAAGGATATGATCATCGCCGGCGGCTTCAACATTTACCCGCGTGAGGTTGAAGAAGTTCTCTACAAACATCCGAAAATCAGGGAAGCGGCTGTGATCGGGGTGCAGGATCCATATCGGGGCGAGACGGTTAAAGCGTTCATCGTTTTGCGTGACGGGGAAACGGCTACTGAGGAGGAAATTGTTGCGTATTGTAAACAGGAATTGGCGCGCTACAAAGTTCCTAAGCTGGTCGAATTTAGAAAGGAGCTGCCGAAAAGCCTGATCGGCAAGGTGCTGCGCCGGGTGCTGATGGAAGAGGAAAAAGCCAAAGCTCGAGCTCACTTCGACAAAAAACCGGTTACGCCCGGAGGCGGCCGGGAAGCGCAGGCCGTCTCTTAAAAAACGCATACAGATGAACGAATCCCTTTTTCATTTTGAGACGGTGGAGACGCCGGCCCGCTGTGTCAAAATCCGTTTCGAAAAAACGTTTTCGGCTCGCGGCGCGGCAGGGGCAGCGGCCGACCCGCTGCTGGTATTCGAGGATTTTGTGAATAAGCATCTGGCCAAAGGCTATTTGCACTTCCATCTCGATCTTCGCAATCTTCCATTTCCGGGCACGCGCTTTATCGCGCTGTTGATCGCGCTGACGGTTCGCGCCCGCCGCCGCGGCGGTGAAATCACGTTGAGCCACGTCACGGATACGGCGCGCAATAATTTTGTCATCTTCAGCGCGCTGAGTTATTTGACGCTGGCGCCGGAACTCGATCCGTTGAACGAAACGGCGCGGATGGAGATGCCGGCCCGGCAAAATGCGCCAACGCCGGCGCCGAGTCAGAAGCGCACGACTTCCGCCGGCGCCAAAAGCGCGCCCGTGCGGAAGCCTCTGCCAAACGCTGCGTCAGCCCACCAGGTTGTTTCTCAGCCTCACGTCGTCGATTTGCCGGCGCCCGCGTTGGCTGCAAATAAAGATGATGGTCTGCCGGTGGCGGTACCCCTGGCTTCGTCGCACCAAACCGGTAAAAATTTGCCGCTGGAAAACGCGGTTTTGACGGAAGACGCCGTCGCGCTCGCTGATATCGTTGATCCGCCGCTCGTCAAGGAAATCGCCCGGAAAATCGAAGCGCCTTTGGCGCCGGCGGCAGCGCAAAATTTTCAGATTCGCGTTGAAAGCCGTGTCTCGAATTTGTACCAATTGTGCGATTTCGTCACCGTCCACGCTGTAAAAGCCGGCATCAGCGAAAAAGAAATCAGCAAAATCAAAGTTGCGGTTTACGAAGCCTGCTTGAACGTTATCGAGCACGCCTATCACTCGCGGCCGGACGAATGGATCGAACTCGAGGTGGGCTATTCGCCGGACAAATTTACAATTGTCATCACGGATCACGGCTTGAGCTTTGAGATGAAACCGCCCACGGCTTACGACGTACAAGAGGTGATGGACAAGCGCCGCAGCGGCGGTTTTGGCTTGCACATCATCCGGCGCTCGATGGACAGCGTCGAGTATCATCCCGACCTCGTCAACGGCAATCGGTTGATCATGGTCAAGCACCTAAAATAATCACGGAAGCTGATATTATATGACCGAAATTTCCGGACAGAATGGAGGCACGGCTGTGATTGACCCCGACAACGCTGCCGGCGAAAAAACACGGACCGAACCCAAGTCGCCGTTCCTTGAAAAAATTCGCGCGTGGCGGCGCCGGATGCCATTGGCCGTGCGCCTGCCGCTGGCCTTGGTGTTTTTGATGATCGGAATTATCGGCGGTTTCATACCCATTTTGCAAGGTTGGGTGTTCGTTTTAGCGGCGCTTTGGCTGCTCTTTCCGGATCATGCCGAGCAGATTGTGGAAAAAGTAAAAACCTGGCTGCAAAGATTTCGCAAAAAATAAGGCAAAACGATTTTGGGCAAAACTATTAAAAGCTCATGTGGAGTTAATAGTTTTGCCCCAAATGGTTTTGCCTTAAATTGATCTATTTTTATGGTGATTGCAAAATGAATACCTTAAGAACCTTCGTTTTAATGGCCGGCTTGACGGCGTTGATGGTCGTTTTGGGCAACGCCTTTGGCGGACAAAGCGGCATGTTCATCGCCTTCGGCCTGGCCATGGTGATGAATTTTGCCAGCTATTGGTTCAGCGACAAAATCGTTCTGCGCATGTACAATGGCCGCGAGGTGAGCGAAGGTCAAGCCCCCGAGCTTTATAACATGGTCAGAACCTTGGCGATGCGCGCGGGTTTGCCGATGCCGAAAGTTTATATCATCTCCGGCGATCAACCTAATGCCTTTGCCACCGGACGCGACCCGGAGCACGCCGCGGTCGCCGTCACCGAAGGCATTATGCTTATGCTCAGCCGCGAAGAGTTGTCCGGCGTCATCGGCCACGAGCTGGCGCACATCAAAAATCGCGATATTCTCATCGGCACGATTGCCGCCACCATGGCCGGCGCCATCAGCATGCAGGCCCACATGGCGCAGTGGGCAATGATTTTCGGCGGCGGCCGCAGTGACGATGACGAAGGCTCGAATCCGATCGCCGGGTTGTTGATGATCATTCTCGCGCCCATCGCGGCGATGCTCATTCAAATGGCGATCAGCCGCTCGCGCGAGTATATCGCCGACGCCGACGGCGCGCGCATTGTCGGCAACCCGCGCTATCTCTCCGGCGCGCTGCGCAAGCTGCACAATGCCGCACAGCAAATTCCAATGGAAGCGAATCCGGCCACGGCCCACATGTTTATCGTCAGCCCTCTCAGCGGCGGCGCCATCGCCGGCTTGTTCAGCACCCATCCGCCGATGGAAAAGCGGATTGAAAAATTGGAGAGCTTGCGGTTGGGTTGATATACCCATTTGCCAATTACTAAAGATTGGTTTTTGAATCAAGGCAATGTCATTGCGAGCGTTTCTCAGCGAAGCAATCTTTTTATGCGCCTCCCAACGGATTGCTTCGGCGCCGTTTTGCGGCGTCCCGAAAAGCGGGACAAAAAGCGCCTCGCAATGACATCGTCGAGCGGCACATACTTCCATGACCATGCCTCAGCCTCGATGGTTTATCACCGTAATGCTGGCGGCGGGGAGCCTGCTCGCGGGATTGTTGCTCGCCGCGTATTTCAATTTGCCTCCCGATACGCCGGCTTCCTCCACTTTCGCTGTTTCCCACCCAAACGTGGGGAACCCATCCCCGGAACTCGCGTCAACAGCGCCGATCTCAGCCGGCGATAATTCCCAATCCCGGCTCAAAACTCCCAACGATCTCGAGCTCGCGGCGCAAGCCTTTTCACAAGTCGCCGGCAAAGTCATTCCGGTCGTCGTCAGTCTCGCCACGACGAAACTCATGCCGGTCTCAGGTTCGTCTGGCCGCGGCGACGACGGTCGCGGCTTGCGGTTCTATTCACCGAGAACGTTTCGCCAACAAAGCTCGGGGTCGGGAATCATCCTCACGCCGGATGGCTATATCGTCACCAATGTTCACGTGATCGACCACGCTGTGAAGATCGTGGTCACGCTGCACGATAACCGTTCGTTCCCCGGAAAAATCGTCGGCATGGATCCGCTCACCGAAGTGGCAGTGGTAAAAATCGAAGCGCGCGGCCTGCCGGCGGCCATCCTGGGAGATTCCAATCAGCTCGTTATCGGCCAATGGGTTTTGGCCGTCGGCAATCCGCTGAATTTGCGCTCGACGGTGACCGCCGGAATCATCAGCGCCGCCGGGCGCGACATCAACATCATTCAAGGCGATTACGGCGTCGAAAATTTTATTCAAACCGATGCGGCGATTAACCCCGGCAACAGCGGCGGCGCGCTCGTCAATCTCGCCGGCGAGGTGATCGGCGTCAACACGGCGATTGCCACGGAAACCGGCTATGCCATGGGTTTGGGCTTCGCCATTCCCATGAATCTGGCGCGCAAGATTGCGACGGATTTGATGCGCTACGGCAAGGTCGCGCGCGGTTATCTCGGCATCGCGCTGCAAGAGATCACCGAAGTACACGCGCGCGCTTTGAAGCTCGGCGCGCCGCGCGGCGTCATGGTGGACGACGTCTACAAAGACAGCCCGGCGCAAGCGGGCGGGCTGTTGCCGATGGATGTTATTCTGGCGATCGACGGCAAACCGGTGCAGCGAATGAATCAAGTGCAAGCGCTGATTGCCGCCAGGAGTCCCGGCGCCGCGATCGACCTGCGCCTGTTTCGCAATGAAAAGGAGATGGATAAACGCATGACGTTGGGAGAGCTGCCGGATAATTCCCTCGAAGTCTCCAGCTCAAATCAGCCTGTTCGTTCGCGTTTTAAAAATCTCGGCATCGAAGTCGAAAACGTAACGGAGGCCGGCGCTGCGGCGTTGTCTTACACCGGGTTGGGCGGTGTGCTCGTGGTCCGCGTCGAGAAACTCAGCCCTGCCGAAGAAAGCGGCCTGCGCGCCGATGACATCGTTGCAGCGATTGATCGCAAGGCCATTCGCAGCAAGGAAGATTTTGCCTTTCGCATACAAAGACTGAAATCCGGCGCCGTCGTTATACTGACCGTGTTTCGCCGCGGCGGGCAGTATCATATTTTTATCGAAGTGCCGTGATTTTATGTTCGTAATATACTCGTTAAGGGATAAAATTACAGTCATTGCGAGGCGCTTTTTGCCGAAGCAATCTCTTGATTTTCAAAGGATTGCTTCGCTGAAAAACGCTCGC
>JAKEEU010000456.1 GCA_022616415.1 Candidatus Zhuqueibacterota bacterium | reverse complement strand
GATAGGCAACACCGCTTTGAAAACGGGCTTCGCCAAATGCTGCTAATTCTGGCGCTTGTCGCGCAAATTCATTCCAACTGGTCATGATCTATCCTTGAGTAGTTCGTCAAGCCGCCGCTGAAGATACGCACCCGAACTATTTTCTTTTACGGGATTTTTCCTCGGCTTTTTTGAGATTCTCGGCGACTCTCATTTTCACGATTCGGGTGATCAAGTCGAGCGGCATCGGTTCATCTAGCGGGAGTCGGATGGAACCTTTGGCACCCTGGTACCTGGCTATTTCTTCCTTAAATGCCTCAGTCCCACTTGGGGTTGGATAAAACCCAATATGGTTTTTAAAAGCGGCAAAATGGACTAAATTGCCTTTCAGATCAAAAGTGGGCATTTGATAACTGATTTTTTCTTTTGCATCGGGCGCGGCGGCTTGGATGGTAGCCCGGACTTCTTGCAGTATTTTTTGTCTGTCTTCAGGGAAAGTCCCAATGTACTCATCAATTGAAGTAAAACCAGCTTTCTTGCTTTCCATGAGATCTCCTTTTTTCTGATGCTCATTCAGCGAGGAATCGTCCAACGGGTCAGGCGATTGCTACGCCTATGGAGATCATCCTAGCGATTGAGCATCTCGTCAAGCCGCCGATGCAAATAGGCGCGCTCGGCGCTGTTGCCGCACATGTCGAGCGCCCGCTCGTAAGCGTCGGCGGCGGCTTCGCGCTGGTTCGTCCGCCGGAGCAGATCGGCGCGGGCGACATGATAAGGATAAAAATCCTCCACACCCCCGATTCGGTGCAGCAGCGCCAAACCGACGGTTGGACTCTGTGCCATCGCTACTGCTACCGCCCGGTTGACCTCGACCACTGGTGAGGGCGTCATCACGGCCAGCGTGCTGTAGAGTGCCACGATCTGCGGCCAGTCGGTTGCATTTGGTGTGGCAGCTTGGGCATGGAGCGCACTGATCGCCGCTTGCACCTGATAGGGTCCCGGATTGTTAAGGGCAAGTGCCTCGTCTAGAACCGCGATCCCCTCGCTGATTTTTGCCTGAT
>JAKEEU010000455.1 GCA_022616415.1 Candidatus Zhuqueibacterota bacterium | reverse complement strand
GAAATCAAGGCAAAACCATTAAGGGCAAAACAATTCTTCAAAAAGCTTTAATGGTTTTGCCCCAAATTGTTTTGCCTTCTAAAAAAGCCTGAATAGTTACGATTTTTTGACGAACTTGCCGGAGCGGGTTACATAGTGGCGCGTGATTTGGTCCATAGTCAAACCCATCGCAATCAGTTTCGTGAGACCGGAACGATCGGCGATCTCTTTGGCGACCTGGGCGAGGGTTTTGCCGGCCAAAGATTTTTTCAAAGCCGCCTCGGCCTCCTGCAGCGGGCCCGCCAGACAGTCTTGAATATGGGCGCCAACCGGGCAGGTCAGATCCGGCGTGTTGTAGTGCAAATGAAACAAGCTGCCCTCTTCGACCGCCTTGTAAATCCGCAGCAAGGTGATGCTCTCGGGCTTGCGCGCCAGCCGGGTGCCGCCGTCCGGGCCGGTTTGCGAGATCACCAATCCGGCCTTCCGCAGCATGCCCAAAATCCGGCGGATCACCACCGGGTTGGTGTTGACGCTTTCCGAGAGAAAATCTGATTTGACGGCGTAGTCGTCGCCGTCGGCCCACCTGTGGCCGGTTAATACGACCAGAATATGCGTGGCGACGACAAAACGGCTGCTGGTATTCATAAGCGTTCTTTCTTTACTACGATTAGTAACCAATATAGTTACAAAATAATTCTCTGTCAAGAAAAAAATTATGAACCGGACGGACGCTGAACTTGGTGAACTCGTTAAACTCACCTATGGCAAAGCGTCCGGACGGTATCAAATAACTGAAAATTTACCTGCCGGCTTCCAACATTTGTTCAACCGTCAACAACGGCGTCAGGCCCGCAAAGGTCGTCAGCGAAGTCAAGATGAGCGGCCGGAAGCGCGCGACGCCGGCATCGTGCAGCGCTTTCATGATCGTCACACCCTGAGCGTGATTGCGATTGACAAAGGCCACAATGACCAAACTGTAGTTGACCACCACGCCGGTGAAGGGCAACGAGGCCGAACATCGAAAGAATGGTCAAATCCAAGCCCATGATGACGTGGCCCCAAACCGCGCCGACCAAGCCGAACGGGATAGCGCTCATGACGATCAGCGGTTGGGAGTACGAGCGGAACGGAATCGCCAGCAGCGCATAAATCAGCAGCAGGGCTATCGCGAATCCGCGCATCAACCCGCCGAGCGTTTCCTGTTGTTGCCGCTGCTCGCCTTCGAGCGAGTTTGTATCACTAATTCCACATGTGACTCCAGTCTGGTTTTAGAGTTGAACTTCATTTTTAGGGTGTCTGTGTGTCCACTAAAAATTCAAACCTTTGTTTGAATCAAACGATTGAAGCATCTTTGATTTCAGGTGTTTTGATGAGAAAATTTTAGCCTGAATCATTCACAAAGTCGAGGAACATTACAAATAAAGCAAATTTTTCCCACCGAATGTGCCGAAATCACCGAGTATCGCCGAAAGGTTTATGAATGGTTCGGCGACACTCGGTGGCTTCGGTGAGCTTCGGTGGAGAAAAGAAGTTGAAAGCTTCTCACTCTTATGGGTATGAGGCGAAGCTTCTCTGAATAATATATTATTTTTGGAATGCGTTTTTTAACTCTGTCCGCTGGCGAACACCCACTGCTATGCCAGCGGACAGTTGCTCACCCGCCTTGACTTTCCAACCCTTCATAATACCTTGAAAAACAAAAGGGGCACGATTCTTGTGTGATAAGGAAATGGGAAAATACGAACAAAGCAAAAAAGATAAATAGACAAAAAAGATAAAGATGATGAGGAAAATAACCCCCGTTGGTTAATTGACTTCGGACTTTGGACAATCCGACTTCGGACAGTACCATGCTCAAAAACTACCTCAAAATCGCCCTGCGAAATTTGCTGAAATACAAAACGTATTCGGCGATCAATATTTTGGGTCTGTCCTTGGGATTGTGCAGCAGCATTCTGATCTTGCTGTTCGTGCGTGAGGAGCTGAATTACGATACTTTTCATGAAAAAGCGGGGCGTATTTATCGTGTGGTCACCCAAGCGGAAAACGCTGCCGGCACACTCACGCGTAGTGCAAAAGTAGGAGCGCCTTGGGGCCCGATGCTCCACCAGGAGCTGCCCGAAGTGGAAGCTTTTGTCCGCTTCCGAACCGTGCGCCGCAGTCTGCTGCAGCATGGCGACAACATTTTCTACGAATCTGGCGGACTCTATGCCGATCCGCAAGTGTTCGAGGTTTTTTCGTTCAATTTTATTGAGGGCGATCCGGCAACGGCGCTGGCTGCGCCCAACGCGATTGTGCTCACGAAGTCTCTCTCGCACAAATTCTTCGGCGAGAACTCTGCGCTCGGCCAGCGCGTGACGCTAAACGGCAGCGCTGACTTCGTCGTTCACGGTGTGCTGGCCGATGTCCCACGCAACGCGCACTTTCATTTCGATTTTCTATTGCCGTTCGAGGTTCATGCCCGCACCCAACCTGATTTGCAACAAGCTTGGGGCACTTTCAATTATTATTTGTATCTGGCGCTGACTCCCGGCGCCGAGGCGCCGGCAATCGAAAACAAGCTTGCCGGCTTGTTGGCGCGCAATATGGGTGAAGAGTGGGCGGCACAATTGCGTCCCTATTTTCAACCGTTGACCGCCATTCGTCTGCATTCGGATTTACGAGGCGAATTTGAGCCGAACGGTAGCATCGCCCAAGTTTACATTCTGTCGGCCATTGCGGTGCTCATACTTCTGGTGGCCTGCATTAATTTCATGAACCTTGCCACCGCGCGCGCCAGCACTCGCGCCAAAGAAATCGGGATGCGCAAAGTTGTTGGCGCCGGCCGCTTGCACTTGGCGGCGCAGTTTCTGGGCGAAGCGCTTTTGGTGAGTCTTATGGCGTTGCCGGTAGCCCTCGGGCTGGTCGAGCTTACCCTGCCGCTGTTTAACAATCTCCTCAATAAAGAGTTGGCGCTCAACCTGACGCAGCAGCCCAACCTCATCGTGATTTTGCTCGCCATCACGCTTGCCAGCGGATTGATTGCCGGAAGTTATCCGGCATTCTTTCTTTCGCAATTTTTGCCGGCGAAAATCTTAAAGGGCAGATCGAGTGCTTCCTCGCAAGGCACGAGACTGCGCCGCGTTCTCGTCGTGGCGCAATTCGCCGCCTCGATCATTTTGCTGGCCGGCTCGCTCACGATTTATCGGCAGCGGGATTTTATCAGCAACAAAAATCTCGGCCTCAATCGCGAACAAGTCATTGCAATTCCCATCGACGACCGGAAGCTGCGGCGGAATCTGGAAGCGGCGCGCACCGAGCTGGCCCGCACCCCTGGCGTAATCGACGCCACGATGACTTCCGGCCAGCTTGCTGACGGAGACTGGGCGGTCTCCGTAACTTTTGAGGGCAGGAACGGCCTGGTCGAAGAGACCATGCGCATGTTGAGCGTCACACATAACTTCATCGAGGTAATGGAAATCCCATTGCTTGCGGGGCGCAATTTTTCCACGACTCATCCAACCGATGTGGAGAACGCCTTCCTCGTCAATGAAACCGCTGCGGCCTTGTTTGGCGATGCTGCAATCGGCGCATCGATCACGCTCAGAGAATATGGGCGCCAGGGACAAATTGTCGGTGTGGTCAAGGATTTCAACTTTCGCTCCCTGCGGGAACAAATGCGGCCAATGGTCCTATTCATTGCGCCGGAGAAATACAATTACTTCTATGTCCGCCTGGAAGCCGGCAATACCGCATCGGCGT
>JAKEEU010000454.1 GCA_022616415.1 Candidatus Zhuqueibacterota bacterium | reverse complement strand
TCGGGCAGAATTTCGCGTTTTGGGACTTCTCTTCTTCTTGGCATATAAGCTTCTTGATTCGCGATCTCAAATTCGAGACTTGAAACCTGAGACTACTTCTTCTTGCCTCCCTTGGCAGCCGCGCCCTCTTTCGGGCGTTTCGCGCCGTACTTCGAGCGCCCCTGTTTGCGGTTGGCCACGCCGACCGAATCGAGCGTGCCGCGCACGATGTGGTAGCGAACGCCCGGCAAATCCTTCACGCGGCCTCCGCGCACAAGCACGATCGAGTGCTCCTGTAGGTTGTGGCCGATGCCGGGGATGTAAGAGGTGACTTCGATGCCGTTGGTCAATCGCACCCGCGCGATCTTGCGCAAAGCAGAGTTGGGCTTTTTAGGCGTTTGAGTCTTCACCTGAACGCACACGCCGCGGCGTTGCGGGCAGGACTGAAGCGCAGGGCTTGAAGTTTTGTATTTGACCCTCTTACGTCCTTTACGAACTAATTGGCTAATCGTCGGCATAATTCAGTCTTTGTGATTTTCTCCTCAAACGGGCGCGCATAATCGCGCCCTTTCAAGGGTGCATTGAAATCTTTTGCAAATACCAAAAGGCGCAGGCCCCCATGGCATTTGTCGCTGGCTAATCGAAAGCAGTGGTTTTTTGGGATGTCCGCGAAAGTCGTGCAGATATGGCGTCCCAAACCGCCGAGTTTTTCTGTGGCGCGATTTTCAAAGTGATTGTTGCGCGATGGCAACTTTTCAGGGGATTCACCCAGCCGGGGAGTCACTCGACTCTGGCAACGAGGGAATCACAACGCCACAATACATTCTCAAAAAAATTCGCTGGAATTACCGTATTTCCTATGTTTCCACCGAATCCGGCAGCGCCTCTGCACTCCAGAAACCCGCGAGCGCTGCCTGTGGGGCGAAGATACTGCTCCCACAAAGCTAGGCAATATATGGGCCACACTGTCGCTTGTCAAGCGGGCTAGTCCAACTTTTCACAAAATCCTAAAATTTTTTCGCCGGGTTTGACCGTGACAGGGTTCTGAAACTTGCCAGCGCCACCCGCACCGTGTTGCAATGCGCCTCGACTGTATCGCTAATGTCCTTCGCGTAACCGCCGCCCATCGTCGTCACAACTGGAATTCCACGCTCACGGCAACTCAAAATCACAAATTCGTCTCGCCGCCGCAAGCCTTCAATCGTCAACTGCAATTTACCTAACCGATCCCGCTCGAATGGATCAACGCCTGCTTGATAGAAGATGAGGTCGGGCTTGAATCCGTCCAGAATTTGCGGGATGTGTTCGAGCAAAATCTCCAGATACTCTTCATCACTGCATCCATTCGGTAAATGAATATCGAGTTTGCTTTGCTGTTTTCGCGCGGGAAAGTTCTTCTCTCCGTGAATCGAGAAGGTGAAGACGTTCGGGTCACTCTGAAAAATCGCCGCTGTGCCGTTGCCTTGATGCACGTCGCAATCAATCACGGCAATGCGTTCGGCCAATCCGTCACGCTGCAAAACCCGCGTGGCAATCGCTATGTCATTCAATACGCAATACCCCTCGCCATGATCGGGAAAGGCGTGATGCGTACCGCCAGCCAGATTCGACGCGGCGCCATCGCGTAAAGCGTTTCGCGCCGCGATGATTGTCCCCTGCACGGCGGCGCGCGAGCGGCGAACCAACCCCTTAGACCACGGAAAACCTATGCGGCGGATTTCCTGATGGGTCAATTCCCCGCGTACGCACCGAAACCAGTAATCCGGCGTGTGAACCAGCAGAATGTCTTCATCAGAAGCCGGCGCCGGTTCGATCAAATGCCAATATGTGATCGCTCCCTCGGCCAACAAACGATCCCGCGCC
>JAKEEU010000453.1 GCA_022616415.1 Candidatus Zhuqueibacterota bacterium | reverse complement strand
TTGGCTTTGACAGCGGCCCACAAGAGGCCGGGACTATAAAAACTATGGTAACAGTGTACTAATTCACAAAGATAAAAAGCTCACAAAGAAAAAATCAAAGCTTTCTTTGTGTCCTTTGTGCCTTTGTGGTGAGGTTTGCTTGCGGCTGCGACCACGCTAGTGAGAACTTTATTAAATTGAACTAGGAGCCGTGATTGACCAGCCGGCAAAGACAACAAACCTTCCTTTCTTGCCTTGGAAACATGGCGTTTTTTCCCTCTGCAAAAAGCTGCTCTTCGCCTCGTGGTCATGCTCGTCCTTAATACAGCCTTCCGATCTCTCAGTTTATTTTTCATTTGCATTTACTTGTCTTTTGTAGTCCCCGCCCCTTGTGGGCGGCTTTCATGAGCAACGACCCACACGTGGTCGGGACTACATTTCCTGAATTCTCTTTTGAACAACGCTGTAATGTCGTCATCATTCTCGATGTCTAAAACTTCTTGCCTTTTGCTTGAAATTTGCACTATTTGAGGTGCTTGTATCTCGTAAACAACGCGCCTAATCTTCCAAGGAAACGGCATGAACAATTTCTCGTTCGTGGATGGTAGCGTCGTCGGCCTTTATCTGCTCGTCACGATGATCGTCGGCGTGATGGTGCGCAAGTACGTTGGCAAAGTTGAAGACTTTCTCGTCGCCGGCAGAGAAATGAATGTTTATCTTGGCATCGCCTCGCTGGCGGCCACGGAGTTCGGCATTGTCACCTGCATGTACACGGCACAGAACGGGTTCACGAAAGGCTTTGCCGGCGCCATTCCCGGCGTGCTCACGTTTTTGGCCATGTTTCTCGTCGGCTACACCGGTTTTTGCATCAAGCCGTTGCGCGATTCCGGCGTCATGACCATTCCCGAGCTGTTCGAGAAAAAATTTGGCGCGCGCGTGCGCTGGGCCTCCGGCGTGGTGATCGTGCTCGGCGGCTTGCTCAACATGGGCGTGTTCCTGCGCACCGGCGGCGATTTTCTCGTCAACGTCAGCGGCATGAATCCGGATTATCTCGAAGAGATGATGACCATACTGCTGATTGGCGTCGCGGTTTATACCATCCTCGGCGGCATGCTCTCTGTACTCGTCACCGATTTTCTCCAATTCATCGTAATGAGCGCCGGCTTGCTTTTTACGACTTTTCTCATTCTCGACAAGGTCGGATGGAGTACGCTCGTCGACACCGTGCAGGCCAATTACGGCGAGGGCGGTTTCAATCCGCTGAAAAATCCGGGCATGGGCTGGTCGTATGTCATCTTCAACGCGCTCTTGAACACTGCCGCGGTGCTCACGTGGCAAACGCAAATCTCGCGCGTGCTCTCGGCAAAGGATTCGAAGACCGGACGCAGAGTCTACACCGGCACCTCGTTCTTTTTTGTCGCGCGGTTTTTGATTCCCGGCATTTGGGGCATCGCCGCTCTCGCGCTTTTAACGCCGGAACAAATCGGCGGCAACTCCTTGCTCGCCATGCCCAAAATGCTCGCTCTGGTTGTTCCTATGGGTTTGATGGGCATTCTCGTTGCGGCCATGCTCGCCGCGGACATGAGCACGGATTCTTCCTACATGCTGACGTGGGGCAGCGTCATCTACAACGACATCATGGCGCCGTTTCGCAAAATTCCGTGGCCGGAGAAAAAAGGCCTGTTTTGGAATCGCACCATCATCGCGCTCATCGGCGTTTTCCTGCTCATTTACGGCCTTTGGTATAAGCTCGAAGGCGATCTCTGGACCTATCTCGGCATCACCGGCACGATTTATCTTTCGAGCATGTCGATTCTGTTGATTGCGTGTTGCTATTGGCCGCGCGCCAACAATTGGGGCGCATCCGCGGCTATTATCTGCGGTGCAATCGTCCCAGTTTTGACATTGATTCTACAGAAAGTCGGTCCATACACCGAATGGTTCAAGCAAAATGACACCGTGTGCGGCGTCGCAACTTACGTGATCGTCGCGCTGGCAATGGTGATTGGCTCGCTGCTGAAACCGCAAAAAATGTGAAGAGGGAGTGCGGACTTTCTTGTCCGCGATGTGCGTGTGGACTGGAAAGTCCACTCTCCCTTCAAAATAAGGAGATTGAACATGGCAAACCTCATCAACGGCATCACGAACATGCTGCAAAACCACTGGTTCTGGGGATTACTGACGCTGGCTTGTCTGGTTTGGTATTCGACCATTACGATTAGGGAGTGCGGACTTTCTTGTCCGCAATGTGCGTGTGGACTGGAAAGTCCACTCTCCCTTCAAAATAAGGA
>JAKEEU010000452.1 GCA_022616415.1 Candidatus Zhuqueibacterota bacterium | reverse complement strand
TAATGCAATTTCAGTCCCTTGTCAAATTAAATTTCCTCCCACGGCGTCTTCGGTTGCAATTTTTGCAGAAATTTCTGAAATGCGCGTAATTCGCGATGAATCACCTCAATCGGTCGCAGCGGATCGTCCCGGCCCATCTCCTCCACCAACAGAATGACCTGCAACTGTAGCAGCTTTTCCAGCATTTCCGACTTTGGTGTTGGCATGAGCAACCGGTACTCCTGCAAAAACTCCTCTTCTTCTCGTTTCAGATCCAACTTTCAATCCTCATTTTCAGACCCAACATTTGCCAATTCTGCCAGCTTGGCATCCTCCGCGTTCTTTAGAACGAAGATCCCTACGGCGCTCAAGCGGCTATTGCTGCCTGAGTCGCTTCGGTGGGTTCTTGGCCCGACGCCCTAACGGGCGAAGTATCTGCACAAGCTAACCGGGCGTGCCCCGCCCTTAACACATTAATCGCGCCAACCAGATCGGCATTTTCCTCGAAACCGCATTCCACGCACTTAAACCGCTCTTGGCTTCGCCGGTTCTCTTCGGCAACATGGCCGCAGCACGGACACGTCCGGCTGGTGTTTTGGGGTGGTACGGCAACGAGTTGTCCGCCATTCCAAGCCAGTTTGTAATCCATCTGGCGGCGGAATTCTAACCAGCCCTGATCGAGGATGGCTTTATTCAGGCCAGATTTGGCCTTGACGTTTTTGCCCGGTTTTTCGGTGGTGCCTGACGCCGACTTGGACATATTCCGAACCTGCAAATCCTCAATACACACCATCGCGTGGTTTTGGCTGATCGTGGTCGTGGCTTTGTGCAGGTAGTCGCGTCGGGCGTTACCGATACGGGCATGGATTTTCTGGATGTTGGCTTTTGCCTTTTTCCAGTTGTTGCTAAACTTCTTTTTTCGGCTCATGGCGCGGCTCGCCTTCACCAAGGTTTTTTCCTGGCGTTTGAAACTATTGAGCGAGGCGAAATAAGTGCCGTCACTCAACGTGGCAAAACGGGCAATGCCCATATCGATGCCGACAATGGTGGTCGACGGATGGATAGGCGCTTCGACTTCGCGCTCGGTTTGAATCGACACATACCACTTGCCTTGTTTGCCGGATACGCTGGCGTTTTTCACCTGGCCCAACACTTCCCGGCTGTTGCAGTAGCGAACCCAGCCCAGTTTCGGCAGGAATATCCGGCTGTTATTCTGGTCGAGCTTAACCTGTTTTGGGGCTGGATAACGAAAACTATCTGACTGGCCTTTCTTCTTGAAGCGTGGGAAGTCCGCGCGTTTGGCGAAGAAGTTTTTGTAGGCACGCTCTAGATCTTTTAGAGCCTGCTGCATAGGAGAAGCTGGCGAGTCTTTCAGCCAAGGCGTTTCGTTGCTATTTCGCCATGCAGTTAAATGCTTCGTCATTGCTACATAGTTAATGAATTTTTCACCTGCTGAATGGTTTTCGATCTGCAACGCCAATGCCTTGTTAAACACGAAACGGCACGCCCCGGAAAAGCGGCGCATATCGCGCTGCTGCTCGCCGGTCGGCATGAGTTCGTATTTGTAGGATTGGAATCGTTTCATGGCTATAATTATACTCGGTCTATGGAGAAAAACAACATATTTAACGCCTCTTTAGGGCGGGGTGGTTGATTCTGTTTCAGACCCGATATTCACCAATCCCGCCAGCGTATTCAGCGCCTCGATATTAGCGTCGTCCGTCAGCTTGACGATCTCAGCACTAGTTTTTTGCGCCTGCGCATTAGCTTTGTTGCTCTGCGCCATTTTTTGGATGGCCGTCGCAATAAGCTCCCGGATCTCCGCCTCCGCGCGCTCCCGCGACAAGATATCAATGCGCGCCTGCTG
>JAKEEU010000451.1 GCA_022616415.1 Candidatus Zhuqueibacterota bacterium | reverse complement strand
TGGGAACTCTACGACATCGAAGCTGACCGGACTGAGCTCAACAATCTGGCGAGCAATCATCCCGGCAGAGTCCGCGAACTCGCGGCACAATGGGATGAATGGGCGCGGCGGACGAACGTGTTGCCGCGACCGGGCGGCAAATGAGTGAAAAATCGTGAAAGCTCTAAGACTTCTCCTCTTGACCCTATCCGTCCTGCTGCCGGCGCCGGATACGTTGCAGGCGCAAGCGGTAAAAGGTGATTTATGACATTCAAAATTCGAACCTCACTCTGCGTTATTCTGCTATTGGTTGGCGCGATCCAAAGTCAAACACAAAACGCGCCACGTTCCGAAGTCGCAGGCATTCCCGTTAACTATGATGAAGCACGAGTTGGAACATACACTCTTCCCGACCCACTGGTGCTTGCCAAAGGCAAGCCCGTGCGTGATGCGAAAACGTGGGTGCAAAAACGACGGCCCGAAATCGTGCGCTTGTTTGAGGAAAACCAGTTTGGCCGCAGCCCGGGTCGTCCTTCCGGGATGAGCTTTGATGTCTTTGATAAAGGTACGACGGCATTTGACGGTAAAGCATTGCGCCGCCAGATCACAATCTATTTCTCGCCCAATAAAAACGGGCCGAAGATGGATTTGCTTCTTTACCTGCCGGTCAATGCGAATAAGCCCGTGCCGCTGCTTTTAAATATAAGTTTCACAGCCAACTCCAATGCCGTGGTTGATCCGGGCATAAAGCCAGGTGAAATCTGGAACCGCGAAAAGAAACGTGTGCCGGCGCCAAAGGACGGAAGGTTTGGTAGCTTGAAAGTCCTGCCCTTTCTTGCGCAGGGTTTTGGCGTCGCGACAGTGTATTACGGTGACATTGATCCTGATTTTCTCGGTGGCATTCCGCACGGTGTGCGTGCGCTGTATCTCAAGCCCGGGCAAACCGAGCCTGCGCCGAATGAGTGGGGCGCGATTGGCGCATGGGCGTGGGGTTTGAGCCGCGCACTGGATTATCTGGAGACCGACAAAGGTGTGGATGCCAAACGCGTCGCCATTGTGGGCGTGTCGCGCCTCGGCAAAACCGTGCTGTGGGCAGGCGCGCACGACCAGCGCTTTGCGATGGTGATCGCCAGTTGTTCGGGCGAAGGCGGCGCGGCTATTAGCCGCCGCAATTACGGCGAGACGATCAAACATTTGACCGAGCCAACTCGCTACCCATATCAGTTCTGCGCCAATTATGGAAAGT
>JAKEEU010000450.1 GCA_022616415.1 Candidatus Zhuqueibacterota bacterium | reverse complement strand
CTCATCGGCACGGACTGCCCACAGCTCTCGTGCCCTCGCATCTCCATTACATCGTTCACCTCACACGCGCCGATTACGGCATCTCCGATATGCAACGCGACTTCAAGCGCCACACTGCGCGGCAAATCATCGAAGGCCTGGAAAGCTCAATCGAGAAACCGGCTTCTCCTGCTCTGCCGATTTTTGACGCCGCCGGTTTCAGACGCGAGGCAGCAAAAGAGCTGCTTACTCATTTCCGTGAAGCAGGACGTATAGCGAATCAAACCTATCGCATCTGGTTGCCGGATGATGAACCGGAGATGGTCTTTACGCAAAAGTTTTTTGAGCAGAAGATTCTATATATTCATGCCAATCCAGTCGAAGCAAAGATAACGACGGTTAATGAAGAGTACCCATACTCAAGCGCGGCATTTTATTCTACCGGCAAGGAAGGATTGATTCCGATATCACCGATGCGATTTTTGGAATAAGAATTAACAGATCAGTCTTGGCTTGGCCAAGACTTTTTCTCTTAAATCCAAGAAATGATATGGTCAGTTTCTTTACCCTATTTGATCAAAGCTACGGCCAAGCCGTAGCTGAACAACATAGCCGTTGCATTCAGCCTTCATAAAACAGACACAAACCACGACCAAGTCGTGGTTGATCAATTCAAATTTTGAGGCCACATGTCCAAACAACCCCACGTCATGATCCTTGGCGTCGGCGCATTTGCGCACGCCATGATGAAATTGCTGCGCGAAGGCGGCGCGCAAGTGAGCTGTTATCTCACCCGCAGCTATGGCCACTATGGCGCCTCGCTCGAAGGCGAAGTTTACCCTGCTTCCTACTTTCCAAACCCTTGCCGTTTCGTTCGCGACAAAAAAGTCGATCTGCTCATCCCAATGTCCATCGATTGGATGACTCAACCGTGGACTGAAGAACTGCTTTCGCTGAACGTGCCGATTTTTTCTCCGGTCGGCGAGGCAATGAGAATCGAGCGCGAGCGCGACTTTGGGCGGCAGCTTTGTGAAAAGTATGGCGTGCCATTTCCTCGCGCACATGTGGCGAGCAACCGCCTCGAAGCCGAGACCATCATCAAAAATGATCCGCGACCATTTGTTATCAAGAATCCGCTGTGCTCACCGACCAGTCCGGTGCATACGATTGTCTGCGAGAGCGCCAGCGACACACTGCATTGGCTGGAGCGCATCGATTATGCAGAAGGCGTTTTCCTGCAAGAGTACATGGGACGGCGCGAAGTCGGTCACATCGCGTTGGTCAGCAATGGCGAGATTCATTCACTCGTCACT
>JAKEEU010000449.1 GCA_022616415.1 Candidatus Zhuqueibacterota bacterium | reverse complement strand
GGAGAGTTGGATCCAGCAGCCATGATCACGCTCTACACATTCGGGCCTTACTTTGGGCTTCCCGATGGAAGCCCATTCGTGACAAAGGCCATGATTTTGTTGAAATTCGCTGGCCTGCCCTATGAGGAAAACCGGAACGGCTACGGCCGCGCTCCGAAAGGCAAACTGCCTTATATCGACGACGATGGGGTCACCGTTGCTGATTCGACCTTTATCCGCTTTCACATCGAGAAAAAATACGGCTTCGATTTTGATATCGGTCTCACGCCAGAGCAGAAGGCGGCAGCTTGGGCAATCGAAAAAATGTGCGAGGAGCACCTCTACTTCGCGGCGCTAGGGGCGCGCTGGCTCGATGAGGTCAATTTTGCCAAGGGTCCCGTCCAATACTTCAAGGGCCTGCCCCTGCCGCTCCGGATGATCATGCCGCGCCTGCTTCGCCGTAAAATCAAGAAGACATTGGAACTGCAAGGTCTTGGGCGCCACACGCAAGCCGAGCAAGATGAACTCGCGATTGCCGACATCGATGCAATTGCTGCCATGTTGGGAGAAAAGGCATTTTTGATGGGAGGCCAGCCTTGCGGGGCGGATGCTTCCGTCTTCAGCTTCGTGGCCCAGGCGCTGATCCCTATTTTCGTGACGCCAACCCGGACCGCGGCGGAAAAGCACCAAAATCTTACTGGCTACCGAGACCGCGTGCTGCGGCAATATTTCCAATACTAGAGCGCTGGTCTGATTCCATGCAACCCGGTATCGCTCTAGATCATTGATTTATAACATGTTCTTGACGCGAACCGGCAACCGCTTTTCTTGCAAATGCTCTCGCAAAACGGG
Organism: Candidatus Zhuqueibacterota bacterium; assembly: GCA_022616415.1. Taxonomy (GTDB): domain Bacteria; phylum Zhuqueibacterota; class Zhuqueibacteria; order Zhuqueibacterales; family Zhuqueibacteraceae; genus Zhuqueibacter. The sequence goes on along the minus strand of JAKEEU010000449.1, from coordinate 334 downwards.
ACGGCTGCCCTTTTTTCGCGCAGTAAATCAGCATTTGATCAGTTGACAGAAGCGAGCTTCCGAGTCTGCCCGCTGAAAGCGAATCGAAGCTCCGTTTTCCGGCTGGCGCCAGGGTTTTTACAATTGGTAGGGGTGTTTATCTGGCCTCACCGATATATTGTGGTGAACAAACAAAGATTTGTGTCTTGTCACCGATTCGGGCGCGATTCGTTCGTCTCCCGTTCAAGCCGTAAAGAATGGCTCGCGCGGCGGCATCATTCTGATACAGTGAAGTGCCGTAATGATACAAAGGCCCAGAGCGGCTTGCCGGTCAAATGGGATTATTTGACTGGTC
>JAKEEU010000448.1 GCA_022616415.1 Candidatus Zhuqueibacterota bacterium | reverse complement strand
CGTCGCCATCCGTGTCGATGCCGAACTGGATATGAAGATCCTGCACGTCATCGGCCAGACAACCATCCTCCGGCAGCAGCGGCACGGCGCCGAGTTGGTTGGCGCTGATATCCGCCCGGCAAAGCTTGTTGTTACGGATGAAATAGAGGCGCGGTAAATACTCCCAATCACAATCACTCTCACCGGGGGCTGGGGGGACGGTCACGCCGTCTTCAACACAATCCTTGTCACCGACGCCTGGGGGATGATCGCGGGTCGAGAAAATTCCTCCGCCGCGCTGCCGAAAACGCGTGATGGCGGCGCAGTCGGTCGGCATTAAACCGTTGCCCGTATCAACTGCAAAGAGCCACAATTCATCAAAATCCGATTTGTCCAGATTGCTTAAAATTTTGTCGTTCCCGTTTTCATCCAATTCGCGGTTTCGCGCCGTAACTTCGTAAAGTTGATTGCCGGTTTCATCCTTTAGAGATTCGAGGTGTTTTTGAAGCAGCGAAAAGCGCCCGATGTGCCAATCGTTTTCAGTAAACGATATCGTCGTTTGCAGTAAAATTTTCGTTGGCTTTTTCATAATTTTATTTTTAGCCACGGACAAAACGAAATTTCACGAAATAAAAACAAAATTTTTCGTGCATTTTCGTGTTCGTTTGTGGCGAATTTCTCTCAAACCGTCGGCAGTGTTTCGTAAAATCTTTGGTCAACGTAGCAGTAGCCCCAATCTTCGCCCGGCTCGAAAGATTTAACGATTGGAGGTATAGGTATTTCAAACGCACTTTTTCTTCAAGAGGCACGGTACCACTGGGCTCGCGAGCGTATTGGCTGAGCGTTGGTGATGGCCCCAAGAGCGCATCGGCCACTTGTCCTGGATCGCGGCCGCCTGCCGCGATCCTGCGTTCCCATGCCGGTCAGCGCGCTTGCGCCGCCGGTGGTCGAGGAGGATGCGACCGACGTGGAACGTCACGGGCAGGAGGAGGAGGTTCAGCGCCGCGCCGGCGAGCGCGACCACGGTCGCGAGCCAGATGTTCGTGT
>JAKEEU010000447.1 GCA_022616415.1 Candidatus Zhuqueibacterota bacterium | reverse complement strand
GCCTCGATCCGGTGACGGTCAACGATCCCAGGCGGGATGCCGCGCGCCTTGAACCACGCCAGGAGATTATCCGCCGGTTGTGAACCGGTGTGCGATTCGTATTTCGGCTTCGCGTAAGTCTTGCCGGGTTTTTGCCAGATAGGAAAATGCATTTTCGGCCTATCCGTTCGCTCAGCTTTACCCGACCATCCGCAGTTGTGACACTGAAAAACGCCCTCCGTGACGTTCACGCTGAGGCATCTATCGTGTTTGTGTTTGCGGTTTGCCGAGCAAATGGGACATAACGTTTTAATTTCTCCCGATGCTCGCCCGCGCGTGTCAATTTGCAATGCCGCCCAATCGAAAAACATCTGTACCCCGCCTTGTGAGATTTGCGTTCAGCCTGCCATTGCCGTTCTTAGCCTCTTCCGCTGGGAATACGCGCATTTGCGTGCTCGTGGCTTCTCTGGGAATACGCGCATTTGCGTTCTCGTGGCTTCTGTTGCGTTTTTTTGCCATTGCCTACCCTCTCCCCTTCACCCGCCACTTCAAAACGAATCAGGCGCTCGCTATCGAAAAACATTCGCGCCCTCTCAGAAAACAAACCGCCTGATGTGTTCGGGTTTCTCTCGCCCATCGGCATAGTGGGTTTCAGTATCGCGCCTTGTGAGATTTGCGTTCAGCTTGCCGTTGCCGTTCTTAACCGCTTCCGCGATCCCGATAAACTTTTCGACTTGCGCCCCTTTGCGGCAGATAAGTTCCAGGTCGTCGTATTTTGTCCCGTGATCGTTCTGCCCCTGGTGAAACGGCGACGCCTTGTTTCCGTCTATCGCCTGTTTGAGTTGCTCGACGGTGTAGCCCTCTTTGAGTCGCATCTGGACTTTTCGTCTGCGCTCTTTCGTAAGTTTCGCCAATGGGTGATCCATTACGGTTTGCCAATGCGCGAAAACCATCTGGATGTTGGTCGCCTGTTTGGAATCAAGTTCCAAGACAGCATCGTCGGGCTTGCCCGACATGTATTTCTTTTCTTCTATTTCATTAGTGTAGTTCTTCCTATTATGCAATTCACGTTTTGTGAATGATTCATTCACGTTTTGTGAATGGCGTTCATCTTTTGTGAATGATTCATTCACGTTTTGTGAATGGCGTTCATCTTTTGTGAATGATTCTGGTATACCCAAATC
>JAKEEU010000446.1 GCA_022616415.1 Candidatus Zhuqueibacterota bacterium | reverse complement strand
GACAGAACTCACCACATGATGAGGCGGCCATCGTACGCCCGAACGTCAAAATTTGCACACGGACGGGCGAAAATCACCCCGCAAAAACAACTAAACAAAGATGGGAATCATTTTAAGTATTGGGGGTTTTGTTATTTGGATGGTACAAAAATTTTCTGAGGAAAAATATGGCAAGCTGCGCATCGTAAGCAATGTGGATAGCGCGAGAGTATTTTTGGCTAAAGATTTCAAAAGATTTACATCGGCTAATAAAGCCATTGGAATTGATTCCCTGGAGCCTGGAAGTTATGTTCTGTCAGTAGAAAAAGATGGCTTCGCCGCTTTCGATGCAAACGTAAGTATTGTCGCCGGAGAAATCACCTCGGTAAAGGTCGAACTCAGATTGGCACAAGCGCCTACAGAAAGTCTTGCGGTCGTGTCGAAACCGGCAACGAATTCTACAGCAACGAAGCCCGCCGGAGCAGTGAACTCTTATCAAATCACAATTACCGTACACAGCAAGCTGAAGAATGCTGACATAATGATTGATGGTAAATGGGAAGCTAATGCACCGGCCACTATTTCGTTGTCGAAAGGCCGGTATCGCCTACGTATCGAAAATGAGGCGTACTATTACGAAGAAACGCTTCGAGCTCCCAGCCGAAATATCGTGAACGTAACGGAAGATGAAATTAAAAAGATTCTGAATGATTTGCCTTGAGTGAGAGTGAAGCGAAGTCCGACTTGGCATGACGATATTTCAAATTTTACAAAATCCTGCTGCCAAGTCGGACTTCACTCTAGCAGAAGGGGAAACACATGATGCTAAAAATTCATCGCATACTGTTTGGCACCTGCTTGTTAACGCTCGGTTTAACGACAGCGCTATTCTCGCAGCCAACGGAAAAATACTATCTCCGCCTGACGCCTTTCAAAAGCTCGAAGGATTCCCTCTCCCTTGAGATCGAGCTGCGCTTTTGGCAGGAATTCCGTGAGCAAGTGGAAAAATCCGAGACGGTAAAGATCGTCTCCGGCTGGGATGAGATTGTCGATTTGCTCGAATATGCGGAAGAAATCGCCCGCACGCCGGCGATTTTTGACACCAGCAAAATACAAATCCGGCCATGATTGCTCCGAATCTGCACGTGCGCGGCACAATCCGGATCGTTCGCCAGCAGGAAGCTGAAGTGGATATTCAAATCGCAAAAATTCGCACCGGCGAGCAGATCGCGACGGAGCATACCCTCATCCCAATTTCGACAGACCCTTTCAAAGACGCTTCCACACCGGCGATCCGCCGACTCATTCTGAAGCTGATGGAACCCCTCGATCCCAAAATTCAAAAACAGAAGCAGTGGCTGGGCGAGCCGTTTGATTCGGAGAAGATCAACATTTTGGTGGCGGATTTTACCAACGCCGGTGGCGAAGTCGATCAACGCAGCGAAGATATTACGAGCGCCACTTTCAACAAGTTGGATAAATTCATGAAGGAAGACCGCGCACTCAGTGAGGTGGTGGAGGTGAAACGTCTCTCCTCCAAAGGCAGCGATCGTGTGATTCGTGAGGAAACCCAAGCCAAAGAAATTGGCGAAGCGCTCAATGCCGATATGGTGATTTGGGGACAAAACCTTTGCGTCGGCGATTCCATCTGTGTTTTTGCCAAGGCGTTCATCAACCATGAGGCGCGCGCTGCCGCCACAGCCGACGAAGGGGTGTTGCATAAATATCAGTTGCTGCGGGCTGATCTGCCGATGCTGATTGGCGCCCAGGCTCATGTGCTGGTGAAATTCGTCATCGGCTGGACTTATCTGAAAGACTACCGACATCAACAATTCCAGCAAGCCTTGAAATATTTGCAGCAAGCCCTGTCAGAAACTATACTCGTTAAGGGATAAAATTACAGTCATTGCGAGGCGCTTTTTGCCGAAGCAATCTCTTGATTTTCAAAGGATTGCTTCGCTGAAAAACGCTCG
>JAKEEU010000445.1 GCA_022616415.1 Candidatus Zhuqueibacterota bacterium | reverse complement strand
CGAGCGTTTTTCAGCGAAGCAATCCTTTGAAAATCAAGAGATTGCTTCGGCAAAAAGCGCCTCGCAATGACTGTAATTTTATCCCTTAACGAGTATAGTTTTATCGCACTGCTAAAGCGAATTATCTGCATTCCGAAAATAAGCAGCGTTTGGCTGCTTAAAAAAGACGCGACGGTGTGCAGCACAAGAGTGATCTTGTGCTTGGGTTCTCATGGGCTAAAAATGGAGGCAGTAAAAACATGGCAGACAAACCCGGTAGTCCGAAACCATCGGATCTGATGCCTTTGTTTGTTATTTTTTTGATTATTATCATTGTTGTAAGTATATCCTCTGTCTCTGAGGAAACGGTGGGGGGAAAGGATAACTTGGGCGGCGGCTGTGTTCAACCCGAGCCGAAAATCATTACGAACGATATCGATACAACAGTGTTTGAGTATACTGTTGTTGTTGAATGTTATGAAAGCAAGAAAGATGCTTACTGGGCGGCGGGCCGCCTGCGTGCTTCACAGATCAACAATTTTGTGATGGAGCACAAAGGGGCGTGGCATGTTTGTGTTGGCAAGTATTTTAGCCGAAAGCGCGCGGAACGTCAAGTAGCGGCGCTCAAAACGCACGGAGTTGCCGATCCGGTTATCTTTCCGCCAGGGAAAAACAAATGCGTGCCGCCCGAGACAAAGATTATCACGATCAATTATACACCTTATGTCTTACTTGCGATCGTGATCGTCATTATTATTGCGATTGCCACACAGACTAAAAAGCCGTCTCCCCCGCCGCCACCCCCGCCGCCTAAAGTTGAAACCACGATCACGATAACAACGGCAACAAAACCTGATGTAAAGGAAGCAAAGAAGGATGGGTAGCAGAGGATGAGAAATTTTCAGAAACAGATTCTATTATTGTTGATGTTGTTGTTTTTTGCCATTGGCGGATGCGTTAAAAAAGCCGAAGAGCAGCCCCCGACCAACCGTGACGGTGTCTCCGATGGAAGTCAAGATCGTGCCGACACGCCGAGCGAGGAGCGGCCACCGGATCGTCCGCCTGCTGCCCCCAAGGGAGAAGTAGGGCGCAACGAGTATACGATTCAGGTGGGAATTTTCGATCGGCCGGAAGCGGCGGATCAACTGGCTTACGAGTTGCGGGCAAAAAACGTCAACAACTTCACCCAAAAAGCCGGCAAGCGTTGGCGCGTGTGCGTCGGACGCTATTACTCACAAGACCGCGCCGACCGACGGCTTCGCCAACTCATCGACATGGGCTTTGACAAAGCCGTGGTTATCGCGCCGGAACAGTAGCCGCGAAGATTTTTTCACCACAAAGATACAAAGTTCACCAAGCGCACAAAATTTTATATTGCGCTTGGTGTCCTTTGCGCCTTTGTGGTTAAGCCTGCCCTGGCGCCCGCCGCGCCACAGGCCAGGGTTTTGGTTGCGGCCAAAGTCGCGCTATGGCATAAACACGACAACGGCGAATCTTGCAGACGCCCGCGCCGTCCAAACAAGAGTCGCCGTCATTTATTGCCGATCGAAAAGTTTACGCTTTCTGTGACAAGATTTTGTACATGCCAGTGCCACACACGCCACACTTGCCACTGAGCGCGGGCCGGCCGTTTTTCATGGTCACCTTTTGCGTTTCAACCATGGCGGTCTTTTTCCGGCATTTCACGCAATAGGCCATCTCGCCGCTCTCCGCACCGGCGCCGGCTGAAGGCGTAGCGCTACCAGCCTCTTCGCTCCCACCCGTGTTTTCCATCCCTGGCATTTCATTCATGTCGTTCACTGCTTTTACTCCGTTTCGTTAGTAGGCCGTTTTATGAATCAGGTAGTAAAATAAAATTTTTTGCCTCAAAGTCAAGCTAAAAATTTCCCCGCGCCACGATATTCTGCTTGCTTTTTGCAGATTTCAAGCGTATATTTTCCGCAAAAATATCATGTTGAGGCGACAAGTGAGCAAGGCAGAAAAAAACGCGTTATTTCCGCATGGCAGGGCCGCCAGTGCTGAGCTTGACGAGATTCGCGAAATGATTGCCGGGCCGCGGGTGCGGGAGCTGGAAGCGCGGATCGCGGAGCTTTCGCAGCAAATGGCGCAGCTCGTCGCGCAGATAACGACTGAACGTTCGCGTGACGAAAAGAAGTGGGAATTCCTGCAAAGCGAGCTCGCCGAGCAGAGAAAAAAATCCGTTCGCCGCGCGGCGCGACACCGCTCGCTCACCACCGCCAAAATCAAAGCGCTGGCGCAACAACTGCAGAGCGCCATCAGTTGGCTGGAAAACGAGCAGCAGAGCCGCGGCACGCTGTCCGATGCCATGGCCGCGCTATCCGAACAATGGTGCGCCGCCCCTCCCGTCTACAAAGTTAAAAGAACAACAGTGGCTGAGTATCTTCATCACAAGAAGAAAACAACAACGGGCAAAACGAAAAACGTGGAGAAATAGATCACAATTTTAAAAGCTTTTTTCGTTGCAGTTCTCTTTTCGTTGCGAAATTAGAGAAGTGTACAGTTGCCATGAGCGTCGAACGGTTGCGGGAAATTTTGCTCGAGGGTGATCGGGCGCGGATGCGGACGCTGGAGCACGAGCTGGATGAAGTCCGCACCACGATTGCCGACAAAGAGGCGCTGCTCGCCTCGCTCAACCCGGTCATTGCCGACTTGCTGGAGCGCAAGATTGCCAGTTCCGGCGAGGAGATGGCGGAGATCGTGGCGCCGCTGATGGGGCCGGCGATCAAAAAGCAGGTGGCGGAATCCAAAGACGAAATGGTCGAGGCGCTTTATCCGGTGATCGGCCAAACCGTGCGCCGCGCGGTGGCCGAGGCGATGCGCAAGCTCGTCAAGCAGATCAACGAGCGGCTGGACAAATCGTTCAATCTCAAAATCACGTGGCTGCGCCTCAAAGCCAGAATACTGGGGTTGCCGGAGCCGCTGGTGCTCCTGCCGCAAGTTTTTCCCTTTGCTATCGAACAACTTTTTCTCATCGATCAAAGAACCGGTTTGTTGATCGCACACACGGCGTTGGAAAACGCCGGCGCGACGAACGGCAAGGCAATAAATGACGAGCCGAGGAACGGCGAATCCAAAAATGGAGAGCCGGTGGAAAGTGAACTTGAGAATAGTGAGCCGGCAAACGGCGAACCAATGAACGGCAAGCCGCAAATGGTCAGCGGCATGTTGACCGCGATTCAGGATTTCACCAAAGAGGCGTTTGGGACGAACGCTGAGGGTGATTTGCACGAGGTCAAATATGGCGACAAGATGATTTTTGTCGCCTCCAGCCCGCCGGTATTTTTGGCCGCGGTGGCGGTGGGCGTGGCGCCGCCGCAATTTCCGGAAAAATTGCGCGGGGCGCTGCGGCGAATTCACAACACGTTTCATGCCGCGCTGCGCGAATTTGACGGCGACGCCACGCCGCTCGAGGCGACGCGCGAGCCGATGCAAAAATTCATGGCCTCGTTTGCGGAAACTTCCGTTCCCAAGCCAGCGTCCAGAGAAAAAATGGCGTGGCCAAAATCAACTTTCGGGAAGATCGCGCTCGGCATCGCCATCGGCTTGGCGCTCGCCGCCGGGATTTGGTTCATGCTCAAACCTTCGCGAGTACGCGAGACCACACCAACGCCGCCAATTGTCGCAACGCTGGCGCCGGGCGTGCTGCAGCTTCGTGTGGAAGCGCGGTTGAGCGGTGAGGTGTGGGTTCGCGCCGTCGCCGATGAGAGAGATTCGACGGATTTCACGTTTCAAACCGGCGAAGTTTTCGTTTGGCACGCGGCCAACTATCTGCGCCTGCGCGTCGGCAATGCCGGCCAAACCGAGCTTTATCTGAACGGAAAAAATTTAGGCCCGCTTGGCGAGGTGAATCAAGCCGTCACGTTGGTCATCACGCAAGACGGCATTGTCGAGAGACGTTGAGTGAATGGGCTCTTTAAAATGAAATTCTACAGAACAAGCAAAGAAATTTTGGCTCACGGAAATGGAACAGCTCACGGAAGTAAAACTTTATAAATTTTAAAACGTTTAAAAAATATCCGGGCGATTCGTAAAATCCGGATACCCAAAAGCATTTTGTTGAATAATGACGGCTTATCCGCAGTTGCTTCCGTATGCCAAATCTGCAAAAGAAAATCTGCTTATTGGGGATGTATGGCGTCGGCAAAACCAGCCTGGTGCGGCGGTTTGTGGAGAATATGTTCGACGAAAAGTATCAGTCCACCATCGGCGTGAAGGTCGACCGCAAGCGCGTTGCCATCTCCGGCCATCCTAAGCACTCACACGTCGATTTGCTGGTGTGGGACATCGCCAGCCAGGATGATTTGCAGAAGCCGGCGCAAAACTATTTTCGCGGGGCGCACGGCGCGCTCGTGGTTCACGATTTGACGCGCCCGGAGTCGGCGCAGCGTTTGGCGCTTTACTGCGAGCGGTTCTTGCAAGTCGCGCCACAGGCCAAAATCATCTTTGCCGGCAACAAAGCCGATCTCGCCGCGGCGCAAAGCTTCGATCCGGCGGAATTTCAAAATATGCTGGGCCACCTCGCCGCGCCGCATCTGCTCACCAGCGCGAAAACCGGCGAGAATGTGGAAAAAGCTTTTCAGATGCTGGCGGAGGCGATCATAAATGAATAAATCCTTTTTCTTATCAAACAACATGAAGCTGCGATAGCACGGTAAAAAATCATGACAATCGTTCGGTCTGATATTCTCAAGCACTTTAATTTCTACGTAGACGGCAAGGAATTTTTGCCATTGCTTATCCTCGGGGATGCGCTTGCCGTTCTACAGGAATTACCCGAGGCTTCGATTGATTTTTGTATGACCAGCCCACCGTATTGGGGTAAGCGTGAATATAACGACGGCGGCATCGGTCTTGAGGCAAGTCATGTGGAATACATTTCGAGCCTTGTCAAAATCTTTGAGCAGGTCAAACGCGTTTTGAAGCCCACAGGCTCATTCTGGCTGAATATCGGCGACACCTATTTCAATAAACGTCTGTTAGGAATTCCGTGGAAGGTTGCTCTGGCGCTGATGGATAATCAAGGTTTGGTGCTGCGAAATAGTGTAATCTGGAACAAGATTAAAGGAGGATTAGACAATACCATTGATCGGTTGGGCAATGTACACGAGCATGTCTTTCATTTCGTCAAGCATCCCACTGGTTATTACTACAATGCTGATTCAATTCGCACCAGCCCGCGGCAGGGGCGAGTTATAAACGGCGCCATAGTTTCCGCCACCGGTGTAAGGGGCGTTCGCTACAGGCGCCAAATTGAATTATCAACGGCGCTCACTAATGATGAGAAAATCGCGGCATTTAAAGCATTGAATGATATGCTGGGAAAGGTTAGTCTTGGAGAAATTTCTGATTTCAGAATGATTATCCGTGGACAGCAAAGGGCAACGCATTCGGATTCAGAGCGCGTGTCGGGGCGTGCAAAAGAGTTAAAAGATCGAGGGTTCTATTTTCTCAAATATCACCCTAAGGGCAGCAAGCCTGGCGACGTATGGGATATCCTTCCGGAGGATACCCAGAAACGAAATGGGCACTTCGCGCCATATCCCGAAGACTTGTGCAAAATTCCCATTCTGGCGACTTGTCCGCCAGGCGGAATCGTGCTCGATCCATTTTGTGGCACAGGCACAACTTTATCCGTGGCGCAAGCCTTCGAGCGAAAGTCGGTAGGCATCGATGTTTCAGAATCCTATCTACAAATCACGCAGAAAAGGTGCCACCGACTGATATGAGCAAGATAATCGAACTCTACGGCATCTCGACCCGCCACACGGACAAACCTGATTGGAAAACGATTGCGAAAATTCAATCGTGCCCATATCTCGACCGCAAATGCCTGAAAGCGAGGAAGAGTAATCCCAATCAAACCATAGGTACTTGCTCGGTTTCATACGGCAGACAATCAAATTCAAGATTTTTTCTTTGAGTACATGAGAAAAGAGTTCAAGTTCGACCATTTGAACAATGCGTTGATGGGCGACCCAATGCATATTCACACATATCGCTTTACACAAGCTGATGAAGGCATATTTCAATTGGAGCTGGCAACTCGCCATAGTACGGATTCGAATGGGATAGCCAAGTCGTTAGGATTACAGGTAAGCCCGAAAATTGAATTAGAGCAATTAGTCAAGATTTTGGAGACGAAGATTTCAGATGCAACGTTGTTTTACCCGTTAATAAAATCATAATGATGGCTTTAATGTAATTTATCATGGACCAATTCATTCAAAAAATTTTAACCGAGCAACAAGTCGGCTTCGCGGTAATCGACCGCCAAATGCGCGTCGAGCAGTACAATGACGTTTTTGCCCGGTTTATCCAATCCGGCGAAGAGGCGGCAAACGGCAAGCGGCTTGACGAGCTTTATCCGGAGATGGTTGGCCTCGAGGAGACGCTCAACGCGTTGCTCGAGTCGCCTGAACAAAGTTTCGAGTTGCCTTGCGTCAATCGTCAAGGCCTGGCGGGCGAAATGTGTTTTTTGGATTTCAAGCTGAATAGCTTGCGCGATCAAGCTGAGGCGGAGCCGCGCTTGTTGTTCATGGTGGCCGACAAAACCAAGCAATACCAAATGCAACAGCAGCTCGTGCAGCAGAAACACGAGCTGTTGTTGTTGCGGTCGATGCTGGGCTCGCAGCAAAAATTTCTCGCTAATAGCATACTCGGCAGCTCGCCCCCTATCGTGCAGTTGAAAGAGCTGGTGCAAAAAGTGGCGCAGGTTCCCAGCGCGACCGTGTTGCTGCAAGGCGAAAGCGGCACCGGCAAGAGTCACGTGGCGAGAGTGATCCATTATCTCTCTTTTCAGTCCGGCGCGCCGTTTGTGGAAGTGAACTGCGCCGCCATTCCCGAGAATCTTCTGGAAGCGGAATTGTTCGGCTACGAAAAGGGCGCTTTCACCCACGCCGTAAAAGCCAAAAAGGGCTTGATCGAAGAGGCAGACGGCGGCACCTTGTTTCTCGACGAGATCGGCGACACGCCGTTGGGCCTGCAGGCCAAGCTGCTGCACTTTCTCGAAACGCGCAAGTTTCGCCGCCTCGGCAGCAACCAGGAGCGCAGCGTGCAAGTGCGCTGCATCGCCGCCACCAATCACGATCTGCAAGCCGCGGTCGCTGAAAAAAAATTTCGCGAAGATCTTTATTACCGTCTCAATGTCGTGAATCTCACCCTGCCGCCGCTGCGCGATTTGGGCGAAGACATTATCACGCTCGCGGAGCATTTCATCAAAATTTACAACCTCGATTTTAGAAAAAGAGTTGACGGGCTGCACCCCGAAGGGCGCCGCCGGCTGCTGGGCTACGCCTGGCCGGGAAATGTGCGCGAGCTGCGCAATGTGATCGAGCGCGCTATGATCTTTTGTGAGATGAGTGAAATCAATCCGGCGGACTTGGCGCTGCCGGTTACGATGACGGAGGAAGCTTTGCCAAGCTCGTTTCGCCTGCCCGAAACCGGCGTTCAGCTTGAAGACCTCGAAAAGTCTTTATTGACCCAAGCCTTGCAGCTTGCACAAGGCAAGAAAGCCCGCGCCGCCGCGCTTTTGGGGTTGAGCCGCGACACGTTTCGCTATCGGCTTGAAAAGTTCGGAATCGAGTAAAAAGATTTCACGCAGAGACGCAAAGCCGCATATGAATTGTGATATACTCGTTACGGGTTATTTTGTAACGTCATTGCGAGCGTTTTTCAGCGAAGCAATCCTTTGAAAATCAAGAGATTGCTTCGGCAAAAAGCGCCT
>JAKEEU010000444.1 GCA_022616415.1 Candidatus Zhuqueibacterota bacterium | reverse complement strand
TTTGAATTCACGTTGAAAGAATTCACGCAGAGACGCAAAGCCGCAAAGGTTTCGCAAAGACTTTTTAGTCATTTTGTCTCTTCATGGAATTTTTGGAAGACTGAAGTCAAGATTTTCTTTGCGTAATCTTTGCGTCTCTGCGTCTTTGCGTGCGCTTTTGTTTTTCTTTTTTGGTTGCGGCTCCGCGTTGTGAGTGGTTGGTGCGCAACCCAACAGTTTTTATCCCTACCACGAAAGGCGTAACCGGAATTTTTTAAATCGAAGACCTTGACGTTGAACAACTCAAGCGCCTCGTCAAGAGCATTTTGCGGTTTCTGCCTCCGGAAGACGCCCTTGAATCCCAAGTGTTGTTGAAACACCGCGGCAGTCGCTTGAAATGGAATTGGACGCGCTCTTTCGGTGGCGCTTACCTGCTTGCGGCGCCTTGGCAACAACTTCATTAGCAGGCTCAGGACAAGTTTTTGTGAAGACGATGAAATTGACGTTGAGGCATTAGAATTTATCTGAAAGTATGGCATTTCACAGATCTGAGTGCATGGCCTGCCTTCGGCTGCCGGCTTGAGCATGGCAAAACTGAAGTTGTGCGCGGCGGGTTAGTATTGCAAAAATTTGCTGCATACTCAAATTATTTCTTGACTTTTAAAATTGTTTCATATATAATACAAAAGTTGTTATGATTGCAAATTTGTAATATTTGTTTTTACGCGGACTTCGACGCGGTATTTTTCCTGTCCGTGATCCTGCAATTTTGATTTTTACGAAGAGGGCAGCGATATTTTGCGTGAAGGCGAGTGAAATTTTTCTTTTTTGCGCATTATCTTTTTCTGTGGCATTATAATATACAAGCCGTTCCCTTGACTTGGCTTTAACTTTTCCCTCCAAAGATCAAGCATTTGTTTAAAATCCTTATACTAACACGTTTCATCTCCATGGTTTAAACATGAAGAAGATCGGCAAATACGAGATCATCGAAAAGCTTGGCAAAGGCGGCATGGGCGAGGTCTATAAGGCTCACGATCCGCTTTTGCAGCGGGACGTGGCCATCAAGATTATCTCAGAAAAGGCCTTTGACCGTCCTGAAATCAAGGAACGTTTCTTTCGCGAAGCCCGGGCTGCGGCCCAATTGCTTCACGAGAATATCACCGTGGTCTACGATCTCGGCGAGGAGAACGGCAACCCGTACATCGTGATGGAATATCTGACCGGCACGGATTTGCGGTCGATCATCAAGGGCATTCAAACCGGCCGGGGCGAGCCTTTGTCCCTCTATCAAAAGCTGGACTATGCGCGGCAAATCTGCCGAGGCTTTGAATTTTTGCACGCCAAAGATATTATTCATCGTGACCTGAAACCGGAAAATATCCGAATTTTGGACGACGGCAAAGCCAAGATTATGGACTTCGGCATCGCCAAGTCCCTGTCGATGGCCAGCACGATGACGCAGGCCGGAATGATTATGGGCACACCGGGGTACATGTCTCCCGAACAAATCAAAGGCCAGAAAGTCGATAAACGCTCCGATATCTTTTCGTTCGGCGTCTTGTTCCATGAATTGGTGACTTATAAAATGCCATTCAAAGGGCAGGAAGTCACCAGCATTTGGTACAGTATCGTGCACGAGCCACCCGAGCAGATCGACGATCTCGAAATCGAAAATCTGTCGCCGGTGCGGGATATTATTTTGAAAACGCTCAAAAAGGCGCCGAACGAAAGGTACCAAAGCTTCTCAGACCTCCTGAACGATTTGGAGACGATCATCAAGCATAAGGAGACTGAGCTTAAAAGATTAGCGGAAGAAAGAAGAAAAAAAGTGGAAAAGCTGCTGGCGGAGAGCGACAATTTTTTAAAGAAAAAAAATTTTGCCAGAGCGTTGGAAAAGGCCGAAGCAGCCGGCGAAATTGCGACCGACAAGCGCAGCGCGCGCGAGCTCATTGCGCTGATTAAAGAAGAGGAGGAAAAAGAAAACCGGCGCCGGCTGCTCGAGGAAAAGATCAGAGCCGCCCAGAAACTGATGCGAGAAGAGCAATATCAGCAGGCGATGGAATTTTTAAACGAGGCGCTGCGAATTTGGCCGGAACATGCCGAAGCTTTGAAGTTGCGGCAGGAAGCCCAGGACGGCATCCGCCTCGAAGGAGAAAGACAGCGGCTCGAGCGAATATTGGCGCAAGGCCGGGAATATTTTCAGCAAAATGATTTTGCCAATGCCGAGCGGCTGGCAGTGGAAGGGCTGAAGCTCAACCCGCAGAGCAACGCCGCGCTGTACTTGCTGGAGGCGGTTAAAACCAAAAAAGAAGAGGAGGAGAAGAAGCGGCAGCGCATCAAGGAACGCCTGCAAAACGTCCGGCAATGGCTGCAAGAACGGCAGTACGAGAAGGCCATCGCGGCAGCAGAGCTCGTGCTGCAAGATGCCCCCAATCAGGCCGACGCCGTGAAATTAATTGAGGAGGCCAAAACCGGCATCAGCCGCCGTGAAGAACAAAAACGCATTGACAACCTGTTGGCCGCCGGCAAAGAGACTCTCGAGCGCGGCGATCTCGACGGGGCGCAAAAAATTGTTGAAGAAATCCTGCAATTGCGCCCGCAGGAGGCGAAAGCGCTAAACTTGGTCGACGCGATTGCCAAGCGAAAAGAAGAGGAAGAGAAGAAAAAACGTCTCGCTGCCGAAAGACTGGCAATGGCGCGAGAGCTCGCTGCCGAAGAGAAATATCACAAGGCCATCGGCGTTCTCAAAGAGGTGCTGCTACTGGCGCCTGATGATGCGGAAGCCAAAAGCTTGCTGCAGCATTTGATCGATGAAACCAACGCGCAGATCGCGGCCATTACAGAAACCAAATTCGTCCAAGCCCCCCAACCAGAGGCCGGGTCGCGCCGCTCGGAAGTTGATGAGACCATGTTGGTTGAATCCGAACCCGAGCCAGCCACCAAACGGCCGTCCCGTGCGACGGGACGACGCCCGGCCGAAAAAGCACCGTTTAAATTTACGCGCGCGCATTTTATAGCTGCGGCCGTGGTCGTGCTCGTTGGCGCCGGGGTGATTTATCGGCTGTTTCTTTACACGCCGCCTCTTCCGATTGGCTATGTCGCGCTAAATATTTTGCCGTGGGCCGAAGTGACTAAAATTGAGAATGAAGCAGGCGTGGAAGTCACCGAGCGCTATGCCGCGAATGAAAAAATGATCACGCCCTATCGTTTGGCGCTGCCGGAAGGCAAATACGTTATTCATTTGACCAACCCGGCTTTTAAAATCCCTCTCAAATTTTCCGTGGAGGTGAAAAAAGGCGAATTGCAGGAAGTGAAGCAAAAAATGCCGGGGTTCGATTACCGGCTCCTGTTGCCCCAGTTTTGAGTTTGATCGCTAATTAATTTCAGTATTTCACATTCTCTTTTTTTTAAGGAGGGTAAGAATGTTTAACAAAACCTGCCGCTTGCTCGGTTCTGCCGTGTGGTTCTGTGCCTCGATTGTCGTGCTCGGCTGCTCGGAAACCGATATTCCAAATACGCCGGAAGCGCCGTTTCTTTTCACGGATGTGGAGTTTGCGCAAAGCACTTCCCCACAGTTGGGAACGACGTTGAGCCGAGGCAGCACTATAAATTTCAACGTGGGAATCGCTTATACTCTTGCACCCGAAGACGATCGTGACCGGCAGAATATAACGGTTGCTGTTCTATTTCAAAGTATCAGCGCCACCGATACGGTTGACCTGGCGTTTTCGCAAAAACCGGTGAGTGCAGCCAGCGGCTTGGTAACCGAATCTCAACAAATTACACTTCCCAATGATGCTGTGACTTTAAGCGTTATTATCGCCCTGTTGAAAGCATTGCCTGGGCAAGACCCGACATTTCCTGATTTTGAAGTGGAATCATGGCCAATACAGTAACTGGCATCTGCAAGATGTTGCGATGCCCTTTTCTAAATGTCAGATTTAAATTTCATCCTATTATCAAATGAGGGATTCATCATGAAGTCATCATTTAAAAGATGGTTAGTGAGGCTGCTTGGTCAGTGTCTGTTGTTGTTGTTGATGCCAATACCTTCCCAAGCCCAAACCAACACGGAAAATTTCGCTCAATTTGAATTTAATTTTAACAATCCCGGGGCCAGGGCAACTGGCATTGGCGGCGCTTTTATTTCGATTGCCGACGACGCCACGGCGGCGGAAGCGAATCCGGCCGGCTTGACGGTTTTAATCCGCCCGGAAATTTCATTTGAGATCAAAGCGCTCAATTATAAGCGAAATATCCTGTTTTTTTCCCATCAGGGGGATTTCCCCAATTTTAACCTGATTGGAAAAGAGTTCAAAAATTCCGTTGTCAGCCCGGCCTTTGCGACGGTGGTTTATCCGTTCAAGCGGGTGACGCTTTCCGCTTTTCGGCACGAGTTGGTCAATTTGGAAAATTCCTTTTATACCAAGGGCAGCTTTATCTCAACGCGCTCGGATGGCGCCTCATTATTTCCGGTGAAATCTGAGATGAATTTCGATGTGGTCGATTGGGGGGTTGCCGCCGGCTTCAAAATCAATGACAAGCTTTCCTTGGGCGCATCGCTCGGCCGCTCGCAGATCGATGCCAACTCCATATTGGCCAGGCATTTTTTAGAAATATTCGACGAATCGACCATTGCCAATAAAGCCGTCCTTCAGGGAAAGGACAATGACCTCTTCTTCAACGTGGGCTTTATCGTGAAGCCGGCCGAAAAATTCTCCATCGGCGGCATTTACAAAAAACGGCCGCGGTTTAACCTCGAACATACCTTTACCGTGCCGTCCATCAGTTTGACGGAGGTAAGGCCAGCCGCCTTTAACATTCCTTCGTCATACGGGGTGGGGGTCTCGTACCGGCCTACGGATGCCTTGACCTTTTCCCTGGATGCGGTGAGAATAAATTATTCCGAGCTCACCGACGATTTTGTCATTACCATCACTGAAGAGGCGGTTGCGCCGAAGGATTATGCGGTCGACAATGGAACGGAAATTCATTTGGGCGCGGAATATGTCGGCTTTTGGAAATCCGTCGGAATCGTTTTGCGCGGAGGAGCTTTTCGGGAGCCGGACCATCGAATTCGCTGGGTGGGCAATGCGAACGATCGTAGTGATCCGGATCTGGTTAATCAACGCCTAACTTCCAAGTTCCTTTTTCAGACCGGCGACGATAACTTGCATTATACTTTCGGGCTGGGGCTTATTTTAATGAAGGATTTTCAAATCGATGTGGCCGGCAATCTATCCGATAGCAGCAACGAAGCCGTGGCTTCCCTTGTATACAGGTTTTGATTAGGATTTCATATGAAAAATTCTGCCGGTCGTTTCGCCGCACTGGCTTGCCTTGTTTTCGGCGTCGTTCATTTTTCCCGCGCCGGCGCGCCGTGGTATGTGTCTTATGACCAGGCCTTGCGCGCGCAGGACAAACAGGAGTGGCAAGCATCGATAGATTATTTGCAGCAGGCGCTGCTCGGCAAGCCGAAGCCCCAGCTTAAAGCCAAAACCTACGGGCTGCGGTTCGTGGATTATCTGCCCCATTTTTATCTCGGCGTGGCCCATTATCATCTCGGCAATAAAACCGCAGCGCTCAAAAATTTCGAGCTCGAGGAGCAACACGGTGAAATCAAAAATACGAGCGAAGTATACGCGCTTTTAATGCAACTGCGCGCCGAGCTCAAGGGCGAAAAAACGACGCCCCCGGCGCGTGAAAAGATTGCGGCAGCGGCAAAAACCGAAAAGGGCAGATCTTCCACGGCGCGCCCTGAAAAACTGCCGTGGTATGTCAACTATGAAATCGGTATCGAGTATATCGAGTCCGGAGATTGGCTGCGGGCGGTTGAGTATTTGAAGCGCGCGGTGGCGGCAAAGAACGCGCCCAGCCAATACGCCCGCACCTACGGCATGTGGTTCATCGCCTACCTGCCTTACTACTATCTGGGGCTGGCCTATTATAATCAGGGATTGTGGCAAAACTCGGTGGAATATTTGGAGACATCCGAGCGGCTGGACGAGCTCAAGTCCATGCCGGCAGAATCCGCCAATTTACAAAAGCTCTTGTCCGGCAGCAGAATGAAACTGGCTGGTGGCGAGTCCACGCCCGTCAAAACGGAAGAGGCCGCCGAGATGGTGAATGCCGAAATTGTCGAAGCCGTCCGGTTGTTCAACGAAGAGAAGTTTCCGGAAGCGGAAAAAAAGTTCAAGGCCGTTCTGCAGCTCGATCCGTACAACTCGCTGGCCAAGAACTATCTCAACAAGATGAGCGCCGGCGCGAAACCGGGACAATCGAAGCGCGCGAGCAAAAATGATTTCATCGCGGGTATAGCGGCGTTAGCCAGAGGCCATTACGATGAAGCGATCACACTCTTCAATGCCGCCAGGCCGGCTTATGAAAATGACGCCGATTTTCACGCCTATCTCGGCGGCGCTTATGCGCAAAAGTATTTGTCGACCGGCGCCAAAGATAAAACCGCATGCAACAAGGCCAGGTCGGCTTTTGCCCGGGCGCTTGAAATCGACGCCGGCTACAAATTGGACGGCCGCGTTTTCTCCAAAGAGGTGATGGAAATTTTTGCAAATAACCGGAGCAAGGAATGAGCGTTTACAAAAGATTCGCCATAACCACGGCCGTGGTGTCGGCGTTGTTTTTCTCCAATCGGCTGTTGGCTGAATGGCACGTTAGTTATGAGCGGGCCAAGGCAGCCGTCAAGAAGCAGCAATGGGAATTGGCGGTGGCGATATTGAATGCCGCCATTGCCGAAAAGCCGGAATCCAAAGCCAATGCCAAAACGTATGGATTGCATTTCATTGATTATTTTCCCTATCTCTACCGGGGCATGGCGCTTTATCATTTGGGCCAGTATGCGCAAGCCCGGCAGGATTTGGAAAAAGAAGAAAGAGCGGGCGAAGTCAGAAACGCCCGGGATGACCGGGCGGCTGCCGGCGACTTGCAGCGATATCTCGGGCTCGCCAAACAGCGCCAGCTTATCGCGGCGAAATATGACGAAGCTTTGGCCTCGTTCAACCAAAGCCAGTATGAAATCGCGATAAATAAGTTCGATGAGGTGCTGGCGCTGGATCGTGACCACGCCGACGCCAAAAAATATCGAAAAATCGCGGAAGATGAATTCAACAAGCTGCGCGTGGCCAAAGCCGAAGACGAGAAAAAGGACAGGAAAAAACTTGAAGAGGAACGCGCGAAGCAGGCTGAACGCGCCGGGATCGAAGCGACGTTCAATGAAGGCGTCAAACTATTTGAAACCGCGGAGCTGAACGAGGCGGAAGCGAAATTGAAAGCGGTTTTGCTGCGGGAGCACGCGCATGCCGGCGCCGATGATTATCTGCGGAGAATAGCGGCCGCCCGCGCCGGGGCGGCGAAAGTATTTGACGACGGTAAAAATTTTTTGCAAGCGCAGGAATGGGATAAAGCGGAAGAAGCTTTTCTCACCGCGGCCCGGCTCAATAAAGCCGAAGCGGCCCGCGGCAGGCGCTATCTGGATCAGATTGCCGCCCATCGCGGCGCTACGGCCACCCGGGAAAGAGCTGCCCAATTGCTCAATGAGAGCGTTGCTTTGTATAATCATGGTGATTTGAAAGCGGCGAAGAATAAGCTTTTGAACGTGCAACGTCTGGACCGGGCAAATGCGCCGGCAAATGATTATTTGACTAAAATCGCGCAGGCAGAAAACGTCGCGCGGGAGGGGATCAAAGCCTTCTTTGAAGGCGACTACGATGACAGCATTGCGAAACTTTCGGCGGCGGCGCAGCAGTATCGCGTGGAAGCGAGCTTGCAGGCCATTCTCGGCTGCGCTTATGCGGCAAAGTATCTTTTAAGCGGAAGGGCGGAACAGGCGAGCTATGACCACGCCGCGGAAAAATTTGCCCGCGCCAAGGAATTGGATAAAAATTACAAACTCGACGACCGCTATATTTCTCCGGCCATCATCGAGCTGTTCAATGCGCAATGAAGTTTTATTTTGAGAGAAATTCTCCAAGATGATGGAGGATTTTGTGTTCAATCAGATTTTTTTAAAAATCGACAATTGTTTGCCGCTGCCAACGGCATGGCTATTGGTGAGCGCGCGGACAATTTGCAATTCCGGCCTCGTGCAGGCGAAAGTCGCTTCTTTTTTAACTTAACATTGTCAAGTTAGTATTGCAAAAATTTGCTGCATACTCAAATTATTTCTTGACTTTTTGAAGAATTTCCTATATAATACGGAAGTCGTTGTGATTGCAAATTTGTAATATTTGTTATTTCGACGCAGTATTTTTCCTGCCTTTGTCTGTGATCCTGTAACTTTGATTTTTACGAAGAGGGCAGCGATATTTTGCGTGAGAGCAAGTGAAATTTTTCTTTTTTACGCATTATCTTTTTCTGTGGCATTATAATATACAAGCCGTTCCCCTGACTTGGCTTTAAGTTTTCCCTCCAAAGATCAAGTATTTGTTTAAAATCCTTATACTAACACGTATCATCTCCAAGGCTTAAACATGAAGAAGATCGGCAAATACGAGATCATCGAAGAGCTTGGCAAGGGCGCCATGGGCGTCGTCTACAAGGCGCTGGATCCGCTCATCGGGCGGGAGGTGGCGATCAAGGTCATCTCGGAAGCGGTTTTGCACCAGCCCGAAATCAAAGAGCGCTTTTATCGGGAAGCGCGCTCGGTCGGCCAGCTTTCGCACGAAAATATCACCATCGTCCACGATGTCGGCGAGGCCGACGGTAAGCCGTACATCGTGATGGAATACCTGGCCGGTAGCGATCTGCGATTCATTATCAATAGAAAAACGTCGCTGAGTTTGGCTCAGAAGCTTGATTACCTCCACCAGATCTGCAAAGGGCTGCAATATGCGCATGACAAAAACACCATCCATCGCGACATCAAACCCGAGAATATCAAGATTTTGCTCGATGGCAAAGTCAAAATCATGGACTTCGGTATTGCCAAGTTATTATCGAGCCATTTGACCCAGGCGGGCACGCAAATCGGGACGCCGTGGTACATGTCGCCGGAGCAAATCCGCGGCGCCCAGCTCGACCCAAGGTCCGATATTTTCGCTTTTGGGATCGTTTTTTTCGAGCTGTTGACTTACCGCCGGCCCTTTGAAGGTGAAGCCACGGCGGTGATGTACAAGATTTTGCATGAGCCGCCCGACCGCCTGATTCTCGATGAAACCGATCTCATTGACGATCTGCAAGAGGTGGTGACAAAATGCCTTGAAAAGGAGCCGAACCAGCGTTATCCTGATTTTAACAGTATCTTAGAAATTCTTGGCCAGATCAGTAGGCAGTCGCAGCACCAGGAAAGCGTTCGGGGGCTGGTCGCCGAAGGCCGCGCGCTCATGAATCGCCAGTTGTTCAAAGAGGCCGTCAAACAGTTTGACGAGGTGTTGCGCCTATATCCCAATCACGCCGAGGTGCAAGCGCTCCGCGCCCAGTGCCTGGAGCGGGAAAAGTATTTTCAAACGCTCAAAGTCATGATGGGCGATATGGAGGGCGAAACGCTGTCGCATTATCGCGTGGGTAAGCGCCTCGGCGCCGGCGGCATGGGCGTGGTGTACAAGGCGGAAGACACCAGGTTGCGGCGGCCCGTCGCCCTCAAATTTTTGCCGCCGGAGCTGACGCGCGACGAAGAAGCCAAAAGACGCTTCATGCGTGAAGCGCAAACCGCTTCGGCCCTCGATCATCCCAATATCTGCACGATTCATGAAATCGACGAGACCGAGGCCGGGCAATTGTTCATTTGCATGGCGTACTACGACGGCTTGACGCTCAAAAAAATGATCGCGGATTTCGCGTTGACCATCGCGGAGAGCGTGGAGTTCGCCGTGCAAATCGCCCAGGGTTTGGTGGCGGCGCACGCGCAAAACATCATTCATCGCGACATCAAACCGGCGAATGTGATTGTCACCAAAGACCGGGTGGTCAAGATTTTGGATTTTGGTTTGGCAAAGCTGGCCGGCGGCACGCGCATCACCAAAACCAGTGTTTCGATGGGCACGCTGGCGTACATGTCGCCCGAACAAATCAGAGATGCCGACGTCGATCATCGCACCGATATTTGGGCGCTCGGCGTGATCTTGTACGAACTGCTCGGCGCCAGGCTGCCCTTTCAAACCGAGCATGATCTCACGCTGCTTTACGCCATTCCGCATAAGCCTCATATTCCCATCTCACAGGTCAACCCCGCGGTTCCGCGCGAGCTCGAGGGGATCATCGACCTCGCCTTGCAGAAGCAGGCGGCAGATCGCTATGCCACCATGCAGGAAATGCTGAAGGCCTTGAAAAAAGTGCAGCGGCAATTGGGCTCGTCGCCTTCGGAAACGAAATTTGCCCCAAGAATTGAAAAAGCCAAACCGGTGGAGGCTCGAACCATGGCCGAGCCTGGCGCCGACGCGGACTCTGAGATTGTCAGCTTGATGTTGAAAGGAAAACTTTACCTCGAGCAGAAAAAATATCCCGAGGCGCTTTCACGCTTTCGCGCCGCGTTGGAAGTCGACCCGAATGCGCCGCAAGCGCATGAATTGCTATCGGAATGCGAGCGCCGGCAGAAGGAGCAGGAGCAAATTGACCACCTGCTAAGCGCGGGGAAGAATTATTTCGACAAAGGGCAGCGTGAAGCGGCTTTGAAAGCTTATCAAGAGGCTTTGATTTTGAACGCGGATTTGCCGGAAGCGCGGGAAGCGATTAAAAAGATCGAAGGCATTCTCGAGCAAGCGGAAAAGGTGGAGAAACTGATTTCGGACGCGGAATTTTATTTGAAGAAAGAAAAATTCGAGCGCGCTGTTGAAATCTTTTACAAGGTGCTCAGTCTGGATCCGAACAACAAGCTGGCAACACGCGGTCTGCAAAGAGCTGAAAAGGGATTAGAGACTCGCCGTCGCGGGAGCGACCGCCAGAAAGCGATAGCGCCGGCTTCAGAGAAGAAACCGATCTCCAAAAACGTCTGGATGCTTTTGGCAGCCGTCGCCGTTCTTGGGGTCGCCGGAGTTGGCGGCTGGTATCTTTTGTCCGGTTCCAAGTCGGGAACGCCTGATTCGACATCAGGCGAGCGCGCTGATCTTTCCGGTCCGGCCACTGCCGCCAAAGAAGCGCTGGCGCCCTTGAAAACCGAAGCCGGAGAGGCCGGCGTTGAAACGTGGGCCGCCGAAACTTATCGGCGCGCGGTGGAAACCGAGCAAAAAGGGGATCGAGAATTGGCGCAGGGCAATTACGCCGAAGCCAAGCAAACTTATGAAGCCGCTGTGGATAGCTTTCGCGCTGCGATTGCGGTAGCGCGGCGCGGCGTCACCTCGGAGATGATCAAAGACCTGGATCAGCTCAAAACGCGCGTCGCGAACACAAAACGCGAGATGCAAAAAGCCAGGCTGGCTGCCGAGAAAGTCAACGCCGAAACCTTCGCCGCCGCTCCCTTTGCCAGCGCGGCACGGTTGGAACGCGAAGGCGGCCAAAACGAGGCGCTGGGCTCCAATGCCGGCTTGATCGCGGCGCACCAGGCTTACGTGGAAGCCGCGAATGGTTACACCAAAGCCAAGCGCCAGGTCGATCTCATGATTCAGGCGAGAGTCGAGGCTGAAAACGCGAAAACCGAAATGGAGCGCGCCAAAAGTCAATTGCCGGGACGCGCCGCGGATTTGCAGGCGAATCCCCAATTTGCCCAGGCGGAAGCGGCCGCCAATAATGGGAATCGGCAATTTCAGGCGGCGGACTATGGCGCGGCGCGCGCTTCTTTCCAGCAGGCCCTGGCGCTTTACCAGGCGCTCGCCCCGGAAATGGAAAAAGCTGAAGCCGAAACCGCCAGAAATTCCATGCTGGCAGCGCGCGGCAAAGTCGATAAAGACAGTTATGTCGAGCCCAAATATCGCGACGCTGAGAAGGCCAAAAACGACGCCGAAAATTTTTATGCTGCGGGCAACTTTAACCGCGCCGCCGAGAAATATAAGGAGGCGGAAAAGCTGTACGTCGCCGTGGCGCGCGAGGCTAAAGAGAATCTCATTCGCGAAAGCGCAAAGCTGGAGGCCACCAAGCAGGCCGTTCGCGAGCTCATTGCCAGATACAAACAACGTCTCGAACAGGTCGATTATGATGGATTCAAGACCTTGTTTAAAAATTTTGATGAGAAGTCATGGGCACCGTTTTTTAAGAGCATCAAGGAGATGAAGGTTGACATTGACATTATAAATATTGCGCCAAGTGAGAATACGGCCAAAGTCGATCTCAGGATCGGGATGAAGTATTACAACACTTTATACAACCAGCAAGTAAACGACCCCGCCATGCTCCGGAGTTGGACTCTCGAGCAAATTAATGGCGCGTGGGTGATTGTGAAGTTTACGCAGTAAAAAAGCCAAAGCGGCGCTGTCTTATCATAACGAATTTCCAATGACGGAGTGTTTGCCATGCATAAAAAAGCCATTTTGTTGAGCCTTTTGGTTTTGGGCGTTCTGTTTTTGGCGCGCCCAGCCTCCGCGCAGCTCGATCAAGTGTTCACACGCATTTTTAATGATATTCTCGATACGAAGTTTAGGCTTTCGGGAAGTTTGGGACTACACGGCACGCATTTCCAAGAGGCCGCCCAAAACGCCTCGGCACAGCTCTCGCCGGCTTTAAATAGCTTGATTGCCAGCAATATCTCATCCTTTCCTTTAAGCGCAACGGTGGCAGGGGCAACATTTGATTTTTCTTCGGGAAAACCCGTGATGATCAAGGAGAGCTTGGGGCCGATTTTTGCTGAAAATGCCAGGACCTTGGGACAGGGCAAGTTCAACGTTGGGTTCAACTATACCTATTTGGGCTTGGAAAAATTCAGAGGTCTGCGAACCAAAGATATTCGTTTTACCTTTACGCATATCGATTTTCCGAAAACCGGCGTGCTCGGCGACAACCCAAATGAAAGCGATCTGGTCAATTTAAATTTAGACTTGAATGTGAATGCCAATCTTTTTGTGTTGCTCGCGACCTACGGTATAACCAATAACCTGGATATTGGGTTCGCCATTCCTTTAGCGAATATTAGTCTCCGCGGCAACAGCAAGGCGACGGTTGAGAGTTTTACGTTTGCGCGCGATGACACGGCGAGACATCAATTTGGCAATGATCCGATCAGGCCCGAACTGACTACGTTCTCAAATTACAACGAAAGCGCGACCGGGTTAAGCGACATCGCCCTCAGGCTGAAATACAGTTTTCTACGGAGCGCGGAGATTGATCTGGCCGCTCTGCTCGACCTCCGCTTGCCGACGGGGGATAAGAAAGATTTTTTAGGCACAGGGAAAATGAATGCCAGATTTTCCTGGATTATGTCAAAAAAGATTGGCGATTTTTTGCCGCATCTCAACCTCGGCTATGAACGCCGCGGGGCTGATCGGGATAGTGACGAATTCGAGCTGATCGCCGGTTTTGATCAGAAAATCGTTTCCGGCGTAACCTTCGCTGCTGAGTTTTTGGGTGAATTTGACGTCAATCGTGACGAAAAGATTGAATTGCTTCCCGGAGAAACAGCGATTATTGTGAGGCCAAGAAACGCCGCGATACCACCGCTGGTCAGGCAGATTGACTTGAGCAATGTTCCGGAGCGCGATCGGGACAACGCCATGAGCGCGGCTTTAGGATTCCGCGTCGCGCCCTCCGAACGCCTTTTGTTGCTCGGCAATGTTTTAGTGCCGTTGAACGATGGCGGCTTGCGGTCGAACGTGGCGCCGACGCTTGGCGTCACGATAAGTTTTTAGTCTTATTCTCAACACGACTTTGCCCGGGCTTGAGCCGCAGGCAAGTCGCAACTCCAATTATTGCGTGACGCTGACAACGGCGCGAGAAAATTATCCAAGTCGAAGGAGGTTTTAAGCGATGGTAGATCCGTTTGTGTGTTTCGCGGCGACAAATTGCTGCCAGTCTACGGCCACAATGAATTTTCACGGACGGCGTCCGTAGATATCATGTTGGCGGAATTGTATGCGGAAAGTTTAATTAACCGTGATCTTCTTACCAATTCGGCATGGAGGATTTTGTGTTCAATCAGATCTTTTTAAAAATCGACAAATATTTGCCGCTCGCAACGGCATGGCTGTTGGTGAGCGCGCTGATAATTTGCAGTCCCAGCCTCGTGCAGGCGCAGGAAGAGGCCGAAAAAGAGCATGAAAAGCTCATTTTGGAAAACCGGTTCCCGGCAGCGGCGACCTGCCGGACTTGCCATCCGGATCATTACCGGGAATGGTCGGTTTCGGCGCACGCCTACGCCCAGTTGAGCCCGGTTTTCAACGCCATGCATGCCACCATTATGAAGCAGACGAACGGCACCAACGGCGACTTTTGCGTTCGCTGTCATACGCAGGTGGGAATGAATTTGAAAGAGGCTGAATTCATGTCCAACATGGATCGCCATCCGACCTCGCGTGAAGGCATTACCTGCGTCATCTGCCATCGTGTCGACAAAGACTATGGCAAGGTGAGTGGGCGGTTGGGCATCGTGGAGGGCGACATTTTTGAGGCGGTGTACGGTCCCACCGGCAACAAAGAGCTCAAGCGCGTCATCACGAGTGGCGAATACAACATCAACACCGAGCGCGGGAAATCCGGGCGCGCCATTCATACGGACGTCGAGCTGTTTAAACCCATTAGCACCCCGGCTTTTTGTGGCTCCTGCCACGACGTCAATCTGGTCAACGGTTTTCGTCTTGAAGAGGCGTTCAGCGACTTCAAGACTTCGCCGGCTGCCGGCAAAGGCACGACATGCCAGGAGTGCCACATGGGCAAGGAACCTGGCAAGAAGTCCGGATTTGCTGTCGCCCCGGCGGCGATTGTCGGCGGGAAACCGACCACCCCGCGCAAGCGCACCAATCACATGTTTGCCGGGCCGGATTACTCGGTTATCCATCCGGCGTTTTTTCCGCATAATACCAATGCCTCGGCCATGGCAACCATGCGCGAATGGTTGACTTTCGATCATAAAGCCGGTTGGGGCACGGATGCATTCGAGAACAACGTTCCCGCCGGTTTTAAATTCCCGCCGCGTTGGACCGCAAAAGATGACCGCTACGATGCCCGCGACATCATCAACGAGAATTTGAAATTGTTGAAGGAGATCGAAGTGCAGCGCCTGCAAGTTCTGCAAGCCGGTTACCAGCTTGGCGCGGTGGTCGTCGACCGCGCCGACGCGGAGGGCATCAAATTCAAAGTCGAGTTCAAAAACGCCATGGACGGCCATAGCGTGCCGACCGGTTTTGACGCGGAGCGCGTCGTGTACTTGGAAGTGACGGTCACCGACAATAACGGCAAGGTGGTCTTCAGATCCGGCGACATGGATCCCAACGGGGATCTTCGCGACCCGCATTCCCTATACGTGCACAATGGCGAATTGCCGCGGGACAAATATTTGTTCAGCTTGCAATCAAAATTCATCGTCAGAATGGTGCGCGGCGGTGAGCGCGAGCAAATATTGGCCGTGAACTATTCGCCCAGCGCCCTACCGTTCTTACGGCCTTCGACGTCGTCGACGATTTTGCTCGGCCGGCCGGTGGGTGCGCGCAAGCATCGCCAGGTCATTCCGCCGCTGCAGAGCGAATGGCCGAAATACGAAGTGACGCGTTCCGAGCTTGCCGGCAGCACCGGGCCTTACAAAGCCAAGCTGAAAATCATCGCCGGCATGGTACCGGTCAATTTAGTCGACGAGATCAAAGGCGTTGGTTTTGACTATAATATGTCGGCAAAAGAAGTCGCCGAAGGCGTGCTGGCAGGCCATCTGGTTGTCGGAGAGCGTGAAATTACCCTGACCAAAGGGAGATTTACTAGCGATCAGGCACCGTCAGCGAAAACCAACAAACTTGGAAGCGAGTGAGGGCACTATGCAAGTGAAAAGAAAATCTTGTTTACGGCAACCGGTTGCTTTGATGGGAACTGTGGCGCTCATTTGGGCCTTGACCATCGGCGCTTTACCAAGCGCGGCCCAGAATGGAAGTCATGGCGAGACCAAAACCGACTCCACCCAGCAGGACACGCATAAAAAAGACGGGTCTCATGGCAGCGGCTTGTCGGACGAAAAGTTGCCCCTGCAGCTCGAAGGATTTCCGCGGCGTCCGCGGCCGATTTTGGAAATCGGGCAACATTTTCTCGGCACCGGTAATATCCAACGCGGCTTCACACTGCCGACCGGCGCGGTTTGGCAACCTTATTTCATGGTGTTCGGCACCTACCGCAGCGGCGTGAATTCTTTTTATAATGGCACGGATCAGGTTTCGGAATGGGCCAACCGTTTCGATCTTTTCGGCAATTTGTATCTGACGTTTACCGAGCGCATTTTGGTTGGCTTCCGGCCGCTCGATCAGGATGTCAAGGGCCAGCGCCGGTTTACCGGTTACACCTTTCAACCCGAGGCGCTCAAGGATGGCTTTCAGGACGAAACCAACTTCGAGTTGAGCACGCTGTTCTTTGAAGGCGATATCGGCGAACTGTTCCCGAAACTTGATCCGCTGGACAAGCATGGACTCGACTACGGCATTTCCGTCGGCCGGCAGTTGATCAATTTTCAGGAAGGCATGCTGATCAATGACGTCATTGATGCCGTGGGTATCACCAAGATCAACCTCAAGATTCCGACCGCAATCAATTTCCGTTATACTTTGCTCTACGGTTGGAATCAGCTCAATCGCACCAACCGGGCGGGCAGCAATCCTGAGGATAAAGACGCCTCGCTCTATGCACTGCTCACAGAGATTGATTGGCGCACAGCCACCGTGGCTTTGGATGTTTTCTACGTGAACGCCAAAGATGCCACGGGTGATGGGCTATACGCCGGTTTGAGCAGCGTGAAGCGCTATGGACGTTTTAATAACACGTGGCGCGTTTTAGGCTCCTTCCCGGTCGGCAAAGGCACGGACCGAAACAGCCATGGCTACCTGCTGTTCAATGAGTTTTCGTGGACGCCGATCGGCAACCACAATTTCTTTTACTTCAACACTTTTTGGGCCATCGATCGCTTCCGGTCGGCCGCGCGTGACCCCACGGTTGCAACGCCGCTTGCCCCTCGCGCCGGGGTTTTATTTGCCGGCGTCGGTCTTGGCCGTTATGGCGCGGCCTTGAGTCCTTTGGCTGATAATGTGGCCGGCGGCGCGCTGGGTTATCAGATTTTTTCGCACAATCTCCGCCGCCAGCTTTTGCTGGAAATCGGCGGGAGATATGCGACCAAAGATGAAGGGCAAACCGCCGCCGCGGTTGGCGCTTCCTATCAATTGGCGCTCGGCCGGCGTTGGGTGATTCGCCTGGATGGTTTTTCCAACTACATCTTTGAAGTGAACAATGTCAAACCCCGCGACGACCAGCTTCGCTACGGCGGCCGTTTGGAATTTTTGATGGAGTTCTAGTGCACTGTTACGTTGATTTTGTAGTCCTGCCCCCTTGTGGGGCATTGTTGCAACCGCGAATTTATTGGCTTCGACAGCGACCCACAAGGGGTCGGGACTACAAAAATTAAGGTAACAGTGCACTAGAAGTCTGGCCGGAAAGTCTTTGTGGGATAGGCTTCCAATCAAAAGGCAAAACCAATTTGGGGCAAAACTATTAACTTGGCAATGTTAAGCTGGCTTGACCAAAAGCCAAGACAGAAAGATGAAAGACAGAAAAATGGTGTTTGGCATCGTGCCAGAAGTTGACCAGGACGGGATGGAGCAGACGGTAGACATTTTTCTGTCCTCCATCTTTCTGTCTTCTGAATGTTTTTGCGGGATGCTTCTGCTATGCCGATCGAAACAAGCGGCAGAAGCAAAGACAGAGAAATAGAATCTTTGACTTAACATTGTCAAGTTACTTTCAAGTGCAAAATTCAGGTACTCGGAGGATAGGTGAATCATGCCTGTTGTAAAGCAGCCATTCCAATTCGATTTATTCCGTTCTTTTCTTGTAGTGGCCGGACTCGTGTTTTTTGGCGCGACAACGGCGCCCGCCCAGGAAAAGACACGGGAATACGCCTGGTATAATCCCGAGAAAGTTGTGACCTCTGAGCCTTGTGGCGAATGCCACAAATCGGAATACGAGGTGTGGAAAAAAACCAAACATGCGATCGGCTTCAAATCGCTGCATCGCACCGAGATTTCCGAGATGATCACCAAACGGATGGGGTTTGATTTGATCAAGCGGGAAAGCCTTTGCTTGAAATGCCATTATTTGTCCGGGATCAAAGACGGCGAGCTGCGGGCGCTCTCCGGCGTCGGTTGTGAATCCTGCCACGGCGCCGCGCGTGACTGGATAAATATCCACAATAATTACGGTCCCGGCGGCGTCAAGCGCAATGATGAAACACCCGAGCACAAGGCGCAGCGCATCGCGGAAAGCAAGGCGAAGGGCATGTTTCGGCCCTCTGAGCTTTATGCGGTGATCGCCAACTGTTACCAATGCCACACTGTCCCGCACGAGCAATTGGTGAATGTCGGCGGCCATCCGAGCGGCACCCGCAATTTCGATTTTCTCAAGCGGCTTGAGGAGATTCGTCATAACTTTTTGCAAGCCCAATTTGACCCCAGCCGGACCGAAAACGTCGAACGGCCGCCGGAGCGTAAGCGCGTGATGTACGTCGCCGGCCAGGCGTTGGATTTGGAATTCGGCATGCGTGGCGCCGCCGTCGCCAGGGAAAACGGGGCTTACATTCGCGCCATGCAAACGCGCGTCCGCAGCGCAGTCATCAAACTCCGCACCATTTCCAATCGCGTGGCCCTGCCGGAAATCAAGGACATGCTGGCTATCGTCGGGCAGGTTAACGTCAGCCCCAACAACCAGGCGGCGCTTTTGAGCGCGGCGGCTAAAATCAGCGAGGCCACCAAAAAATTTATCAAAACCAGTGATGGCCGCCAACTTGCAAGTCTTGATGGTTTGATCGCCGGAACAGACGCACCGGCGCCAGATGCGGAATCCGGAACGGGCGAAACCCCGCCAGTCGCGACCGCACCGTCGCCGGAAAGCAAAACGCCGGAAACGCGTGAGGTCACCAAGCCGCCGGCGCCGGCGGTCGAATCATCCGGTGAGACGGCCAAACCGCCGGATTTCGTCAAGCCGCAGTCAAATTATGCTATAAAAACGCGCATTCGCCCGCGCGCGCAACACAACACGATCGGGCCAAGCTGTGATTGCCACAAGGAAATCAATCAATGGCAGGAAACCGATCGGCATTTTCGCTCGGCGCGGCCCTTTTTTGCCAAAGCGCAAAAAAATGCGCAGATCGCCCGGCTTTATGGCCTTAGTCTCGCTGAAATAACGAAAGGCAATCGCTTATGCATGGATTGCCACGGCACCGTGATATCCGGCGAAGAGGCGGAAGACGTCTTCGACGGCGTCAGTTGTGAAGGTTGCCACGGCCCGGCCGCAGATTACAAAAAGCCGCATTCCGCCGACAAGCCGCCGCATGGATACGTGGTGGGAAAGGACTACGGCATGTTATTGCTGGAAAATTTGGAAGTGCGGGCCGAAGCCTGCGCCCAATGCCACTACATCACGGATCCGAGGCTGATTTCATCCGGTCATCCCACCGGCGCTAATTTTGATCTGGCGCGGGCTGACAACCAGATCGTACATTGGAAAGCTCCCACGCCGGCACCGGCAGAATTAAAAGCGGCTTATGAGAAGGTCGTCGCCAAAAGAGGAGCGATTCCTACGGTTGAACCGCGCTCACTCACCACCGGCATTGGAACCTCGGAGCCGGCGCCCCCAAGCAATACAACGACTCAGGAATCCGATGAAGCCAGGACCGCGCCGCCGAAACCTCGGCCGGTGCTGCTCTCCAATCTCTCCCCGGCAAAGAGCGCCGGCCGTGATATTCGACTGGAACCGTTAAACCTCAAGAGCGACAGCAGCTCGGTGGAAGAAATTCTTTTGATTCTTAAAGAGCGCCTGGAGCTTTTATACAAAAAGGTAGGAGAACAACCATGAGCGCCGATGAAAGCGCCGGCACGTCCCAAATCCGAATCCAACGCCTCGAACAGTATAAAGACCGTTGGACTTCCTACGGCGCGAATACCGGAATTTTGGAAATATCGGAGCGACTGTCTGCGAGCGAGCTGAAAAAATTCGAGATTTTTGAGTCGTACGACGACAAATTTCTGGAAAGAATCAGCCCGGACGTTTCCGTGGCCAAATGGAAAAAAGACGCCATCCTGTTTGAAGAAGGCACTTATCTGAATCTGGCTTTTTTCGTCGCCGGCGGCGCGGTGAAGGTCTATATCCGCAAGCAGCAGGAACAAAGCGTGTTGAGCCAGCCTCGCTTTGACGCCTTGCGCACAATGATATTTGAAAAAACTTTGATTCCGGAAATCGAGCCGAAGACCAGGCAGATCAAAAAAGGGGCCTTGCCTCCGCCGGCGCCCAAGCCGGCGAGCGGCATTACATTTTTATCTTCCATGGATTTCAATCTCCCCAATGCCAGCGCCCAAACGCTCGGGGCCGGCGAGATTTTCGGCGAAATCGGCGCCATGAGTGGCTGGCCGCAATCCGTCACGGCGCGCACCGCCGCGGAATGTGAATTGGTGCAAATCCGCGTCGCCGCCCTGCGCTTGATGAAGCAAAAATCCAAAGCGTTCAAAGAACGCATTGACAAAATTTATCGCGAGCGCGCTTTGTTTTCCCAGCTCAAAGGCACGCCCCTCTTCAAGGATTGTGACGACGCGTTTATTGAAGCGCTGGCCCAAAAAGTTGAGCTGGTTTCGTGTGAGCCGGACGAGGTCATTACGCAGGAAAGCGAATCCGCCGAGGCGCTCTATTTGGTGCGCTCCGGATTCGTGCGTCTGGCGCAGCAATTGGGCAAAGGCCAGGTTATCGTCACCTATCTTTCCAAAGGGATGACGCTGGGAGAAATCGAGCTGTTGATCGAGGGCATGAAGGGATGGAGGTGCACGGCTTCATCCGTGGAGTTCACCGACCTGGTGAAAATTAATCGCGACGATTTCCATGAGATCAATAAGAGGTATCCGGGCATCGAAAAACAATTATGGTTGGCCACCGTCAACCGCATTAAAGAAACCGGCCGCAACAAAAGGGACCTCAAGCAGTCGGAATTCATTGAGACGGCTTTGCAGAACGGGTTGGTGCAGGGCAACAGCATATTGGTGATCGATTTGGAGGTGTGTACGCGCTGCGACGAATGCGTCCGCGCCTGCGCCGATACGCACGGCGGCCTGCCGCGATTTGTTCGCGAAGGGGAAAAGTACGAGAATCTTATGATTACCCGCGCCTGCTACCACTGCCGCGATCCCGTCTGTTTGGTGGGATGTCCAACCGGCGCGATTCACCGGACGAACGTCGGCGACGTGGTGGCCATTGATGATCATTTGTGTATCGGCTGCCAAAACTGCGCGAATAGATGTCCCTACGACGCCATTACCATGCGCAAAACCGGCGAGCTTTGGCCGGCCAATGCGCTTCCGCCCATTGTGCCAAACACGGAGCGCTTGTTGGCCACGAAGTGCGACTTGTGCTACAACACCGGCCACGGCCCGGCCTGTGTCAGCAATTGTCCCCACGGCTGCGCCATGCGCGTCGGCAGTCTGGATGAATTTCAACAACTCTTGTCAAAAGGTGCATAAACCATGGTGTTGAAAGCTCCCGCGAAACTGAAAGGTTGGATCCAGTCGCCCCCATGGTTTTGGGCGTTTGTGATTTCTATAGCGGTTAGTTTGTTGGTTTATTTGCTAAATTGGACGATTGCCGAAGTGCATCCTTACACGGTT
Organism: Candidatus Zhuqueibacterota bacterium; assembly: GCA_022616415.1. Classification (GTDB taxonomy): domain Bacteria; phylum Zhuqueibacterota; class Zhuqueibacteria; order Zhuqueibacterales; family Zhuqueibacteraceae; genus Zhuqueibacter. Next base: position 10,324 of record JAKEEU010000444.1, on the reverse strand, counting down.
TGGGGAATGAGCTACGGCATCGCCGCGGCGGTGTTGATGACCGGCGTGGCCTTGTATGGGCTGCGGCGGCGAACGAAGAAAACCTCGTCCAAATACCGGCTCGGCAAATCTCAAACCTGGCTGCAATTTCACCTTTATGGCGGCGCTCTGTTTTTGCTGCTCGTCTTCATGCACACCGGCTTTCGCGTGCCCTCCGGAATCCACACGTGGTGGTTATGGTTTTTGAGCCTCTGGATTACGCTCAGCGGGTTTTTGGGGGTGCTGCTGCAGAAATGGATTCCCAAAATTCTCGCTTCCGGACTATCCATCGAAGTGCTTTACGAGCGGATTCCCGCACTCGTCGGCGAAATCCGGGAGAAAGCGGAAAATTTGATTCAGACCTGCGACGACACGATACAGGAATTTTATCAAACGCAGCTGGCCGCCGCTCTTGCCGCGCCGCAACCGCGCTTGATTTACTATGCGGATATCACCGGCGGCATTCACGCGCGCACCAAACAGTTTGACTACTTGCGCCGCTTTTTGCCGGCCAACGAAAAAGCCAAGCTCGATCAATTGGAAGCGATCTATAAAACCAAACTGGAGCTTGATGCGCATTATACGCTGCAGAAGGCTTTGCGATGGTGGCTTTACCTGCATTTGCCGGTGTCGCTCGTGCTTTTCGTTTTGCTGGGATTGCACTTGTACGCCGTGCTTTATTATTAGCTTGAAAATTGCCTATAAATGAACGGTTTAATTTACTTTTACAGGAAAGGATGGTGGACGGATTATGAATTCCAAAACAATGTGTTGTGGCGTGGTGTTGTTAACCTGTTTTTTGACTGCGGGTTTGCTCAGAGCGCAGATTCCCAATTTGATCAACTATCAGGGAAGAATGACGGTAAGCGGAGCGCCGGTTTCCAGCACGTTCTCCATAAGGTTTTCCATCCATACCGCGCTAACCGGCGGTAGCGAGCTCTGGTTCGAGACGCAAAATACTGTGCAAGTGGTGAATGGCATTTTTAATGTGCTGTTGGGGAGCGCCACTCCCGGCGGCATTCCGAGCAGCGTATTCACAACTACGGGTGACCGTTACTTGGCCGTCAAAGTCGATACCGATCCGGAAATCTCCCCTCGCTTTCGGTTGACGAGTGTGGCTTTTGCGATTCGCGCGACCGAAGCGGATGGCGTTGCCGATGGTGCGGTCGGCCCGGCGGATTTGGCCGACAATGCCGTCACCGCCCAAAAGATTGCCGCGAACAACGTGGTGAAGAGTATTAATTCACTGCGGGATAACGTGACGATTGCGCCGGGAGCCAACGTGACCATTACGCCCAGCGGGAACACCCTCACCATTGCGGCTTCGGGCGGAACAGGCGGAATTACAACCGTCAACGCCGGCGAGGGCTTGACCGGCGGAGGCGCCGCCAGCAATATCACTTTAGATATCGGCGCGGGACCCGGAATCACAACTTCAGCGGATGCCATCGATCTCAACACTTCTTTTACAGATGGAAGATACGTGAACGAAAACCAGGGTAATTCGATCACCAGCAGCATGATTCAGGATGGGCAAGTCACAAATGCCGACATCGCCAATTTTGCCATCACGAACAGCAAGATCACCGGTAGCGCGGTTGGCTCTGCGGAGATCATCGATGAGTCCGTCGGCTCCGCCGATGTCGCCGACGCGGTGGATTTTGGCGCATCAAATTCTACGGGACGATTGCAGATCATTTCATCCCCGGCAGGTGGAGTTGCTGCTCAAATGTGGGCTTTCATCAGCGGCGGTGGTTTGGTGAGAACTTTCAATGATAATGGCGCTCTGGTAAGTGAGCTTAGCCAGAGTAACGAGAATAGTGGTATCCTTAGACTTTGGGGGCCAAATGGTAATCTAAATGTACTCTTGAGTCATCGAACAGGTTTTCCCAACAATGGAGCCGTCGTGGTCTTTGATGCCCAAGGAACTGATAAAGCTGGCATGGTTGTTGATGACAGCGGGAACGGAATGGTATTTGGCGATACGAAAAATTTCAGGATGGCTCACCCTTCGCGAGCTGATCAAGAAATTTGGTATGCCTGTATTGAAGGACCAGAAGCTGCCGCCTATGTCCGCGGCACTGCGAAACTGATAAATGGAAAAGCTTCAATTGTTTTTCCGGAGCATTTTCAGATTGTGGCTCAGGCACAAGGAATGACCGTCACATTGACGCCCTTGGACGCGAGCTCAAAAGGATTGGCGGTTACAGCAAAAAGCGCCTCCGGTTTCGAGGTGCGGGAATTGTTTCAAGGCACGGGCAATTACGATTTTGATTGGGAAGTCAAAAGTGTGCGCAAAGGTCACGAAAACTATCGCGTGATCAGAAGCAAATTTGAAGCGATGCCTGCAAGTGCAGTTAAGCAGACGGAAGCAAAATAGTATTCCCAACCCGGAGAAACAATAATGAACGCAAAATTTTTAGCATGCATATGCTGCTGCTTTGTCGTTGCAATGATCAGCACGGCGGCGTTTGCGCAGACCACGGTAACCAACTTCGAGCAGAGCATGGCGGCTGGTTCAGGGCAATCGGGCGCGGTCACCATCGTCGCCGTGGTGGGACAGGCGATGCCGCTGGGCGAAGGTTCAAGCGAGCAAGTTATTCTTTCCGGCGGTTTCTTTTATACGCTGCCGCCGTCCTCGAATCAGCCGCCGAGTATCACGCACACGCCGTCAACGCCGCAGCTGCAGGGCCAGCCCATTGTGATTCGAGCCAGCATCTCAGATGATAAGACCGGTGTCCAAGCCACATTGAATTATCGTCGTGGCGGCGTCGCGAACTTCTCACAACTGCCCATGATGCCGATTGCCGGCGCCAACAACTATGAAACCACGATTCCGTCTGGTGACGCGACCTCACGCGGCGTGGATTATTACATTGTGGCGATAGATATGGACGGCGTGCAGGTTCGGAAACCGGACGCGGGCGGAAGTTTTTATTCGATGCAAATTCAGGTGACGAGTGAAGCGAAACCGACGGCGCAGCCGGGCGCGGGCAACGGAGAACAAACTGCGTACCGGCTGATTTCCGTGCCGCTGCAGATGGACAACAATCCGTCTGCAACAACGGTATTGGAAAAGATTTTCGGCCCTTATGATGACACCAAATGGCGGCTTTTCGGTTTGGATCCTAATGCGTCGCAAAATTTGAGCGAAAAGGAGAAGGTTTATACGGAGTTTCGCTCCGGCGGCGATCTGTCGCCGGGCAAGAGTTTATTTTTGATCTCAAGAGACGGCAAGACGATATCAATTGGCGCGGCAAAGTCGGTGCGAACCGATCCGGAGTTTCAGATTCCCCTGCAGAAAGGGCATAATCTTATCGCCACGCCGTTTAACTTCGACACGCCCAAAAACAAGCTGCGTTTGCAAAGTGGCGGGACGATCGATTTGCAAACCTATCGGGGCAACTGGGTGGTGGAGAATAACAACTTATCGCCGTGGGAGGGATATTACCTTCCTGTTGTCAACGAAGATGTTTTATTAGTGAATCCGAATTTTTCTTCAAGCGCCGCGCCGGCCACGGCCGAAAAAACCGTGAGCGGCGAGTGGAAAATTCGAATTCTGGCGCAGTGCGGCGAGGCGGCTGACACGTACAATTTTGCCGGCGTTTCTGCCGCCGGTGAGGGCGGTTGGGACGGCAACGATTTGGTGGAAGCGCCGCCAATCGGCGACTATGTTTCGCTTTATTTCCCCCATGCCGAATGGGGAAAATTTTTCGAGCGCTATCGCGAGGATATCCGCTCCATTGCCGAGCCCAATCAACGCTGGCGTTTTGCCGTGGAGACGAATATCATAAATAAGATCGTGACTTTGCGCTTTGAAGGGTTGCAGGATATGGCTGGCGATCACGAAATTTTTCTTGTGGACGAGGCGATGCAATACAAACAAAACCTGCGCGAGAATGGGACATATCAATATCAACCGCGCCGTCTCGAGAGCGCGACGGACTTTACGTTGATCGCCGGCAAAGCGGATTTTGTTGCCGCGCAAACGGCGAACGCGCAAGGCATTCCGAATGATTTTGTGTTGGAGCAAAATTTCCCCAACCCATTTTGGAGCGCAGCGACATCCCGCTTTGTCGCAGACGCCGCGCCGCGCGGTGCGGGAAATCCCGAAACCGCGATTCGTTTTGGCTTGCCAAAAATGAGCGTCGTGACGATCCGGATTATCGATCTGAATGGACGCGAAATTGCAACCGTGCTCGATCGCGTCGAGCTGCCGGCCGGTCTTCATCAGCGCATTTGGAACGGCCGCGACGATCAGGGCCGAGCGGTAGCCAGCGGAATTTATTTCTACCAGTTGCAGGTGGGAAATTTCATGACAACGAAAAAACTCACGTTGATGAGATAAGGAAGCTCTACGTGGTTTTTCTAATAATTCTTTGTTCAGCCGATAGTCCGATAGTCGATAGTTACACTCGTTAAAGGTTGGAATGTGAGTCATTGCGAGGCGCTTTTTACCGAAGCAATCCCTTGATTTTAAAAGGATTGCTTCGCTGAGAAACGCTCGCAATGACGGTTACAAAATAACCCTTAACGAGTATACCTTGTTTTGCAGACACAACAGCTTTTATCCAGGAAAAAAACATGGCCGAACAGACAAATGACAGGCGAAAAAAAGGCGTTTTCAGCCGCCTCAGGCTGGCGATCGCCAAAGATTATATTTTTCCGGTTTCGCGCCGGAACATGATCCTGATTGGCGGCGTTGGCGCGCTCGCCTTTCTGGCGGTCTTCGCCTTCGACATTCTCTTCGGGAAGAGCCGTCTGATTTCCAATGGCCCGTTGTCTTCCAACCACGCCAACTTCGAGCAAGATTGCGCCAATTGCCATACCCCGGCGGCCTCGGTGATCAATGACAAATGCTCGGCTTGCCACGAAAAATACGGCGACGATCTGGGCGTCTACACGTTTAAGGCACATTACGTTTATCGTTCCAACGATCTCAGCCGCGTCGGCTCCTCGGCCAAATACGCCACTAAGGAACGCCCGTGCTTTGCCTGCCATCCGGAACACACCGGACGCGAGGCGGCGATTACCAAAGTGCCGGACGCGCAGTGCCTGCCCTGCCACCCGTTCGGCTCATTTAACAACAAACACCCGCAATTTGAGTTTGCCGACAAGTCCATTCCGGACCATGCCAGTCTAAAATTTGCGCACGTGGCGCACGTCGAGCGCGTGCAAAAACGCGAAAATCTCGTCGATATTGAAAAAACCTGCCTCTATTGCCATAATCCGCAGCCGGACGGCAAGAATTTTCAACCGCTGAGTTTTGATCGACATTGTGACGCCTGTCACCTGACGACCGACGACGCCACACCGTGGCTGCCGATCAAAGCGCAGGCCGATGCTCCCGGGGTTGAAGCTTTGGATACGATCTTGCGGCGCCAGGGGCCCGGAACTTTGTGGGCTTCTTATACCAATCGGAATGAATTTGACATAGTCGGCGGCCGCATCAAAAAGTCGCCGATCTATCACCAGGATCCGTGGATCATGGAGAATTTGAAAATGCTGCGGCGCCAAATTTATCCCGAGCCGGGGCTGGTTGACTTGTTGAAGGCTTCCGGGGAGACCTCGTTGCCCGAGAGCAAATCGCTGTATCGGGAGGCCATTCAAACCCTGCGCGATTATGCGACCGGATTGCGCTCCCGCCCGGAGCGCGAGGTGCAGCGCGAATTGGCCCAAATCGATCGTTACTTGAAGGAAGTCGAAGAGAAGCTCAACAATCCGTACAGTCCGCTGGATGACACGAAATTTCTTTTGAGTACGGTGAGAGAAAATCCCCAATTGGCGCCGGCGGAAATCGCCGCATTTAAAAATGCGGCCAATAACTTGACGAAGCCGTGCGGGAAATGCCACACGGTGGCCAATGCCACGATCTTGCGGGTGCAAAAGGACCAGCGCGTTTTGCGGCGCGCCGAATTCAATCACCGCGAGCATATTGTGCAAAGGCGCTGCTTGCAGTGCCACACCCAAATTCCTTTTGAAGAATTTATCGGCAACTCGGCGCAATTGGAGCCTGGCCGCGATCAGGCAGCCATACAAATGATCCCGGCGATACAAACCTGCCGGGAGTGCCATCAGGCGGGCGCGACCTCGAACCGCTGCATCACGTGCCATTATTTTCATTCCAATAAAACGAACCGCTCCAACTTGCTGTTGTATTTGGATTGACGTTCGTAGCAGGCCATTGGTGCACGAAAGTTAGAAAGGAATTCTAAATTTTATAATCGTAGCACGACGATAACCGCACCCAAAAGTCAAAATAATCAAAGTTAGAATTATTTTGACTTTAATCATTTTGACTGTTAAAAATTTTCACAGTCGTGATGGTTGTTTCAGGGTAATACTATAAAAGAATCTCCCGCGTATTGTTCAATCCGCTGGAGATTTAAAACTCAGAGTTTTTTCTGACTTTTTGGCGCTAAGCGCTCAACGCTCAACGCGGACAAGCCGCAACTAAATCGGTTAAAAAATCTCCAACGGATAGAAACAACGCAACGGATAAAAGCTTTTATCAGTTGCGTTGTTTCTATCCGTTGGAAAAATCTTTGCTTTTTTTTGCAACGATTCAACTTTAAAGAAACAAACCACGGGAGCAAAAGATGCGGGCAAGACTTTTTTGCAAAACCGGCCAGTTGGCCGGAGCGGAATACCTGATTGCTCTGGAAGCAACCATTGGGAAAGGCGTGGAGAACAGCATCGTGCTTTACCCGGGCATTGTTTCCAGCCGGCACGCGCGAATCTTTTTTGATGAAAACGAAAAGCGCTATTGTCTGGAAGATTTGGGCAGCCGCAACGGCACCAAGCTGGATGGTGTCAAGATCACCCAAAAACAAAAGTTACGCGATTTGCACGTCATCACGTTTGCCGAAAATTTTGATTTTATTTTTCAAGTGGTCGATGACCAGTGGCAGAAAGTCGCGGCCCGGGAAGAAGATTTGAGCGGCAAGTTAGAAAAGAGCCGGGGCGCTGCCCAAAGGCTTTCCCGCGCTGATACCGGGTTTGTGGCGGCAACCCCGCATGAAGCCGAAACCAAGACCCCGCTCCAGGAAATTGAGAGAACGATCTTCGATAATGTGGCCATTGCCTTCCCCAAGCTGCAGGAGCAGGAGAAACCCAGGGCAACTCAGGACATGCAAAAGACCAGCGGCGGCGAGGCGTTTGTGGGGATGCCCGGAATTCCCGCCGACCACGAAACGAAGAGTCCCGATAGCCCTGGTAGCCGCGCCCGCGGCTACCGGGACTATCGGGACAAAACTCAAGAGATCGACAAAACGATGATCGGGGAGCCGCTTTTTCCGATGCCCGACTTGCGAATGGAAGAAGAAAAAAACGCGACGAAAACCTCGCCGCGGCAAGGCACATTCTTTTTGGAAATGAGGCCCCCGGACAAGGAAACAAAAACTTTCCAACTCCACGACGGTGAGAATATCGTCGGCCGGTTGCCGGAGTGCGACCTTTATATCGATGACGCCTCGATTTCACGGAAACATGCCGTTTTAACCGTTCTTCCCGGCAAGGTCATGGTCAAAGATCTCGACAGCAAGAATGGCACTTTCATTAACGAGAAAGCCATCGGCGCGGAAGCCGAAATACGCCTTGAGACGCGCCTCAAATTTGGAGTGGTGGAGGCGCATCTGAGTTATAAAAAATGAGCTGAGACAAATTGGCCAGTTAAAAGTTGGATTTGTGTAAAAAAAAGCATAGACTTTTCAAAAGGTATCCGGATTTGCCGAATCGCCCGGATAAAACTTTTGGCTTTAATCCGGGAAATTCGGAAAATCCGGATACCAAAAACCTTCTCCCTGTTTGGTTCCGGCTTGTCCGGGTTGTGGAAATCGCGTCAATTTTCACTGAATTCGCTCATGAACACACCTCACGAAACGTTGCCGGATGGCACATTGATTACAAACAACCCGGTCAAGTTGCCGGCCGTCTTGGACATGCTGGTCGTCGGCGGCGGACCTGCCGGCACCGCCGCGGTCTTTCGCGCAAAAGAATTCGGCCTCTCGGCGCTGTTGATCGATTTCGACGATGTGATGAAACAAATTCGCGATTACCCCAAGGGCAAACCGATTCTACCCGATTATGGCGGCGGCGACAAGATGAAATTTCCCAAAGGCGGCAAGCTGATTTCCCTGTTGCATTTCACGCCCATCGACAAAGACGAGATGTGCGTGAAATGGAAAGGCTTCTATCGGGAGAATAACATTCCGGCGCAAATCGGCGTTGAGCTGACCGGCCTGCAGCAGCAAGCCGATGGCGTTTGGCAGGCGAAAGCTTATAATTATTACACCAAATCCGAGCAGTCTTATCTGGCGAAGCACGTCGTCATCGCCATCGGCAGTGGCGCGCCGAGGCGTCTTGACATCCCGGGAAACACCAAAGACATTGCGCATCGTCTTTCGGACCCGGCGCATTATGTTGGGACGCCGACTCTGGTTATCGGCGGCGGCACCTCGGCAGCCGAGGCGGTGATTGCGATCTCAAATGCCAAGAACCAGAAAAAAGATCTGACGGCTGTGTATTGGTCTTATCGCGGCGACAAGATGCCCAAAGTGTCCAAGGCGCTGGCCGAGGTCTTCTTTGAAGCGTATTTGGGAAACGGCAACATTCGCCATTATCCCCTGAGTGATGCGGTCGCCGTCGTGACCGAGGATGACAAAAAAGAATACCTTTCCTTGCGCACGGATCGCCGGAGCATTCCCGGCCGGCCGGATGAAACGGTTCATCTGGAATTTCCGCTCGAGGCTTGTATCGTGCTCATCGGCCAGGAGATTCCGGAAACCTTTTTAAACGCGTTGGGAATTCACATGGCCGCGGCCAGCGGCGCCAGTGACAGAAAACGCGTAGTGGTTACTCCCTGGTTGGAAAGCCAACAACCGAATGTTTATCTGATCGGCGGCATCCTGGGCCAGGCTTATTATGAGACCGGCGATTTTCATGCCGACCCGCCGAATTACCGGCAAAAAAAGCATGCCGGAAACATCAAGTCAGCCCTGGTGGACGGTGTTTTGGTTGCCGAAGTTATTGCTCAAAAGCTGGCCGGGAAAACGACGATTGATGTCGTCATCGACTTCCAGGAAGAGGCGGAAAAACCGGCCGCAAAGCCGGTCAGCCTCATGCAGACGATTATGATGGAGGCCGGAGCCTCCCCGTTAAAAACGCGCATCGCTTCCGCGCCGGCAGCCGCAGAGCGATACGCTTCTCTCGTCCACATTTTGGCGGGGAATGAAGAAGACGAGGAATTTCCGATCAATCCTAACGGCATTACCACCATTGGCCGAACCGGCTGTGACCTCAACTTTCCCGACGACACCTTCTTGTCCGACAAACATGCTTCCATCACGCACGGTCAGGATGGTTATTTTCTGCGCGATGATGGCGCCGCCACCGGCGTTTTTCTGAAGGTGAAGCAAGCGCAACCGCAGGAGGTCTTTGCGGGAAATATCGTGCGGGTGGGCAGACAATTTTTAGTGTTTCGCGCGGACGACGGCATATTCACCATCGTCCATTTTGACCACACTGGCAGGCAAGTGAAGCGCTATTCGATTCCGGAAAAAACCATCATCCTGGGCCGGGAATCGCCGGATATAACCTTGGACGGCAGAGATCTGAGCTTGTCGCGCCGCCATTTGTCAGTCATGCGAAAAGAGAACAAAATTTTTATCAAGGACCTGGGCAGCGCCAATGGCAGCTATCTCAAAGTCAACAATACGCTGCGGCTCGAGCCGGATGACCAGTTTCGCGTCGGTCAGCAGCTTCTAAAATTAAGCTTGCAAGAAAGTGAAACCCGGCGCACCATGCACTTCACCACAGCGACACCCTTTGCCGCGCCGGCGCCCAAACAGGAAGCTGCCGCGCCTCCACAACCGGCGCCGCTTACAGCCAAGCCCGAAGGCCTGGTTGTGGTGTTTAAAAATGTGGGGAAAAGCTGCGCCTTCAAACCGGGGCAAACGATTTGCGAAATCGCTGAAAAGAACGGCGTGAAAATCAAAACGGATTGCCACATCGGCAGTTGCGGCATCGACCCCATTCGCATTCTTTCGGGCCTGGAAAATATGGACGAGCCGGGCAGCGAGGAAAAGGGCACCCTTGAGGATATTAACGATCTCAAGCCTGGCGAATACCGGCTCTCTTGCGTCGCCAAGCCTAAAGGACCAGCCGTCGTGGAAATTTTGGAACAATGAAAAACGCGTTAGGGGGGTGAGATATACTCGTTAAGGGATAAAATTACAGTCATTGCGAGGCGCTTTTTGCCGAAGCAATCTCTTGATTTTCAAAGGATTGCTTCGCTGAAAAACGCTCG
>JAKEEU010000443.1 GCA_022616415.1 Candidatus Zhuqueibacterota bacterium | reverse complement strand
TTGGTGATTATCTACGTCATGCTCAAGAACCAACAGCCGTTCGATCCCAAGCGTATTTAAATTTTTTTATTTTTCTCTTGACTTTTTATATAGTATCTGGATGCTGTGTTAGGCGATTAATTTATGTTTCAGTAATAAATTCTTCTTCTAACACCGTACTTTCTTCTGTGATCTGATTTTGTATTTTCACCGAATTCTCTTTCTTTGGCTCCTTGCCTGCTTTTTGGCTGCTAAAATATTGACTCCTTTTGGCTTCTTACTTTTATTTGATGAAATGCGATCACTTGCTTTAAGATCACGAAGCAAGTGTTGAAAAGCTTTTTGATAGAAATCATTATTTTTCCAATTACTAAAATCTGGAACGAAGTATTCCTGAATTTCACACGCTAAATCCCTTCCAGTTTCGGCATCAATGCACTTCCAGTTTTTGATCTTTTCATAATCAACTAACCGAATCGGAAAAAGCATTTTTTTGTCTTGAATGGTCTCTATTTTCCTTGCCCTCTTGATTTCAGCCTTTACCCATTCACTATTCATGCTGTTCTCTGAAAGGATTAATAAAAGACGGTCATGAGTTTCGATAGCTTGAGTGATTTGTTCAAAAATCTTTTTACCTGATTGCATATCTTCTGGCGCAAACCAGCATCTTACATCGTTATTTTGCAAGTCATTGTGAACCTGTTTGGCAAACGCCTCGTCTTGATGTGAGTAACTTATAAAACAAGAGTGAAATTGAAACGACGATTCATGGCGAAGTAATGGCGTTTGGTTAATAAGGCTGTCTGATAAACCGCATCCACGTAAAAATGCTAAAGGTAGTTTGCCAGATTTAACAATGGTTCGTGGATCAATTACACTTGGCCCAATATGAATACATAAATCCAAGTGCTTCGCTCCCGTTAAATCAGTATCACCAAAAATTGTTTCGGATAATTCTACTGACTCAAAATTTGCTTCTCTGAGATTAGCACCAGTTAGATTCGCACTTACAAAATGCGCTCCTTTCAGATTTGCTTTCCTTAGATCGGCTCTACGAAAATTTGCTTCGTTGAGATAGGCATTGCTGAGGTTTGCCTCGAAAAGGCGCGCTTTAGTAAGATTCGCCTCGAAAAGGTGCGCTTTATCGAAGTTTGCTCCGCGAAGATTCGCTTCATAAAGATCTACTCTATTGAGATATGCATTGGTAAAGTTTGCATTAGAAAAATTTATTCCACTAAGATATGTGTCGGATACTAATGCTTCAGAGAAATCTGGAATTGCTTCGGGATTCTGCTTTCTCCATTCATTCCACTTGTTTGTGCCTTGATTGAGAATAGTGAGATGTTCTGGATTAGCCATTATCAGTGTCTCATGGTCGATGTCTTTTCCACTCTGCTAAACTTAAGATCTAACTTACTTACTTCTATGAAATGAACGTTCCAAATTTCGCGAAGCCAGCACGATGTCTTCGTTCCTGCGCCTGCGGCAAGATAGTTTATTTTCTACCGAGCCGCTTTATCTCTTGTCGCTTCACGATCGTTTACTTCCTTGCCGAGAACCTTTATCCAATCTATCTCCGTACTTCATTATTTGCAGGAACTTTTTTCGACCTCAAAATGCTAACACCTTATTCACTTGCCTGGCGCTTCCACTTTCCACGTTTCCAATAGTAACCATTTCTTTCCACTATTGGAAAGTTTTCGGCAAAAAATTTCCAATAGTGGAAACTTTTTCCGCACCAAAAATGTCCACTATTAGCCATTTTTCAAGCAGCTTCGCCAAAACTTTCCAATAGTAGCCATTTGTTTCCAATAGTGGAAAGTTTTGGGGCAAATGTTCTCAATAGTAGCCATTTTTATTGAACAGAAAAAATGGCTACTATCAGGCATTTTTCAATACAGTATGTGGATTAAGCTGATTGAGCAGACAATTGCAAACCGAAAAGTTGTTTTAAATCCGCTCAATTCGCTTGCCAGATTTCATGGCCAGTCCAAAACAAAAAAAGCCCAAACCCCACGGACGTAATCCCGCCTCCCGACTCGCATGCTTCAAGCCGGTGAGACAGACGTTCGTGGAATTTGGGCTGGTGACTTTTGCAGCTTCTTAAATCTTGACGGCATCGTTTTCCCCTCCTGTAAAGTTAAGGTGCTATGCACCCCGATTTTGCATTGTAGAGTCAAAACCACTACCCCATGAGTTTTAGCAACCAAAGGAAAATCGGGGTTTGACTTTTATATGTACAAAATTAAGGATACAGCCGTCTGAAATTTTAACTGATCAAAAGTAGCAAAAAGAACAATCCTTGTCAAGCAAAATTTTTATTTGAACCGCGTCATCGTCACCTCCAGGTAGCGGGTGCGCTGCGGGGGTTTGCGCCATTGCACCAAAATCGGGCTTTGGTAAGTGCCCTGCACCAAGCGGCCCTTGCCGTGCTCCTGGCCGTTGGAAACGAGCAGGCTGATGTTGCGCTTCATGCCGAGAAAGCGCGAGGCGGGAACCGACAACACGCGCGAGACGATTTTCTCGATGACGGAGCGGCCAACCTGCAAAGCGTCCATCATCTCATTGAAGATGTGCACCAAATCGGTGGTGGCGTAATATTTGAATTTGCCGGGGATCAGCGCCGGCTCGCTGAGGAAGCTTTTGCCTTTTTTCACCACGTAGCGCAGCGGATCCTGCAAAACTTCGGTCAAATCTTTTTGGATCAAAAGATTCTCAAACTCGTTTACCGTCAGGCCGGCGTGCAGCTCTTTGCGATCCAAAGTAATATCCACGCGCCCCTTTTCGATGCCATACTTTTCCAGCAGCGCTTGCAGTTGATCGAATAGGCCGTAGCGCGGGTCTTTGAGATTGATCGAATCGATGGAGTGGTGTGACATCGGGATGGCGAGACGGTCAGTGTGGACGACTTCTTCCGCGTTATAAGCCAAAATCGTCGTCCGCCGCTGCCGCTGAATATCCTGATACTTGCCGTCCAGCTCGATGAAATAAACCGGCATGCCGGGACGATTGATGTAGGTCACGCAGTTTTTTAGCCCGGCGCCGATAAAAGTCAGATGCGAATCGGCATTCGTTGGCTCGCATTGCTTTTGCTCTTCGCTCAGCTCGGTCCGCAACTGGAGCCGGTCGTGATAGTAGCCGGCATCCGGGGGAAACAAACGCTGAAAGGCGCGAAAGAACGGCTCCAGATGCGTTTTGCTATTGCGCAGCCGCGCGCAAATAGTTTGGTCGAGATAGCCCGCCGTAGTGTGCAAAGAGCAATACAGCGCTTTGCGATACTGCGAAAACAGGTTGTCAAATTGTTCCCGGATCGTCTCCGCCACATTGATCACATCAAATCGCGATTGCGGAACGAGCGTGAGCTGAATCTCGAAAGGATGAGGAGCCATGGTTGAAAGTCTTGCGGTTAGTTCCAAAAGATGCAGTAGTCGTTCGATTTTTTTCGCCAAGAGCCGGAAAAAGTATTCCCCAAATTTTATGCACTAAAATCGGGGCTTCCATAAAGTATACGATTTTTCTATCTGCTTGGATGAGTAAATATACATCCATCCTGCCTTGCGTGCTGAAATTGTGTGCAAGGTTTGAGGCGAAGCTTCGCTGAACTTTTACCTGAAAGGCACAACAACTAAAGATAAATCAAATAATAATAAATGTCAAGCCCGGCCTGCACGCAAATTGCCAATTTTTCTTATTTTGTTTCCGGCCAAAACGGTTGCCATTTTTCCTCCGGCGGCGGCGGTGTCAGCAAGCTCACCACAATCAGCGTGAGTATGGATGCACTCGCTGCCGGAATGATGATGTAATCCGTTTCCATCAACGGTTCCGGCAGAATAAAGTTGGCCGCGGTAATGGCAATGGTCACTAACATTCCGGCTGCGATCGATGCCACCCCGCCGGCGATGCTGGCTCTTTTCCATAAGAATGCGGCGAGCAGCGCCGGTGTTACGCCCGCGCCCACCATCGTGTACGCCGTGAAAGCCATGTCCAGAATGCTCTTGAAAAACGTCGCCATAACGTAAGCAAGGACGCCGAGCACGGCGATGAGCAGGCGTTGAATCCGCACGATCTTCTCTTGCGAAACTTGCGGATTGATGAAGCGCTGGTAAATGTCGCGAGTGAGATTGGTGGAGGGAATCATCAAAAACGTGTTGGCTGTCGAAAGTATGATCGCCACTGCTGCGGCCATCATCAATCCGCCGGCATACATCGGCAAATCATAACGCGCCACTTGCAAGATGATCGTTTCGGTCTCGGCCTTGACCAGCGCGCCGTCGGCGCCCGCAAACGGCGCTTGGGTAAAGTATTTCGAGCTGCCGATCACCGCGATGGCGCACAGCATGCTTTCGATGAAGATGACGCCGATAATCATGCCGATCACCGCGCGCCGCGCCGCGCGCTCATTTTTGGCGGCAAAGAACTTTTGGTACATGCTGCTCTCGCCGAGCAAAAGGAAAAACGTCGGAAAGAAAACGCCTGCGGCCCACACCCAGTCATTTTTGCCGAAGACGGTAAAGTGATCCAGCGGCAAGGTGTGCACTTGCTGCCAGCCGCCGACCGCCGTCAGCAAGAGCGGCACGCCAATGATCACACCCAACGTCATCACCACCCCGTTGAAGAGATCGACGGCAATGATCGACACCAAGCCGGCGAGCATGGTGAAAACGATTACGATCGCGCAGGTGATCGCGCCGCCAATCATGGGGTCCACACTGCCATTGGTGAGGATGCTGATCAAACGGCCGCCGCCGCGGAATTGATAGCCGGCGATGGTGAGGTAAGCAATGATGATCGAGAGCGTTCCGAAGACGCGCGCCCATTGATTATATCGTTTTTCGAGAATGTCGGATACGGTGTATTCGGCGATGCGGCGGACGCGGTGCGCCAAAAAAAAGACGATGGCGATGCCAACCCAGGCGCCGGCGCTCATCCACAACTCCGAAAACCCCATGCGAAACGCCAGTCCCGCGCCGCCGAAAAGACTGCCCGAGCCGATCCACGTGCAAATCAACGTGCCAACCAGAAAAAGCGTCGGCGTCTTGCGCCCGGCCACCATGAAGTCATCTTGGGTTTTCACGCTGCGCATTTTGGAAAGGCCGACGGCAAAGAGCAAAACGAGATAACCGATGACTACCAAAATGTAGAACATGCTTTCCTCTCTCCGCTTGAAGTTATTAGTTCGTAGTAGCTCCTTTAGGAGCCACGTGTTCAATTATACAGAGACTCTTTGATTTCGAGCCAATAAAAAATTTATTAATTCATCGAAGCATTCCTAAATACAAAAGTCCCGCGCCTGAAGGCGCTACTACGAACTATTTCACTCGTACAACAAATACTTTTGCCGCAACTCGCGAAAAGCCCCAACGCCTTTTTCCATGCGCTGCAAAATCGCCTCCGGCTTTTCGCCGGCGAGGATCATTTCCCGAATCCAAGGCTGGCCGCTCAGGCGTGCCATCCGGCCTTCGTTGATGACCAACTGTTTTGGATGAAGCTCGTGCAGCGCGCAGAGCAGATGAATGCCAAACGTGACGGCGTGAAGCGCGCGCGGCGCGGTTACATCAAGCTGCAAGCCGCGGCAACCGGTTCCTTTGAATTTCGGATTCATGGCTTTGCCCGGAATATCCATCGGAATGAAATCGATCGGCCGCAAATAAATGCCGGGAACGCGATCCTGCAATTTATCGATCATTTTTTGCGAATTGAGCCACGGCGCGCCGATTTTTTCAAA
Source organism: Candidatus Zhuqueibacterota bacterium (assembly GCA_022616415.1). GTDB lineage: Bacteria > Zhuqueibacterota > Zhuqueibacteria > Zhuqueibacterales > Zhuqueibacteraceae > Zhuqueibacter. Next base: position 17,398 of record JAKEEU010000443.1, on the reverse strand, counting down.
CGGCAGATTGGTGCCGCGGCCTTCGGACAAATTCGTGGCTTCGAGCAAACACGTGCCGGGATAAACCAGCGCGGTGGTCAGCGAGATGATATTGGGCGAAGGTGACAACCACGGCAGGCCGGTCTCGTCAAATAGCATATCGTGCCGCCAGCCTTGCATCTTCACAACGTGCAAATCCGCTTTGATGCTCTGCGGCGCTTCCTTCGACCCGGTCGTCAACCAGCCTTCGCCGTTGAACATCTGCGCCAGCTCTCCGACGGTCATGCCGTGGCGAAGCGCGATAGGATGAATGCCGACGAACGAGCGGTGCGCCGGGTCGAGCATCGGCCCCTCGACGAGGCCGCCAATCGGGTTCGGGCGATCCAGCACATAAAATGGAATTTTTGCTTCAGCCGCGGCTTCCATGCACAACGCCATCGTGCTGATATAGGTATAAAACCGCGCGCCGACGTCCTGAATGTCATAGATCAGCACGTCGATATCTTTCAACATCTCTGGCGTCGGCTTGTGAGTTTCACCATAAAGACTGTACGCCGGAACGCCGGTCTTCGCATCGGTGCGTGTCGCGATCTTGGCGCCGGCAGGCGCATCACCACGAATGCCGTGTTCCGGGCCAAACAGCGCCATCAGCTTCACGCCATCGGCTTCGTGAAACAGATCAGCAATGTGCCGGCGCTCGCTATCGATGCCGGTGTGATTGGTGATAATGCCAACACGCTTGCCCTGAAATTCGCTGAAATTGCTGGCGACTACAATGTCGAGGCCGGTGAGCACCGCGGCCTTTTTCTGAGCGTGGAGCGGCGACGATACGATAAGAATTAGGCAGCAAATGCAGAAAGTTTTAGTGAAATGGACAAAGCGGGTTGGGAGAGAGGGATGGGAGAATAGATGAGTCATTGGATTAGGAAGAACAATTGGTTCAAAGCGTTTTGCTTAGATTTTCAACGCGGAAATACCTGTTCAATGCAGCGATAGACGAGCAACAAACCGTGAGCTATTCTAATCAAAATTTGCGTGGTTGTCAAGGGAAATTTGCTGTGCGCTATGGCTGGGCGCTCCACGCGACGGGCCAACTTATTTCAATGTCAAATCGTCAAGCTCTTTGTTAATTCGACAGGTTCGTTTGCCAACCTGTCGAAACGTGGCAGACTCGACTGTTGATGTGTCAGGAATAATTTAAACTCTCTGACAGAATGACTTAAAAACTCAATGGCACAGTGGTTGCATAAAAGAAAGAGTGGAATCACAAAATAGCAAATAAAACACTGAACCCAATAAACTACCGAAGGAGATATGAACATGTTAGTGAAATGGAATCTCGCCCCCGTGCCGTCGATTTTCTCCGCATTCGAGCGGCCGTTGCTCCGCGACCTGTTTGACGGTGAAAAAGAAGTCGTCACCTACTCTCCCCGCGTCGACGTGACCGAAAACAAGGAAAACTTCATCGTTCGCGCCGAGTTGCCGGGCATGAAGAAAGAAGACGTGAAGCTTTCGCTGGAAAACAACGTGCTCACTTTGAGCGGCGAGAAGCGCTACGAAGAAAAGCGTGATGAAGAGAACTATCATCTGCGCGAGTCCCGCTATGGCAAGTTCGAGCGCAGCTTCCGGTTGACGGACAACATCGACCGCAGCAAAATTGCCGCTGAGTACAAAGACGGCATTCTCAGCATCACCCTGCCGAAGACCAAAGAGGCGCAGCCGCAAGAAATCGCCATTCAAGTGAAATAACTTCCTCGGGCTGGAGATCTGTTGCTCAGCCCAATGCGGATAACGGGTGAGAGATAAACAAAGCCGGCATCGGCGGATTTAATCGTCGATGCCGGTTTTCTTTTTGGGGAATTTTGGCGCTAAACTGGCGGAGAAAAATTGTGGTCTTGATAGAATAGCATTTTCAATTGCAGCTTCGTCGCCACCGAGTAACATTCCAAAATAAAAACCATCAACCCGAAATCGCCCTGAAACTGCTCGGCGGTATATTGCTGCAAAACCCGATGCTTGCAATCCGTCACCTGTCGCAGGAGCAAGCGTAAGGCTTTGGGGTCTTCCACCGTCTTTTGCGCGGCTTCGATTTTCATTACTTCGAGAAAGTATTCATCGAGCTTGTCTTTTTGCCGCTGCCAGGCGTGTTTTAGAACACGGAAGCGTAGCACCCAATAGCCCGTCAACAGTGTAATCAGACCAATGATGAACCCACTGGTTTCGGCAATAGCGCTGAGGGTGCCGATGGGAATTCGCTTCCAACGCTGTGGCGTCCACTTGTGCAGAGGGAACTCAACGTTGTGCGTGGAAAAATCCTCGTTTTCAGCCAATTCACGCAACCCCAGATCGCGCGTAAAATTGCTGTTGAAAATGAGATCGTCAAGCGCGAAGACCAAGCCAAGTGGCGCATCGTCACGGTAGAGTAAAAGAGATTTCAAGCCGAGGGTGGGCAAATCCGCCGGCGGGATGGTGTTATGGCCGAACACGCCTGCCGCGATGGTGACCGGCGCCACTGCCATATTCAAGTCTTGCATGGCTTTCGCACCTTCGACCGGCAAAAGCCGGTATTTGCCGGTGCGCAGCAGGTCGCGAATAATAACGCTGTTCAGCCCTTCTGTGGCGAAAGCCGCGTCGATAAGATTTTGCTCGAAGGCCTCGACCATCTCGCGAAACTTCAAAAGGTGTGGCGTAATGTCGTTGCGCGTGATGCCGTTGTGTTCCAGGAGCAACCAGCTGATGATCTCCGAGCCGCTGCCGGGCGCACCAACGTCCACCCGCTTGCCGCGCAAATCCTTGACGCTATGAATCTTTGAATTTTTCGGCACGATAAACAGCGTGTATTCAGTGAATAGCGCGCTCACTACCCGCGCACGTTGCGATTTGCCGCCCGAGCCGCTTTGAAAAAAAACCAGATCAGCCTCGCCCTTTTCCAAATAGTCCAAATTTTCCAGCGAGCCGTTGGTGGATTCGACGACGACCTTGACGCCGCGCTGCTTGAAGAACGGCTTGAGTCCATTCTCGGCGATTTGGTGATAGACGCCGCCCAACGACGCGGTCTTGATAACCACTCTCTTCGGAAGTTTGGGACGGATTTTTTGATAAGCATAAGCTCCGGCGATAATAATGAGTCCGGCGATGATAAATGGAAAAACGGCTCGCAGGATATGCATCTCTCCTCCTCACTTCACATGTTACGTTTTGCGCCCTACATTTTATGCAGTGCGGCGTTCATAATTTCTGCAACAACGTGATGAAACTATAAATGGCAAATGCCAACATCGCGATTGCCGATATCCATAGTAAAAAACTGATCGTCTTGGAAGGTTTGATACGATGATCGAGATGTTTGTAGCGCAAATACAGCGCCGATCCGGCCAGGAGGGGCAGCATGAAAGATTGCAAGACGCCGCTGATCAACACCATCGTCACCGGCACTTCCAGCAGCAAATACCAGAAGACGTAAAGCGAAATGAGCAATAGCGTAAAAATACGCAGCCACTTCCAGCGTTTCTTTTCATCGTTGCCGACGCGCAGTATACCGAGCAGCTCGAAGAAATCGATCAGCAGCCGTGGATAAGAAGCGGCATGGACGAACAGGGTCGAGTACAACACTGCGAAAGCGCCGGCTAAAAATAATATCAAAGCTCCCGGCCCCAGCGTCGCCGTATAAAGCTGTGACAGCGTCCGCACCATCTCACTGCCTTCCGGCACTGAACCTTGCGCGTGAAGAATCGCGGCGCCGAGAAAATAAAACGCCACGGTCGCAATCGTATAGAAAATCATGGCGACCAGCACATCGAGTTTCAGCACTCTCAACCAGCCCCGGGCGCGAACCGGCCACGCTTCCGTTTCATCGCGCTGGCCGACATGACGCGCGTAGCCTTTCTCGAGACACCAGTAAGGATACATGACAAGCTCGGCCGCGCTGATGCCGGTGATGCCGAAAACGGCAAAGGCAACCTGCAATCCGTGCGGCGGCATTTTCAGTTTTAATCCGTCAACGACGTCCACCCAATGCACGGCGTAAGGCGTCCACTGCAACAAAATGGCGCAAGCCAGGGTGAGCAAGGTGAACGTGAAAACCAATACGGCAGCGGCGCGTTGAATGAATCCGAATCTTCCGATAGCAATCAAAATGCCGGCAGTGAGCGCGGCGATGATGAGCATCCACAAGTTGGAATGCAATTGTGGAAAGGCGAGGTACATCACCTGGCCGACGCCGCCAACAATGCCGCCGCTGAGCAGCGTGAGCCCGAGAAACATGATCGCCCAGCACCAGACCACCCACGAGGTCGGCCCGATCCGCCCCGGCACTTTGTCAAGGGCGCGAAACGTGGTTTCGCCGGAAGACATCGTGTAACGCCCCAACTCTTCCTGCACCACCACTTTGATAACGCAACTGAGCAAGATGACCCACAGCGCGACAAAACCGACTTTCGCACCCAGAGCGGTGGTGGCGATCAATTCACCCGAGCCGACAATCGAGCCGCTGACGATCAAGCCGGGGCCAAGATATTTGAGCCGGCCGAGAAATGTTGCCGGCGGTTTTTGCCAGCTCGCTGCCTGTACTGATGAAGCTTTCATGATCTTTCTCCTCCAGTTTGAGGGGAGTGTGGACTTTCTAGTCCACGCGCATCGCGGACAAGAAAGTCCGCGCCCCCTTTGAAAAAGCCAAGAAGGTGATTTTATTTAATGCTATCATACTAACTAAGTGGAGCAAGAACATAAAAGCTGGAATGCAGTTATTCACCGTCTGGACGCTTTAGTGCGAGAATGACGGAAGTTTCGTGGATAACTTTGTTCAACCTGCGAAGTGTCCGGACGGTTTCCCGAATTGTTATGCTGAATCAGATCTCAAAAGTTATATTTGCGCTTTTAAGCCATGCCTGCAAACGGCGAAATTCCTCAACGATTTGTCCGAAAGAAAAGTGCGCGTTGGCCGGACTGGTCGAAGGCAAAACGTAGATGCGGGTGGCGCCGATGCGTTCACTCTGCGGCCCGGGCATTATTTTGGTTTTAACCGGCACCTCAAAAACCCAACGAAAACCGGTGAGCCCGATGAAGCAGGCAACGCGTGGCGAAAATTTCTCGAGCTTGCGGCGCAGCATTTTAGCGCCAGCCGTAATTTCGTCTCGGGTTAATTCATCGATTTGTGCGGTGGCGCGTTTGACAACATCGGTGAAACCGATGCCTCTCTCAAAAAGCCTTTTTTCATCGCCCGCCGTCACTTCGCTGCCGAAAAAGCGCGAGGCCGACAGCGCCGGCCAAAACCGATTGGTCTTACGGGCGAAATATTTTCCGGCGCGGGCGGAATAAAGCCCGGGGTTCAAGCCGATGAAGAGGAGCTTCAGGCTGGGGCGCAAGTAATCCGGAAGCGTCAGCGAGCTCGCACTGGATACAAATTGCTTTTTCGAGGGTCGAGACACGGCAGAATGGTTAAACGTTCTTTAAACCATGAACCTGATCACGCAATGCCCGGATCGCTTGCATCACGCGTTCGGTGATCGCTTCAGCTCGCGCTTTGGTTTTCTCCCATCCATAGAATTCCGATAAATCCAGAGGCTTCCCATAAACCACGTAAATTTTTTTAAAGAATCTTGGAAGCACAGTGCCAACCGGGAGAATTTGATTCATTCCTTCAATATACACGGGCACAACTGTGGGGCGGCTCTCCAGGATCAGCATTCCCACTCCTGGCCGGCTGCTTCCAATCGAGCCATCGCGGGAACGGGTGCCCTCCGGAAAAAGAATCATGGGAGATTTTTTTATGGCCTCAGCCATCTTGCGCAGGGCGCTGAGGTCTTTGCGTCCCTTTTTGACGGGAATGCACTTCCAATTATCCGCCAGCCAGGACAAGAAAGGAGTGCGATAAAAATTCTCCTCGGCGGCCGGGCTCCAGGGAATAAGAGACGGCCGGATGAGCGAGCGGGGATAGAAACAGCAAAGCCCGATGAGGAAACTGTCAATCATGGATTGGTGGTTGCAAACCAACAACGTATTGGCCCGCTGTGGAACGTTCTTGCGGCCGATCACCTTCGTGCGGTTAAATAGATGAAAGAAAATATAACCCACCGTGACGGTAAGATTGGTGATCAGATAATGCGTCCACGGCCAAGTGATTTTATAAAGCCATCCCGGTGTTTCCATGTGATGAAAAAGTATTGAGATTTCTCACGAATTATTGTAACTATCCAAGTCCCCAACGAGGCTGTCATTCCGTAGGAATCTTTTTTATTTTGAGCACTGTGCTAGTGTGAAAAAGGATTCTTCCAGAATGACATGCTGGATGATGGCTGAAGAGCTATGGATTATTTTGCTTGTCCGAACACGCGTAAATATTCCCGATCGAACGCCGCTGGAATGCTCTCGCGCGGCGAATACGGGCCGGGCTGATACCGGCGAGACGAAATGCCCTGCTGGCTCAGCTCGCACACGTGCCAATCCTGCCGGTTCGTCATGTCCCAAAAGTCAATGGCATCGTTCGGATTGAAGTTGGGATGATCAAACGCCTCGGGATGAAAGAGCCAGTCACAAAAGATGATCACACGTTCCGGCGACTGCGGCCAAACGGTGTGTGCCATTACGTAATCCGGATGCATGCTCAACAGCATGTCCGGAAAAATTGAGTAATAAAAAACACGGTGGTGATCTTCTTCGTTGATGTTGCCGACCGGCAAAGCGCAGGCATTTCCGCTCATCGTCACGCTGCCGGCTTTGGGAATGGGCATGAAGCCGCCGAGAAACGGCCCTTCGTATAAGTCGTTTTCCGCCGCGTCGTAGGGTGTGAGCTTCGCCAGCATCGGATGCACGGTCGGACAATGATAACACTCGGAGTAATTCTCGAAGATCAGCTTCCAATTCGCGCGCACGTCGTATTCAATACGTTTCGCTGATCTCAGCTTGGGCAGGTTCCAGTGCGTGAATTTGTTGAGAAGGGGCGCAAACACCGATTCAAACGGCTCCGGTTGCGTCGCCAAGTTAACAAAGATGAAGCCTTCCCACAACGCCAGATTTACAGCATAAAGTGGGTACTGCGTTTTATCGAAATTTTCGATTTGAGTCATGTGCGGCGCGCCGATGAGCCGTCCGTCGAGGCCGTACGTCCAGGCGTGATATGGGCATTGAATCGACTCGCGGAACCGGCCATTATCATTCTCGCAAATGCGCGTGCCGCGATGGCGACACAGATTGTAGAATCCGCGAATTTCGCCGCGGCGGTCGCGCAAAATAATCAGACTCTCTTTCGCAACTTCCTGCACGAAGTAATCACCGGGTTGCGCAATATGATTTTGATGTCCGACGCACAGCCAGTGCTTGGAAAAAATGCGCTCCTGCTCTTCGGCAAAAACCTCCGGCGAGGTGAAATAGCGCTGCGGCAGTGTTTTTGTGCCCTGCGTATAAGTCTCGGCAGTTTTGAGAAACGCGTTCATGTTCTCCTCCCTGAAAAACTTGAACCGCAAAAATCGGCTAGAATTGAAACATTCTATGGATTCGTTCCCATAAATGGGTGGCACCTTCACGAAAAATCTCCGGCGGCGGCAAAAGGCTCACGACCAGAAAACCTTCATGAGGGAAATCAAAAAAATAGCCGGGATGCACCAACACGTTGTCGTGATCGAGGGTAAACAAAATTTTCTTCCCGCTGCAGAAAAGGCAATGCGATGACGGCATACCAACCACCCTCAGTGCGAAGCAGACGATAATTCTGATGGTTGGCGAATTGTGCTTGGAGAAATTCGAGATTGGCTTTTGTCCGCTCTTTAATTTGATTTTGCAAAAGCGTTTGCAATTTCAACCACTGCGGCGCGGCGTGCTGAATCGGCGTGCTCACCGAAAGATAAGTGTCGGCGAGCAGGTCGATATATTCCTGGGCTTGGCGCCGCCAATCATCGGGACCACTGATCACGATCCAGCCGAGCTTCATTTGTGGCAGGCCGAGAATTTTTGAAAGTCCGCTCAATACAAACTTCAGCACTTCAGAGTTACCAGCAAGTGTTGAAATTAGTGCTGGATCGGCACCAAAAGCATAATCCGAGAAAACTTCGTCGACGATGAGCGCCAGTTGATGCTCGGCGCAAAGCCGATTCAATTCGGCCCATTCATCCCGCTTGACGAAAGAACCGGTTGGGTTGTTGGGATTGACCAACATGATGGCGCGCGTTTGCGAGTTGATGGCGGCGGTCACCGAGTCAAAATCAATTCGCCATTCTTCTTTTTCTTCGTGATAAACCAACCGGTATGGCGCCAACTCTACGCCTTCGAATCCAGCCAGAAATTCAAACAGCGGATAGCTCGGTTGCGGCACGAGCACGTTTTGGCCGCCGTCTGCAAGCAGCTTGAATAGAAACATATACGCTTCGCTCGTGCTTACGGTCAGATGAATTTGATCCGGATCGATATTCTCACCGCGCTGCTGATAATATTCCGCTACGGCTTGGCGCGCGATGAGCAAGCCGCGCGGGTGAGGCTCGTATCGCAAAGCCGCCGGTTGCCTGAGCGTCTGCAGAATTTCCTCAGCGGGATAATCCAATCCGGCAGCAGTCGGATTGGACTCGGTGAGATCGAAAATTTTTATGCCTTGCCGGCGTTTCTCGTCGAGCAGCAGACTTAAACGATTGGTCTGCAGTTTCCATTTGAAGCGGAAGGAGAAAGGGAGGGAATGCGGTTGTCGGTTCATTTTGCTTGCTGGGTGATCAATTAGCCTTGCCATTCGATTATTATCAATGCCCTTATTTTGCCAGCCCACCCCTCGAAACACAACGCCTCACAAAATCACGAATAACTCGGTAATACTCATCTCCCCCCGCGACGAAAGTATCGTTATGATTCGCACGAGCGAGCACCGCAAATTCTTTGGGCGGCGCAGCGGCATCGAAGAGTTTTTGCCCGAGCCGCAGCGGAATGATCGAATCGTGCTCGCCGTGCAAGAATAGCTTGGGAATCGTAATCGCGCCAATCTTTTTGTCGCTCGCCCATTTCATGCTCGTCAGCCAATATAGTGGAATTGGCCCAAACATCAATTTGCCCATATCAGTGGCGTTGGTGAAACCGGATTCGAGAATAAGACCAGCCGGCGCGCGATCTGATAAACGATGCGCCAACTCCACGGCGACGGCGCTGCCGAGCGAATGGCCGTGTACGACGATCGGCAATTCAGGCTTTTGCGCCGCCAACCATTGGAGCGCCGCCACGGCGTCAAGGTAGCAACCTTCTTCAGTGGGAGCGCCTTCGCTACGTCCGAAACCGCGATAATCAAAGATGAAGAGATTTGCCGGCACTTGCGCGTGCAGCATTTCCAACCATTCATAACGGTCGCTCACATTGCCCGCATTGCCGTGGCACATCAGCAGCGCAGCTTGCGGTTGGGCGTGCGGCACGAACCAGCCGTGCAATTTCACCCCGTCCGCGGCAGCGAACCAAACATCCTTCAAATCGAGTCCGGCATTTTGCAGTTGCCGGAAGCCGGCGGGATATTTGCTCGGGAAGAAAACCATTTGGCGCTCAAAAAGACGCACCAGCAGTATAATAAGAATGATAACGACGATTGCAATGATCACGAAGCGGAGCATGGGTGTATTCCACTTTAACCAACCATAACCCGACGGCGTCGATGATTTTCCTTTTTAAAAGCTTGAAGAGAGCGCGGGCATTTCGGACTTGCTTTTGTGTAAAATTTGATTAATATTGAATTGGGTTCAATTTAACCAACCGGGTTTGCATTTGCAAGCCTTTTTGCTCTCATTACAGCGAAACCATGAAAACCATCATCACGCTGTTGCTCACCTTCAGCCTCTTGAGTTGCGCCGCCCGCCCAAAACCCCGTCACCAAAACGAAAAAACCGCCGAATTCATCGAGACGATTTCAAAAAATATCGACTCTCCGCCGGAGCCGGTGGGTGGAATCGAGGCGATTCAAGCGGCATTGCGTGAACCGGACGAAGTTTCGAAAGGAAACAAGGAAGGCGAAGTCATCGTCGAGGCGACCATCAACAGCAATGGCCGCGTCATTGCCACCAAAATCGCCCAAAGCTCCGGCTACGCCGGGATGGATTCCGAAGCGATGTTGGCCGTGGCGCGCGTGAGCTGGAAGCCGGCTCGCCGCAAAGGCGCTCCGGTCACCGCTACCGTCCGGGTGCCGGTGATGTTTGCAACAAATTAGGTGGGAAGCGCCGCAGCTTTTGGCCATCGCGGCACCGTCTCGCAATAGCGGCGGTAGGATTCGCCAAACTTTTGCCGCAGCGCCGGCTCTTCGTAAAAAATAACGAAGAGATTAAAAAGCAAAAAGATCGCGCCGCCATAAATGAGTAATTGGCGCGAGGCAAAAAGCCGGGCTTCGCCGGCGAGCAGCGTTAAAATGCCGACGTACATCGGATTGTTCACTTGCTCGTGAGCTGTGCCGGCGCATACGTTTCCAAAATCCCTTTTTCCATCATTATTTTCTCGATGCCGGCGCGATCCATCGGCACAAAATCGGACAAGATTTCTTTGCCCGTCTCAGTGATGATGATGACGTCTTCGAGGCGGATGTAGATTTTCTCCTCTGGCACGCGCAGCGCCGGTTCGATGGTGAAAACCATGCCGGGCTGCAGCGGCCCGGTGTGCGTGCCGACGTCGTGTGTCGCCATGCCGACCCAATGTCCCATGTACGTCTCGGGATTGCCGGCCGCGGCGCGATAGGATTCCACAAACTCACGCGCGGCTTTCTCGTAATGCGGCTTGGAAAATTTAGCCTGTTTCAAAATATCCTCCATGATTTTACTCGCTTCCTGTTTGATCGCTGCCGCCGTCACGCCGGGGCGAATCGCCTTCAAAATCGCCTGATAGCAGCCGAGATAAAAATCATACAGCTCGCGCTGCCACGCATTGAACTTGCCATTGACCGGCCACATCCGCGTCACGTCGCTCATGTAGTAGCCGACGTCCGGCGCAAAATCCATCAGCAGAAAATCGCCGTCCTGCATTTGGCGCTTGCCGGCGTTGTAATGCGGATACCACGCGTTGCCGGCGCTGGCGATGAGAGAATAATACGCCTCGCCTTGCGCGCCGTTGCGATAGTAAACGAATTTGGCCATCGCATCCAGCTCGTATTCGAAAAGGCCGGGCTTGGTCGAGCGCATGCCTTCCATCAGCGCCCAGCCGGAGAGCTGCGTGGCTCTGCGAATCAGCGCAATCTCTGCCGGGCTTTTGATGAGCCGCAGTTGATCCAAAATCGGCGTGAGATTATTGATCTCAAAATGGGGAAAACGTCTGCGGAGCAAATCGACGAAATGGCCTTCGCGGGAAGGGCGGCCATCCCAAGGATCGTTGGCCATGTCGCTGATCGCGCGCAGCGCTAAATCGCGGCTGGTGGCAAAACCTTCGGCCGGGCTGAATGGCGTGAAGAGCGTGTGCTTCGCGGCGGTGTGCGCTAATCGCGCCAAATGCTCGCCGAGCATCTCGGTCGCAAAAACCGCGTCGATGCCGCTGAGTTGCTTCACCAACTCGGCGTCTTCGGCGGAAAGCATTTTGCCTTCGCTGCGCTCGCGCCCTTCGTTGCGGTGCGGTAGATAAAGTGAGGCGCGGCGCTGAGCGCCGTCGAGCAGCAAATACGCGTGCGGCACCTCGATGCCGCAAAGATAATAAAACTCGTTCGATTGCCGAAAGCGCACATAACCCACCGGACCCGGCGCGCCTTGCAAGACGGCCAGTGCATTCGCACCGATGGCATCGTACACGGCGCTGCGGCGCTTGGCAAATTCCTCCGGCGTGAAATCCTTGCTGAAAAGTGGCACGCCTTCCTGGCTAAAAGTCAGGCTCGCCCAAATTAGGACAACAAGCGAGATCTGCATTTGAATTTTACCGCTGCGATGCTGGTTCATATTTCCTCCGCATGGTTTTGAGTTTATAAAAAGTATAAGCGAATTTCGGAGAAATGCAAGTGTATATAAAAATAAAAAGGGCGACGAGTTCATCTGCACCACGTTCATTGGTCAGCACCAGCTTGGCTCGCGGGGATCGCTCTGATCCAATCGCCGGGCCGCCGTCGAGCTGTACACAGAGCTTAACGCCCTGGCACCCAAGACGATGGACACTTTTCAGTTTCCGATTTTTTTCAAAGTCATGGCCCAACCTCATCCCGCGCCGGTACGCTGAAATTATTTCTGCGTTTTTGTCAGGAAGGATGAGGTCTAAGCAGAAGCATAAATTTCATACGCATAAATTCACAGATTTCGACGCGGATTTCTATGGGACAAGCTCTACGGTCAAGAGAAAATATTGTTCTGTGAAATCATGCGTACACGAAACCAAACCACCTCCTGGAAAACGCTTATCGACATTGCTGCCGCGTTCACAATGTTAAGCCGCGTTTTCCCACCGAAGAACTCATCCAACATATCTGGAAGGCGACAGCCAGATCGATACTCTGGTACAGAAATCTGGCCACGAACATTTTCTGCGGAGTGATTCTACTGCTTTTGATCTTGAATCTCCTGCCCATTGGCCTGTTCATCGACCGCATTTTGCAGGAGGTTTTTCCGAATGTTGATCCCGTCCGCTCGTTCATTTGAAAAACAAATTGCCGGGGAGCGGCCGTTGTCGGATGATTAAATTTCGACAAAAGAACGTCCCGAAAGTTTCACAAGGTATGTAAATCTGTCAACTGAAATTTCTTGTGTAGTGCCATGAAACCGAATGCAGTTTTTGATGCTTTAGTGTATCGTTCGTGATTTACAACCACAAACTCCCGCTATAAAACCACCCCGCCAATCAGCCCCGCCACCGTCGTTTGCACAATGCCGGAAATCGCGCCGTCGCCGTCTTGCTGCGCGAGCAGATGAAAATAATTCGGCATCAAGCAATAGGCGATGAGCGTCATGGGAAATTCCTGCAAATAATCGCGAAGCTGCCGGAGAAAATGCAGATAATCCTCGCGGTCGTGAAAGATCTCAGCCTTGCGGTTCCCGCGGTTGAAGAGATGATAGGTTTCGCCGGTGAGAAACTTCATGCGCCGGTTCATGGCGTTCTCCTGTATGAATGTGAAGTCGGACTTGGTCTCGGCGATTTTTCAAATTTTAGAAAATTTCTCTGACCAAGTCCGACTTCGCCCCGCTTCTGTTCTACAAAACCAACCCCCCGATCAGTCCCGCCACTGTCGTTTGCAAAATGCCGATAACCGCGCCGCCAATCACCATCTTTGCCGGATAGGGAAATGTCGCAAATTGATTGAGCGCGCTCGGAATATAAATCGCCAATCCCGTCATCAAACCGAACAGTGCGCCGCTCGTCAGGGGAACATCCGCCGGCCACGCCATGCGCAGCAAATACGCGAAGACCAACGCAAAAGCCAGGCTGCCGATGTAGTACAAGGGCAGACGCCGTTTTCCGGTTTGCTCGTCGAGCAGCCCGGCCATGTTTTTATAAACGCTGCCGAGCACGACGAGGTGGCCGATACTGGAAATGACCGCGACGGCGAGCCAGATGGCGCCGGTGGCTAAAAGATAATTGCTCATTTTCGCCTCTTTGAAATGAAATTTGGTCAAAAGTTATAAAAATATAAAAAATGGCTTTCCCCAAATGCAAGAGGAAAGTTTTAAACGCGCCAATTGGCTTGACAACCGTTTACCTCAACCGGCAGGGCGCTGCTTTTTTTTCAAGAAAAAACAATTTCTGCTTGCTTTTCTCCGTGAACGAATTAAATTGACTATAAGTTCAGGAGGCGGGATAGAACAAGTTGGCCGTTTCATCCCCACAATTCAGTTTCGGCAAAACATAAAACGGTCAACTTAATTTATCCCATCTCCTAAAAAGGAGCCAGCAGCATGTTGATTAAAATCCCGCGTGGTTGGGAAATTCCCGAGCGCGAAGCCACGCCGGAAGAAATTTTCACCAACCGCCGGCAGTTCGTCAAAAAATTAGGTATTGCCGGCATTGGCGCCGCCGTCACATTGTCGGGCTGGGATCGCGTTGCCGCGGCGATTTTGGATCATCGCGGCGACAACGACAAGATCTATCCGGCCAAGCGCAATCCGAAATATGTGCTCGACCGGCCGCTCACCGATGAATCGGCCACGGCGCATTACAACAATTTTTACGAATTTACGACCGACAAGGAGCGCGTCGCCGATCTGGTCGAAAAATTTCAAATTCGCCCGTGGACTGTCGAAGTCACCGGCATGGTGGCGAAGCCGAAAACCTACGGCGTCGACGAGTTGATTCGCGTGATGCCGGTCGAAGAGCGGCTGTATCGCCATCGCTGCGTCGAGGCGTGGTCGATGGCGGTGCCGTGGACCGGCTTGCCGATGAAAGCCTTCATCGATTTGGTGCAGCCGTCGTCTTCGGCAAAATTCGTGCGCATGGTCAGCTTCAACAAGCCGGAGCAGGCGCCGGGTATGCGCACGCAGTCGTGGTATCCGTGGCCCTATTATGAAGGTCTGCGCATGGACGAGGCGATGAATGAGTTGACGATGCTGGTGATCGGCATTTACGGCCATGAGCTGCCGAAACAAAACGGCGCGCCGATTCGCCTGGTGACGCCGTGGAAATACGGCTACAAAAGCATCAAGTCGATCGTCAAAATCGAATTTACCGACAAACAACCACCGACGTTTTGGAATGACATCGCGCCGAACGAGTACGATTTTCTTTCCAATGTGAACCCCAAAGTGCCGCATCCGCGCTGGTCGCAGGCGACGGAACAGCCGATCCCCGGCGGGCCACGCCGGCCGACTCTGCTTTACAACGGTTATGAAGAGTATGTGGCACATTTGTACAAAGTTTGAGGAGGTGAAAGTGGACACTATAAAACAACAAGCCTTGAAATTGATTTCGCGGCTCCCCGACGACAGCTCGTGGGACGATGTTTTGGCGGAGTTGAAAAGCCAAAAGATGAACGCGGCGGAGGCGGCCGTGGCCGATCGCGAAGAAAAGCTGCCGCTGCTGAATGAGTTCATCGCCAAGCTGAAGAGCGTGCTGAACGATGAATTTCCCTCAGCGCAGGAAATTATTCTGGAGCCGTCGCCGGACGGCGAGCGCGTGAAAGGCGTGATCATTTCCGAAAGCTTCGCGGGAACCGACGACGCCGACCGCCAGGATAAAGTCTGGGATATTCTCGAAGACAAGCTGAGACAATCCGAGCAGCGCCGCGTTCTCAGCTTGATCGCCTACACGCCGGAAGAGTACCGCGCGTTTAAAGAAGAGTAGGAGCAAGTTGCAAGTGGCAAGTTACACAGCGCAGGCGGCCTCGTCTGTCTTGATCTTGCATCATTGAACTTCACACTCAATGAAAATGAACATAGACAACGAAGCACAATCTCTTGCCACCGCCACCCAGCTCATCGGCCTCGACGCGAAGTGGCTGCACGCCTTCGACGTGGAAGATCCCTTCAACGAAAATTTGCGGTTGTGCGGATTTCTCTGCCAAAAGCCGGATCATCGCTACGGCGCGCTCGTGATCACGCACGCCGGTGAAGCGGCGGCGCCGCAAATCATCCTAGCGACGCCGAAATTGCACTATCCCTTCGGCAAAGACGGCAAATTCCATTTCCCGCCGCTCAAAAAAATTTATCTCTACGAAAAGCTGGACGGCACCAACGTGCTCGCGTATCGCTATCGTGACGGCGAGGGGCGCTGGCACCTCACGTACAAGCTGCGCCTGGCGCCGACGCTGCGCAACAGCCGGTGGGGCCCTTTTCTCGACTTATGGCGCGAGCTGCTGCAAAAGCATCCCACCATTCCGCAATTGGTCGAAGCGAATGATTGCCATATCAGCTTCGAAATGTACGGCAGCCGCAACACGCATTTGATGGTGTACGACGTCGATCTGGCGGTGGTGGCGCTGTTCGGCGTTCGCCGCGATGCGAGCATCGTGCCGCTGTTCAAGCTCGATCTGCTCGGCGTGCCTGGCGCGCCGCTGGTGGGTGAGTTGGTTGCCGGCGAAGATCCGGTGGCAAAATATGCCGAAATTCGCGCCGAGATGGAAAAGCGCAATCGCCCCGTTGAAGACGACAAGTTGACCGGCATCGAGGGAACCGTCTGGTACGTCGAAGAACCCGATGGCCGCGTCTCCATGTGGAAATGCAAGCCCGAATCGGTGGAAGAAATTCACTGGGCCGCCGGCATCAACAAGAAGGCGGTGATCGCCACGTGCTGGAATTTCCTCGAAACCAGCGACGATTTGAATTACGATACGCTTCTGCCGCTGCTGCTCGAAGACTATCAAATGCGCGAGATCGAAGCGTTTCGGTCGCACATCGAAAACTGCATCAAGCAGGTTAAATATGAATTTGAGTTCAAGGAAAAAGTGTTGGCGGAATATGACAAGCTGGGCAAGTCAATTCACGACCAAAAGGCGGAAGTGATGCGCGCGCTGTCGCCGCATTTCAAGCGGGACGAGATGAAAAAGGTTTATACGATGATCGTGCGGAACCGGTAACGCCACGTCGCACACTCCGCCCCGCGTCATTTTAAAAATAAGGATGCGGCGCGGGGGACGACTCGTCTGTTATGAAAACTGATTTCAAAAAACGGGGTCAAAGTCATGGACGAGAACGAATATCTCCAAAAATCCAAGGAGCTGGCGCTTGCCGGCAAAGTGCAAGAGGCGCTGGAAACCCTGAAAGAGGGCTCGAAACTTATCCCACAGTCGTGGCAAATATTGCTCACGGCCGGACAAATTCTCAGTGAAGTCGGCCATTCGGAAGTTGCCGTCTCTCCCCTGAAAAAAGCCAAAGAATTGAATCCCGGCAACTTCGAGATCCGTTTTGCTTTGGGCAATGCTCTGGGCCGCGCCTTTGCATTGCGTGAAGGGGTTGCCGAACTGGAAGCAGCCGAACGGATGCAACCCAACGACGACGAAGTGCTGCGCAATCTCGGCTGGATGCGCTGCCTGAGCGGCGAAGTGGAAAAAGGCCGGGAGACTTTGTACCGCGCGATCAAAATTGATCCGCAGAATGCGCTCATCTATAACGATCTTGCCGCCAGTTATCTTTATACCGACGACGTCGATTTGGACAAAGCGCAGGATTATTGCCTGCGGGCGTTGGAAATTTCTCCCGGGCATCCGTTCTTTTTGCAGACCTGGCAGAACATTCAGGAACGGCTGGGCGAAGAATGAAAATCTTCTTTCTTGAATTCGGAGATTACGGGATTTCTGGGCACGCTTTCCGGCAAACGCCCGGGAATTTGGATTCACGCGGTGGATATCGTATACGAGGGGCGCGTGGCCGGCGGCGCCCTGAGTGATTCCGGCGAGGGGTGGGTGCGCTGGGTCAATCTCGCCGAGGTGCGCGAGCAAGTGGCGTTTGATTATCTCAAGATTTTGGATAAATTATCGTAGCCCTACCCCATTACCGTCAGGCTAGTTTGATTTAAGCGTTTTATTAACAATGAGCTGCCTGGAAAGAGTGTAAGCAATAGGAGCCTTTTCAGGCTCCCCTGCGGT
>JAKEEU010000048.1 GCA_022616415.1 Candidatus Zhuqueibacterota bacterium | reverse complement strand
ATTCCTCTGAAAATAAAAGGTGCTGGTGGTATATTGATCCACCAAAAGAATAACTAAGCCACCTGTAATTGCATATCGGTTGCCAAAGCTATTTCAACTTTATAGCCCAAGCGCTCTAAAGCTTTGAGATGTTTTTCCATCATTTTTCGTTTTTGCGGTTCAGGTGGTTCTTTGATCTCCGGTTCGAGGTAACAGACACGTTCTTTGATAAGATGATACACGATCTTGATGATGCTGTGAGCAATCGCCAGAATGGCTTTGCGTGGGCCGCGACGATAAGCCAGACGTTGGAATTTGGCCCGCAGGTAAGTGTCTTTTCGGCGAATGGCTGCCCACGCCACTTCCACGGCCAGGCTTTCTAAATACTTGTTGCCGTGTCGGGTTTTGCCGCTCTTTCTTTTCCCCGCGCTTTCATGGTTGCCGGGACAGAGGCCGGCCCATGATGCCGCGTGCGCGCCCGTTAAAAACGGCGACATGTCAGCGCCCATTTCGGCGATGAAGCCGGCGGTGGAAATCTTCGCGAAAAACGGAATGCTCATTAAGCATTCATAGACCTCGGCATAAGCTTTCAGCTTTTCATCAATCTGTTCTTCGATCGCCGCGATTTGCTTTTCCAAAAACTGGATGTGTTCCATACATTGGGTTAAGATAAACCGATGCTCATCGGTGATCTTGCCGGTGAGCGCTTCCTTGAGTTCTGGAAGTTTTTTTCGCATGCGGGCGCGAGCAAAGTTGGCCATTTCCTCCGGCGTATAGCCGCCCGAGATCAGCGCTTCGAGCATCTCGCGACAGGAAACGCCCCAGATTCGGCTGACCACTGCCGAGAGTTTGATGTTGGCATCTTCAAGAATCTTTTGAATCCGATTCTTTTCCGAGTTGGCATTGTCAACCAATTTCCGGCGGCGGCGGGTCAACTCGCGAAGATCACGAATCGGGCGCGGCGGCACAAAGCTCGCACGGACGAGACCACACAGATGCATTTGCGCCAGCCATTCGCAGTCCTTCACATCGGTTTTGCGGCCGGGAAGGTTCTTGACTTGATGGGCATTGGCCAGCGTGATCTCGGCGACGTCTTCCAGAATGTTGTAGATCGGTTTCCAATAAACACCTGTACTTTCCATGACCACGTATTGGCACTGGTTCTCTTCGAGCCAATCGCGCAACTTCAGCAGGTCATTGGTCATGGTGGTAAAACGGCGAATGGTCTTGGCAATGCTGCCATCCGCTTGGACAATCATCAGACACGCCCAGACGATGGCTTGATGCACATCCAGGCCGCAGCAGCGTTGACGAATGAGATTGAACATGATTCATCTCTTCAGGTTCAGATGATAAACTTTGGCAGAAAACGTTGGCTCTTTAAAAAAGTTAAAGATGATACTTTCCTCTGCGTGGTCCCAAGACCTCATGGGCCGACAATTATGGATGCATCCGAGCCAACCGAGTCAAATTTAGGGGCGGGTTTTAAAACGCCAATTGGTTTAACGATCTGAGAATTCTGCCTTGGTTAATATCGTTATAAACTTGATACGATAAAAGAAAAATTACGTCGCGCCTGGCTTCGCTTCGAAATCATTTTCATGATTATCGGGTGTCGCGCGCGGCATGAAAATTTAGGGCAAAACAATT
>JAKEEU010000442.1 GCA_022616415.1 Candidatus Zhuqueibacterota bacterium | reverse complement strand
GGCAACCGGTCACCAGTATGGCCGTCGCGGCAAAAATGGTCAAAAGGCGGCCCAGATACGCTAGCGGCATGAGTAGAACCGGAAGCTTGTACAGGCGGCTCAGATGAACCATATTGATGTATAATAAGCCGTTGACAATCCCGGCTGCCAAGCACGCTTCGGCCGAAGCAAGGTTTTCAATCCAAACATATTGAGAAATGATTTTTCCAAATATGCTGGCAGATATAAGAAGTAACAGATCAACAATCAAAGCAAGAAATTCAATTTTCCGGTAGGAGACTTTGAATTGTTTAACAATCTGCGAGTCAGATTCGGTACGGATCCGAGGTTCTGCGAGATCATCTAAGCTGCTAAGAAACATTCATTGCCTCTTATAATCAAAGAATTGAAAACTAATCTCAGTCGTCAGGAAAGCCTATTAATCGTTCAATTGGATTTGATTTTTTTACCTTCTAACATCAAATTGGGATTTCCTCAAGCCTCGATGCGGAAGCTATTCCAGACTGCGAGTAACCCCTAAGACGTGGTCTTAATGAGCGGCAAACAATCAATTCTCCACAGTATTCAGCAAAATAAACAATATGTCATGCCCCTGATCACGAGGCGCCCGGCGATCCAAATTTCCTCCGTGGAGCGAAATGTTTCAGGCGATGGGCTGCCTTGATGCATTGCGGGCATTGGCTGTTTCTCGTTTTGGCTGGCACGCTCTGGGCAATCACTGGCACCGCAGCATTCGCTGCGGCGGACGGCGCGAACCGGGGCGCGGGCGCGCCTCCCATCAGCGAAGGCGTTAGCCCGGACACATCAACGGATGCTGCGGAAGATACCCGTTCCTGGCGCATTGTGCGAAGTGCCGGAGCGAACGGCGGGCCAAGTGTGTCGGCCATCCTGCACACGGCAGACTTTGCGCGGTCCGATCCGCGTTTGGCAGGCCTCATGCTGCGATGCGGAAGGCAAGGTATCGAAACAATCATCGTGGTGGTCGAACCTTTCCCGCCGCACGCACGGCCGCAAATCACCTTGCTAAACGCAAATCAAAAATCCCGTTTTATTGGCACCATTATTCCCACCGGCGCGGGGATTCGTTTGCCCAGCGACGCGACGAGCTTGGTGACGGGCCCCTGGCATAGGGCGTCCGAACTGGAGATAAAAGTCGCCGATGGCGATGCTGCGATCGATGGCGTCGTCGCTTTATCCGGCCTTCCCGAGGCCCTCGAATCCCTCAATGCCGAATGTGTGCAAAAATGAGACTTTACGTGTGCATGTATTTAGGTAGATAATAAAATTATAAGCGTAAGCGCCAAGTAAGAACAATAAGCCAATATATGGCAAATTGGAGGCATCGAAATGGAAATT
>JAKEEU010000441.1 GCA_022616415.1 Candidatus Zhuqueibacterota bacterium | reverse complement strand
TCATGACGAATTTCCCCGACTGGCCTCACTCCGCCCGGCCCAATTTGCCTGGGGAATTTCCTACCGGCAAAATTGAGGATTTTAGCGGCGGCAATAACACAGTTATGGAACCATAATTGGCTTAGGTATAAAAACTGCGCCCAAGATCGAAAAGAATTCTGTTGTACCAGTCTGCTGGGCAGATGCACAAATTGACAATTTGATCGTCCGATTTTGATGGCAAAGTCGAGTGACTTGCCGAAGTCGAGCTTACGCCGCAGAAATAGTCCGGTTGGGAAACAAAAAGCCGCGCCATGAAGCTGTGTTTGACTCAAAATTCGCGACATATCGCGAATTCGTGGTATGTCGCAAGTTTTGACCACAATCGCCTGAAATAAGCAACAATCGTTATCTCCTTTTCTGAAAAGCCATTTGGAGCGATTTCCAAATGGCTTTTTCATTTTAGTACGCGAGTTGTCATTGAACTATCACAACGAAATTCCCAACGTGGATGAGCCGCAACCAAACAAGAGGCAACCGTGGCGCCTTTGGCGCCAAGCGTGAATTGACGCGAATAAAAAATACTAGCGTTCATTCGCGTTGATTAGCGGTTTAAAAATGTTTACCGAAAAAGCAAAGAATTCACATTTAATGAAAAAATGCAAACGATTCTGACCGATAAGAACTTTCAAAAAGAAGTGCTCGAAAATCCGGCGCCGGTGCTGGTGGAATTTGGCGCGGAGTGGTGCGGCGCCTGCCATATACTCGCGCCGATATTGGAGCAACTGACGAAAGAGTTCGACGGGCAAATCAGAATCGGACGGGTGGATATCGAGACGCAGGCGCGAATAGCAAAGGAATATGGGGTTCAAGATCCTCCGGTCCTGTTGTCTTTTAAGAATGGCCGAGTTGTCGAACAGATTGTCGGAGTCATTCCCAAACAAATCATCGCCGCCAGGCTGCGGGCTTGGCTGTAATTAAGCGAAGTCGGACTTGCGTACAAACACATTTAAAATTCGCAAGCTGTCGCCGCGCAAGTCCGACTTCATTCTGACAAACTAACAAATTCAAGCAAAGAGAAACAAAGATGAAAACGCAGATGCCGAAAAACGTTACGATGCTCGCCATCGCCTTCATGATGACGCCGTTGCTGGCTTCGGCGCAAAGCCGCCTTTCCATTGCACCGGCGGCCGGTATTTACAAAGCCGATCTCGATAAGATGTAGGAAGCGCTGAGCCGAGTGGAGAAAGCCGGTTTCAAAGTGCAACGGCCTAATGGCGGCTTGCAGTTCGGCGGCAGGTTGGATTACGCTAAATCTCCGCATTTGACTTTTCGCGTTGAAACCTCCTACTGGCAAGATCAGGCCTCAGGTAAATATCAGGATGTTGATGGCACGATCGATTTTGAGAACAAAGTTCGTCTGGTGCCGATCATGCTTGGCGCGCAGTATAATCTCGGCGCACCGCAAGCAAGAATACGCTTATATACCGGCGCCAGCGGCGGCATCGTGCTGGTGCAGACGAAATCCCATGCGTTGATCAAGACCAACGTCGCGAATGACCAGCCGGAGGTGATCAACTCGGAATTGTCCGGCAATGATTTTATCGGCAAGCCGTTCGTCGGGCTGGAATTGGCCGCCAGCCGCAAGCTCGCGCTTTTTTCGGAGCTGGGTTACATCTTTGGAAAATTCACCATCGAAAGGGTTGATCCGCAGTCTGGCGAAAAAACTTCGGAAGATACTTCGATCAACGGCCTGCACGTGATGGGCGGAATTAAACTGGCTTTCTAATTCTGCGAAGTCGGAGTTGGGCGCGCCGATTCTTCAAGCTCGGTGAATCTCATTGCCCAAGTCCGACTTCAAAAACGCATAGGAAAACGACAATGAAGCAATTACTCAAATATACTAGTTATGGGTTCGCCGCCCTGCTCTCACTTGTGGCAATAATTTACGGCGTCATTCACGTGCGCACCAATGCGCAGATGAACCGCATTTATCATATTGACCCCGCTGCCATTAAAATTCCAACCGAGGCGAGCGCGGTGGAATGGGGCGAGCATATCGCCAAGACGCGCGGCTGCACGAAGTGCCATGGCCAAAACCTGGGCGGGCGAATCGAGATGGACGATTGGGCTGTTGGCCGCGTGGCGGCAACGAACCTCACCAGTGGCCGCGGTGGCGTGCAAAAGCAGCGCAGCAAAATGGATTGGATTCGCGCGATTCGCCACGGTATCGGCGTGGACGGCAGGCCGCTTTTGCTCATGCCTTCTGGAAAACAGTTGAATACGGAACACATGCCCTGGCGCGAGCTTGGACAAATGACCGACACCGAGCTGCGCGCGATTTGGACCTATTTGCAGACACTGCAAGAAAACCAAAATCATTCACAATTAACTTTGCGAAAGGAGCAAATTAGATGAAAACGCTCAACCTGCATTTCCTCGACAAGCGCGCCTATCGGAATCGCGCTGCGGCTGGCAACTCCGTACCTTCGTCCATTTGGACTACGTGGCGGCTTTAAAATGGCGCCCGGTGCTTGTGGCTAAGCGCCAAATTCGTCCTTCGGTTCTATTTCTTATACGGGTTGGCGAGGTTATATTGGTCTCAGTAACAATTCACTCTTTCTCGCCCTCGCATTTTCAGCAAAAAAGAAATGCGAGTGCGAGAACGCATTAACGACAAAACTTAAAATAGGAGCAATCAAGATGAAAATTCTCATGATGAAAAAAGCCATATTGCTTGCGGGCATCGTCATGATAACACCCCTGTTGACCTCGGCGCAAAGCCGCTTCTCGGTGGCGCCGGCGGCCGGTTTTTACAAAGCCGACCTCGACAAGCTCGTTGATTTTTTAGGCGAGATGGAACAGCCCGGGGTGGATGTGCAGAAGCCCAATGGCGGTTTGCAGTTTGGCGGAAGATTGAATTACGAGAAATCCCCGCATTTGACTTTGCGTGCCGAAGCTTATTCCTGGCAAGACCAAGGCAGCATCAATCTTCAGGATGTGGGCGGAATTTGAATTTTGCAGAAAAAGTTCGCCTCGTGCCCATCATGCTGGGCGCGCAGTATAATTTTGGCCAACCGGAAGCCAAAATTCGCTTGTATGCCGGTGCCAGCGGCGGCGTCATGCTGGTGAAAACTCAATTTCGGATTGAGGCCAATTTCACAGACCCGAATGAAGAGCCGGTTGACGAGCTTTTGGAATCGTCCGGAAGTGATTTCATCGGCAAGCCGTTTGTCGGGCTGGAATTGGGCGCGAGCCGCAACCTCGCCTTCTTTACGGAGCTGGGTTATGTCTTCGGAAAATTCACCAGCGAAGAGGCCGATCCGGAATCCGGAGAAAAGACTTCGATAGACACTTCCATCAACGGCCCGCACCTCACGGGCGGGATTAAGATCGCTTTCTAATTTAGGCGAAGTCGGGCTTTCGCAAGAAAGTTCTCTAAAAAGATGAGAGCATCAAAGCGAAAGTCCGGCTTTACCAGAATCATGTGGAGGAAGCTATGAAGCTTCGTCTTAATTACAATCAAATCGTTGCAACCATGGCGCTGGTGATTTGCGGCGTCGCTGCGCTCATCGCTCCGAATATCGCGCGAGCGCAGAATCTCAAGTGTTTCATTCTCACACCGCCCGAGCAACTGCTCGAAGGCGTGAAAAAAGTGGCGATCATGGATTTCACGGTGACGACCAGCTTCCATGCCGATGATCCGCCGGCGAAGCAGAAGAAATCGGAAGTGGAGACTTTGCTCGACGCGCTCACGAAAAAAGACGCCGGCAAAAACCAACAAAAATTCACCGATAGCGGCGTGAAGCTGACCGATATGATGATCGCGAGGTTGTTGGAAGATGACCGCGGCATTCACGACCTGGGCACCGGTTTTCTGGGGCTCGGCGGAACGAAAGATGGCAAAAGTTTTCAGCAAGGCGCGCACACCAATATTTTCGCCGTGGTGGAGCGCAGCCGCATCGCGCAAGTGCTCAACGAGCTCCAGCTCGGGCAGAGTGGTTTCATCGATGAAGCGCAGGCGGCGCAAGTCGGCAAAATCCTCGGCGTCGATGCCATCATCACCGGCAGCCTGTCGATTTCCTGTGAGGATCACTGGATTAAAAGGGAAAAGGAACGCGAGGAGAACAAAAAGAAGGTAAAATATCAGGTTGATTGCAACACCCGGGCCGCCAACACCAGCGCCACAATTCGCCTCATCCAAGTGGAAACCGGCCAGGTGATTGGCTCAAGGCACAGCGAGCACAAAGACGAGCCCGAGAGATGCGGCGGCGAGGCGCTGCCGCCGCCTGAAGCCACGGTTGACGCTGGTTTGCAAATGGTTGCCGCGGAATTGGTCAATTATTTCGCGCCGCGCTTCGAGATGCAAAAACTGGAGTTTGCCAAAATCGAGGGCGAGGAATACAAACGCTTCAGAGAAGACGCCAAG
This sequence comes from Candidatus Zhuqueibacterota bacterium, assembly GCA_022616415.1. Taxonomy (GTDB): domain Bacteria; phylum Zhuqueibacterota; class Zhuqueibacteria; order Zhuqueibacterales; family Zhuqueibacteraceae; genus Zhuqueibacter. Next base: position 16,496 of record JAKEEU010000441.1, on the reverse strand, counting down.
AAAGCGTTGGAGCGATACGAGCTTGATCAAGCTTATGTGCTGTACACTGCGATAGCCGAGCAAGACCCCTACAACCATGCGGCGCTGTTCAATCTCGGCGTATTGCACGAGGCTGTGGGCAACTACAAGCCGGCGCAAGAGCAATACACCCTCGCCGCCAAGCTCAAAAGCAAAGAAGAGAAATACACCAAAGCCCAAACACGCGCTACGAAGCAAGTGGCGTTTTGGGAAAAACTGAACGCGCTGGAAATTTATTTGCAGGCGCGCACCTTTCAAGCTTCGGCCGAGCAAATGCAAGTGGCAACCGCTCCCAAAATCCAGGTGAATGGCTCGAGCTCGCATCGCTTCGAGATCAAGGCCGAGTCCAATCCGGCCAGCCAGACCTTGGTGAAGGTGCCGGGAGAGATTGAATTGGAGCTGGTCGCCGCCGCCGGTGATTGGTACAAAGTCAAGCTGCTGGATGGACGCGAAGGGTATCTTGCCAGGAAAGATGGAAAGATGTTGAAGTAGCTTCGGTTCTAATTCGTTCGCGGCCTCGCGAGCTTATATTGGCATCAGTAACAATTCACATTTTCTCGCCCACGCATTTTCAGCATGAGGGAGAGGCGAGGACGAGAAAGCGTTCACGACAAATCCAATTAATTTCTCATGCTTCTCACAAAAGAGGTTCCCATGTTTTCCACTAACAGCAACCCTCATCAGCGTGGAGCGCGTTCCGACAAAAGATTTGCCCTTTTGCTGACGGCGCTATCGCTGCTGTTCATCTGCCCCGGCACATCCTGGGCGCAAGAGGGCAAAAAGGCGTCAAACAGCATCTACCTCGAGCTGCTGGGAAATGGCGCGGTTTACTCGCTGAATTACGATCGCATGTTCTCCAATTCCGTGAGTGGTCGCATTGGCATCATGTCCGTTCCGGTCGACGAGGCCACCTTGGACGTGGATGAAGACGATGTAAAGGTCGACCTCACGACGCTTCCGATCATGATCAACTATCTCAAGGGTGGCAACCATAAATTGGAAATCGGCGGCGGTGTGATCTTGGTTTTTGTCTCAGCGGATATCAAAGAGGTCGGCAGCGTTGAAGGCTCTGGCGTCCTCGGAACGGCAACCTTGGGATACCGCTACCAACCTCGCGCCGGTGGCTTCAATTTTCGCATCGGGTTTACGCCCATTTTTGACCAGGGCGGGTTTTCCCCATGGGCCGGGTTGAGCCTGGGATACAGTTTTTGAAATCTGATCGTGGAGACCAGCCGGACTAAGGATTGGAAAATTTTGAAATAATGGAATTTTATGCCATGTTCTCACCTCTTTTTTATCTTTTGTGCACGCTTCTGGTTGTGGCATGCGCTTCTTCGCAATCTGGGAGCACGGAGGAGGCCAAGCTCAACAAGAAATTGGACGCGCCGCTGAGGCAAAAGCTCGCTTCGGCAGGCGCTGACGAAACCATCCGGGTCTTCGGCAAATGCTCGCGGTTCATCACGGACGACATACGCAAGTCGATCGAGGCGACGGGCATTACGGCCGGCAGCGTGATCGGTGATATCTTTACCGCCTCGTGTTCGGCGAAACAAATACGCCAGCTTGCTGCCCTGGATTTCGTAACCCAGCTTCAGCTTTCGATGGAAAGCAAACCGTTACATTAAACTCAAAACACGGAGGTAGCTATGTTCAAAAAGTTACGGTTTATGTCTTACGCGCTCTTGTTGCTGAGCTTGGCGGCATACCCGCAGGAACGAGCGCGCTTCAAGGGGCTTAACCAGGCCCCCGATTTGGCGCCATCCAAGACGATTCATGCGCCATTGGCATCCGGCGGTGCGATGAGCCCCAAGATCGACCCGCTGTTGCGCTATGCCCTCGTTAAGGCGCCGGATCAGACCCAGACACTCTCCAAGGCGCGCACCGGATTAAATTCGCTGTTAGACCTGGAGCAGAATAAGGCCGGGGTCATGCTCGTTTCGGTGTTTATCAAATCTCACAACGTCGGAGCCACGGTGGCACAGGTGGAAGCCAGCGGCGGCTATGTTTCGACCATCGCGGCAGACATTCTGGTGGCGAGAGCGCCCCTGCTGTCGGTCAGAAAACTTGCCGAATCGCATGAAACCCAATCCATTCAGGCCAGCACCAAATCACGTCCACTCCTCGATGCGAGTCATAAGGAAATCGGGTCCGACGCCGTTCATGCCGGAAATGGGCTTCCGCGCGGATATAAAGGAAAGGGCGTCGTGGTTGGTGTCTTCGACTCCGGCATCGATTGGAAGCACCAAGACTTTGCCACCAGCACCGGAGAAAGCCGCATCCAATATCTATGGGATATGTCCGGTACTTCGAATCCTCCTGCCGGATACACTTATGGCCGTGAGTACACGAAAGCCCAGATCGACGCCGGCCAATGCCAGGAAATTGATGGCAACGGCGGCGGCGGGCATGGGACCCACGTGGCAGGAATAGCTGCCGGCAACGGCCGCACTCAGACGGGGTACACCGGCATGGCACCGGAAGCCGATGTCATTTTTGTGAAGGGAACGCGTGACCCCGATAGCGGAGGCAGTTTTGACGAAAGCGATGTCGTCGATGGCTGCGCGTACATCTTTTCCAAAGCGCAAGCTATGGGAAAACCGGCGGTCATCAATCTCAGCCTTGGCGGCCATTTCGGGCCGCATGATGGCACCAGCCTTTTCGAGCAGGCCTTGAGCAATCTGACCGGCCCGGGCAGGATCATCGTTGCGGCAGCCGGAAACGAAGGAGCGGATTTCATCCATTTGCGTTATACCACAGGAGGCGCAAACCCAAGTGAGGCGCGGGAAACCTTTTGGGTGCTCGAGCCGGAGGCGTCGATCTCGGTCGCTGAAATGTGGTATGATTCCGGCAACATCTCCGTTGGCCTCGCCGCCTACGACACCAGCAGCGGCAACCTGATTGGGTTTACCCTTCCCATCGCCCCTGGCCAGAAAGTTGATAGTCTGGCTTTCACCGTGAGCGGAAAAACCTATGGTATTGTGTGGATCGATGCAACGACCACCTCTGATCCGAACAATGGTGCTCGCAGCGTTTTTCTCGCCATCGATAGCAACGAGGGCCAGTTTCAGATTGGCGAGGTGCTCTGGAGCTTATATACGTTTGGCGCTGGTACATTTGATGCCTGGATCACCACTGGTGGAATTTTCCTTCCGTTCTCCATCCCAATCGGCAATATTTTTCCAGGGGATACGTTCAACACGGTTGGCAGTCCTGCCACGGCGCATAAAGTCATCGCCGTGGGCTCTTATGTAACGAAAAACCAATGGGTGGATATTGATGGCGTGACGCGGTTGCAGTTTGGTTCTCCAACGATTGGGCAGATTTCCGGATTCAGCAGCGTCGGTCCTTCCCGTGACAACCGCCTGAAGCCCGACCTCGCCGCACCTGGCGAGGCCATTCTCTCAGCGCTTTCCAGTGACTTGACGATCGGCACAGGCGTGGAGCGAGAGGATATTCTTTCGGGAGGCAGTTATCAAAAACTGCAAGGCACAAGTATGGCCTCACCGCACGTTGCCGGCACAGTGGCGTTGTTGTTGGAGCGTAACCCTGTGCTCGACTACGACAACGTGGTCGGTATTCTCAGAAGCACGGCGCGCAAGGACGACGTGACCGGCAGCAGCCCCAATAACACCTGGGGGCACGGGAAATTAAACGCGCTGGCGGCGGTACAAACGGTGATGACCGGCATTGCCAGCGACCCTCGTTCTGTGCCCGCGAATTTTTCACTGGCGCAGAATTATCCCAATCCCTTGAGCGGGCGTCTGCCATTTAATTCGGAGGCCACCATCCGCTACGAACTGCCAGTTGCCAGCCGGGTCACGCTGACGGTTTTTGACGTCACCGGCCGGGCCGTGGCGTTGCTGGCCTCCGGCTTCGAAAAGCCGGGCGAGCATAGCGTGCGCTGGGATGGCCGTGATCGCCAAGGCAACCACGTGCCGAGTGGAATCTACTTCTACCGCCTCGAAGCCACTTCGCTGTCTGGCGCTGTAGCCTCGCTGACGAAAAAGCTGGCGGTGTTAAAATAAGCAGAGAGCAGAACGCATAGGGCAAAGAGCATAATGCCGGTAACCATTCAAGTCATTATCCACATCGCATGCAATTCAAAGTCAATGAAAGAATCAACCTCGAATACAAAATTCGATGCGGCACTCCGACTCAAGTTGCGCGAAATGGAATGGGGTAAAGAAGAAGCATTGCTGAAGTGTTTTATCCAACTTGATAAGCCCATTGATCAGAGTAAAAAGCAGCGACTCGAAGCCGCCGGGCTGCGCGTATTGACCAGCGTGAAGGAGATTGCTGCGGTCGAGGGTAAACCTGATGCCATTCGCCGTGCGGCAAACTATGATTTTGTACGGAGCATCTCTTTGAGCCAGGCACGGCCGCCGCTGCAAAGGCAATAACCATTCATTTTTCAAATCATGAACTGTTAATCTTTACTTTTTAAGCCAAAGGAGGGCGTTATGATGCAGAGGCATAGTTCAAGATACAACCGATTCGGCAGAAGCATCACCGGAATGCTGATTGTATTGTTATGGATTGGAACCCTTTTGTATTCCTCGGCTTTTGCGCAATCTGCTTCGCGAGGAGTGGCTTTCCACGCCGGGGCTTCTCAGTCGCAAAAGCTTGCTATTATTCGAGGCCCCTCTATTCAGCCTGGTGTCGTAGAACCATGGACACAAAAGCTCGATGCTGCGGCGCGGACGTTGCTGGCAGAGCACGCCCTGGCTCTAAAAAAAGGGAGTCCTTTCCGGTTGGATGCTGAGAGGGCGCCACTTTCATTGAAACGGGACGCTGCCGGCCGCCTTTGGATTGATCTCTTCATCCAGGTTCATCATCCGGGCGAAGCAGCAAAGTTGGATGCCCTGGGAATCCAGCACCGGACCCAGGTGGGTGATATCGTGGTCGGCCGTGCTCCGGTCGAAGCCTTGCGTGCGTTGGCAGATGATCCGGCAGTCCGCTTTGTCGAGGTGAGTAAACGCAGACAATCTCTGTTGGATTCCAGCCGTATCGAAATCGGTGCGAATCTGGTGCATCTGGGAACTAGCCTGCCCCAGGCTTATCAAGGTGAAGGCGTCATTGTCGGTGTTGTCGATAGCGGAATTGACTTCACGCATCCTGATTTCAAGGATGAAAACGGTTCTCGCCTCCAATATCTGCTGGAATTCACCGAGGATGGCGGGCAGAATGTGTGGACAAAAAGTGATATTGATCATAATCCCGGCAGCGTGACGCAGCGCGATGGCGATGGCGGGGGAGGCCATGGCACGCACGTGACCGGCATCGCAGCCGGTGGCGGTCGACTCAATCTGGCGATGAGAGGTATTGCGCCGCGTGCGGACATCATTTTTGTTGAGGGAACCCGTTATCCTGACAGCAGAGACAGCTTTGACGACGCCGACGTCGTAGCCGGCTGCGATTTCATTTTTCAGAAAGCTGCAGAAATGGGTAAGCCGGCAGTCATTAATCTCAGCATTGGCGGGCATGCCGGGCCGCATGATGGCAGCAGCCTCTATGAACAGGCTCTTTCCGGCCTCACCGGTCCAGGAAAAATCATTGTGGCGTCCGCTGGCAACGAAGGTTTTGACTTTATTCATGCAGGTGGAACGAGCGTGCCGAATAAATTCAATGAAACCCTTTTGCTTGTCGATCAGGAGGAGCAACTGGCAGCAGTAGAAATGTGGTATGAGGCGGGGACCATTTCTCGGGTCGGCATAGCTGCATACGAAAAAGGGCAGAACGGGAAACCAGACTCACTTTTGGCACTTACTCCTCCATTGGCAGTGGGTCAGGACGCCGGTGGTGTATTTGCGATTGATGGTGACACCCTCGGATATGTTACTATTTATGCAAAGACCACAACGGATCCGCGCAATGGAGACGGTGAGGTGTTGTTTATCATCACCGAAAATGACAACTCCAATATTGACATCTCAAAAGTCATCTGGTCGGTGTTCTCCGTGGGGCCGACGGCAGGCCGGCTTGACTTATGGATGCTGACCGCAGGCCAATTTTACGATCAAATCGTTGGGTTTCAAGATGAAACGGAAATGCCGGGAGATAACGATTATAGCGTCGGGGAAACAGCGACTGCCAAAAAAGTGATTGCCGTCGGGTCTTACGTGACAAAAAATAAATGGGTCGATGTGGATGGCAATCAGAATGAGTGGTTAAATCCGAATCCCAACCGTGTAGGTGACCCGGTGGTTCTCGTGCTTGGACAACGGTCCTATTTCAGCAGCATGGGGCCGACCCGGGACGGCCGCACTTCCCCACACATCGCTGCACCGGGTGAAGTGATCTTTTCAGCTCTTTCCTCTCACTTAACCGAGGGGCAAGGATATAACCGTGTAGAAGTTCTGCAAGGCGGAGGGTATCAGTTATTTGCTGGAACCAGCATGTCGTCTCCACATGTGGCGGGGGTCGTTGCCCTGATGCTGCAAGCGGCCCCGACCCTTACCTATGAAAAGGTCTTAAAAATTCTCCAGGAAACGGCGCGCGTGGATCAACAAACGGGCAGTGTTCCAAACAATCTTTTCGGCGCCGGACGCCTTGACGCGCTGGCTGCCGTGCGCCGGGCCGTTGGCGAAATTGGCGCTCCCACAACCCTCCGTCATTTTGATCCACAAAGCGCGCAACGAGTTTGGACTGTTGAACGGGTATTCCCTTTAGACAGCGGCTTTGTCTTTGGCACCAACCGTTTCGGTGATCTGGCCAAAGCAACCGCCTTCAAACTGCCTGCCGGCGTACCGCAAGCCCAAGTGACCGAAATAAAAGTATGGTTCGGCTACAAGCGCACCGGTTTGACGAACCAGACATATCGTCTTGAAATCTATAATGGCGATGCCGCGAATGGGCCCCAAGGCGCAGCAATCTACAGCCAGAGCTATACACTGGCGAGCGTTCTCGCCGACAACGATCTCCAAACGCCTGAACAACCCACTGTTTTTTCGCTTTCCCAATCCGTGACAGTAGGCTCGAGTTTTTTCGTCGCGGCCAATTTTGGAACTTATTCCCGGGAAGATTGGGCCGCAGCGGCCATTGTGGCGACAAATCGACTGGGGCGACGCGTGACCGAAGATTGGGAGCAATGGAGCGACGGGACATGGCATAATGTATCCGACGTTTGGTTCGGGCAGAATAGCACTCCAGGCTCGGGTACGGACGGCTGGCAAATGTGGATCGAAGCAACCGTCTCCACCGTTACTTCTGTTAATGAAGCAGGGGGCGTCTCCCTGCCGAAAGCGATGGAGCTGGCACAAAATTATCCGAATCCATTCAATCCGGAAACCAACATTCGCTACGAGCTGCCACACAACGGCAATGTCACCCTCGCCGTTTTTGACCTGACTGGCCGCCGTGTCGCAACGCTCGAATCCGGTCCAAAGGTCGCCGGCCAGCACCTCGTGCGCTGGAACGGACGCAATAGCAAAGGCGCTCGCGTGCCGAGTGGCGTTTATTTCTACCGCCTCGAGACGGCCTCGCCGGCCGGAATGGTGACGATTCTGACGAAAAAAATGATCGTGATGAAATAAATTGGATTTCAGAGAGATCAAAATGCACTGGATATACGCGCATCTCATCGGCGATTACCTTTTGCAAAATGATTGGATGGCAAAAGGGAAAAATGCCAATTCCTGGATTTGCACGATCCATGTCATGATTTATATGCTGCCGTTCATGTTTACCGGATTGGCTTGGTGGAAGCTGTCCTTGATCGCCCTGCAGCATTGGCTGCAAGACCGGACGAATTTTGTGCCCTGGAGCATGAAAATCATGGGCCGGAATGAATTCGCCGTGCAGCCGCTGGCGCCGTGGTCCATCATTATCACGGACAACATATTCCACATCCTGTGGATCGCTTTTGTCATCGCATTATAGGGAGCGCGGACTTTCTTGTCCGCGATGCGCGTGCGGACTAGAAAGTCCACACTCCCTCAAATTTAGGAGGTAGCTATGAAGGCTACGATGAAACCTGCAAAATCTTTCATAGATTTGTCCATTCAAAACACTGCGACGCCGCTCCAACCTATTCCGCCGAGCGAGCGAATTCCCGCACTCGATGTGGTGCGTGGTTTTGCGCTTTTCGGTGTGCTGTTGGCTTACACGCTGTGGAATCTGGGCAGCCCGCCTGAAGAGACTTACAGCAATTTTGACCGCATTCTCAACTGGGTGCTGTCGGCGTTGATAGACACGAAATTTTACACCCTTTTCGCCTTTCTCTTCGGGCTGGGTTTCTCGATCCAATTGACCCGCGCCGAGGTCCGCGGCATCAGCATTGTTCCGTTATATTGCCGCCGGCTGCTGGCGCTGCTGCTCATTGGTCTGACGCATGCGCTGTTGCTTCGCAATGGTGACATCCTCGTTCCCTACGCCGTGATGGGATTCGTCCTTCTCCTCTTCCGCAACGCCTCGAATAAGACGCTTGCCGTCGGAGCCATCATCGGACTCGTTTTCCCATACTTGGCTCGCAGCGCATGGGATCTTACCGGAATACCTTTCCCGCAGCGACCCGAAGCGGCAGGCGCAAGCTATCTCGCCGAGAACTATGCCTGGGTGCGATACTGGTACTCCACCGCGATTCCTTCCTGGCCGGCTTCCTTGCCCATGTTCTTGTTCGGTCTGTACATGGGAAGGCGACGCTTCTTTGAAAATATCGCCGCTCATCGAAGAGAACTCCAGCGGGCACTTGTCGTAGGTCTGATCATCGGCGCTCTTGCCTACGTAAGCAGAGTGCTGCTTCTCATGATGAGGGCGAATTCCGCTCCTTTCTTTGCGCAACACCTGACTTTGAGGCTTCTCTGGAGCGCTCATGCTTGGGGGCTGGCAGCCTTCTACGCCTCATTCCTGTTGCTGCTCATGCAGAGGCGTTCGTGGCAGCAGCGCCTTGCGCCGCTCGGCGCTGTCGGCAGGATGGCGCTCACCAACTACATCCTGCAAGCGCTAATCATTGTTCCTGTGTGTATCGGATTCAATCTTTTTGACAGAGTCACTCCGAGTCTTGGCGTCCTCCTGGCGCTCGCGGTTTGGTCGGTGCAGGTTCCGGCGAGCGTGTGGTGGCTGAGGCGCTTCCGCTTTGGCCCCGCCGAGTGGCTCTGGCGTTCGCTGACTTATGGGCGCCCACAGCCGATGCGAGTGGCAGATGAGCCGGCGGTTGCGGCGAGCGCGTTCTTCCAAGTGCCCAATTAGCCCCTTCGTTCTATTCGCCGGCGGTTTGGCACGGTCGTGACGGTCAAATTAGTCCCTCTGTTCTATTTCGCCGGCAGTCTGCCGTGATTATTTTGTAAGAGTAACCATTCACGCTGATCTTGTTCTGCCGGCGCCGTGCGAAAACGCCGTTGGACAAGAGAGGCGATAACAAACTCTCAATCATTACACCACAAGGAGGTATGATTATGAAAAAAGCAGTGTTGATGGCGGTTGTCATGATGATGACGCCCATATTGGCATTGGCGCAAAGCCGCTGGTCGGTTTCCCCGGCCATTGGTTTCTACAAGGCGGAGCTTGATGCGCTTGCTGATGACTTAAGCATGCTGGAAACCCTCGGGGTAACGGTTCAAAAGCCCAATGGCAGCTTTCACTTTGGCGGGAGATTGCAATACGAAAAGTCCCCGCGTTGGAGTTGGCTCGCTGAAGTCGGCTTTTGGAAAGATCAAGGCGCCGGCAATCTCCAGGGTGCGGGCGGGACTTTTAAATATGAGGGTCAGGTCCGCCTCGTGCCGATCATGATCGGCTCGCAGTATTATTTTAGCCAACCTAAAACGAAAGCCAGATTGTATGCCGGCGCCACTGGCGGTGTCGTCCTGGTTAATGTGAAAGACCAGTATAGTTTGGTTTCGCCGGGCGCTGGTTCAACTTCCCAGGTCGATGATGCGTCCGGAGGCACTTTTATGAGCAAGCCATTTGTCGGGCTGGAAATTGCCAATAATAGTAAAATGTCCTTTTGGGGAGAACTGGGATATGTGCTCGGTAAATATACCGTAGAAGCAACCAATCTTGCTACCGGGGTAAAAATTGAAAAGGACGTCTCTATTAATGGTATTCACGTTACCGGTGGCGTCAAATTCCGCTTGTAAGTGAGCTGAACTTTCATTAATGAATCCCGTGGTTGCTCGTATGAGTATGCGAAAGCAACGCTTGGCAAAATGGCCTCATCAGATCGGGCAGCTTTCCCGAGCGTAGCCTCACCCACGAACAAGCATCCTCCACATAAAAAGGGTGACGGGCATCTCGTCGCCCTTTTGTTTTTTGCAACAAAGATTTTGCTTGACAAAGACTTGGCTTTTTGTTAATATTTAGCGTTAAACCCGTGGGCGGTTGCCCAAGAGAGGTTAAATCGTTCAGCCGGGGAAAACCATGTCGTCACAAATCCATAATTTCCTGTTGACGAAGCCCATATCCGACGGACGACGCCGTAGCGGCTTGAAGCATTCAGGCCAGCAGGCGCGGCTACACCCGTGGGGTTTGTTTTTTTTGTTTAGAGCCGGCCATGAAAACCGGAAGAAAATTCAAGTGGTAGCTTGGAAATGGAACCGGCAAAGACAGGCTTGAGAGCTTCTTTACTAACAGGATGTTCTCAAATTGGGATTGACAGACAGAATTATGGAGTAGTCCATGCGCGAATGCCAAAAATGTCTACATATAGAAACATACGAGATTTTATCAAATTGGGGAAGATGGCTATTAGTGGACACTTCCTAAATGTCTATCGGTAGACATTTTTACTGAAAAAGTTTCTACCGGTAGAAACAAATGGCTATAGGTAGAAACATGGCGCGAGGCGGGTGCTGTTCGCTGAATAAGAGTTAGCTGGGCATAAATGCAAACTGCAATGAATAAAATATCAATTTTATTATTTCTACTTATTATTTCTTGTGCATTTCAAAATTGTAAAGAAAAAGTAATCGGTGTCACAAGAATTTACGAAGGGAGATATACTTTTGGATTTGAGGGGTCAAATTTCAATCCGTGTGAATATGAGGGAGTTTGGTGGGTTCGCGGAGATTTGAGCAAAGTGTGGGAGTTTGTAGAAGGTAAAAAGGAATATGAATCTACTTGGAGACCAGAACGTGAAGAAGGAACGGTTTTTATTCGTTGTAGGGCGAACTTAAGCCCGAAAGGAAAATATGGGCATTTGGGCGCATATGAATATCAATTGAATGTTGAGGAAATATTGTCGGTGCGAAAAATAGCAGATGGAGATTGCAAGAAATAAACTTTTGCCTCATTGGCTGGCTAACCATCGCTTGTGCGGATGGCACAACCGTGCCGTCGTTGCCCTTCTCAATAAAAAAAGCTAGGTGCGCGACCATAAATATCGTGATGCGCCGAAAGAAGGTTATCGTGGTGAAATCAAAAAATATTGTGGCGCGTTCGACGATGAGTTCGCGCTGGCTTCGCGAACGTGAGTGTTCGTGATGAAAATTTTTCACCCCCATTTTAAAAGCCAAAAGCAAAGTACGTGCAAAGAAAAATAAAACGACTCGGCAAGACAGAAAAGTTGGGTGAAGAACACAAAGTTTAAAGGAGTCAAAAGCAAGTTCGTGGAAGAAATAAAAGCTGTATTTCAATTCGGGCAAAAAAATCGTAGTAAATGGCAAGCTATCTTTGCTAACGCCGTGCTGCAGCCGACGCGAAAAGCTGCGTGCTGGCTTCGCGAACAATCTCGGCGCGCGGCTGAGCAGCGGTGTTACCCCCATTTTTAAAAGCTCATTCCCCATTCTCCGCAAGAGGAGTGTTCTTAAGTTTTTGCTTGAATAATTCCAGAATCTTTGTCATATTAATACTAGGCAACCGATAAAGATTTCAAATGCACGGCTGCGCCTTGTCAACTTGGTTCAATCTGAATTTTAAGCGAGGGAGAAAGCCATGCGATTCGCAGATCCACGAACTGATTTCGCCTTCAAAAAAATCTTTGGCAACGAAAATGCCAAAGAAGTTTTAATCAGTTTTCTCAACGCAGTTTTGGCGCTTGATAAAGATTACGCTATTGTTGACGTTACGCTGTTGAACCCCTACGAAGCGCCGAAAATCAAATATATGCGCGACAGCTTTCTCGACGTCAAATGCCGTGACGTTCGTGGTGTGACCTTTATTGTAGAAATGCAAGTGGCTTACGTGGCAGGTTTTGAGAAACGGATCATCTATAATGCGAGTAAAGCCTACTCCAACCAACTGCAAAAAGGCGACGCCTATCCCAAGCTCAATCAAGTCATCTCGATCAACATTCTGGATTTTGTTTTGTTTGATGATTTCGAGCATTATCTTTCCTGCCATCGGGTCAGAGAGAAGATCACCGGCAACAATTATCTCGACGAGATCCGCTATTATTTCATCGAGCTGCCGAAGTTCAAAAAGACCGAGGAAGAACTGGAGACTTACATCGAGAAGTGGGTTTATTTCATCAAGCACGCCGCCGATCTCGAGACCATTCCGGAGAAGCTGGATGAGCCGGTGTTTCACAAGGCCTTTGATCAGGCCAATCGCGCCAATATGACCACGAAAGAGTTGGAAGCTTATGATAACAGCGTCACCGTGATGCTGGATGAGCGCGGCAGGATCGAAGGCGCCTTTGAAATGGGTGAAAAGTCAGGCGTAAAGTCGGGCTTGCGGCAAGCCGCCCGCGCCATGAAACAGGATGGAGCAGAGCCAGCCGTTATCGCCAAATGGACCAGGCTGACGCTTGAGGAAATTGAAAAACTGTAAAGATTCTTCAAGCATTCCAGCACAACATTTTGCTTGACAAAGATATTGCTTTTTGCTAATATATCAATCAATTCATTTTCGGACGGCTACCCATAGCACTTAACTTTAAGAGGAGGGGAAAAGATGCCGTCAGGATGTTGCCGTCATACAGGCCCAAATTCCATGGGCGCCAGGTTCACCGGCTTGATAAAAAAAACACGCCGGCAGGTGGACTACGCCCATGAAGTTTGGGCTTTTTTGTTTGGAACGGGTAAGGGAGGGAGGCGTCAAAAATGTCTACTATTGGAAACCTGGAAAATGACGGCGCCAGGCAAGTGAATAAGGTGTTAGCATTTTGAGAGCGAAAGGAATTCGTGCATATAAGAAAGTATCGTGGTGTGCCTCGAATAGGATTATGGAGTAGAAATAAAAGTTGGCCGCGTGGTGCGACGAACTTTATTCTTGCATACAAAAGTTGGCCGCGTGATTCAGCCCAGTGTGTGCGTCTCGAAAATAAAGTACCGTCTATAAAGCTCACGGACAAAGCGTGCGTGCAGCGAATAAAAGCCGGAGTGCGGATTCATTTGTAAGAGTTCGGAGTGCGGCCAACAAATAAAAGTCGGAGTGCGGTCAGCGAATATAAAGTAGCGTCTATAAAAGCGCAGCGAAATAAGTACGACGAATAAAAATATGTGCTGGCTGCGCTGATAAAGCGTGGTAGCTCGAACGTTAACCCCCCATTTTAAAAACCACAAAAAAAGCAAAGTACGTGCAACGAATAAAAGTTGGTGATGAATTCAAAGCTTGAAAGAGCAAAAAGCAAAGTCGTGGAAGAAACAAAAGCTGTATTGACATTCGGAAAAAATCGTGGTGAATGTCGAGCTATTTTTTTAACACGGTGTTAGGCGTCATAACATATCCAACAAATTTATCGTGCTGGTTCTGGGCTTCAACACAAGACCCCCCATATATCGAAAGGAGAAATGATCATGTCCACAAACACTATCCGGCTTCACCGTGTGGTTCGTGCGACACCCGAAAAAGTCTATCTGGCCTTCCTCGATGCCGACGCTATGGCCAAATGGCTTCACCGGTAAGGTTCACCATATTGATGCCAAAATTGGTGGCACCTACAAAATGTCGTTCACTAACTTCACTACAGGTCACAGCCACTCTTTTGGCGGTGAGTACCTTGAACTAGTTCCAAACGAACGCATTCGGCACACAGATAAGTTCGACGACCCAAATTTGCCCGGAGAAATGCAGACGACGGTATCCTTGAAGCAGGTGTCCTGCGGAACCGAGTTGAACATCATACAAGAAGGTATACCTGAAGCCATTCCGCCCGAGGCCTGCTATCTCGGCTGGCAAGAATCGCTCACGCTGCTTGCGCAACATGTCGAGGCAGAGATTCGAGAATAAAATCGTGGTAAATGGCAGACGATGCACTAACACCTGCTCCAGCGGACGGAAGGACAGTGGCATAAATTCCGTTGAGTGGTAACTTCAACGTCTGTGCTGGTCTCGAACTTGGCTCTATGTCCTTCCGCCGTTGAGCAGGGTGTTGGGCGGATAGTCATCATATTAATTGGAGAGTAGAATCCCGTATGAAACACATTTTCGTCATCGTGTTTTTAGTTACTGCTTCTGTCTTTGTGTTCGCTTAGACAAAGGTCAGGAAAGACAATCGAAAGATCGAAAATAATAAGAGAGGCGACAAATATGAAGGCACACGCAAAGGGCACATTCGAGTTGAAAGCTTGGGACGAGAAACCCTTAAACGAGATGAACGGTATGCCGAAGCTTACCCGCGTTAGCGTGATTAAGTCTTATCAAGGAGACATCACAGGAGAGGGAAAACTTGAATACTTAATGATGTACCGCGACGACGGCTCGGCGAGCTTTGTCGGTTTGGAGCGAGTGGTGGGCAGTGTTGGTGGGCGCTTGGGTAGTTTTGTGTTTCAACACATCGGAGTTTTCAAGGATGGAGTGGCGACGGTAACGCTCATTGTCGTTCCGGGTTCTGGAACCGGAGATTTACATGGGCTAGGAGGGGAAGGGGGATTTACTGTCGGGCATCAAGGTCCCTATCCCGTCACACTCGACTATGACTTTGAGTGACGCGCCCTAATAAGAAGTAGCAATGGCACGGAACGTTTTCGCCGTCGTCGCAATTAAAATCACGTCAGAAATCGGCGTGAGCACAATCATTCATATCGGCAGCGATGGCTAATCGAAGTTGTCATATGAAGATAGAGAGTATAAACGAGCCACGCTGCCCAACAAATCGTTGGACCGGAGCGCGGGGAGCGTGTTTCGCAAGTTGATTGATTCAAACGAAGGTTGAATATAATCGCCGCTCCCGGTCAACTCTGACGTTAGCGTTTGAGATCGAAAGAAGTTCTTGCAAAAAAATAAAATACGGATGTAGATTTGGAAAAGGGTTCTCGTCAAGGAAGTAAACCATCGAGGTGGATTTGAAAGAGAGCATCTCGGCAAAGACTACACTGTTGTGGTGGAGTTAAAAGAAAGCATCGTGCTGGCTGCGCTAGGCATCGTGCCAGTCCGAAGGTTTTTTACCCCCATTTTAAAAGTTATAAAAAGTAAAATAGTCGGAATGCCATCACAAAATGCTTGCATGTGATAGCATATTTTGCTATCATAAGAATAATGAACAAACGGCATCAAAAGACCCTGGAGTCTATCTTCAAGACACCAGTTCCTTCCAGCTTGGAATGGAGGCGGATTGAGGCGCTTTTCATTGCCCTTGGGGCTCGTGTTATTGAAGGAGGGGGTTCAAGGGTACGGTTTGAATTACATAATAACGTTGCGACCTTTCATCGCCCCCATCCTCAAAAAGAAGCCAAGCCGTATCAGGTACGTGATGCAAGACGGTTTTTAGAACAACTAGGAATCAAGCCATGAAAACGATGACGTACAAAGGATATGCTGCCCGAATTGAATATAGTGACGAAGATGGTTGCTTCGTCGGTCATATTGCAGGCATTAATGACATCGTGGGATTTCACGGTGAGTCAGTGGCAAAACTGCGTGCAGCTTTTAAAGAAGCCGTTGATGATTATCTTAATACTTGCGAAAAACTGAACCGCCCTCCTCAGAAACCGTATTCTGGAAAACTAATGTTACGAGTTCCCCCCGAAGTTCATGCAGCGGTAGCAATGGCTGCTGAAGTCAGGGGCAAAAGCATTAATCAGTGGGCTGCCGAGACATTGGCTCATGCCACAAATCAATGAAAGCATTGAACTGAGAGAGTCGGCAAGAAATAAAAGTTGGTGATGAAGACTCTTTGATTTGGACAAAAAGTATGGTGGTAAATGGCGAACTATTTTGCTAACATCGGCTGGTGCGGATTTGAAAGGCAGGGGCATGAATTTTATGTGGTGGTAGCATCAACGTCTGTGCTGGTCTCGAACTTTATCCTATGCCTTTCAAACCGCACAGCCGTGTGTTAGCGCGCGACGTGAAGTCGTGTATTTTCATATACTTACAGTATGTAACCGCGAATCATTTCTTGCGGGCGATTGTGTTGCGGAGAAATCATTTCTTCTTTGACAACACTCAGTATTCCGTTACTGGTACCCTACGACGGCATGCGGTTGTGGTGCATCCACAACGGTGTGAAGCCCGTCGAACAATGTATCGATGCCCTCAAAGGCAGAGAGTAAACCGCAAGGCAAGCTCTCGAACTGGTAGTCTCATCCGGTTTTCGGACTAGGGTCGGGCGGTATGGTTAAACTAATTGAATGTTCGCAACCATCGTCACCTGGAACGAGCTA
>JAKEEU010000440.1 GCA_022616415.1 Candidatus Zhuqueibacterota bacterium | reverse complement strand
GTGATTGCCCGGACTCTTGCAAGGCCGGTTGGGATTGTTCCTCGCTCCAATGGCAAAGCTTGACCCTGGGCGCCTCCGCCTGCAAACCGGCGAGCTGCGCGCCGCATTGCAGACAGGACGCGGCACGCGCCACGATGAAAAAATCATGATTCGAGGCTGGCGCGGCAACAATGAATCGTCCATGAATAGTCAAAGCATGGGCGGATATTTTCGAATTGGATTTATCGCTAAGGCTTTTCCGGCAGCCTTGGGTATGCATTTAGGCACACTCTTAGCCTGCCTGTCCGGCTTGGTTTTCACGGCTCCTGTTTTTGCTTTGGTTGGTCCAGCCCGGCAAGCGCCGGAGTTCGCACCCTATGCCATCATGGTGTTGGACAACAGCGGCGGCGCCGGCAGCGCGAGCTTTTGCACCGCAAGCGTCATCGCTCCGGACGTTGTTTTGACTGCCGCCCATTGCGTGTCCGGCCTTTCAGCAATGCGGGTTTTTTTCCGGGACAGCGAAGGTAACCGGGTTTTTCTCATTGCTGCTTGGATGGCCTGGATCCTGGCCTCGATTCTGTTCGCCCTGCTGGTGATCCGTTTTGGCCGCATCCGTGCACGCATCGGGTTTCAAGCCGGCCTGAGCTTAGTTCTTTTTGGAAGTGCCCTAGCCTATTATTTTGGATCGAGTGTTGCCGCGAGGCTGGTTTTTTTTGATGTCGCGACGATTGCCATTCACCCGGAATATAGGCCCAACACCGGACATGTTTTGGACTCCATCGATCTTGCGCTTCTGCGTCTCACCAAGCCCCTTCCCTCGGGATTCAAGCCAGTCGAATTAACGGGTACTTATCGGGTTGAAATTGGGCAGCCGTTGCGCATCGTTGGATTTGGGCATGCGGACGAAAATGAGCGCGGGACATCTGGCGTATTGCGGACGGGTGTGCTGGCCGTCAGCGGACCCAAATTTCCAGAGCTGGTCTGGCTCACCGACCCGGAAGACAGCGGTCTTGGCGGCTGC
>JAKEEU010000439.1 GCA_022616415.1 Candidatus Zhuqueibacterota bacterium | reverse complement strand
GCTTGGAAAGACGCTTCCTGGCTGCAGGCGCGCGCCTCGAGCAATCCTTTGGCGCAGCCGATGAGCACCTACGAGGTGCATTTACCTTCTTGGCGGAAATCCGCGGACGGTGAGTTTCTCAACTATCGCGACCTCGCCGATCAACTGGTCCCCTATTTGACGGAAAAAGGCTTCACGCACATCGAGCTGATGGGTTTGCTCGAACATCCGCTGGACGATTCGTGGGGTTATCAAGTCACGGGATATTTTGCGCCCACCAGCCGCCACGGCTCGCCGGATGATTTCAAATATTTCATCGACAAACTTCACCAAGCCGGCATCGGCGTGATCATGGACTGGGTTCCGGCACATTTCCCGAAAAACACGGACGCCGGGCTGGCATCGTTCGACGGCTCACATCTATTCGATCACGCGAATTCCAAACAGGGTGAGCACAAAGATTGGGGCACTCGAATTTTCAACTATGGCCGGCACGAGGTGAAGGCATTTTTGGCCGGCGCGATGAGCCACATGCTCAAAGAGTATCACCTCGACGGAATCCGCGTCGACGCGGTCGCTTCGATGCTCTATCTCGATTATTCGCGCAAGCCGGGCGAATGGGTTCCGAACGAAAAAGGCGGCAACGAAAACCTTCAGGCGATCGACTTCATGAAATATTTCAACTCGAAGATCGACGCCAAAATGCCGGGCGTGATCAGCGTGGCCGAAGAGTCCACCGCTTGGCCGGGAGTCACTTCCAAAGGCGGCGCCAAAGATTTGGGCTTCGATTTGAAATGGAACATGGGTTGGATGAACGACACCCTTCGTTGGTTCCATTTACCGCACGAAAGCCGCGGGAAAAAGCTCGATACTTTGACCAATACGTTCCTGTGGGCGCAGGCCGAGAAATATGTCTGCGCGCTTTCGCACGACGAGGTCGTCTACGGCAAAAAATCGCTGCTCGAAAAAATGCCGGGCGACGAGTGGCAAAAGTTCGCGAATATGCGGCTGCTGCTCGGATATATGTGGTCCTATTCGGGCCATAAGTTGCTCTTCATGGGCGCCGAGCTCGGGCAAAAGGGAGAATGGAACTTCAAAGAGTCGCTCGATTGGGCCGGCGCGCAGGGCGAAAAGCAGCAGGGAGTTTCGAAGTTAATATCGGATCTGAACCAGCTCTATAAAAACGAGCCCGCGCTGTACGAGCGACAGTTCGAGGCGGGCGGCACGCAGATGGTCTTCCGCGACGCGCAAAATGCGGCCGTGGGAATATTGCGCAAGGCCAAAGATTCCGCGAACGATGTCCTGTTTCTCCACAATTTGACGCAAAAACCGCACGAAAAGTATCGCGTCGGCGTCGACGGGCCGGGTGAATATCAGGAAGTATTCAACACCGACTCTTCTTATTACGGCGGCAGTAACATGGGAAATCTCGGCGCAGTCAAAGCCGAGGAAAAGCCGTTTCACGGCAAGCCCTATTCGATCGAAGTAACTTTGCCGCCGCTCGCGACCGTTGCACTCAAACGAAAAGGATCACTGGAAAAATGAGGCGACTCGATCGCGGTGCGTGTTTGGCGCTCGACCTCGGGACGATGGT
>JAKEEU010000047.1 GCA_022616415.1 Candidatus Zhuqueibacterota bacterium | reverse complement strand
AATTGTTTTTGCTTTGTGTGTTTTCATTTTAATAATATAATAAAAAATTATACGAAGTCAAGTTTTTTGTAATTTTTTATTTCCCGGACAGACACTATCTACAAACGTGTTGTAATTTTTATTCCCTAAAATAATTTCTGTTGACTTTTCGCGCTTTTTTTGTATAATTCTTTTCATTCGGCAATATCCTCGATTGCGCCAAACAAGAACGGCTTGAACAGCAACGATTCACGCGATTCGTTGCTGTTTGCTTTTGTCGCAAATCTTCACTCCAAACTTCAAAGAGGCAACTATGGCTCGAATCGTACGAGGAGGCTTGATCCAGGCCTCATTGGCAGCGCCCGCTGATTCCCCCCTTGAAAAAATCAAATCCGCCATGATCGACAAGCACGTCGCGCTCATCGAGCAGGCCGCGAGCAAAGGCGTGCAAGTGCTCTGCTTGCAGGAAATTTTTTACGGCCCGTATTTCTGCGCCGAAGAGCAGGTCAAATGGTACAATACCGCCGAGCGCATTCCCGACGGCCCGACAACCAAATTAATGCAAGAAATCGCACGCAAACACGGCATGGTCATTATCGTGCCGATTTACGAGGAAGACATGACCGGCGTGTTTTACAACACCGCCGCGGTGATCAGCGAAACCGGCGAGTATCTCGGCAAATATCGCAAGACCCACATTCCCCATTGCCATCCCGGCTTCTGGGAGAAATTTTATTTCAAGCCCGGCAATCTCGGCTATCCGGTTTTTGAAACGACGTTCGGCCGCATCGGCGTTTACATTTGCTACGACCGCCACTTCCCCGAAGGCGCGCGGGCATTGGGCCTCAACGGCGCGGAAATTGTTTTCAATCCCTCCGCAACCGTCGCCGGCCTATCCGAATATTTGTGGAAACTCGAGCAACCGGCGCATGCGGTGGCGAATCAATATTTCGTCGGCGCCATCAATCGCGTTGGCCACGAAAAGCCGTGGGACATCGGCGAGTTTTACGGCACGAGTTATTTCTGCAACCCGCGCGGCAAAATTCTCGCCGAAGGCAGCCGCAACCAAGACGAGGTGATCGTCGCGGATTTGGATTTGGATATGATTCGCGAAGTCCGCAACGTATGGCAGTTCTTTCGGGATCGAAGGCCGGAATTGTATGGTGAACTGATCAAGTAAACCCTGCAACGAAAAGGGAACCGCGAAAAAGTATCGCATGAAAAGCAAATCTTGCAACGAAAAAGGAACCGCAACGAAAAAAAGCTTTTCTGTTTGGTTCTTGGCTCGTTGTAAAATCTAACTCTCAAAACAGTTGGAGGGCGCTATGGAAATCCTATACAAGGAGTTGAGCTATCGCATTATTGGTTGCGTCTTCGATGTTTTTCGTGAGGTTGGTTCTGGATATGATGAATTTACTTATCATCACGGTTTGCAGGTACGCTTTATAAAAGACGGCTTGTCATTTCTCAGTAAGCCTCATTTCAAGCTGCATTATCGTGGTGTCGAAATTGCTGAATTGGAACCGGATTACCTCGTCGATGACAAGATCATTTTAGAGCTAAAATCGATTCAATCCGATTTCGAACCGGAGAATTATACACAGATTATTTCTTACTTGCGCCTTACCAACAAGCGGCTTGGAATTTTAATAAATTTCGGGCTGCTGGAAGCCAACTTTAAAAGGGTTCCTTTCGATGAAAGAGAACTCAAAATCGAGGAGGACCTTAAAGAAATACTTCCGCTTATGAAAGATCACGAAGATGAAATTCCTAGGCTGCGTAGTGGTATAGTGAATGTCGCCAATGAGTTGCGGCTAGGCTATCACGCTGAAATTTATCAAAAGGCAATGCGCGTTGAGTTAGAGTTCAATCAATTCAGTTGGGATGAGCACGTAAGGGTACCTGTAAATTATCAAAATGTCCTGCTCAACAACTATGAGATTGATTATTGGCTGGTGAATGGCAAAATCTTGCTCGCTGTTCTTGCCGGCAGCAAAGAGGTACGGGCTTATGATGTCATGCGCATGCGCACTTATTTAAAAGGCTTGAATCTGAACATTGGCCTAATCGCCTTTTGGGGCAAGGACCATCTTTACATTCGTGGCGTCGATCCACTGCGCTGATTTTTTATACTGCTTTTTTTGTTGCGGTTCCCTTTTCGTTGCACATTTTGATTTTAGCTTTTTATGCGTTTTCCTTTTCGTTGCAAATTTTTGCTTAATTCCGTTGCGGAGGTTCTATGCCGAAAGCTGAAGATATCGCCATGAAACAAATTTCCGATGTGGTTACTGGTTCTGATTTGTATAATAAAGATCTCGCTCCCACTTCGTTGCTACAGCGCAAGTGGTCGATGTGGAACATTGCCGCGCTGTGGGTCGGAATGTCGGTCTGCATTCCCACCTACATGCTCGCGGCGGGATTGATCAACGCCGGCATGAGTTGGCAGCAAGCGTTGTTCACGATCATCCTCGCCAACATGATCGTGCTCGTGCCGATGGTGCTCAACGCGCATGCTGGTACGAAATACGGCATCCCCTTTCCCATTCTGTTGCGCGCGTCGTTTGGCACCATCGGCTCCAACATCGCCGCGTTGATGCGCGCCGTGGTTGCCTGCGGCTGGTTCGGCATTCAAACGTGGATTGGCGGCAGCGCGATTTATGCCTTGCTCGGCGTGCTGTTCGGATTGCGTCCCGGCGTTGACGACACCGTCATCAGTTGGCTCGGCATCTCGTTGCCGCAATTCGGCTGCTTCATGCTCTTTTGGGCCATCAATGTCGCTATCATTCTCGCCGGTATCGAATCCATCCGCTGGCTCGAAACGCTCTCCGCGCCGTTTCTGATTCTCGTCGGCTTTGGCTTGCTGTATTGGGCGATTGATGCGGCAGGCGGATTGGGCGTTATTCTCTCCGCCGAAACCGTGGCGAAAATCAAAGCCACCGCCGGCAGCGAAAACGTTTCGTTCTGGAAAATTTTCTTTCCCAATCTCACCGCGATGGTGGGATTTTGGGCGACGCTCTCGCTGAACATTCCGGACTTCACGCGATTTGCCAAAAGCCAGAAGGATCAAATCCTCGGCCAGTTTCTCGGCTTGCCGACGACGATGGGAATTTATTCCTTCATCGGCATCGCGGTCACTTGCGCCACGGTGATTATTTTCGGGCAAGCGATTTGGGATCCGGTCGCGCTGCTCGCTAAATTTGATTCGCCGATGGTCGTTATTCTGTCACTCGTTTCCATCGCCATTGCCACCTTGACGACCAACATCGCCGCTAACGTCGTCTCACCCGCCAATGATTTTTCCAATCTCAAGCCGTCGCTGATTTCTTTTAAAGTCGGCGGAATGATCACTGCCATCATCGGCATTTTGATGATGCCCTGGCGTTTGGTGACCGATCTCGGCAATTACATCTTCGTTTGGCTCATCGGCTACAGCGCCCTGCTCGGCCCGATTGGCGGCATTATGATCGCCGACTACTATCTCCTCCGTCGCGCGCGTTTGAAAGTCGAAGATCTCTACAAACGCAGCGGTGAATACACGTATCGAAATGGTATAAACTGGAAAGCGGTCATCGTATTGATATTAGCCATTCTGCCGAATGTTCCCGGCTTTATCAATGCGGCAACTAAAAAAACGATTTTCCCGGCGTTTTTCGATACAATTTATACCTACGCGTGGTTTGTGGGCTTGCCGCTGGCGGCCGTCCTGTATTATCTCGTGATGAGAAAAGAAGTGAAAATTTAAAAGGGGTAAGGAAATGCTGGTTTTCGTAGACGAAGCAGGCGACATCGGATTCAAATTCTCGAAAGGGTCGAGTCGACTTCTTGTCGTCACTATCGTTCTCTTTGAGGAGCAAGAAGAGGCCAAAAACTGCGATACTCGAATCGATCTATTGCGCAACGAACTGCAGCTCCCAAGGAGGTTTGAATTCCATTTTAACCAAAACAGTCCGGAGATTCGAAAAGCTTTCTTGCAAGCCGTCGTTCCATATAATTTTTTCTACTTTGCGATCGTTATTGATAAAGAAAAATTCAACCTGACGGCGAGGACACCCACAGCCGAAGCCTTTTATCGATATGCTCGCAGCTTGGTTTTCGAAAGCGCAAAACCCTATTTGAGCGACGCCATCGTGACTATTGATGGCAGCGGCGGCCGCGATTTTAAAAGAAACTTGCAGCATGATTTGAAGAAACGGATCAACCGCCCATTGGCAAAAGTTCGTTACATTAAAATGATCAAGGTGCAGGATTCGGAAGGAAATAATCTCATCCAACTCGCGGATATGATTTGTGGAGCGATCAATCGTTCGTTTTCGGGAAAGCCGGATGCGCCGGACTATCGAAAAATCATCGCCCCGCGCGAGATTTCAGTTCAACTGATCCCAAAATGAAAATCCCCACATCCTATCCCAAATGTCTTTGGGAAAGCCACCTACGGTGACAGATCGGAACGTGGGGCAATTTCAAGTGCGCGTCCCCACTTCCTATCCCAAACGTCTTTGGGAAAGCCACCATACGGTGACAGTTCGGAAGTGGGGCAATTCCAGTTGCGCGTCCCCACCTCCTATCCCAAACATCTTTGGGAAAGCCACCCGACGGGCGTAGCCTACGGTGACAGATCGGAACGTGGGGTACTTCTAAAAAGAATATAAAGGATTTGCTTGCAATTGTCAAGCGCTTTTTCATCATTACAACATGCACAAAATCTTCATCAGTTACAGCCACCAAGACGAAGCGTGGAAAGACCGCCTCGTGGCGCATCTTGGCGTGCTGCAAGAGCAGGGCTTGTTGGAAATTTGGGATGATCGCCGCATCGCTGCCGGCGACGATTGGCTGCCGCAGATCGAACAGGCGTTGAATTCCGCCAGCATCGGCATTCTATTGATCACTGCGAATTTTCTCAACTCGAAATTCATTCTTGGCCAAGAAGTGCCCCGCTTGCTGGAACGCCGGCAGAAAGATGGGGTGCGCGTCATCCCGGTGATTATCAAACCGTGCGCGTGGCAACATGTTACTTGGCTGAAGCCAATTCAGGCCCGACCCAAAGATGGCCGGCCACTCTCCGGCGGTACAGATCATCAAATTGACGCCGATCTCGCTGCGCTGGCAAATGAAATTGCAGGGTTGCTAAAACGTGCTACTGCCACTGCTCCTGCAACGTCATTTCAACCTCTTCCGCCTGATCAAATTTTTACCGCTAAGCTTCCCACCACTCACCGCGAGCTTTTTGGCCGAGAAAAAGAATTGAAGTGGTTGGACGAAGCTCGGGCTGATCCGCACACCAACATTCTCACGCTCGTGGCGTGGGGCGGCGTCGGCAAAACCGCGCTGGTGAATGAATGGCTCAATGGGATGGCAAAGGACAATTATCGCGGCGCGGAGCGTGTTTATGGCTGGTCATTTTATAGTCAAGGCACACGCGAAGACAAACAGGTTGCGGCGGACGAATTTTTAGCGCACGCTTTGAGTTGGTTTGGCGATCAAGCCTCGCAAGCCAAATCGCCGTGGGACAAAGGCGTGCGTTTGGCGGAATTGCTGCGACAGCAGAAAACCCTGCTCATTCTCGATGGCGTGGAGCCATTGCAATATCCGCCTGGTGGGCTTAAAGATCAGGGCTTGCAAGCTTTACTGAAAGAATTAGCCCAATTCAATTCTGGCTTGTGTGTGGTGACGACGCGTGTCGCACTAACTGATCTCAGCCTCAAAGAGAAAACTTCTGTCAAGCGTATTGATCTGGAACATCTTTCTCCCGAAACCGGCGCGCAATTGCTCAAGAGTTTGAAGGTGAAAGGCACCGAAGCTGAGCTGCGCGCTGCTGCTGCCGAATTTAACGGCCATGCGCTGGCATTGAACTTATTGGGGAGTTATTTGGCCGTTGTGCATGATGGCGAGATTCGGAAGCGTGATTTGATCCCGCAATTGACCGAAGAGGAAGAACAGGGTGGTCATGCGCGTCGCGTGATGGAATCTTACGAACGTTGGCTGCAACAAACTGCACAGTCAACGTCTCAATCAGGATTTCTGAAATTTTTTAATAAGCAAGATCAGGTGTCACCCGAGCTTAGCATTTTGTATTTGATGGGACTCTTTGATCGACCGGCAAGCGAAGGAGCAATAAATGCTTTGCGAGCTAAACCACCGATCAAAGGATTGACCTCTGCCTTACAAAATCTCACCCTAACTCAATGGTTCTTTGCATTAAAACATTTAAGAGAGTTTTGCTTACTCGCCGAAAAAAGCGAACATTGGCCTGATTCGCTCGATTGTCACCCGCTGGTGCGCGAACATTTTGGAGAGAAACTCTGCCAGCATAATCCTGCCGCTTGGAAAGAAGCGCATAGCCGACTTTACGAATATTATAGAAATCTACCTGCCCAATATCAGCCCGATACCCTGGAAGAAATGGAACCGTTGTTTGCTACGGTGACGCATGGGTGTCAAGCGGGACGACATGAAGAAGCAACACGGGAGGTTTATATCGCACGAATCAGAAGAGGACAAGAAAATTATTGTGTTGCCAAACTCGGTGCTTTTGGTGCTGAGTTGGCTATATTGTCCAACTTTTTTGAGAGTCCTTGGAGTCGACCAGTTTCTGATTTTTCGGATGAACAAAAGGCTGCTATTTTGAACTGGGCGGGATCTCGTTTGCGTGCACTGGGACGTTTACGCGAAGCAGCCGAAAATATGGAAATAAGTTTTAGTGCTTTTATTAGGCAAAAAAATTGGGAATATGCGGCTGTCGATGCCGGCAACCTTAGCGAAATCCATCTGATCTTAGGTGAAGTGAAGCAGGCCATAGTTTATGGTCGCCACTGTGTAAACTTCGCTGACCGCAGCAGAAATTGGCAACAACAAATAATACAACGTACCGCCTTGGCTGATGCGCTGCACCAGGCTGGCGAACTTTCCACAGCGGAAGGCCTGTTCCGCGAGGCAGAGGTCATGCAAAAACAGGGACAGCCGGAATGTCCTTACCTCTATTCCGTGCGAGGCTATCAATTCTGCGATCTACTACTTAGTCAGGTGCGGTATCAGGAAGTGCAAAAGCGTGCCAGTCTGATATTGGAATATGCAACGCAACAGAATTGGATTTTGGATATTGCTTTGGATAAACTCTCCCTCGGTCATGCAATTATGTTGAAAGCGCAGGCAGAAGAAAGCAAAGATTTCACTGCATCGAAGGATTACCTCGATCAGGCGGTGCAGGTCTTGCGGAAAGTTAGTATGCAACATCATATGCCTCGAGGTTTATTGGCCCGAGCAGCGTTATATCGCTTGCAAGGCGAGTTTGCCAAAGCCGAGGCCGATCTCGAAGAAGCGCGGGAAATTGCCGAACGCGGTGAAATGAATTTGCATTTGGCCGATTATCATCTCGAAGCCTGCCGTTTGTGCTTAGCGCAGAGCACAGAGGGCATGGCGCAAAAGGCAAAAGAGCACCTCGAAACCGCCAGCGCCATGATCGAAAAAATGGGTTATGGCCGGCGCAAACCCGAAGTCGAAGCTTTACGGCATGAACTTGAAGCATTGAAAATTTAAAATTGCAAATTTTCAATTTATAAATTACATTAGAGCGTAATTGTCAAACCTTATTTTACGGAGTCGCAACGATGATTCGAATCAAATTTAAAACCGACGCAGACGAAGCACGTGGCTTCTACGAGCTGCTAACGCGAGCCAGCGGCGAGAGCTTGCAAGGCGGCGTTTATTGGGTTGAAGAATCGGCATTAAAGATTCTCGATGAATCCGGAATCAGTTACGAAATCTTGTCCTTTGAAAAAACGTTTTGAGCAGGAAGAAATTTGGATTACGGCGATGGAAATTGAGTTGATATGAACTGCAAAGATGGTCAAAAGCAAAGGAAGAAATAAAAAAACCCCACTAGGCGCCTACATTAGGCACTGACGCATAACGTCAGCATTCGGGTAAGCAGGGTTTTTTATCAGAATATATTCTGTTAAGAATATACTCTATTTCTCGTTGTATATCAAGATAAATTTTTTGTGTGATGTCATTCTGGAAGCCTGCCCTGCCGCAGGCCAGGGAATCCTTTTAAAATTCAAGCTAATTGCTAAAAACAAACAAGATTCCTACGGAATGACAAATTCCTTTACTTTGCAAAAACCAATAAAGTTTCAACTACAACACACGAAAGGAATTTGTTATGAACTTAACCCAAGCCAATCCCCCAAACGTCACAACTGCGGCGGCTTCTCATCGCCAATCCCAAACGACATCCGCTTCTGAGCACGAGCTTACCCGTAATGAAGTTCTGGCGCTGCGCAAAGAATACGTTGCGCCGGCGGTGTTCATGTATTACAAAGAGCCGATCAATCTTGTGCGCGGACACATGCAGTATCTCTACGACGAGACCGGCAAGCAATATCTCGACGCCATCGGCGGCATTGTCACCGTCAGCGTCGGGCATTGCCATCCGGAGGTGATCGCGAAAACCAAGGCGCAGATCGACAAGCTGCAACACGCCACCACGATTTATCTGCATCCGGCCATGCCTCTGCTGGCAAAGAAGCTGGCGGAAAAAATGCCGCATCCGGATTTGAAAGTCTCGTTCTTCACCAACTCCGGCAGCGAGACCAACGATTTGGCAATGACGATGGCGCGGTTGTTTACCGGCAATCTCGATATTCTCACCGTGCGCAACGGCTATCACGGCGCGAGTCTCGCCACGATGAGCGCGGTTGGTCACAGCACGTGGCGCTTTCCGATTCCGACCACGGGCAATCTGCATCACATCGCGCCCGGTTATTGCTATCGCTGTCCGTTCAATTTGAAATATCCCGAATGCAACGTGCAATGCGCGCGCGACGCGGAGAATGTGATTCGCTACAGCACCAGCGGTAAAATCGCGGCGCTCATCGCCGAGCCGATTCAAGGCGTCGGTGGCACGGTGACGCCACCGCCGGAATATTATAAAATTCTTTATGATATCGTGAAAAAATACGGCGGTCTCTACATCAGCGATGAAGTGCAAACCGGCTTCGGCCGCACCGGCGAGCATTACTGGGGCATTTCCAACTGGGGTGTGACGCCCGATGCGATCACGATGGCGAAAGGCCTCGGCAACGGCGTGCCGATTTCCGCCGTCACCACGCGCCGCGAGATTGCCGAAGTCATGTCGCGCAAAATCTGGTTCAACACCTTCGGCGGCAATCCGGTCTCAATGACGCAAGGCTTGGCGACCCTCGAAGTGATTGACAAAGAAGGCACCCAAGCCAATTCACAAAAAGTCGGCAATTATCTGAAAGAGAAACTCACCGGCTTAATGGACAAGCATCGCCTCATCGGCGAAGTGCGCGGTCTCGGCTTGATGTTGGGCGTCGAGCTGGTCAAAGATCGCAACACCAAAGAACCAGCTTCTACTGAAGCAGCCGACGTGCTAGAGCGTGCAAAAAATCTCGGCTTGCTCATCGGCAAAGGCGGATTCTTCGGCAACGTCCTGCGCATCAAACCGCCGATGTGCATCAACATCGGTGACGCGGATTTTATTGTTGACACGCTGGATAAGGTGCTTGGTGAGATTGAATCGGGCAAAGCTTGAAATTGGTAAGAAGCATAATAGTCAATGTCATTCCGCAGGAATCTTTTTTTGGCACTAGCACTGAACTTGATTACAAACAAGATTCTTACTGAATGACACAAACAATTGGCTTTGCGGAGAACTCAATCTAGAAAGATGGGGTAGTCGTAGATTTTGTTATGATGTCCGATGAAGCGAAATTCGGCCACATCCTTTTGGGTGAACTTGAAAACGATGCGATATTTGAGATCGACCCGAAAGCTCCAAACACTGCGAGCTTTAGGATGAAGCTTTTCCGTTTGCAAGATCGGGTTGAACGGATTTTGCTTGAAAAGCTCGGTCTTCTGCGCCGCTTTCCGTTGAATCTTCGTATCCAACGACTTAAAGAGTTTGTCGAAAGTTTCAGTCGTAACGATCTGCATCATTCGTTGATGAGTTCGAATAAACTGCTTCTTTTCGTAATCCGTCCGGCTTGATGATCTTTTTCGGATTCGCGCAGCAGCTTGAGAAAATCCTTTCGGAAAAATCCGAAGGTGTTGCAAAAACGCTCGAACTCATCGCGGCTAATCTCGATGCGAATTTTGCCGTTTTTGGCTTTTTTGACTTCAGCGGCTAATTTTGTTGGCATGAAACACCTCTTGCTTGCTTGTTTGATTTGATGCATTAAATTTACTGAAGAATTCTCGAAGAAGCAATAAACAATTTTATATTTTAGAAAGGAGAGCAACATGGCGAAACTATTAGTTCGCGGCGGCGAAATCATCACCAGCATGGATCGCCTGCGCGGTGATGTCTATTGCGAAGACGGCGTCATTCGCGCCGTCGGCGCAAAGTTGGAGGTTCCGGCAGGAACGGAAATTATTGACGCGAGCGGGCAGTTTGTATTTCCAGGTGGACTCGATCCGCATGTCCACATGGAACTGCCGTTTATGGGCACGGTCAGCGCGGATGATTTTGAATCAGGCACGACTGCCGGTATTTGTGGCGGCGTGACGTGCATTATTGATTTCTGCATTCCTGCGGCGAAGCAATCACTTCTCGACGCTCTGAAAATTTGGGACGAGCGCTCGAAAAAAGCCGTGGCAGACTTTTCTTATCACATGGCGATCACCTGGTTCAGCGAGCAGGTTGAAAAAGAAATGGGCGCGGTGAAAGAGCGCGGCATTCCCAGCTTCAAACATTTCATGGCTTACAAGGGCGCGTTGATGCTCGACGATGACGGCCTCTATCGCAGCTTCTGTCGCATCAAAGAACTTGGCGGTATCGCGACGATCCATGCAGAAAACGGCGATGTGGTGTGGAATCTTCAGCAAAAATTATTGCGCGAGGGGAAAACTGGTCCTGAGTGGCACGCCGTTTCACGCCCACCGGAAGTTGAAGGCGAAGCCACCAACCGCGCCATTCGGATTGCAGAAGTCGTCGGCAATCCGGTTTATATCGTTCACATGACGTGCAAAGCGGCGCTGGATGCGGTGATTGCCGCACGCTTGCGCGGGCAGCGCGGTGTGTATTCGGAGTCACTCATCAATCATCTTCTGCTCGATGACAGCGTTTATCAGAAACCCAACTTCGAAGCCGCGGCCTATGTGATGAGTCCTCCTTTCCGGCCCAAAGGCAACCCCGAAGCGCTGTGGGATGGCATCAAAGCGGGAATGATTCAAGCCACGGGCACCGATCATTGTCCGTTCAACATGAGCCAGAAGGCGATGGGCAAAGACAACTTCACGCTCATTCCCAACGGTTGTGCGGCGATTGAAGATCGCATGAGCTTGCTGTGGCATCACGGCGTCGGCATGGGGCGCATCAGCGAGCAACAATTTGTGAGTCTCTTCACGACGAATGCCTGTCGTATTTTTGGCTTGTATCCACGTAAAGGAACAATTGCCATCGGTTCGGATGCAGATATTGTCGTCTTCGATCCAACTAAAACGCGTACCATCAGCGCCAAGACGCATCATCAAAAAGTTGATCGCAGTATCTTCGAAGGATTCGAAGTCAAAGGCGTTCCGACGCACGTCATTGCCAACGGCAAGCTCGTTTACAAAAATGGCGACTTGCGCGCCGAACGCGGCGCCGGGAGATTCATTCCGCGCGCTGGCGTTCAATTAATCTAATCCACTGATTACTGCTCACTGAAAACTGGATACTGCAAATGGGCCGACTCCAAAAGATGGAACGGCACGAAGTCTCGCCGGAGGTGCAGGCGATTTACGACAAGTATCTCCAAGAGCGCGGCAACGTGCCGAATGCTTTTAAAACGTGGGCGCAAATTCCGAACTATCTGACCACGCTCATCGCGCACTATCGCGCCGTCATGTTCACCGGCGCGTTGCCATTTAAACTGAAAGAGTTGCTTTTTGTCAAAGTCACGCAGCTCAACAAAAGCAACTATTGACTGGCGGCGCATACTGCTTTGGCAAAGCAGTTGGGCTACACGGATGATGATTTGAAAGCGCTTGCAAACTTTGCAAGCGCTGCTAATTTTTCTCCGGCGGTTCGCGCCGCCATCAAGTTGGCGGAAAATATGACGGTCAATGGCCAGCTCGTTAGCGACGAAGATTTCGCCGAGCTGCGGCAATATTACAGCGAGCCAGAAATCATCGAGCTGACCAGCCTGATCGGGATGGTCAACTATTTCAATCGTTTCACCACGACGCTGCGCATCGATATTTCCGGCACCGACGCGCCGTATGAATCTTTTGTGATTGACTCATAATTCCACAAGATTCAAACTGCCGTCGGCTTGTTTGTCCAAAGGTGCGAAGGCGCGATTCCAATTGCCAAGGATTGAATTGTTGCCGATGACATAGATCGTCGCGGTATCGGGGATTGATTTGGGGATGACGTGAAAAGTGACTTTCCTGAGGATGATCGTAACCCCGGTTTCTTCTCCCGCCTCGATGGCTAATTTGGCGGCTTTGAGACTTTTTCTGTAAATTCAAGCGCTTTAATTCACCGTCTCCGCATCACCACTCCGCCCGTCGGCATGATTGTAAATTTGCCGCCTTTAAATTTACCCAACGAAGTGACGCCAGCCTTTTGCTCATTCGCCACAACCTCCCATTCTCCGGCCGGCATTTTGAATACAGCCGGCTTGCCCGTGTGGCCGTTCATGAGCACGATAAAATCATGCGTGTCGCCGCTCGACTTGCGATGGAGTTGATACCCTAATGCCAATTCATTTTCACTGGAAAGAAACTCCACATCCGATTTTTCACTCCACCGAAAGGCGCGATGTGCCTGGCGTAGCGCGATCAAGCCACGATAATAATCGACCAACTCGCGATTCATCTCGGCGTGTTGGAAATTGATCCAGTTCGTCTCGTTATCCTTGTTGTAGCTGTTGTGGTCGATTTGGCCGGCGTGCGGATCAGGCACGGCGGTTTTGGCGATGACTTTGCTGCGCGCAAACTCCTGGCCTTCGTGCATCATCGTCGGGCCCTGGCTGGTGAAAAGAAAAAGCGCCGCCAGCTTGTTCATGCGCATTTGTCGCGGCGAAAGCTTGGCGTTGGCGTCAACGTCGATAATCACTTGCTCGGCGCCGACCTCACCGCTGGCAATGCGAATGAAATCGCCGAGGGTGTGATCGTCGTGCGATTCGAGGTAGTTGATCGAGTGCGATTTGTGCTGAAACAGCCCGCCGTCTTCCTTGAGCGTGCCGGTGACGTAGCTGTGCAGGCTCTTCATCGTCGTGCCGCTCTTCCACTTGCCGAAAATAAAACCCTGATCGCCTTTGCCGGTCGGTTGCCAGCCCTTCACGCCGTTGCGAATTTGATCGTTCCACGCTGCCCAGCCGTGCTGCGAATGCTCGGCCGGTGTGTAGCCGCCGCCACCCCACCCTTCCGCAATAATGATCGCATGCGGGTTGAGCGCGCGCGCCCGCTGCAAAATCGCGTCACACGTCTCCCAATCGATCATCGCCGCGAGATCGAAGCGAAAGCCGTCGATGTGATATTCGCGCATCCAAAATTCGACGCTTTCCAGAATCAAGCGCCGCGCCATCGCCCGTTCGGTTTTTAAATCGTTGCCGCAGCCGCTTTTGCTCAGGAAATTTTGATCGCCGTCCAACCGGAAAAAATACTTTTTGTCAATCAGCTTGAAAGGATTCTGATCATACTGCGAAACGTGATTGTAAACGACGTCGAGCAAAACCGCGATGCGGGCTCGGTGAAAAGCTTTGACCACTTCTTTAAATTCACGCACCTGCCGGCCATCCACGCCGTTCCATTTATCCGGCGCCATCGTGCCGTTGGTGGCGTAATAACTCTCCGGCGCAAAAAAATAACTTGTCATGTAGCCCCAATGATTGCGCGCGTAAATGTTCGGGCCGGAAGCGCCGGAGGCAATCGCCTCTTCGTAAGGGATTTCCAAATTGCCAAAATCGTGGATGGGAAGAAACTCGGCCGCATTCACGCCGAGCGATTTGATATAATCGATACCGCCCTTCGCGCCAGGCTGGATGAGGCCGCGGTAAGTTCCCCGCAGTTCCGGCGCCACACCCGAAGACGGATGCGCCGTCAGGTCGCGCACGTGCATTTCGTAGATGATCAAATCTTCCATCGCAATCTTCATAAAAGTATCGCCTTCCCAATTAAAATTATCTTCGGGCAGAATCAAAGTTTTGCCCGGGTGGCGATAATGATTCGATGTGGTTACAGCTTGAGAGTAAGGATCGGCGACGATTTTGCTGTCATCATAGATTTCGCCTTCGCCGGCCGGACCGGCAATACGATAGCCATAAAATTTGCCGGTCAAATTTTCTGCCGTCAAAAACTCCCAAATCCCGTCGTTGTCGCGTTGCATCGCAAACTCGCGTCCGGTCGTCGCGTCGTACGTCTCGAAGAGCACGAGCTTGACTTGCAAAGCCCGCGGCGCAAAAAGCCGAAACGCGCCCTGTTCTCCTTCTCGCCGGTAGCCCAGCAGTTTTTCGGAATAAAATTGATCGAGAATGCCGTCGTGGAGCAAAGCTTTGCTGCCGGCGTTTTTAATTTGCAACCGATAATTTTTCCTCACGTCGAGTGGATCGGTGGTTAAAACCAGATGGGTAGAATCCAACGCCTGGACGTTTTTCACACCGGCGGCAGGCTCGATGGAAAAATCACTCGCAACCATCATTTTCAACCGATGCGCCAACGTGACTTCGACGCGGGTGGGAGATTGAATTCGCGCTGAAACGATTCTTTGCTTTTTCATGGATTCCGTGAGATTGGCGGCGGGTTGGGCCGGGGAAGGCTTATTTACGGCGAGCAGTTGCAGGATTAAAACAAGAAACAGCTTAATCCAAAACCTGGAATGAAGAATAATAGCTTTCATGACGATCTCTTCTGACTTGTTAAGGAGAAAACAAAAACCCAAGTTGCTCCAGCCGCGCTTCCAGAGTTTGCTGGTTATCAGCGCGGACGGTCACGTGGCCGAGCTTGCGTCCTGGACGGGCCGATTTGCCATAAAGGTGCAAATGCGCTTCCGGAATGGCGAGCACCTGTCGAGGTTCAGGGGTCGTACCAATCAAATTCAACATTGTCGAGCAGCCGAGCGCTGCGGTAGCGCCCAATGGCAATCCGCAAATCGCGCGGAGATGATTTTCAAATTGGCTGGTCTTAGCGCCTTCGATAGTCCAATGGCCGGAGTTGTGGACGCGGCAAGCCATTTCATTCGCGAGCAAGCGTCCTGCGCATTGAAAAAGCTCGATCGCCAGCACCCCGACATAGTCGAGCGCCTCAAGAACGCGGGTGGCATAGTCTTCGGCTTGAGTTTGTAATGCAGGTATGAGATTCGGCGCCGGCGCGAGCGAGTGGCGCAGAATACCGTCTTGGTGATGATTTTCTACTAATGGATAGAACCGGATTTCACCATTTTTACCGCGCACCGCCAAAATCGAAAGCTCTCGTTCAAAATGAATGAACCCCTCAAGCAAAAGTGGAAAACCGCCCATCGCCTCCCAAGCGTGTTGAGCATCATCATGCTGCCGCAGCACGAACTGCCCTTTGCCATCGTAGCCCAAACGTCTGGTTTTCAAAACTGCCGGCAGTCCGACTTGTTTCAGCGTCGCTTCGAGATCGGAGGAAGAATTCACCGGCGCAAATTCGGGCACAGGAATGCCAAGACGGTGAAAAAGAGTTTTCTCGGTGAGCCGATCTTGCGCTGTTTCGAGAGCTTTCGGCGATGGATAGATGGGAACACACTTGGCGAGGAAATGTGTCGAAGTCGCAGGAACATTCTCGAACTCGTAGGTCACGAGATCCAATCCCGCCGCGAAGCATTCCAACGACTTCAGGTCATCGTAATTTGCGGAGATCACCTCTGCGAGATTTCCGGCGGGAGCTTGCGGAGAGGGGTCAAAAAATCGAAAGTGTAATCCGAGCGGATAGCCGGCGAGCGCCAACATTCGGCCGAGTTGCCCGCCACCCAACACGCCAATGGTCATGCGCCCTCCCGAGGATCAGGATGGTCCAAAACCGCTTGAGTTTGCTCGGTACGATAACGGTGCAGCGCTTCGCGAAATTCCGGATGTCTATTGGCGATAATGGCGGCCGCTAACAGCGCGGCGTTAATCGCGCCACTTCTGCCAATGGCTAAAGCTCCGACTGGGATGCCCGCCGGCATCTGCACAATCGAAAGCAACGAATCCATCCCGCTCAACGTTTTGGACTCAACGGGAACACCGAGCACCGGCAAGGCAGTTTTCGCCGCCGCCATGCCAGGCAAATGGGCCGCGCCGCCGGCGCCGGCGATAATCACCTCCAAGCCGCGCTGCTCCGCCGAGGCCGCATATTCGAAGAGCAAATCCGGCGTGCGGTGGGCCGAGACGACGCGCACTTCAAAAGGCACGCCGAGTGTTTCGAGGGTTTCGGCGGCGTGGCGCATGGTCTCCCAGTCGGACTTCGAACCCATGATAACACCGATCAACGGTTGCATTTTTGTACTTTTGTAGAATTTAATTAATCGAAAGCAGTTCGATTTCAAAAATCAGCGTCGCGTTCGGGCCAATAGAACCGCCGGCGCCGCGCTCACCGTAAGCGAGATTCGAGGGGATGAACAATTGCCATTTGGAGCCGACCGGCATCAGTTGCAAAGCTTCGGTCCAACCGGCAATCACCTCGTTGACGTGGAAGCTGGCGGGCTCGCCGCGCTTGTACGAGCTGTCAAACTCGGTTCCATCAATCAAAGTGCCGCGATAATTGGTCTTCACCTCGTCGGTGAGCTTGGGTTTTTTGCCGTCGCCTTGTTTGAGAATTTTATACTGCAAGCCGCTCGGCAAAGTGATCACGCCCTCCTTCTTGGCATTTTCAGCAATAAACGCTTCACCTTCCAGCTTGTTTTTTTCACCGAGTATTTTCGAGCTTTCGTTGCGCTTGGCGACCACGTCCTGTTGCAACTGTCGCATAGCTTCCTCCATTTGCTGCTCGGTCAGCTTGGGCGTGCTGTCGGAAATCGCATCCTTCACGCCTTGCATCAGCGCCTCGAGATCGATTTCAATGTTGCTGTGCTTGAAATTTTTGCCAATATCGATCCCGATGCTATAGCTGGCTTTCTGCGTCTGCGTCTCCAGGGTGATTTTTTTATCTTTCGCGCCTTGACAACCCAAAAGACCGATGACCAAAGATGCGACTGCCAATCGAGAATACATTTGTGTTTCCTTTCAAGAAAGAAGTAAGTACATTGTCTCACCCATTGGGAAGATCATAATTTCGGCAATCATAATCCTGACCTTAGTATATGAGTCATTTGTAATATGTCGTAACCCAGACCTTAGTCTGGAAAATTACGCACGGTCCAGTCGGGCCGACTGGGTTACGATGACTTTTTACGACATACTCATATATGTGCAATTCGTAAAAAGTCCGAAATTCATAACGCCATACAATATATTGAGGTCGAGGCAGACTGTGATAACAATATATTGTATGAAATTGAAAAATTTT
>JAKEEU010000438.1 GCA_022616415.1 Candidatus Zhuqueibacterota bacterium | reverse complement strand
GTACCTCCAACATCAACATTGCCTATTGGGCCTTGCACTTCTTCTACGTGAAGACGCTGCATCGCGACTGGAACGTGGAGAAGGTTCCGCATCCGAAAAAGGAAAAGAAGCTGCCGGTGGTCTTGGCACAGGAAGAAGTGAAGAAGCTTTTGGCGGCGGTTTCCAACCTCAAGCATCGGGTGATCTTGATGACCGCCTATTCCAGCGGCTTGCGGGTGAGTGAGGTGGCCAACCTCAAGATTGAGGATATCGACAGCAAACGCATGATGATTCGAGTCGAACAGGGCAAGGGCAAGAAGGATCGTTACACCTTGTTATCGCGGATACTGCTGGAGAATCTACGGCTCTATTACAAAGCCCACCGCCCACAAAAGTGGCTTTTTCCAGGAAACCCGCCACACGAACCGATTGATGCCGGATCGATCCAACGGGTGTTCAAGCGCGCAAAAAAAAAGCCGGTATCCTCAAGCGAGCCACCGTTCATACGCTGCGGCATAGCTTCGCCACGCATCTCTTAGAAGCGGGCACCGATCTTTTCACCATCCCTGGCCTGCCTGGGGCTTTGGCAGGGCAGGCAAGAAGCTTCTCGGCCACTCCAGCATCCAGACCACGCTTATCTACCTGCACATCCAGCACAAGAATCTCCAGAAAGTCATCAGTCCACTCGATCAACTGGCGTCGGTCGGCGAGGACTTCGGCGAGCTCGGTCGAGTCGCTCCCGAGCCGGAAGTGAAGCCAGGGGAGGCGAAGTCATGAACTCACCTCAAAGGTCAACCAATCTAGAAGTGGCGGACATCTTTCGCGAATATGGCCCGGCGTATCGAGCGGCGCATAAGCTGCCGCTGCAGCATCTGCGGGTGATGAGCGCCATCGAGAAATGCCGGACCGAAGCGCTGGGCGGACACGTGGATGAATGCGACACGTGCGGCTATCGGCATCCGTTTTATAATTCCTGCCGCAATCGCCATTGCCCCACTTGTGGAGCCTTGGAGCGGGCGAAGTGGTTGGCGGCGCGCCAAGCGGATTTGTTGCCGGTGATGTATTTTCACACGGTGTTGACATTGCCGGACGATTTAAATCCCATTGCCCTGGTCAATCAACGGGTGGTCTACCGCATCCTTTTTCGCGCCGGCTCGGAGACGCTGCTGGAGCTGGGCCGCGATCCCAAACATCTGGGCGGCGAAATCGGTGTGCTGGCGACCTTACACACTTGGGGCCAGAATATGTTGGATCATCCGCACTTGCACTGCATTGTGACCGGTGGCGGACTTTCGGCGGATGGTCAGCAATGGGTGTTGCCGAAGAAGGCGAAAACGAAAAACGGCAAGCGAAAAAAGTTCTTCATTCACGTCAACGTCATTTCGGATTTGTTCAAGAAGAAATTTCTGGCCTCTTTGCAGGAGGCTTACGATCGTGGTGAATTGAAGTTTGTCGGCAAAACCGCGGCCTTGCAGTCGCCCGAAGCTTTTAAGAAACTGAAGGCGGCCTTGTACGCGAAGAAATGGGTGACCTATTGCAAGGCGCCGTTTGGCGGACCGGCGTCCCGCTGTGCGGGACTCAGCTATCTGGCGGGCTACACGCATCGGGTCGCCATTTCCAACCATCGCCTGATCAAAATCGAAGACGGCAAAGTTTTTTTCAAATGGCGCGATTACCGCGATGGAAAAACGAAGGTGATGCGCCTGGAGGCGTTTGAATTTATCCGGCGCTTTTTGTTGCACGTGTTGCCCGGCAACTTTTACAAAATCCGCTACTATGGCATTTGGAGCAGCCGCAACCGCAAGACGAAGCTACACCGCTGTCAGGAGATTTTGGGAGTGGCAACGGCCCCGGAAGCGTCGCCAACGCCGGCGTTCAATTGGGAAGATTGGCTTTGTGAGCTGACGGGAATTGATCCGCGCCTCTGTCCCAAGTGTGGGAAGGGCCGGATGGTGACCAGGGAAATTCTCCCTGCGGTCAAAGTCGCACCCAAAACCGGATAAGGTTTGATCCGCAAGCGGATCAAACCAATTATGATTCGCGAGCGGAATGATGTGTGCGTCGAAGGTAAC
The DNA here is from genome assembly GCA_022616415.1 of Candidatus Zhuqueibacterota bacterium. GTDB lineage: Bacteria > Zhuqueibacterota > Zhuqueibacteria > Zhuqueibacterales > Zhuqueibacteraceae > Zhuqueibacter. The sequence continues at coordinate 66,238 of JAKEEU010000438.1, read as the reverse complement.
ATTTTTTAAAAAAGCTCATAAGGGGGAGCAGGAGAAGTACGCCCGGTTTTGAAAAAAAGCTGCACATGGCACTGAAAATAAGGTTCATGATTATGATCGACATCGTGCTGTGAGAAAGAATTTACAAAATTACTTGCAAAAAACGCAATAAAAATTCATTTTAATAGACAAGGGCGGCGGATTGAATACCCATAGCCGCGTGCAGGAAACTGGCTTCGTTCAACACGATTTTATGCGGCATTGAGCAGTGCTGGTCTCAAGTGCCGAGGTGGGAATGAAGGTTGGTTATTTTACCGAGCTTCTCCTCTGCTCAACGCCGCATAAAATCCTAAGTGTTAGAGGCACCGTTACAGATAGTTCCGGATATTTCAAAATCGATTCCTTGAAAACAGGTACTTACAATTTAAGCATCTCACTTATTGGTTTTAAAGAATGGACGAAAATATCGAAATGACATCATGTCTCAGGGTTTTGACTTAAGCAACAGGTAAAAAGTAAATCACAAGTTTAATCATCAATCACAGTGCATAGTCGCGCTAATCAAAATTTTACCTAAACGCTTCATAACGACACTCCTCGAAAAAACTACCATCCCGCTTGCGGGACGAAGATTTTTTTGCACCACAAAGGTACAAAGGACACAAAGAAACGCCAATCCGTTCTTTATAAGGGAAATTCCATAATCCTCTGACCTCACAATTTTGGGGCGGCTTCATTTTTTGTAATATACGCAAGGAAGGAGAAATTTGCAAGCTACTCATTTTTGCACCAACGAAACCTCTCCTGCTGAATACGCCTTCCGCTGCCCATCGGCCAAACGCAAGATCAACTCCCCTCCTTCCCCGACATCATCAAAAATTCCCGTGATGGTGGTTTGCGCTTGCCGCAAAACAATTGATTTTCCCAGCTCCGGGCAAAGCGCGCGCCAGCGAGACAGAAGCGCCGGCATCTCTTGCGGCAAATTTGCAAATAAAGCTTTATCGAGATGTTGCACCAATGTGACCAGCACGTTTTGGCGATCGAACGGATGGCCGGCGATCATGGCCAGCGATGTAGCACGCCGGCGCCAATCCGAGCTAAAATCGCGCGATCTTTGATTGACATTGATCCCGATACCGGCAACGACATAGTCAAGCTGATTAGAGCCACCCACAAGGCCGGCGGCCGGGGAAATTTGCGTCTCGCACAGAATGCCGCAAATCTTGCGGTTGTTCGCCAAAATATCGTTCGGCCATTTAGCCGAAAATGGTTCGCCACAAATTGCAGACAATGTTTCCGCCACCACAACTGAAACCGCCAACGGCAGCGCGCCGGCGGTCTCAAGCGACAACTCCGGCCGCAGGATGAACGAAAGCCACAAACCGACGCCCGGCGGTGATTGCCACGAACGCCCCAAGCGGCCACGCCCGGCGGTTTGTTGATCGGCCAGCACCAGCGTTCCCGCTTCGGCTCCGCGTCGCGCCAGGCGCTTGAGAAAATCATTGGTGGAAGTGATGCGATTGAAAACAATCAAACGCTTGCCGAGCGACTCGGTATTGAACTGGGCCTGTAATTTATCAGGATCCCAAAAAGGTTTTTCGGTGCGACGGGACATGGGGTAAGTAGAAAGTTTGCAGGTTTGCAGGTTTGCAAGTCGGCAAGTTGTTACTTACTGCTACTTGTGTGCTTGCCTTTTTGCGCACGGCGTTTTTGGCGGCTGGAGTGGGTTGCCAGCAACGCGATAATTTCATCAAGAAGCTTATACCGATAATTCAAAATTTTTTGATCAAGTAGCTTACGGCCGCGATAATACCAACCCCTGGTTTCGCGTGCAGAGCCGAGGGCGATGCGTAGAAAACGGCTATAATCGAGACCATACCCTCGACCATAGCCTTCCTCAATGTTGGCGCTGATGGAACCCGCACTGTCGATGAGCTGCTCAGAGACCTTACGCCCCCGATGATCTTGCGCCAGCTTATCACAGTCTCCCCAGGCGAAATCGAAGAGCAGCAATGCTTTGGGATAAACTTCAAAGTTCCATAACGGATCGTTTTTGATATTGTCCGGTACTTGCTCAATCCACTCTTCGTAAGTCATGGTGCCCTCCTTTTAAAATTTTGGTTGACAGTTGCAAAATATGCAAGTTTGCAAGTCCTCTTTTACTTGCCCACTTGCATACTTGCCCACTTGCCTTATTGCTCCGGTTTATATACGCCAAAAACTTTTCTTAGAGAATCGGAAATCTCACCAAGCGTAACAAGATTTTCAACACAAGCAATAATGTACGGCATCAGATTCTCTTTTCCAGCCGCGGCTTTTTCGAGCTGTTGGCGCAATTCACTAACACGGGCATTGTCACGGCGCTTACGCAAGTCTTGCAAACGCACCTTCTGCTCTTCGCGAACCGCCGGATCGACGCGGAGCAGCTTCATATTAGATTCTTCTTGCACTTGATAAGCGTTGACCCCGACGATGATTTTATCGCCGCGCTCGATGGCCTGTTGATATTCCCACGCGCGTCGCCCGATTTCTTGCTGGAAGAAACCCATTTCTATAGCCCTGAGTGCGCCGCCCATGGCTTCGATCTGTTCGAGATATTGCCGAGATCGCGCTTCGATTTCATTGGTAAGTCGCTCAACAAGATAACTGCCGGCGAGCGGATCCGCCGCAGCCGTCACACCGCTTTCATGCGCGATGATTTGCTGTGTCCGCAACGCCACCCGCACTGATTCTTCACTCGGCAGCGCCAGTGCCTCATCGCGCGAATTGGTGTGCAGCGACTGCGTGCCGCCGAGAACGGCGGCGAGCGCTTGCAGAGCAACTCGCACCACGTTGTTGTCCGGCTGCTGCGCCGTGAGCGTGCTGCCCGCGGTTTGTGCATGAAAACGCAGCATCATTGCGCGCGGATTCGTGGCGCCAAATTTCTCTTTCATAATGGAAGCCCACAGCCGGCGCGCGGCGCGGAATTTGGCAATCTCTTCAAAAAAATTATTATGACTGTTAAAAAAGAAAGAAAGGCGCTGGCCAAATTCGTCGACGTTCAAACCGCGCTGCACGGCGGCGCGAACATATTCAATCGCATTCGCCAACGTAAATGCCACCTCCTGCACCGCATCCGAGCCGGCCTCGCGGATGTGATAGCCGCTGATGGAGATAAAATTCCATTTGGGCACATGCTTGGTGCAATATTCGAACACGTCGGTGACCAGCCGCATCGATCCGGACGGCGGATAAATATAAGTGGCGCGAGCGATGTACTCTTTCAAAATGTCATTCTGTACCGTGCCGCCGATCTCGCGCAAACCCGCCCCCTGCTTTTTGGCAATCGCAATGTAGAGGGCCAACAAAATCGGCGCCGTGGCGTTGATCGTCATCGAAGTCGTGATGTCCTGCAAACGAATGCCGTCAAACAAAATTTCCATGTCCTCGAGGCTGCTGATGGCGACGCCGACTTTTCCCACTTCGCCTTCAGCGAACTGATGGTCGGAATCATAGCCCATCTGCGTCGGCAGGTCAAACGCCACCGAAAGCCCGGTTTGGCCCTGTGACAAAAGATACCGAAACCGCGCATTCGTCTCCCGCGCCGAGGCGAAACCGCTGTACTGGCGCATCGTCCACAAGCGGCTGCGATACATGTCGGCGTAAATGCCGCGCAAAAACGGAAACTCGCCGGGCTTCTGATCTCCATTAAAATCACCCGGCAGATCAGCAGCGGTGTAGAAATTTTTTATTTCAATCCCGGCATCCGTGGTGACTTCAGCTTTCGGCATTTTTATCATCCTTTTTCTCTTCGGTATCCGGATTTTCCGAATCGCTCGGATAAACGGTAAACTGCAAGATTTTTTTGTAGACGAATTTTGCAATTTTCTCTTCTATCTCTCTGCTTGCAAGCGCGAAGAGTCGGGCGATTTTTTCAAAATCAAAATAGCCATCGGAAAGCAAAACCGGGCTTGCTTTGTGCTTTCCCGGTCTATCTCCGTCATCCACACGATAATGTGCATATCCTGTAGACTTTTCCCATCTAACGGCGCGCTGATTCTTGGATTTGTCATAGCACAACTCGAATCCGACAATTTCTTCGCTTTCGTCTTGCCAAACGATCAAATCAAAGTATTCATCTGCAAACCAGCGGCGTCTGGGTTCACCAGCAAACTGCTTGATGTCTTCGAGTTCTTTAAACATAATCTATTTCATCGTGGTTTTAGCCTTCGCCGCAAACTCCTGCTCGCGCGGGTGAAATTGGCGGTGCACTTCCTTCAAATACGCGCGGTCGAGATGCGTGTAAATTTGCGTGGTGGTCAAATGGGCGTGCCCGAGCATTTCCTGCACCGCCCGCAAATCCGCGCCGCCTTCGAGCAAATGTGTGGCAAAAGAATGCCGCAGCGTATGCGGCGAGGCATGCTTCTTGAGATCGGCTTGATCGAGATAGCGCCGGAGAATTTTCCAAAATCCCATGCGTGACAGCTTGCCGCCGCGGCCGTTGAGAAAAAGCGCGCTTTGCGTCGCGCGGCCCCGCGCCAGGTTTGGCCGAACCGATTCGAGATATTTGATGATCCAATAGATCGCCACGTCGCCAAGCGGCACCAACCGTTCTTTGGAACCCTTGCCGAAAAGCCGCACGAACCGCTCGTCGAGAAACAGATCGTCGAGCTTGACGCCGATGATTTCCGATACTCGTGCGCCGGTGGCATAGCCAAACTCGAGCAGCGCGCGGTCGCGAAGGCCAAGCGGCGTATCGGCATCCGGCTGCGCCAGGAGTCGCTCGATGTCATTAATATTGAGAACGTTGGGGAGCTTTTGCGCCCGGCGCGGCAGCGTAATGGCGAGGGTAGGATCATTTTCACAATAGCGCTCCCCAATCAGGTAGCGATGAAACATGCGAATCGCGGAGAGCTGGCGGGCCACGCTCGTCGCGGCGTATTCGGCGAGCACCAACTCGGCCAAAAACCGGCGAATGTGCTCGCCGCCGATTTGCGCCGGCCGGTTGAGATCTTCTTCGGCTAAAAATTGCAGATAACGCCGCAAATCGAAAGCATAAGAGTCCACCGTATTTTTGGCAACATTCTTTTCCGCGCGCAGATAATCGAGAAACTCGTCGGCGTAAAGCTGTAAAATACGCATCGAACTGAGAGGCTAAACCTTGCAACGAAAACGGAACCGCAACGAAAAGACGAGAAGCTAACCTTGCAACGAAAGCGGAACCGCAACGAACAGACGAGAAGCTAATCTTGCAACGAAAAGAGGACCGCAACGAAAAAAGCTGATTATGCCATTGCGCAGCAAAAGTTAGAAAAAATTTTGATTTCTGCGGCTGTCCGAAGGGCTCCGGTTTTCAGCTTGTCCGAAAACTGGCGTAGTCTGTTACGTTACAAGTCAAATTTGTGCAAAAAAGCAAAGAAATTTGGCTCACGGAAATGGAACGGCTCACGGAAAAAAATTCCGTGAGAGTTCCATTCCGTGAGCGATAATCTTTTTGGTTGCGGCTTGTCCGCGTTGGGGTGGTTTCATTTATATTTTTTTCGTTGTGATTTCGGATTTTGTTTTTTTCTTTTTGCTTTTTGTTTTTTAGCTTTGTTCCCTTTGCCGTCCGGCAGCAGGCTCTCCGTCAACGACAGGGCGATGCCGGTGAGCATCACCTCCGGGCCTAAATTGGTAAAATCGCCGGAAAGCACTTCAGCATCGACGTTGGCAAAAAGCGAGCACCCGGCCTCCTTTTCGATGATCAAGCCGCAAACTTTGCCGCGATGCTCGGCGACGAACGTCACCTCGCCCAGCATTTTGCTGACCACGAAGCCGGTGCAGAAATGAAGCTGCAGATGTGAAGTGGGCGTGTAAACCGAAATGAGATTTCCCGGTTTTTTGCCGCCCTTGCCGAGAGAAATTTCCGGATAAATCTCAATAGAAAGCCGGCGCCCGGCTTCGGGATTTTCCAGCACCAAACGGTAGTTGTTCCCCTTCGGCTTGGCTTCGACCCCCAAAACCGTTGCAATTTTTTTGATGTCCCGCGGTGAAAATAACACCATACGCCTCGAAGTTTTAAAGATACAAAACCCCACCTTCCCCCAATCCTCCTTCATTAGTGAGATCAAGGAAAATCGGGGCGGAACAAGCGGGGTCATGTTTTTTTAAGTGGATTATAGCTTGATGACTTTTGTAGCTTGGAGTCCTTTTTCTCCTCTCACACATTCGAATTCAACTTCGGTGCCTTCTGCAAGCGTTTTGAAACCTTCCATTTGAATTGCGGAAAAATGAACGAAAACGTCTTCCCCGCCTTCCGGTTGCTCGATAAAACCGTACCCTTTGTTCTCATTGAACCACTTGACACGACCTCTCGGCATAACTTCTGAAACCTCCGTTTAATGCGGCCTCGACCGTCTCGCCTTGAACATTTTTTCCAAAGGGAGCACCAACTCGGCCAGTTCAAAACTGTGGCAATATATAGAGATTTTTTAAATTTGTCAAGTTCTATTTTTCTTTTAGTTTTATCGTTTTGCCGCCCTCGAACCTCAAAAACCGGAGTTGTGCTCAGGAAATAATGAATACTTGACTTTGGAGGGAAAAATCTATATTTTAATAAGAACAACAAAGCTGGCTGCGTCCGCAGGGCTACGCCCGCAGGGAAAACACCAAAACCATCCGATGCCAAGAGAACAGATTGCGCGTCCCATCAGCTTGCTGGGCCGGTTCGTTATCGAAAACATCGAACAAACCGGAGCGGTGTTCATCCTGCTCGGCAAAATTCTGCGCAGCAGCACGCATCTCTGGCGCGACCGTCATCTGTTGTTCGAGCAAATGCTGCTCATCGGGGTAAATTCGCTGCCGCTGGTTGCCATCATTGCCGTTTTCACGGGGGCGGTTTCGGCTTGGCAGGCAGCGTATCAGTTTGAGGGGCTGGTCTCCCTTGATTATCTAGGCTCTGCCACGAGTCTGGCGATATTTATTGAACTTGGTCCGGTGCTGACGGGAGTCATTCTCGCGGGCCGGGTCGGCTCGTCGATCGCTGCCGAGTTGGGCACGATGAAAGTCACTGAGCAGATCGATGCGTTGGAGTCGCTGGCCATCGATCCCGCGCGTTATCTTGCTCTGCCGCGTTTCTGCGCCGCGACGATCATGACGCCAGTGCTCACCATCTTCGCCAATCTTGTGGCGTTGATCGGAGCATTTTTAGTGACCAACATCCTTATCGGCCAATCCGCTCATATCTTTTTCGATAGTGTGCGGTCTTCGTTCGAAGTGCGCAACCTGATGGGCGGGTTGACCAAGGCGTTCGTATTTGGCGCGAGCATTGCGCTGCTCGGTTGCTACGTCGGTTTCCAAACCAGCGGCGGCGCCGAAGGCGTGGGCCGCGCCACCATCCGGGCGTTCGTGCTCTCGGCAGCAGTGATTTTGATGCACGATTATGTTTTGGCGACGATTATTTTTTGACGGCTGTGATCGAAATTAGAAATTTGCAAAAATCTTTTAACGGCAAACCCGTCCTGCGCGGCGTTGATTTGGATATACCCAATGGCGAGACTCAGATCATTATTGGCCGCAGCGGCTGCGGCAAAAGCGTTCTGCTCAAACACATCATCGGCCTGATCAAACCCGAGGCCGGCCAAATTTTTGTCAATGGCGAAGAAGTCACCTCCCTGTCATCGCGCGAGTTGTATCGCCTGCGGCGCAAATTCGGCATGCTCTTTCAAGGCGCGGCATTGTTCGATTCGATGACGGTCGAAGAGAATGTCGCGCTCGGCGTGCGCGAGCATCGCATGTTCGACGAGCCGGAGATTCAGCGGCGGGTCGCCGAGAAATTGGAGCTGGTCGGGCTGCCGAACACGCAGCAGATGAAACCGGCCGAGCTTTCCGGCGGCATGAAAAAGCGCGTCGGCCTCGCCCGCGCCTTGATGATGGAGCCTGAATTTGTGCTCTTCGACGAGCCGACCACCGGCCTCGACCCGATTACCGCCGACGCCATCAACGACCTGATTATCGATTGCACCAACAAGCTCGGTGTCACCTCGATCGTCGTCACCCACGACATGACCAGCGCGTACAAAGTCGGCCATCGCTTTTCCATGCTGCACGACGGCCAGGTGATTTTCACCGGCACGCCGGAGGAAGTGCGGAATACCCAACATCCGATCGTTCGGCAATTCATCGAGGGCCGAGCAGAAGGGCCACTGCAGGTGTACTGATAGTTCAGTAAAACGTGAGCAAAAAATGGCCATCACTTCGCCACTGCTGGTTTATCTGGACACGAACGTCTACTCCGCGCCCTTTTGATGACCAAACGAACAAGAAGATTCAAGCGGAAGCAAATGCTTTTCTTAAGATTATTAATGAAGTGAAAGCGGGAAAACTGAGGCTCTTGGGTTCCGATATTTTAAAACTTGAAACTGATGAGATACTTGACGAGGAAAAGCGAGCGACAATCTTGCGCTCTTTTGAATTGTGCAAAGAGCACGTGGATGAATCAGAAGAAGTTTTACAGCTTGGCCAAATCTTCCAAAAGCGATGCCATGTCCGTGCGCGCGACGCTTTGCATGTCGCTTCAGCCATTATTGGGAATGCGCGCTATTTGCTTTCATGCGACGACAAGGTAACGCAAAAGAAACAGGCAAATTGTTACCGTCGTTTTGCGAAAAATTATATCAGGGATTATTTTTCAGTCATGAACCCAACAAAATTTGTTGAAAAGTTAAGCAAAGGAAGAATCATATGAGTGTAACAGTGCAAACCTATAATCGGGATTCCATTATCCGTGAGGGTTGGGATATTTTAGTTAAAAACTTAGGATTGCAGAAGGCGACAGAATTTGTTGTTCTGCTAGAACGTGGTAAGGGAGACTCGGTTAAAGAGATTGCCGACTACTGGGGCGATGCAACCATCGAGGAAATACACAACCGTGTTTTAGAATGGAAAGCGAAGCAATCGCTAAAAACTTGAATTGGCTCGTTTCTGGTATGTCGCGAGACTCTTTAGCACCAAGTGACGGAAATTCTCAATCTCATGCCTCGTTTCACCAAAAAATCTTCGGTTGAATACGTCTGCCAATCCTGCGGCCACAAAAGTCCGCGTTGGATTGGGCGATGTCCCGAGTGCGGCACGTGGAGCAGCTTTGTCGAAGAGAAAGTCGCGCCGGAGCCGAAACGAGGCGGCATTAAAGTTACCGAGAGAAGCAAGCCGCTGCCGCTGGCGGAAATTTCTCACGACGAAAACGCGCGGCTGCGCTGCAGCAGCCAGGAATTTAACCGCGTGCTCGGCGGCGGCATCGTGCCGGGTTCTTTGACATTGATCGGCGGCGATCCAGGAATCGGCAAATCTACGTTGATGTTGCAAGAAGCCGCGGCGCTCGCCAAGCCGGATTTTCATGTGCTTTACGTGACTGGTGAAGAGTCGTCGCGGCAGACGAAAATGCGCGCGCAGCGGCTCGGCATTGATTCGCGTTATCTGTTCATACTTGCCGAAACCAATCTCGAAATGATACTTGACGAAGTGGAAAAGCTGCAACCCAAGCTGATGATCGTTGACTCGATTCAAACCACGTATCGCAACGAATTCGAGAGCCCGCCGGGCAGCATCAGCCAGGTGCGCGAATGCGCGCTGGCGTTTATGAATTTGGCCAAACAGCGCAGCCTGCCGGTCTTTCTCATCGGCCACGTGACCAAAGAAGGCTATCTCGCCGGCCCCAAAACGTTGGAGCACATGGTCGATACGCTTTTGCAATTCGAAGGCGACCGCGATCATTTCTTCCGCATTTTGCGTTCGGTCAAAAACCGCTTCGGCAGCACGCGCGAGATCGGCGTGTTTGAAATGCACGAGCTGGGCTTGCGCGAAGTGACCAACCCTTCGGAGATTTTTCTGGCGCAGCGCAAAGAGAACATTTCCGGTTCAGTTGTCGTCTGTACGATGGAAGGCTCGCGCCCGATTCTCGTTGAAGTGCAAGCGCTGCTCACCTCGAGCAACTATGGCCTGCCGCAGCGCACCGCGAACGGCTTTGACGTGCGCCGCCTTGCATTGCTACTAGCGGTGATCGAAAAGCGTGTCGGGTTGCGCGTCGGTACGTTCGATGTCTTCGTCAACGTCGCCGGCGGCGTGCGCCTCGAAGAGCCGGCCGCGGATTTAGGCGTCGTCGTGGCTGTCGCCTCTTCTCTCAAAAACGCCGTGGTCGATCCGCAAGCCGTCGTGATCGGCGAAGTCGGCCTTGGCGGCGAGATTCGCGCCGTGCCGCAAGTTGATAAACGTCTCGTCGAAGCCGCCAAACTCGGCTTCAAACACGCAGTGATTCCGAAATTGTCCATGAAAGGCTTGCAAAAGCCGGCTGGAATTGAGGTGGTAGCGGTGGAGAAGGTGGACGAGGCGTTGGATAAGCTGTTGTGAGTCTATGCTGAGTTCTTCGGCTTCACCTGCACAACTACATTTGGAGATATTGATATGAATAACACACTCGCATACCAACAACTTATTTTTGAAGGCATCAAGGGACTTTCTCCGGAGGTGCTTGTAGAGGTTGTTGATTTTATCTACTTTGTTCGCAAGCGCACCTTTCAACCCGCCGCCTTTGAAGAAGAGTTGCGCACGGTTTTGCTCGACACGGAATTACGAGGGTTGAGCCGCGACGAAGAAAGTCATTTAGAAAAAGAATTCGAGGACTATGACAAGCTCTACCCACGCGAGTGACTACGTCGCAGATACGATGGCGCTCGTTTTACGCATCGAAAAACGAAAATTGAGCCAGACTGTCAAAGAAATCTTTGAGCACATGGAATCTGGCAGTCTTACGATCTACATTCCCGGCATGGTCTTTGCCGAAATTCTCTATCTTTCTGCAAGACATAAAATAGGCATAAATAAAAGTTGAACGTGTAGATAATAAAAATCGTTAGCTGAACGACAAATATTCAGAATAATGAAGCAAACTTATCAACTGGAAACCAGCTTCTCATTCCACGTTCTTTCTCAAAACAAAGATAGTCTCGCCCGCTGCGGCAAAATCACCACGGATCATGGCGAGATTCTCACGCCGGTGTTCATGCCGGTCGGCACGCAGGGCACGGTGAAGACGCTCAGTCCGCAAGAGTTGGAAGAAGTGGGCAGCCAGATTATTCTCGGCAACACGTATCATCTCTACTTGCGGCCGGGCGAAGCGTTGATGCAGCAAGCCGGCGGGTTGCACAAATTCGCGGCGTGGCCGAAGCCGATTTTGACCGATAGCGGCGGCTATCAAGTTTTCAGTCTCGCCGAGCTGCGCAAAATTCACGAGAATGGCGTCAAATTTCAGTCGCATATTGACGGCTCGTATCACGAGTTTTCGCCGGAAAGCGTGATTCGCACGCAGCGCGCGCTCGGCTCAGACATTATGATGGTGCTCGACGAATGTCCTCCCTATCCCTCTGAGAGAAGCTACGTCGAAAAATCCACGCTGCTCACTTCGCGTTGGGCGGAGCGTTGTTGGCATAAGTGGAAAAATTCAGCGCCGCTTTATGGGCACGAACAAGTCTTGTTTGCGATTGTACAGGGCAGCACGTATGCGGATTTGCGCCGGCAGAGTTGTGAGCAACTTCTCGCCATTGATTTCCCTGGCTACGCCATCGGCGGCTTGGCCGTCGGCGAGCCAAAGAGTGCGATGTTCGAGATGATCGCGGTTTGCAACGAGCTGCTGCCGGAGAACAAGCCGCGCTATCTGATGGGCGTCGGCAAGCCCGAAGATTTGGTCGAGGCCGTCAGTCTCGGCATCGATATGTTCGACTGCGTCATCCCGACGCGCAACGGTCGCAAGGGCCAAGTGTTCACGGCGAACGGGCCGATGAATTTGACCAATCTGATCTTTCGCGAGGATTTCCGGCCGATTGAGGAAGCTTGCGATTGTTATGCGTGCCGCACGTTCACGCGCGCGTATTTGCGGCATCTCTTTCAGGCGGAAGAAATTCTCGCGCTGCGTCTTGGCAGCCTGCACAATTTGTACTTCTATCATCGGCTGATGGCGCAGATGCGGCAGGCCATCGCCGACGGCAATTTTGTGCAATGGAAGAAAGCTTTCTTTGAAAAATACCAAATCAAGCAGAACGAATCATTCACGGAGGAATAATGCTCGCATCTTTGTTTTTGTTCATGGGCAGTCCGCAGGGATCAGGCGGTAATCCGCTCGCCATGTGGATGCCGATCATTCTGATTTTCGTCATCATGTATCTGTTGATTCTGCGGCCGCAAGCCAAGCGCCAAAAAGAGCAGCAGAAAATGTTGGAGAGCTTGCAAAAGGGTGACAATGTTGTAACTGCCGGCGGCATTTACGGCACTATCGTCGGCATGAAAGAAAAAGACGCGATTCTGATTATCGAAGTCGATAAAAATGTCAAGCTGAGTGTCTCGCGCAGCAGCATCGCGCGCAAAGTCGTTGAAGAGGAGAAAAAAGGTTCATAAGCCATGGCCGTTTTGGCGATTCGCAAATATGGCGATCCCATTCTGCGCAAGAAGGCGATCAAAGTCGCTGAATTCGACGCGGCGTTGCAGCAAGCGGCTGCTAACATGATTGAAACCATGCAGGCAGCCAAGGGCATCGGGCTGGCTGCGAATCAGGTCGGACAAACGCATGCCCTGTGCGTCGTCGACGTCGGTCTCATCACCGAGGGCGCTCCGCCGCAGGCCTTCGTCAATCCGGTGATTTTGCAAGAGAGCGGAAAAGAAGTCGGCTACGAAGAGGGATGTTTGAGCATTCCCGACGTCAACGAGGAGGTGATGCGCAAGGAGCGCATTCTCATCCGCTATCAGGATTTGACCGGCGCCGAGCACGAGCAGGAATGCGAAGGCACATTGGCGCGCGTGCTGCAACACGAAACCGATCATCTCAACGGCGTCTTTTTCGTCGATCGCTTAAGCCCGTTGCGGCGAAAGCTGTTGAGCAAAAAGCTCAAAGCCATTGCCGAAGAAGCCATGCAGGAATTGCGCCAAAACAGGAGATAGGATGCGAACACTGCAAGAACTGAAAGTGGCTTTCATGGGAACGCCGGAATTTGCGGTGCCGGCCCTGCAACGTTTATTGGAACAGAAAATTCCGGTGGTGGGTGTGGTGACCGGGCCGGACAAGCCCGCCGGCCGCGGATTGCACTTGCAGCCGACGCCGGTGAAAAAATTGGCGACGAGCGCCGGCTTGCCAATCTTGCAGCCGGAGAAATTGCGCGATCCACAATTCATCGAAAATTTGCGCGCATGGCAGGCAGAAGTTTTTGTCGTCGTCGCATTCCGTATTTTGCCACCAGAGGTTTTTAGTATTCCGCCGCTGGGCACAGTCAACGCCCACGCCGCGTTGTTGCCCCAATATCGCGGCGCCGCGCCGATTCAGTGGGCGATCATCAACGGCGAGCACGAAACCGGCGTCACGGCATTTTTTATTGAGGAGAAAGTCGATACCGGCGACATGATCTTGCAGCGCAAAACCGCCATCGGTGAATTCGAGACCGCCGGCGAGCTGCACGACCGTCTGGCGGTGATGGGCGCGGATCTGCTCATCGAAACGCTGGCGCAGATCGCTGCGGGTGAAGTGTTGCGGCAGCCGCAAGTGGGGCGAAGCAGCCTCGCGCCGAAAATCACCAAAGAAATGGCGGCGATCGCTTGGCAAAAATCGGCGCGAGAGATTTTCAATTTCATCCGGGGAATGAATCCGGTGCCCGGCGCGTTTACCACATGGGAGGGCCGCAATCTCAAAATCTTTGGCACGCACGTGATCAATGACTTCAGCTCCGGCCACGAAGCCGGCGTCGTGGTGCGAGTTAACGAGCGCAAGGGTGAGCTGGTGGTGCAGGCGGGGATGGGACACCTGGCTATAGACGAGCTGCAAATCGAAGGCAAACGCCGCATGTCAGCAGCCGAATTTTTGCGGGGCCATCAAGTCCAGATTCACAAAAAATTAGGTTGAAAGATTTCTCATGTCAAAAGCAAGCAGCAAAAAATCTTCAAGCAGTGTTTTGCTTTCGCCGCGCGCCATTGCCGCGCAGATTCTCAGCGAAGCCGAGAGCAGCTCGGTTTACGTCGACTATGTTCTAGAGAAGCATTTGCAGCGCTCGGCTTTTCCGGCGCGCGACCGCGCGTTGGTGACGGCGCTGGTTCACGGCGTTTCGCGTTGGCGCGCCCGGCTCGACGCCGAGATTCAACAGCATTTCCGCCATCATTTCGACGAAGCGCAGCCGTTTGTCAAAAATGTGCTGCGCGGCGCGGTCTATCAGATGCTCTTCATGGATCGCATTCCGGCGTACGCCGCCGTTGATGAAGCCGTGGAGATGATTCAGCTCCGGTTCGGCAACAATTTCTCGCGATTGTCCAACGGGGTTTTGCGCAATATCCAGCGCGCACCGATGGAATGGCCGCCGGTCGCCAGTCTCGTGGAAAAGAAGGATCTCAAAACGTTGGCGCAAATGTTCAGCCATCCGGAGTGGCTGATCAAGCGGTGGGTCGAGCAATTCGGCTGGGAGCAGACCGCGGCGCTGGCCGAAGCGAGCAACCGCATCCCACCGGTGACGGTGCGGGTGGTGCGACCGGAAGAAAATCTCAAGCCCTGGCTCAAAAAAATGAAGGCCAATGAGGTGAAGCCGGAGCCGGTCGAACACATGCCAAACTTTTATAATCTACCGCATCTCGACGACATTACTTCTTTGCCGGGTTTTGAAGAGGGCTGGTTCACCGTGCAGGATTCGAGCGCCGGTATGGTGGCGCACTTGGTGGCCCCGCAACCCGGAGAAACCATTCTCGATCTCTGCGCTGCTCCCGGCGGCAAGGCGCTGCACATCGCGGAGATGATCGGCACGGGCAGAGTGGTTGCCATCGATCTCGATCCGTACCGGTTGGAACTGATTGCAGAAGCCGCCGAGCGCCTAAGCCTCAAGGTTCATCTGGTTGTGGCGGATAGCCGCACTTTTGCGGCAAAGCCCGCCAACGCGGTCGTGGTGGATGCGCCTTGCTCCGGGCTTGGCGTGCTATCGCGCCGCAGCGATTTACGCTGGCGCCGCCGTCCTAAGGACATTACTGATTTGGTGGAACTGCAAAAGGAAATTTTGACCGACGCGGCCGAGTTGGTCAAGTCCGGCGGCAGGTTGATTTACAGCACCTGCACGATCGACCCGGAGGAAAATGAAAAAGTGGTGGAATGGTTTCTCGAACATCACCAAGAATTTCGTTTGGAGCCGGCGCCAGGCTACGTTCACGCTTCGTTTTGCGACGAACGCGGCTATGTTCGCACTTTCCCGCACCGCCACAACGTGGACGGCGGCTTTGCCGCTCGACTCGTAAAATCGTAACGCAAGCATCTTTAAAAAGCAATTTTACCATGAGCCAGTATTGGTTTCGCAGTTTTATCATTGCCGTACTCAGCAACCGCGTTGTCAAGCTGACCGGCAGCATCGTCGCACTTTTTATCGCGTTTGTCTTGATGATGGATTGGATCGTCATGCCGATCTACACCAAACACGGCGAGGCGGTCGAGGTGCCGAACGTCACTTCAATGCGCTACGAGGAGGCCAAGCGCATGCTCGAGGCGCAGGGTTTTGCGATCGTTCAAGCCGATGAACGTTACGACGAGAAGAACCCCATCGGTTACGTGTTGGAACAAAACCCCGGCCCCCATTCGAGCGTGAAAGGCGGGCGTCGCATTTACGTAGTAACCAGCCGCGGCGGGCGCCGCATAACGATGCCCAAGCTCGTCGACGGCTCGATGCGCGATGCCATGTTGCTGTTGGAAAAATATAATTTGACGCTTGGCCGGATAGACTCGGCCCATTCATTTAAAACGGAAAAAGGTGCGGTGGCGGAACAATCGGTGCCGCCCGGCGCCGACGTCGGTACGGCCACGGTGGTGAACATCACGATCAGCTTGGGCACCGAGCTTTCGGATGCCGTCGTCCCGTCTGTGGCCGGCTTGACTTATGAAAGCGCCAGACAATTGATCGTTCAAGCCGGCCTTGTCGTGGGCCAGATTACTTACAAAGAAGTGGAAAGCTTGCTTCCGGAAACCGTGATCAGGCAATCGTTGGAAGCCAATATCGTGGTAAAACGCGGCAGCCCAATCGATCTTGAAGTAAGCACGCTGCCCAGCAATCCCGAAAATAATTAAACATGATCAAAATCGCTCCTTCGATTCTTGCAGCAGATTTCGCCTGTCTGCGCGAACGGATCAATCAAGTCGAATCTGCCGGCGCCGACATCATTCATTGTGACGTGATGGACGGGCATTTTGTGCCGAATCTCACTTTCGGGCCGCTCGTCATCAAAGCTGCGCGCCAAAGCACGGCTCTGCCGGTTGAGGCGCATTTGATGATCGAGGCGCCGCAGCAATACATTTCGGCATTTCGCGAGGCGGGCGCGGATCGAATCATCGTCCATGTCGAGACTTGCCCACATTTGCATCGCGTCGTGCATCAAGTGCGGGAAACCGGCGCGGGAGTAGGCGTCGCGCTCAATCCGGCGACGTCATTGACAACGGTCGAAGAGATTCTGCCGGATATCAACCTGCTGCTCATCATGACGGTCAATCCGGGTTTTGGCGGGCAATCTTTTATCAATACGACATTAAAAAAAATTCACCGTGCGCGGCAGATAATTGCGGCGCTCGGCAAGGATATTTGGATTGAAGTGGATGGCGGGATCGATAACGACACCGCGTCACGCGTCGTCGAGGCGGGCGCGCAAATTCTCGTGGCCGGCTCGTCAATCTTTGGCAAACCGGATCCCGGGCAAGCCTGCGTGGAGCTGCGGCGGCGGGCTTTGAGCGGCAAAATGGTTTGAAGAATTGCTGTAGTACAATTTTTACGTCATTCAAGATGAAAATCGGAGTGCAACGGTTTACCGTTGCAGTACAAAGCGCAGCTATGCAATGCTAAAGCATTGCGCTCCACTTTTATAAAGACCTCGTCCACGAGAATGAAAATCTCGCAGAAAAAAAATCTTATTGTTTTTAATTCAATGGGGGTTATATTTCTGTGGGCGAATTTTTTTTGGGCTTTGCTGCTCCTCGGTTGCGCCTCCAAAGCTTCCAATCCCCTGCAAGAACCGGAACGTTTTGCGGAAATCTACACGAAAGTGCTGCTCGCCAATGAAGTGGAAGCCGATTTCACCCGGCCCCAGGCAAATGACGTGAGCACCCGTGCTGCCCGCGCCGATTCCGTGCTGCGCGCGCTCGGCGTCAACCGGCGGCAATTTGAAGCCGCGGTCAAATACTTCGGCGAGCGTCCGGAGCGCTGGCAGGAAGTATACACGCATGTGGTTAAAATATTGGAGGAGCGGACGAACACTGGTAGTACTGACGATGGTCTACGGAGCAGCCAGCCACAGGTGCAGTAAACGGCTTGGGATGGCGAGATCGGGCGTTAAAGTTGAAAAAATTCCCTCCTCATAGCAGCAGCCAACCGGGAGGCCGCTGCCACGCGAAGGGAGGATAGAGTATGGAAGTAGAGACTTTCGGCAGGCCATTCCATTGTAGCCTGGCCGAACGAAGGCGACGCGGCCTTCTATTATATAAGACACATAAAATGGGAAAAAACTCACGCAAAAAATAAAAATTTTTCAGACTGGGAAATAACAGGAAGTTAAGCTCAAAAGCAGATATTTCGAGGGCAGAGTTTAAAAAGAAGGCAGACTCACAATCTGTGCTACAATAGGATAAGCGGCCTCTCCCATAAGCAGGGATCGAAATATGAGGCCGCTTCCCGCGTGACCCGCTTCTAATTTGAGATACCGATCGGTCACTGCGAGTGACCGGTCAATGATTAAAATAAAAACTACTTGAGGCGTTTGAAAATGTGAAAGCCGTTGGTGGTTTTGATGACGCCGCTAAGCTCTCCGGCTTTCAAAGCGAAAATCGCCGTTTCGAACTCTTTGAAAAAATCTCCCGGATAAGCGTCACCCAAATCGCCGCCCCGTTTGCTGCTATTCGGGTCGATAGATTTTTCTCTCGCCAGCTTGGCGAAATCGCCGCCAGCTTGCAATTGCTTGAGAATATCCTGCGCTTCCGCCTCGGTTTTCACTAAAATCATCGCGGCGCGATAAGGTTGGCCGCGAAAGATGCCGGTCTCGCCGGTCACTGATTCTTTCCAAATAAAACCGCGAAGATTCACAAACAGCCATTGCTCTTTCTCTTGCAAAACCACCATGGCCGTGCCCTTGTTCAGCACGCCGAGTTTTTCGCCGCTGGCCTCTGGCGCCGCGCGCAGGTTCTCTTGCGCAGCTTTGACATAAACCGTTTTTCCCTGATAAAACGCTTCCTGCTGCGCCTGCCCGGCTGGAACTCGCGAAGGCAACAAGTTTACCACAACAACAAGCGTAACCACCGCACCTGCAACAAAACCTTGCCAAAACTTCTTCATTACCACTCCCTTCCGTTGATTTTAGTGAAGTCAGATATCGGCGTAACCGTTATTGTCGCGCGCACAAGAGCAAAAATAAGTTGATCGCTGTAAAGAACTGAAAGTCTTTCTGCTTGCATCACAATCGTGGCGGTGTGTTCGACGACGTGCCTTCACTCAACCGCGCTATGCTTTTTGTCCATAATCGCTTCATGTCGCCGACCAAATCACTCAAGTCAAGCTCGCCGGGCAACTCATCCATCGGGGAATTGACGGAAAGAACTTGCAATGGAATTCGTGAAGGCATGAGCGCCGCCGGGTTTTAGTTGAGAGCCTCGGAATCTTTATGAACTTCAGCTTTCAATAGAAATATAAGAAGCTATATTTTGAAGGTCAAGCGCATTTTTAATTCGTGCTCGGCAGCGTCATCGCCGGCTGCTTCGTCATGGCAATTTCCAAAACCGTCGTGCGGTCGCCATGAATTTGAACACCGTTGATGGTTTCAGCTTGATAGCCGGGCGCACGAATCTCCAACGTGTAATTGCCGGGAAACAATAAACGATCGAAACGGCCGCGCGCAACATCCGAACGCCGGCACTTGACGTAAGAGGCGTCGCAGCCGGTGACGTGAATTTCGGCGGCGATGGGCTTACCGGTCTGGCGATCGCGAACGTGGCCGGTGACGCCGCCGCAAAGCGCGCGCTCCATCAAAAACAGCGCGCCCCGCACGTTCTCTTTGACGATGCGCGGGATGTCTTCCGGCGCGGCAAAATATTCCTCGCCGGTTTCGATGATGAAGTCGATCGTGCCGAATTCGCCGTACATCCAAATCGAGCTTTGGCCGACGCGGCCGTTGAGCGGCAAAACATTGTAGGAACCGCCACCGGAAAGCCGGCCGATTTGCCCGGCGCAGCGTTGCGCAATGTCAAAGATCAATTCCTGATCCGGGGCGCGATGGAAATTGCCCCACGGGTAGAGAACCGACTCGCCATAGCTGTGATACGAAACGCCCATGACGAAATTTTCGCGCAAGGCCAAATCCCGCAGAGACTGAATCTCATTCTCTGAAAACGCGCTGCCGCCGCGAAAAAACCAGCTCGCCGGATTGCCGTCGCCGCCTTCCTCCCAATTGAAATCATAATTGCGATTCAGATCGACGCCGTCGACGAGCGGATCGAAAATGCCGTCGCCGTTGTTGTCGCGCAAATTCTTGCGCCACCATGGAAACTGAAGCTGATTTTGGATAATGTATTGGTAACCGTCCGGGTTGACGACCGGCACCAGCCAGATTTCCAAGCTATCGAGCAATCGCGTGTGCCGGGCGCTTTTGCCATAATTGGTCAGGAGTTCTTCCAAAATCGCTTTGCACAAAAAAGCGCCGAGCGGCTCGCGGGCGTGATGAATTCCCGTAAACAGCAACGCCGGCGCGTCTTTATCAATATCAGGGCTGGACGAAACTCTTATGCCCCAAATCGGCTGCATCCAACTGGTGGATTGGCCGATTTGATAAGCATGGGCGAGATGCGGATACGCGCTGATGAGATCGAAAAATTGCCGCTCCAAAGCTTGCAGGTGCGGATATGCGCCCGGCACGGCGGCATTGTTGCGCCCGCCACGAAAGGCGCTCCAACCTGTGAATGGCGCACCCGCGAACGGCGAGCCGGCAAGATTGGCCCACTTCGGGCCGTTTTGATTTAACGCCGCCTCGGGTTGCGCCGCGCCCATCAATTTCAACCACGAAAAGTGCCGCCAAAGCCCCGGCGGATTAGGATCAACCATGGAAGCGTGGCCATCATCATGCGGCGGCGCATTTTTGTGCTGCCAGCGCATCAAGAGCAAACTGCACAGAAACGTAAAACACAGCCAACCTAAAAGGCCGGTCACTGCCGGACGCCAAGCGCTCAACCGGAAAAGGCCGTATTTAGCCTCAGAGATGTGGTGCGGGGAAGATGGTGTTCTCCGGTTCATCAGAAATACCCGTATGGTGAAGATATAACGCGGCCTTGCTGGAGCGAGTGCGTCAGCAACCCGGCCAGCGCCATACTGTCAATTTAAGCTTGCAGGAGAAACTTGAAAAATATGCATGGATCCCGCTCTACAGCACAATCAACGTCCCACCGGTTGGGACAAACGTCATCCATGATGAGCGGCAAGGTGGAACTCATCAGAAGCGGCGGCCGTTCCCTACAGTCATAGCCTACTACCGAGCTTGGAAACGACTATGGAAAGAAACTACGAAAATCTTTTGAAGAGTGCAAGTTAAATTTTTCTCACGGGTAGTTTGCGGTTTGCCCGTTAGCCGGTTAAAAACTGGTAACGAGCAAACCAGCTAACCGGCGAACAAGCATTACAAGCCCGCAAAGAATTTCACCGACAAGTTGGCGAAATTGAACAGTCTCTCAAAAAAGACGCCCAACAAAACCGTGGGCACGACGAGAACGGCGAGCAAAGTGATGGCCGAAGCGGAAACCGGCAAGCGGGTCAACGCCACGTCCTCGGGCGTTTCGAGATACATCGCCTTGAAAATGCGCGCGTAATAAAACAGCGAGATGACGGTGTTGATCACGGCTACGATCGCCAGCCAGATATACTGCTCGCCGCCGCGCACCAGCGCCGCGAGCAAATAAAATTTGCCGACGAAGCCGACGGTTACCGGCAGGCCGGTGAGCGAAAACAGAAAGACCGTCATCGCCGCGGCCACGACGGGTGCGCGAAAACCCAAGCCGCGATAATCTTCAATGCGTTCGCTCTTGATCAACTCCTGGCAAATGATGACGACGAGAAAAGCGCCGAGATTCATCAAGTAATAGGCCACTAAGTAAAACATTGTTGCATAAACGCCCTCACGCGTCAGCAGCACCGCGCCCATCAACGCGTAGCCGGCTTGGGCGATGCTCGAATACGCCAGCAGGCGTTTGATGTTGCTCTGCTTGATGGCGATCAAGTTGCCGAGCGTCATGGTGGCCGCGGAAATCACCGCGAGCAGTTGCGGCCAATTGATGCCGGCAACGGCTTGCCAAATCGCGCCATCCGTGGTCGTGGCAAGGCCGGTGTTGAAAAAGCGAATCAGCAGCGCAAAACCCGCGGCTTTCGGCCCGACGCTGAGAAAAGCGGTCACCGGCGTCGGCGCGCCTTCGTAAACGTCCGGCGCCCAAAAATGGAACGGCACCGAGGCGATTTTATAACCGAAGCCCGCGAGAATCAGCAGCACCGAAATGAAGAGCGTCAGTTGGTGGGGATTGGAGCTGGTGAGTATTTTGGCGATTTCGTAAATGTTCAGCGAGCCGGTGAGGCCGTACAACAACGAAAAGCCATACAGCATCAAGCCGGAAGAAAACGCGCCGTAGATCGTGTATTTCAGTCCGGCTTCGCTCGAGCGCTTGACGGTTTTCAAATAGCTCGCCAGCGCAAACGAGGTGATGCTCACGGTTTCAATGGAGATGAAAATCGTCAGCAGGTTCGTGGACGAGGCCATCCAAAACATGCCGACGGTGGTGGCGGTAAGCAGAATGAAATATTCGCCGACATTGCGGCCAGCCAACTCGAGCGATGACATCGAGAGAAAAACCACCATCACCATGCTGCCGAGGAAAATCAATTTAAAAAACAGAGCGAAGGGATCGACGACCATCATGTTGTTGAACAGCCCCTTTTCCGGCAGCGAGTATTGCGCCAAAACCGCTACGAACGCCAAAATGCTGCCAACGATGGCGATGATGCCGAGCCACGGCGTTTGCTCGCGCTTGATCATAATGTCCACAATCATCAACACCAGCATCATCGCAACGAGAATCAGCTCGGGAATAAAGTAGCCGAGGCTGGTGATATTGTCCTGCAAGCGTGCAGTGAAATCCATGTTGATCTCCAAAAGTCTGTTCGCCGGTTTGTCAGTTTGCCTGTTAATATGTTAACTTGTCAACAAGCAAACTGGCGAACGAGCTAACCGGCTAACGCTGTTTACATTCCTCCCCATATCATCGGGGCTTCTTTCGTCATGAAGACGACGAGATTGTTCAACGTGACTTCCAAAAGATTCAGCACCGGCGCGGGGTAAATGCCGAGAAAAATGACAATGGCCGCCAGCGGCACGAGCGTAAACAATTCACGGCCGTTGATCTCCGGCAGGTCGGCGTATTTGGGATTCAACTGGCCGAGGAAGATGCGTTGTAGCGTCCACAACATGTAACCGGCGACGAGAACGATGCCGAGCGTGGAAATAATAGTATAAACCTTTAAATCAAACGCCGTGGAACTGAAGGCGCCGAGGAAGCTGAAGGCTTCGCTGATGAAGCTCGAAAGCCCAGGCAAGCCGAGGTTGGCAAAAAACGCCACGGTGACGATGCCGGTATAAATCGGCATCTGATGTGCCAAGCCGCCGAAACCGTCGACGTCGCGATGATGGGCGCGATCATAAATGACGCCGACGAGGAGAAAGAGCATGGCGGTGACGGTGCCGTGATTGAACATTTGCAAAACCGCGCCGTTCATGCCGAGCGGGGTGAGGCCGGCCATGCCCAACATGACCACGCCCATGTGGCCGATGGAGGAGTACGCGACCAGCTTCTTCAAATCTTTTTGCGCCATGGCGCACAACGCGCCATAAACGATGTTGATGACAGCGATAACCACAAAACCATAGGCAAAGGGCTTGTACATCATCGCGTCGGGCAAAACCGGATAACTAATGCGGAGCAAGCCGTAGGTTCCCATTTTTAAAAGCACGCCGGCAAGAATCACGCTGATTGCGGTCGGCGCTTCAACGTGGGCGTCGGGCAACCACGTGTGGAACGGGAACGCGGGGATTTTGATGGCGAAGCCGACATACAAAGCCGCAAACGCGAGCAAGCGCACGTTGAACTGGCTGAGAAGGCCTTGGTGCAGCGTTTGATCCATCATGTGCAGCATGTTGAAGGTATGGCCGCCGGTCACAGGATCTTTCACATTAAAATAAAAAACCAACATGGCGACCAACATGAGCACTGAGCCAAACAAAGTATAAAGGAAGAATTTGATCGCGGCATATTCACGGCGCGGGCCGCCCCAAATGCCGATGAGAAAATACATCGGCAGCAGCATCACTTCCCAGAAGATATAAAAGAGGAAAAAATCCAGCGCGCAGAAAACGCCCATCATGCCAGTGTCGAGCAAGAGAAAGAGCGCGAAATAGCCTTTCACCGCGCGCTCGATGCCCCACGAGGCGAAGATGCAGATGAACGAGAGCAGCGCCGTGAGCAGCACCATCGACACGGAAAGCCCGTCAATACCGATAAAGTACCAAATATTGTACGACGGTATCCATTTGACTTGCTCCACCATCTGCATCGTCGAGGTGTTGCGGTCGAATTGGATGAAAATGTAAATGGCCAGCACCACCTGCAAGCCCGTGAACACCGCCGAGATCGCGCGGATGATGTTTGTCTGCTTTTCCGAACGCGGCACCAGTAGCACCAACACCGCGCCGATGACCGGCAAAAAGATGATCCAACTGAGAACGTTTGAAATCATTGCTTCCTCAGATTTAAATTGTAGCCATGCCCCCTTGTGGGGCACTGTTGCTTCGACAGCCGCCCACTCCGTCCCGCTTCCATATAAAAGTTATGAAGACGGAGCGGGGCAAGGGGCGGGGACTACGAAAAATCAATTACGCAAACGCCAACTGCAAAATATATAACAACACCACCGCGCCGAGCGCCATCAAAATATAAGTCTGCACGCGGCCGGTTTGAACTTCTCGCAACGTCGCGCCGAACCAACCCACGATGCGCGCGGTGAGATTGACCAAGCCATCGACGATTTTGTTGTCATGCCAGCCGCTGAGCCATGAGCCGGCGACCGTCACTTTCGCGGCGCCATTGACCAGGCCATCCACGACTTTCAAATCAAACCAGCCGGAAACGCGGCTGAACAGATGCGTTCCGGCGAGCACCGTGGCGGCATACAGCTCGTCAAAATACCATTTGTTCCACAAGAAATTGTACACGGGCTTGAAGCGCTCGGCAACCGCATCCGCGGAGAATTTTTTCCAATAATAAAAAGCGGTAGAGACGAGAATGCCGAGGCCGGCAACAAAAATGGAAAGCCACATCGCCAACGTGTGCGCGGTATGTGCAGCCTCGTGTCCGGCTTCGTGAGCGGCTTCCGGCGAGATGGCGGCGCTTGCATACGCCGCCAATTCAGGTTTTGTGACGAGGTCTTCAAACCAATGGCCGTAACCGCCGCCAACGGCAAGCACGCCGAGCACGATCAGCGGCACCGTCATCACCGTGGGCGATTCGGGCGCGTGGTGATGAACTTCCTTTTTCGCCGGTTCGCCAAAGAAAGTGAGATACATCAGGCGAAACATGTAAAACGCCGTTATGCCAGCCGAGGCCAGAAGCACAATGAAGATTACCGTATGCGTAGGATTGTGCGACGTCATCGCTTTTTCGAGGGCTGAAGCCAGAATGGCATCCTTGCTGAAAAATCCCGCGAAAAATGGCACACCGGAAATCGCGCAGGTTGCCGCGAGCATGGCGGCGAAAGTGATCGGCATCTTCGTGCGCAAGCCGCCCATGTTGCGCATGTCCTGCGGATCGGAATGATGATCGTGCAATTCGTGATACGCGTGGTGCATGGCGTGAATCACCGAGCCGGAGCCGAGAAAGAGCAGCGCCTTGAAGAACGCGTGCGTCATCAAATGGAAAAGGCCCGCCATATAACCGCCGACGCCGAGTGCCGCAATCATATAACCGAGCTGGCTGATGGTGGAATACGCCAAGACTTTTTTGATATCCATCTGCGTGATCGCGATCGTCGCGGCGATGAACGCGGTGATGACGCCGATCACCCCGATGAAAAGCAAAGCGTCAGCCGAATAAAAGACAAACGTGCGACCGACGAGATACACACCGGCGGCGACCATCGTCGCGGCGTGAATCAACGCCGAAACGGGCGTCGGGCCTTCCATAGCGTCCGGCAGCCACACATGCAGCGGAAATTGCGCTGATTTTCCGATGGCGCCGAAAAACAGCATAATGCCAGCAAAGGTCAACAACCCGCCGCTTAATTTACCATCTGCGACGCCTGCGAAAACCTCATCAAAACCGAACGTACCGAGCGTGGCCAGAATAATCATGATACCGATAAGCATGCCGATGTCACCGATGCGCGTGGTGATAAAGGCTTTGATGGCGGCGTCGGAGGCGGATTTCTTCTCATACCAATGGCCGATAAGCAAATACGAGCAAACGCCGACCAATTCCCAGAAAATGTAGATGCCGAAAAAATTATCGACCAATACCAATCCGAGCATCGAAAAGCTGAATAGCGCCAGGTAGGCGAAGTAGAGGCTGTAACGCACATCGCCCTGCATGTAGCCAATCGAGAACAAATGCACGAACGCACTGACCAGCGTCACCACGACCAGCATGACGACGGTGAGATTGTCGATCAGAATGCCAAAGCTGATATTCACCGCGCCAACGCGAATCCATTCAAACGTGTGAGTGATTTTGAAGGCCGGATCATAATTGGCCAGCATGCGGCCAAAGATCATAATGGCCAAGATCAGCCCGATAAACATCGCCGAGGTGGGCAGCCAATCGCCCTGGCGCGGCAGGCGTTTGCCAAAGAAGATTTGGATGACGAATGCCGCCAGAGGCAATAACAAAATGACGAGAGCTTGGGTGAGAATGGGGTTGTCCAAAATTTCTTCCTCCGCCCCGATCTAAAGATCGGGGCTAATAAGTGCAAGCCCGATAAATCGGGCTAATTTTTTAAAAAATCTCAGGGCGCTTTAGCGTCCTTGCACATCTCAGCCCCGAAATTGATTTCGGGGTGAATATTCGATGTGTCATCCCGCCAGCGAATCTGCCTCGTCCAAATTGACCGAGCGCATGCGTTGATAAATATTCAAGACAATGGCCAGCGCGACTGCGGCGCCGGCGGCGGCCACGACGATCACAAACACGCCGAACATCTGGCCGTCGAGATCTTTGTCGAGATAGCGCGCGAAGGCGATGAAATTGATGTTGGCCGCGTTGATGATGAGTTCCACGCCCATCAACACCGTGACCGCGTTTCTTTTGGTGATCACCGCCAACAGACCGAGCGCAAACAAGATCGCGCCCAATACGAGAAAATGCGTCAATCCAACCGGAGTCATCATCGCGCCTCCCTCCTGCCGATAAATGCCGCACCGACGAGGGCGGCCAATAGCAAGACCGAAACGATTTCAAACGGAATTAGATAATCCGTCATAAACAAATTGCCGATGTTGCGAACGGTAGGCGCCGGCTCGTTTACCGCGGTTTTTTGCCAAGGCGTCATCCAAATCATGCGCAGCAAAATTGCCGCGACTCCGGCGCAAACGATCGTGGCGGGCAGCATTTGCAGCGTGCCGGTGCGCATCTCCAAGCCGGTGATACGCTGCGAGAGCATGACGCCGAAGAGCAGCAACACCAAAATGCCGCCCACGTAAATCAACAACTGCGTGGCGGCAATGAAATCAGCGCCGAGCATGACGTAAACGCCGGCAACGCCGAAGAAAGCGAACAACAAACCGATGGCGTTATAGATGATGTTCTTGGAAAAAACCATCGTGGCCGCGGAGAACAAGGTAATCGCGGCGATCACGTAAAACATCACGTCGAATGCAGTCATAAGTTTTTCCTGAAACGTAATGCGTGATTCGTGAAATGTAATGCGTAAAACGTAACCCATAATTCGTAACGAGTAACCAGCCAATCAGTGACCCAGCAACGAGCAACCGGCATCAAGCCAACATCCACAATCCGACGCCGAGAATGCAGGCAAAGCTGAACGGCGTCAATACTTTCCACGACAGGTGCATGAGCTGGTCGACCCTGAGACGGGGCAGCGTCCAGCGCAGCCACATGTGGGTGAAAATTAGAAACGCGCCCTTGAGTCCGAACCACAGGACGCCCCAAGCGCCGGTGTTCAGAAAGCCTGGAATCGGGCTTGACCAGCCGCCGAGGAAGAGCGCGGCGCCGACCAACGCGACGATCAGCATTTCGGCGTATTCGGCGAGAAAAAAGATCGACCACTTGAACCCGCTGTACTCAGTGTGAAAGCCGGCGACCAACTCGGATTCGGCTTCGGGGAGGTCGAAGGGCGTGCGGTTGCACTCGGCGAGCGTGGCGAGATAAAAAATAACGAAGGCAATAAGATTAAAAGGAAAGTAACGCCAGATGAGCCAGCGATGAATGCCGCCATCCTGCGCCAAACTGATATCGTTAAAATTCAGCGAGCCGACTTGCATAACCACAACGAGAATCGCGAGTCCAGCCGGAATTTCGTAACTGACGATTTGCGCGGCAGCGCGCATGCCGCCGAGCAAGGCCCATTTGTTGTTGGAAGCCCATCCGGCGACGAGAATGGCGATCACCGAAAGCGAAGTAATGGAGGCCACATAAAAAACGCCGATGTCGAAATTGGCAAAGGCAAAATCCCGCGCGTAAGGCAAGGCGGCAAAAGCGGCGCACGGCGCGGCGAAAACGAGAAACGGCGCGAACCAGTGCAAACGTTTATCCGCCGCCGCCGGGACGATGTCTTCCTTCAACAACAATTTGACGGCGTCAGCGAGCGTTTGCAAAAGGCCGCGCGGCCCGACTTCCATTGGGCCGAGGCGGTCTTGCATCCACGCGGAGACTTTGCGCTCGGCGTAAATGGCGACCAAAGCATTGACCGCCATTATCGTCGCAAAAAGCGCTCCGCCGAGCACCATGAAAATGAGCGTCAATAACGCGGGCGAAAGGTTGGATAAAAAGGTTTGGCTGTGCAGCGTCGCAATCAATTCTTGCATCCGAATCCTCCTCGTTCACACTGGCAATATCAATCTTGCAACAAAAAATCTTTTGTGTTGGTATCCGGATTTGCCGAATTGTCCGGATAAAAGCCAAGGGTTTTAATCATCTTGCCACAATAATCTTGCTTTACGGCTGGAACGCCTGTGGCTATACTATTTCACTCACCATCGTCCGCTCTCGCACTTCGGATGAAGTCGTTGCCGGCGCTTCCTGGAAAAATTCCGGCGCGGCTTCGCGGGCATATTTGCCGGTTTGCGGCTTGTCCCATTCGAGATCGCCCTTGCGCCACACGTAGGCCAAACCGACGAGCAGAATGGCGACAAAGATGAGCGCTTCGATGAACGCAAACAACCCGAGGCTTTTGAACACGACCGCCCACGGAAAGAGAAAAGCGATTTCCACGTCGAAGATGAGAAACACCAGGGCGATAACGTAAAAGCGGTTGTTGAACTGAATCCAGGATTGGCCGACCGGCAACTCTCCGCATTCATAGGTCGAAAGCTTGACGGCGGTGGGATGGCGCGGCTGCAGCAAGCGGGAAATCAGCAAATTGACGCCGACGAAGGCGGCGCCCACGATGATAAAAACAAAAGCGGTGGCAAAATCGAAAAACATCTCGTCTCCTCCTCCGAATGGAGTTCGCTTCCTTAATTCCGGAACGGCGCTTTTTACATTGAGCATCCGGCTAAAATCAAGGGTAAATGATAACAAAAATTCGCCTGAGAGTCAAGGGAAAATTCAATGTGACCAAATTTTATCTTGCTTTTGATTTCGCCATGCTGCAAATTGGAATACAAGCAAAATTATTCGCCAGCGTTTTTTTCAATCCCCGTGGAAACCTTTCGGCTGTCCCGCTTGCGGGATTCGCGTTGGTATAAACTATGTTTTAAGGAAAAGCCATGCCAGAAAAATCTCTCGGACGCATCGGCATTCTCACCGGCGGCGGTGATTGCCCGGGATTGAATGCGGTTATTCGCGCCGTCGCCAAAACCGCCATGAATAATTACGGCGCCACAGTCATCGGCATCGAAGACGGCTTCGAGGGCCTTGTCGAGAGCCGCATGCATGAGCTGTCGAACGCGCAAGTGTCCGGCATCATCAATCAAGGCGGCACCATTCTCGGCACTTCAAACAAAGGCGACCCGTGGCACTATCCCACCGAAGGCCCGGACGGGAAAACCGTGATTGTGGATGCCTCGCAAAAAGCGATCAAGAATTACAAGCGCTGGGCGCTCGATGCACTCGTGGCAGTGGGCGGCGATGGCACGATGAACATTTCTCACAAGCTTGCCGGACTCGGCGCCAACGTCGTCGGCGTGCCGAAGACCATTGACAACGATCTCGAAGCGACGGATTTGACTTTCGGGCACGACTCCGCCGTTTATATTGCCACCGAAGCAATTGACCGGTTGCACACCACCGCGTCGTCACACCATCGCGTTATGGTAATCGAGGTAATGGGACGATACGCCGGTTGGATTGCGCTCGCGGCTGGATTGGCCGGTGGCGCCGATATTATTCTCATTCCGGAAATTCCTTTTAGGTGGGAACCGATTTGCCGCAAAGTACTTGAGCGCAGCACGCACGGCAAGCGTTTCAGCATTATTTGTGTTGCAGAAGGCGCGAAGTGTCCGGAAGTCGGAGAAATCGTCAAAAAGTATGATGTGAAGCGCACCGACGCCAAGCAGCTCGGCGGCGTCGGTGAATTTGTCGCCAAAACCATAACGGAGAAAACCGAGCTGGAAACGCGCGTGACGGTGCTCGGCCATTTGCAGCGCGGCGGCAGTCCGACGCCGTTTGATCGTATTCTCGCGACGAAATTTGGCGTGCTCGCCTGCAAGTTAGCCGCTAAAGAAAAATACGGCACGATGGTGGCGTTGCGCGGAAGCGAAGTCGAGCCAGTCGCGATTAAAGATGCAATTTCACGGCAGAAATTAGTGCCGCCGGATCATCAGATGGTGGTGGCAGCAAAATCGGTGGGGACGAGTTTTGGGGATGAGTGAATGGTCAAATCAGTTACGGTTTCTTGCCGCGGAGATTCGCCAACTCTTCCCGCAACCGCGCCATTTCTGCTTCCGCAGCCTGCCGAGCCGCTAATTCTTGTGCCGCCTTTGCTTCCGCTGCTTTTCGAGCCGCAGCCTCAGCGCGACGTTCGGCTTCGGACTCTTTATGGTTACGCAAGCGTTCCCCCGTCTTACGATCATAAAGGCGCAACTGACCTCCCTCCAAGCGCAATTCCATTCCCAAAACTTCACTGCTGAGCCGATTTCCCATCATGGGAATATACTGGCCGTTTTCAAGCAGGAAACCTCGCAAGGTCGGTCGCAGCGCCTCGCCATAGGGATCGAAAAGAAAATACTCACGCACACCCAAGCTGGCGTAAACCAAGCGTTTGGTATTCAAATCTTCCAATTTGGTGTTGGCAGAGGTCAACTCGATAACCACATCCGGAGCTTTGCCTTCCTCTTCCAAAAGATAAATGCGCCGCGTTTTTTTCTCAACACCGTGCACGACAAAAATATCGGGCGCAACGGCTTGGCGCACTTTATCTTCGTCGAGGTAATAGAGGAAAATATTGCCGGTAACGTAGACGTGGGGGTCATCACGATAATGCTCTTCCAGGGCATTAAGCAGGTCGATCATCTGCTGGCGATGAAGATCCGTTTCGGCCATAGGCTTCCCATCCGATTCTGGAAGAAATTCTTCCGGGTAAGAATAAAACGACTGTTTTGCCTGAGCGGCTGTTGTTGTTGCCATAGTCGGAACCCAAAAAATTTGAATAATACTCTTGTGTAAATATAAGCAGAATCGGCCTGATAGTCAAGATTGATTTGACTCCATGCTAAATTTGTGGTATATTCAACGAATAGGAGTTATGTGAAACATCAGCATTGGCTATTAACCGGCTAACGGGCAAAGCGGCTAACATTTCTTTCTCATGTCCAAAAAAATCGACCTCATGCAAAACCGTCCGCGGCGCGGCAGCGTCGTGCTGTTTGTCGCTCGCAATGGGAAAGTTCGGCTGGGTGAAGTGATCGCCGATCCGGTCGCGGCGCAAGAGGAGCTTCAGGTGCAAGACACCGGCAGCGCTCGGAGTCGCATCAAATTCCG
Organism: Candidatus Zhuqueibacterota bacterium; assembly: GCA_022616415.1. Taxonomy (GTDB): domain Bacteria; phylum Zhuqueibacterota; class Zhuqueibacteria; order Zhuqueibacterales; family Zhuqueibacteraceae; genus Zhuqueibacter. The sequence goes on along the minus strand of JAKEEU010000438.1, from coordinate 35,034 downwards.
CGACGTGCTGCTCAATCTCGGCGCTGCGGCCAATGGCTTGGCAGCGAAGCAACTGCAAATCGAACAGGCAGCCGCGGAGATTGATCTGGCGCTGCTACTGGAGGCGCATCCGGAATGGCACAAAGGCGCGGGCATTGCCGTCAGCGCCATTGCGGAAGAGTATTTTGGCAAAAATCCGAAAAGCGATGAGGAAGCGGCGATGTTTCTTGCACTCCAGCGCGACAACCGCTTTGCGCTCTCCGGAGAAAAAGCGCTGTATCGACCGCCGGCGCCGGTGCGTCGCCAGCGCCACAGCGAACAGGAACGCCAGCAGCTTTTTGAAACGCTCCGCGCCACGATGACCGAAGCATTGCAAAAAAATTGGGGTGCCGCCGAGATCGATACTCACCCATTCGGCAAAAAACTGGCGCGGTTGGCGCGAGCAACTTTAGAGCAGCGCCGTTTCTATCCGGAAACATGGCGCAAAGAATTCGTTTTGCATTTGCACTCGCTCAACACGCTCACCGGCTATCGCGACGCGCGCCATTTGCTCTTTGATTGGCTGAAAAAAATCGGGCGCGTGTCGCCGCAAGCCGACGTCTTCATTTTTTCCGAACCGGTGCTGCGGCGGCACAACCGGCGCTTGCAGATGCCAGTGAGTAGTGAGCAGTTATCAGTGATCAGTGAACGGGAGCCAGTAATCAGTGAGCAGTTATCCGTTAGTGGTAATCAGAAATTAAAAATAGGAAATGAGAATCCGGTAGCCATCATCGAACAACCAGCAACCAGCATCCAGTATCCAGCATCCAGTATCCAGAATCCAGAACTCGTCGTGACCATCGACAATCCCGAAACCACCGATCGTGACGACGCCTTGAGTTTGCGCCGAACTGAAATTGGTGTCGAGATCGGCGTACACACGCCGCTGCTCGAGGTGTTGGCGCCGAAGGGGACTCTGTTTGACGAATGGGCTTACGACGTCGGCGCCAGCGCCTATTTGCCGCATCGCAAAGTACCCATGCTGCCGGCGGATATTTCGGAGGGCTTGGGAAGCTTGAATGCGGGCGGCGAAAAACCGGTATTGTCTTTTTATTTTTCAATATCTGCCGATCACCCCCCGCGTCTTTCCCGTGTCGTTTGTGAGCGAATCACGATCGGCCTCAACACTAATTACGAGAGCGTCGAGGCGTCGTTAATGGAGGCTTCTTGGGATCAACTTGCCAAAGATGGCTCCGGTGTGATGACATTCAAAGAAGGCGCCAACGCGCCGTGGCCGCCGGGTTTTGACGCGGCGCTGCGAGTTTGGGCCCATGCCGCCGTCCAGTTGGAAAATCGCCGGCTGGAAAACGGCGCCAAAATTTTCAATCGCGATGAGATCGACGTGAGAGTCGGCGCGGACGGCATCGTGCATTTGCGCCGAATTTCGCGCGACAGCATTCCCCACAAAATGGTGGCGGAATGGATGATTGCGGTCAATCAGGCCGCGGCGCAATTTTGCCACGAAAATAATTTGCCGTGCATTTACCGCGTGCAGGAATCGATCGCGCCCGAGCGCGAAGATGAGGACGGCGCGGGACGGTCTCACGTCCGCGCCCAGCTCAAGCCCGAGCGCGCGCCGCATCGCGATCTCGGCGTCGATGGCTATACGCAAATCACTTCTCCTCTGCGGCGCTACAGCGATCTCGTGATGCAGCGGCAGATCGTCTCTTTTTTGCAAACCGGCAAGCCGCATTATTCACAAACCGATCTGTGGGCGCGCGCGTTGTCCATCGAAGAAATGACGCGCCGCATTCAGCGCCTCGAGTCGCGAGCGGAGTTATATTGGAAGTGCGTTTATCTCTCGCAGCATCTCGGCGAGACCTACACCGCGCGCCTCGGCCGCAGCCAGGGCTACAATCCCCGCATCATTTTGCAAATTGCCGATTTGGATTTGCGGCTGTATGTTCCCCCTTCCGGCATCGAAGGCATCGAGGAGCGCAAGATTCCGCCCCATTATTCGCCCAAAGAAGTGCAGGCGGTTTGCCTGGCGATGGATGCGGACAAAGCGGCGATGCGGTTTCAAATTACGTGACAATGAAAGAACAATGCGAAAGCGCCGTTTTGAGAGAATTGTCAAGAAATTTATGAAATGTTTCTCTTGCCTTTGCGTTTTTTTTCCGAATTAACTTTTGTCCGACGAGCAGAATCAGGAGACTCTATGCGACTTTTGAAAATAGTTCTATGTTTTTCACTCTTCTCTTCGTTCGCGCTGGCGCAAAACAACGCGCCGGACACCGCGCAAACGAAGCAGCAGCAAAAACCACTCGTGGCCGGCGGCATCGGCGACAAGCCGTTCATCACGCGCCTTGCCGGGCGCACCAGCCTCGGCGGTTATGTGGAAACACTATTTATCTTCGAACGCAATGCCGGCGTGACGGAGGAAGTCACCTTCGAGCCACGGCGGATGAATCTCTTCGCTTATTCGACGTTGAGCGACCGGGTGAATTTTTTCACCGAAATCGAATTTGAAGAAGGCGGGGAGGAAATCAAAATCGAAACCGCGGTGATCGATTTTAGCATCAGCGAGGCGCTGGCGCTGCGCGGCGGCATTTTGCTCTCGCCGCTCGGCAAGTTCAATTTGACCCACGACAGCCCGCGCAACGAAGTCAACGAGCGGCCGCTGGTGAGCACCGATCTCATTGGCGTCACGCTCTCCGAGCCGGGCATGGGTATTTTCGGCGCGCTGTATCCGAATAATCGTCTCCGCTTGACTTATGAGTTGTATGCGGTGAACGGCTACAACGATGGGTTGATCACACGCAGCCCGCTGACGCGCATCCCCGCGGGGAAATCGAGTCTTGGCGAGGACAACAACAATCGGCCCGCTTTCACCGGACGTTTTGCCGGTCACTGGCGCCATCTCGATGCGGGTTTTTCTTTTCACACCGGCTATTACAATCAATTTGAAGCCGACGGCTTGCTAATCGACGACAAGCGCCGGTTGACGATTTTGGCGCTCGACGGTGAGTGGGAATGGCGCGGCTTGAATGTGCGCGGTGAAGCGGCGCGCGCGAAAGTGGAAGTGCCGGCATCGTTGCATGGCATTTTCGCCACCGAGCAGCGCGGCGCTTACGGCCAGATCGGTTATCAATTTGGCCGCCGGCTCTTCAAGCTTTTGCCGCATTCCTATTTCACCGCAGTCGCGCGTTTCGATGCAGTCGATTTCGATAGTGACCTCAAAGGCGACGCGCACAACCGTTTGACCATCGGATTGAATTTCCGGCCGATTCCGGATACGGTTTTCAAACTGGATTATCGCCGCGATTACGTTTTGGACCGCGTCAACACACGGGTTGATGGCGCAGGGATAACGTTTGGCATGGCCACCTACTTTTGAAGAGTAACGTAGTGTAAATAACTGGAAAATTGTCATAGAGGCATTACATGCTGGACGAACGAGAGTGGCAAACCCGCAAACAACGCATTGATACCAAACTGCGTGCTCTAAATCCTGCGTGGAAGATTGTTCGTTTTCAAGATTCATTGGATACCTCGCAACTCGATCGGCATGCCGTTGAAGAATATCCCACCGCCAACGGCCCGGCGGATTATGAGCTTTTCGTCAATGGGCAACTTTTGGGCATCATCGAGGCCAAGAAAGTGACCGTGAAGATGTTGCCGCGCCATGGACAAGGCGATCGATTTGTTGAAAGCCTGTTTGATGCCGGTTTTTCCAAGACAAAAATTTCAAATTCTATCTTTCCGAGGTTGCGCAGGACCGTGCGTGTGATTCCATAGGTGGCCCAAGCGCTTCTGTCCTTCTAGCGTTGTCTCGAAATACACGCCTCGAATAGTCTCGAACACTCGCGGGAAATCGTGGTGATGTCCCATGCCAGTGGCAAGACAATCTCCGGCGCCGATTTCGTAGAGCTGGCCTTCCGATACGGCCAATCCCTTCCCTGCAAAGATGATCCAGTACTCGTCGCAGTCGTGATAGTGGTTGTCAAAATTGGTTGTCCTGGGATAATCCACGACGTCGCCGAGGTTTTGCGGATGGTCGCTGTTATCAAGCGTGAACACGCCGCAACCGCCGGTTTCTTCGCCCCAGCGGCCGGCCAAATGAATCAACGTGGTGTCAGCGAATGCCTCCAAGACCTGAAATTCTTCACGTGAGGTATTTAGCTCGAAAACGTCTCCCTCATTTGCAGTCATTATTTGGCCGGCGAAAACAATGCAACACCGCCCTTTCCCGACGAAGAGCTTTTCTTTCTTTCCGATACGCTCAAATGAATAGCTTGTGCCTTTGGATAGCTTGACAATCTCAAAGTATTGCATTTCACACCAAGCCGGCGCCAAGCCTCTTCCGCTTTTAAATACTGGCATGCTTATCTCGGAGTTGGATCAAATAGAAAATTTCCTCAAGATAAATTTCGCAGTCACGCATCTGTTGTCCAACAACATCCATGCCGGCAATCAGGCCATCGTTGAGAATGGTCTGCGGCGCAACGTTGTTTTGCAACAGGCGCTCAGTCAGCCCGCGAACCGCAGCAACGTCACCTTTGAGAAGCTTCTCGGAGAGCTCTTGTAATTCAATCATAAGTGTTTGTCCCTTAAAATAAAGAATCAAAACCTTGTCCATTACTTGAGGCGCTGGCCATTTTTAAGAAACGGCACATCAAGGCCTTTCAATGATCCATCCGCTTCGTAAATCACTTCCGGCGAGAATTGCACCGCATAAGCCCGGCGCATTTTGTCCGTATAGTTGGCGCCGGAGCGGTGGAAGACGGTGCTGGAGAAAACCACAATCGAGCCGGCCGGACATACGGCGGGAACGCCAGGATCGCTGCCGAAATAGCCAACGCGATCGTTGGTTCCCGAAACCGGTTTGTGCTCGACCTTTTCGCGCGTGCCGGCCTTCGCATACGACAAAAGATAAATCGTGCCATTTTCCTCGTTCACATTTTCAAGCGGAATCCAGAAGTTGACATAAGGCCGGTGCGGATGATCTACGTATCCAGAATCCTGATGCCAGCCGAACTCTGCACCTTTTTTATCAGTGCCTTTAACCACAAACTGTTCCCAGAATAAATAGGCGGTCTCGCCGATCGTAGCGCGACAAAGCGCCGCCATCCTGTCGCTGAAAATGAATTCGCCAAGCTGTGGCCGCTCTTTGTAGGCCAGAAAGACGAAATAACGGCTGTTGCGCCGGCTCAAATTGAGCACATCGGTGCCCAAGCGCTCCATCTCGGCATTTTGCTGCTCGACGTGATAGTTGCACTCTGACTGAAGAAATTCCAACTCTTCTTCAGGAATGACTTTTTCGAGGATAAAAAAACCTTCTTCCTGATACTTCTTTTTTTGCGCCTCGGTAATGCGCAAGCTGCTGTGGGATAACATGATAAACCTCCTTGTTTTAGCGGTTTAAAAATGTTTGCCGAAAAAGCAAAGATTCAACTTTAAAGCGACCAGGTTTTTTAGCCATTGGAAATTTCAGCAGCAAATCTCTTTTGCGCCTGTTTCCACCGCTCGATGAACGCCAATTCTTCCTGGCGCCGTTCGTAACCAAGCGAGTGGCCGCGGAAGACTTTCGTAAACCAATCGATGGTTGCCGGCATCCATTCCTTGAAAGGCGTGGTCCAATAGATCGTTTCGGTTTTGATCTTCTCCAAGCTGAAGATGGCGGTGCGCCGCGTATTGAAAGGAAACACGTCGCCGCGTGGATGAGCGCTAAAAGCGAGCTGATCGAAAATTTTTTGATCCACGTGCACAAATTCAGGATGGCGATTGAGCAGATGACAAAGCGCCTTCAAATAATCGTTGAGCGAGAAGATTTCTTCTGCCGCAACGTTGAAGGCCTTTCCAATCGAACGGGAGTAGAGCAACAATTTGGCGAAGGTGCGCGCCACGTCATCGACGTAAATCTGCTGAAAGGCGAAATCGCCGCTGCCTGGAATCAAAAGCGGCTTGCCGTCGAGAATGCGCTCGATCCAGAAGAAATCGCGTTTGGCCGGATCGTGAGGGCCGCTGACAAACGTCGGCCGCAGCACGCTCACCGGAAAAAGCTTTTCATCATGCGCTTTCCATAGAACCTCTTCGCATTGGCGTTTCTTGATGCCATAATCCATGCCGAACGGATTGCGCGGCCAGAATTCCATCAATGGCGTTCTGTCTTGATCCTCGGTGATGGGGCATTGGATTTCATTGGAAATCATGTAAACCGAAATCGTGCTGCAATGAATAAATCGCCCGACTTTGCCGCGAAACAGCTTCACCGCCAATTGCGATTCTTCCGGCGCATACGCCACCATATCGTACACGGCATCGAAAGTCCGATGATGAAGCGCTTGCTGGAGATCAGTTTTGCTCGTGCGATCACCGTGAAGGTGTTCCAGTTTGTCCGTCTTCGCGATTCGACTCTTGACTCTTCCTCGCGTGAAGAGTGTGACGCGATGACCGGCATCGAGAAGTCGTTGCGCCAAACGACTGCTGATAAAGCCGGTACCGCCGATGATTAAAATTTTCATAAACTGACCACTGATTACTGATCACTGATCACTAATATCTCCCATAGGTCTTCGCCACCTCCCCTTGATGCAAAGCTTGTTGCCAACTCGGCGCTTTGCTTCGGCCAAATCCACGTCGCCGCCTGGCGGCTCTTCCATCGGCTCCATGACATCGACATCGGTTTCCTCGGCAACGATTTGAACCAGCTTCCACGAGCGCCCGCAGATGTGCAGGTGCGAAATCACGCCGGCCTCTTTGCAAATTTTAGAGGCTTGCTTGATGAAAGGCAATTCGTATTTGCGGAATAGATTCGGCGAGCTGACACTGAGACTGGCGCTCGAGCCGCCGAGCATGATCTCATCCGGCTTGGCCGCAACATTGGCGCGGAGATAAGCCAGCGCCCATTCCATCCAGAACTCTTGAACTTCGTCCATGAATTTTTCTTCAATGTACCAGCCATCCATGCCGAAATATTTCACCGCCTCCACATAAGCTTCCGAGTAGGTTGCGGAAGTCCAGCCGTTGTGCTCGCGGCCATCGAGAAAAAGCTCGTAAAACGGCTTGCCGGTCAATTTCGACGGCACCATCACGGAGATGTCCGGGCACACCGGAACGTGATCCGGTATTTGGCGGTGAAAGGCAGTCATCATTCTTTCTTTGGAGGTCATGATTCAAATCTCCTGCGGAGTTTAAAAACATTTGGCCAGACTGGCAGTCTGGGCTACGATTTTCTGGGTAAACGCTTCCACGACGCCAGCAAATTTTTCAAGCGCTGAAAAGAAAGCTTCGTGCTGCAATCTTCTCGCACCAATCCTCCGTTCACGATATAGGGCCGAAAATCGGAGAAATCGTACCAGTTGATGGCTTTGATATTCGGTAAAATGCCGAACGCAGCCGCGCCCAATGAACTTGTTTTTAAAAACTCCCGTCGCGTGAGTTGATTCATTGACGCCTCGATTGATTTGACAGAGCTTTCCACTTTTCCTGCAAACTTTTCAAGCGGTCAAACGCCGCTTTTTTCTCACCCTTTGGAGAGCGCAGCAGGCCGCCGTTTTTGATCCACGAATGCGGATCGACAAAATCGTACCAATTCACCGCTTCGATATACGGCTTGCTGTAGGCGAGCGTGTACAATCCTTCCAGCCAATCGGCTTGCAGCTCTTCATCCCAATAGCGGCGCCAAATGTAAGGCTCGGTTGGAAAACTCAGCGTGCCGGATTGAATGGATTGCTCGTTCGGTCCCGATGACGCGCCAACCTCGGTAAGCTGAATCGGTCTGCCGATATCTTTGAATCTTTCGATCAAGAGAATGGTGTCGGACAAGTCGCGATACGGAAAATACATTTGCAGGCCGGTGATGGTGAAATCGACGCCGGCTTCGGCCAATTGTTTGACAAATTGATGCGGCGTGCGCTGCGGATATTTGGCTTCGAGATCCGTCCATTTTTTGAGCTGCACATATTCGGCAAACGGGCAGCAGTTGTTAATCAGCCGGTGCACTTTGGGATTGGTATCACGCGCCACTTCACAGGCAAGTTTGGTCACGGCGATAATTTGTTCGGGATCCAATTGCAGCTCGTTAGCCCAGTCGTGTATCTCATTCACCACTTCCCACGCGTACATTTCGCCGCCATAATGGCTGACCACTTCACGTGCGTGTTTCTCAACGTATTTCAACAGCTCGTCGTAAGATTTCTTTCTGAGCCAATCCGGCGTCGTCGTTTTGTAAAACCAAAAAAGCGGCCGGCCTTCGACGGTGATATTCCGGCGGCGCAGCTCTTTGAACAGCACGGTGCGGAGATTGAATTGCTTCTTTCCCTCCTCCGGCTCGAAATCTTGGTAAACGCCACTGACCAAATAATGTGTGATCGTTGCGTAATTGAACAATTCCGTAAATCGCGATAGAAAGAGCTCGACGTCCATCTGAAAATAACCGCGCGCGTCGCAGCCGATGAAAAAGTTGGGGCGATTGCCGATTTTATTGATGTCGTACTGCGCTTTCTCCAGCTCGATTTTTTCGCTGGCCCACATCGCAAAATACAGCGCCTTTTGCGCCAGTGCCCCGCATTTTTCGCCATCAGCTTGAATTCTCGTGGCATCGGCAAAATATTCTTCGGATAAATCAAGAAACGCCTGCAAGTCGCGCGAGGGTTTCCAGCCTTCTTTCAAATGGAGACTCATTCGCTTGTGATTGCGCGCCACACGGCTCTTCGCCAGCTCGTAATTCAAATTCAGCGTCACCGCTTTTCCCTCGGGAGGAAGCTCGTAGAATTCTCCGCCATTATCAGCGGTGATATAAATGTATCCAAAGCCTTCCACGTTCCAGCGCACATCAATCCCAAATTTCTTTTTGCCTTCGGTATCGGAAATTTTGACGCCGTCTTTTGAGGCGGTGATATTGGAATAAAACGCATCCCAATTGGCATCGCTGGCGTAAGCCCAATCCAGCAAATGCGGGCCGCGGCCTTTTTGCGCGAAATGGGGCTTAAAAATTAATTCACCTTGTATTGTTGATTTTTGCATTTTGTCTCCGATTGCAAAAAATTGCTAAAATTTTCTTATTTCAAACTCATCCATTTTTCTTGTAGATTTTTCAAACGATCAAACGCCGCTTTTTTCTCTCCTTTCGGCGTGCGGAGCAAGCCGCCGTTGTCGATGTATGAATATGGATCGACGAAATCAAACCAATTCGCTGCCTCGATGTAGGGCTTGCTGTACGCGAGCGTAAAAACGCCTTCGAGCCAATCTGCCTGCAGCTCTTCATCCCACGGTCGATGCCAGACGTAAGGCTCTGTTGGGAATCCCAACTTCCCCAATTTCGTCGAGCGTTCGTTGGGACCGCTGGAAACGCCGATTTCTGAAATCTGCACGGGTTTGCCGAACACTTCGTAGCGCTCGAGCAGCATGATGATGTCCTGCAGATCGCGATACGGAAAATACATCTGCTGGCCGATGATGGTGAAATCCACGCCGGCATCGACGAGGTCTTTGGTGAATTTCCACGGTGTGCGCTGCGGATATTTCGCCGGTTGGCCGGACCATTCTTTGAGTTGAACGTACTCGGCATACGGGCAACAATTGTTGACGACACGATGGACTTTCGGTGCTGTGGCCTTCGCCATTTCGCAGGCGAACTTTGTCAGCTCAATCGTTTGCTCGGGCGTGAGCTGGCATTCGTTGGCCCAATCGTGCAGCTCGTTGACGATTTCCCAACCGTACATGCCGTCACCGTAATGGCCGATCACCTCACGGGTGTGGCGTTCCACGTATTTCAGCAACTCCTCGTAGGTTTTCTTCTTCAGCCAATCGGGCGTGACCCACTTGTGGAACCAGAAAAGCAGCCGGCCTTCGACGGTTATGCCTTGCTTCTGCAGCTCTTTAAATAACAGATCACGATACTCAAACTGCAATTTCCCTTCCTCCGGCTCGAAGTAGCGCATTTGGGGATCGCCATTGACCACGTAAGTGATGGTCGCATAGTTGAACAGCTCGGGGAACCGTTCCATGAACAAGTCTTTGGATATTTCATAAAAGGCGCGAGCATCGCAACCGACTAAAAAGTTTGGACGGTAACCGCGCTTAGCGATTGCGTGCTCGGCTTTTTCCAATTCCATCATCTCGCCGGCCCACATCGCAAAATACAAGGCCTTTTGCGCCAGTGCGCCGCACTTCTCCCCGTCGCTTTGCGCTTTTAGGGCATCGGCAAAATATTCTTCAGCAAGATTTATAAATGCCGCCACCTCACGCGAGGGTTTCCATCCATCTTTTGCATGCAGATTCATCCGCCGGCGATTGCGCGTCACGCGGCTTTTCGCCAGCTCATGATTCAAATTCAGCATTGCAGATTTTCCAGCAGGAGGAAGCTCATAAAATTCGCCGCCATTGTCCGCGGTAATATAAATGTAGCCGAAACCTTCCACGTTCCAGCGCACGTCGATGCCGAATTTTTTTTCGCCTTCGGTGTCGGAGATTTTCACGCCTTCATTTGAAGAAGTGATATTTGAATGAAACGCATCCCAGTTGACATCGCTGGCATAAGCCCAATCCAACAAATGCGGACCGCGGCCGTTCTGCACAAAGTGAGGTCGAAAAATTAGTTCCCCTTGCGCAGTTGATTTTGGCGTGCGCGCTGCCGTCAAAACGGTTGGCGAAGAGAGCGTCAGCTTCGGCGCCAACGTCACACCGGCGGCACAAAGCGCTGATTGTTTGAGAAAGTGTCTACGGTTGAATTTCATGGTATCGAGGCGCGTGCAGCCCGAGGCAAGCCGGCGAATTACGATTTGAGGTTTTCATATTGCCGACTTACAGCAAGGGCGTATTTGATAAAGTTCAAGGTGCGCTTGAAATCATCTTGATCGGCTTTCTGCCGCACTTTTAGAGATGGATTTGACCGTTCTTCCCATGCGCGCTGAATGAGACCAGCCCAACAACTATCCAATGCGCCTTTCGCCCACTGTGCGCCCGCTGGCTTTGATTCGACTCTTCCAGTTTGAAGCGTATGGAGCATACGGCAATAACTCAGGACTACAAACGGCTGCGCCCACTGATTATTTATTTGGTAGCGATCAGCAAAAATATCTTTTGCCCAGTCGTGCATGGTCGCCAAGACTTCCTGTTGCAAAGCATCTGCCAATATAGGCTCGATCAGCCTGCGTGGATCAGGACCTGCCAAAGTGATCCCACATTCTCGCACGACCCAGCGAGCGACCAACGTATTGTCATGGTTCGATCTGACCAGCTCTCGGCTTGTATTGTCAAGATATAGAAGCGGTGCTCTTGTCTGATCGTCGCGTCTTAGGGTTGCTTTTGGAAAGTATGATCCCTCAAGATGCTTTGCCCAGGTGGAATCAAGGTCGTAGATTCTAGCGTGCATTGCTTGCAACGCCGACAAATCCGCCTCGGATACTTCATGCTCGATAGCGACCAAGAAATCAACATCGCTGTGGGCATCCCAATCACCAAGTGCAAAAGAGCCGTGTAGATAAGCGGCGATGAAGTTATTGCCCAAGATAGCCTGGATGCTCGTCACAAGTTCATGTAACACGGCATTTAGCTCAAGATCGGGTGTCGGACGTTTTGTTTCTATCGGTATCATGCTTGTGTGAAGCGGGCTGACATTCTAGTTCACTTGCTTTTTTAACACCGATTGCAGCAATTGATTCGATTTTGCCATCGCTTCATTCAACGCGACTTTCGGATCCATCTTTCCCAGCGTTGCCTTTTCGATGGCCTCCGCGAGGTAGCGATTGATTTCGATGCGGTGAACATCGATGGGGCGCCGGCTTTGTCCCCACTGCATTTGATCCACAAACGCTTTCAACGCGGGATCACTGGCAAGAAAATCCTGATAATCTTTTCGCTCCAGCACCGAACGCCGCACCGACAGATAGCCGGACTTCATCGAGAACATCGCTTGAATCTCAGGCTGAAGAATCCATTTGACAAACATCCATGCAGCATGCGGATGCCGGCTTTGTTTGAAAATGGCAAGATGCTCGCCGGCGAGATACGTGGCGCGTTTCACCGGACCAGCGGGAAGCGGAGCAACCGCCCAATCGACGTTTTTCAGCTCGCGATAGCGCGGCAGATTCCACGGGCCATCCAACACCATCGCGAGATGCTGCGAAGCAAAAGCCATATCGTGCGCCATGGAGAAGGTGCGCATGCCAAGCTCTTCATACATGTTCTTCCACAGCGTCAAAGCTTGCACACCGGCCTCGCTGTTGAAGAGCACCTCGGTTTGTTCGGGATTGATTTCGTAACCACCGGCTTGCCACAAAAACGGCGTCCATTGCAGAATCATCCAGATATTCAAATCGCCCGAAGCGGGAAACACCGGCACCAGGAATCCATGCTGGTCGAATTTGCCGTCACCGTTTTTATCAATCGTCAGCTTTTTCGCAAACTCGCGCAACTCTTCCCAGTTTTGCGGTGGATGATCGGGATCAAGACCGGCTTGGCGAAAAAGTTCCTTATTGTACAACAGCGCCAAAGAAGTTGCTTCCATCGGCAGCGCATAGAGGGTATCCCGCCATGAGGCCGCTTGCAATAGGGGCGGGAAAATATCGTTGATCTCTTCATCAGTCAAGCCATTCGGGTCTTTGATGAATTCCTCCATGCGATAAATGGCGGCCGCTTCGACGAGCTTGTCCAAAAAATCCGCATGAATCCACGAAATATCCGGCGCGGTCTGGCTTTGAATGGCCGTGATCAATTTCTGCACAAGCGCATCACCGGTAGGCACATACTGGGCCTTGATTAGAATGTCGGGGTGTTCGGCTTCAAATTTCTTGATCAATTCTTCTAAAGAAGGAATCGTTGAGGCGACGAAGCTGTGCCAAAAGGTGACGGTGGCTTTGTCTTCGGCTTGATCGTTTCTTTTGCTGCAGCTCAAACCGAAAACAAAAACGCCAACGGATAGAAACAACGCAACGGATATATGTCTTTTCGTGCTTTTCATTTTAATGAAACACCGAAAGAAAATGTTTGAAGAATCGCGCGCTATTTACTTCAAGTGCAATTTCATGCTTCGCTTCCGCGCCGCAGGCTTGCCAAAACAACATGCCCTTGGATTTTTTACCGCTGGTTTCCACTTCCACCGTTCCCTTCTCAAACGTGCAAAGCCGATCGTCAAAAATCGTTGCCGCGGCGAGCGGATCGTGAAACGTTGTGCCGGGCCATTGTTGAAACCAAATTTCCCCAAAATCCAAAACCGGTTGAAACAATTCGATCTGCCGAAATTTTTTGCGAAATTCTTCCGCGCTCATGTTCACGCGGGTGGTGACCTCCAAACCAATGGAACGATGCTGGCGAACATTGGCGCGATAGACAATGGCCGTGGCGTGCGGATCGCCGATGGCATTCCACTCCAACGGGCCGTAATTTCCCTGCACGCGATTGGTGAAGCGCCCGCACATCATCACCAAACCCTTCAAGAGTGAGGAAATCTCCGGATCGACACTGAAAAGAAGTCCGATGTTGGTTAATGGGCCAATGGTCAAAAGAATAATTTCGCCAGGATGAGCGCGGATTGTTTGCCGCAGGAATTCCACGGCTTGGCCACGCGGGAAATTCTTGTCGTGTTCCCATTTTCCCAAAGCGATGGCCTGTTGCGCCTGCGTTTGCTTTTGCGGAACGAGCAGGGGTTGCTCAGCGCCCGGGAAAATCGGAATCTTTTTGCCGGCAACTGTACAGAGCGCACTCGCCATCATGGCGCGTTTCTCAGCTTCGCCGGTGACGGTCGTGATTCCCAGCAACTCGCATTGAGGATTGGCGAGGAGATAGGCCAGACAGACGGCGTCGTCGATGTCGCTGCCAATGTCGGTGTCTAAAAGAATTTTTGTGGGCATCAATGGAATCTTTCAAGATTTCCATTCTGGCGGACCGGGTTACTCAAACACGAGTCTTCCTCCGGCAACAATTTGCCGATGCTTGATTTGATATTGTTGCAATCTTCTGCCGTTCAATTTCACACTTTTAACCAAATTCGTTGAAAGCTGGCCGCGCGTTTCTATAATGAATTCTTTGCCGGAATAATACTGGTTATTCAACCTGATCGTTGCTTTTCTGAACAGCGGAATACCGAGCTGATAAGTTTCCGACGCCGGACAAGCGGGATAAAATCCCAGCGCGGAAAAAACGAACCAACCTGAAATGCTTCCGGCATCATCATTCCCTGGAAGTCCTGCCGGTGCGGCACTGAATTGCTGGTTCATGATTTCACGCACGCGGCGCTGGGTGCGATGCTCTTCTCCAGGAATGTAGGTGAAGAGATACGGATAGGCGATGTCGGGTTCATTTGTGATCGTGAACTGTCCATTGTCGAAGCAGTCTTGCAATTTTTGAACAAACGCCGCTTTCCCGCCGAATAGATCGATTAATCCCGCGATATCATGAGGCACAAACCAAGTGTAGTTCCAGGCGTTGCCCTCGACATATCCAGGCCCGCCGGAGCCTGACCAAGTTCCTGAGCCTTCGGTTTGCAATGGATCAAAATTCGCCAGCCAGCCGCCATTCTTCAGCCGCGGACGCATGAACTGCGTCTTCGGATCAAAGAGATTTTCATAATAATGAGAGCGCCGGGCAAATTCTTCGGCGTCCGAGGTCTTTCCCAACTTGTTGGCCATCTGCGCGAGAGCCCAATCGGCAAAGCAATATTCCAACGTCGTTGAAACCGGCCCCCATACCCACCATGCTTCGGTGGTATCCTGCTCGAAAGGAATATAATGATACTGCAGGTACTGATGGTATCCGGCGCGAATCGGCGGTGCGGTGTTATTGGTCGTGGAGTCCGCTGGCTTTTTCATCGCCTCATAAGCGGCATGAACATCGAAATCATTGATGCCTTTCACGTAGGTATCCGCAATCACCGGAACCGCCGGATCACCGACCATCAGGTGAGTTTCGTTGGCCGCCAGCTCCCACTTCGGCAGCCATCCGGATTCTCGGTACATGTCGATCATGGTTTGAATAATGGCGGATTGGCGCTCGGGATAAACCAACGTGAGAAAAGGATGCAGCGTGCGATAAGTATCCCATAGCGAAAAGACCGTATAACGATCGCGGCCAATGTATTTGCCTGTGCCCGTGCGTCCCATCAACGGGTATTCGCCGTTCACATCGCTGATGCGATTCGGATGAATCAACGTATGGTAGAGCGCGGTGTAGAACTTGATCAGCTCCTGGCGCGATCCGTCTTCGACGCGAATTCTTGAAAGCTCGTTCTGCCAAGCCATTCGCGCTTCGGTTTTAATGCGCTCGAAGTCCCAATCAGGAATTTCGGCGTCCAAATTCAACCGCGCATTTTCGATGCTCACGTACGAGATGCCGACTTTCACGCTGATGGATTTGTTGGCCGTAGTTGCGAAACGAAACCATGCGCCAATCGCGGAATCTTGGACAGCAGCCGAGGTTTTCTGAGCCAGCCGGTTGTGCATCCAGGTGCCGTTGGCGATCGCCGGCTCGCTAAATTGCGCCACAAAGTAAACGCGATGCCGATTCGCCTCGCCGCAGAATCCTCCGCCGATATTGTAGCCTTCGACTTCGGTTTTGGAGCAAATCGTGATCGAACCACCGCCGAGCAAGCTCAGACTGCGTCCGGCGTCAATGAGAATGTTGATCTTGTCATTGCGAAGAGAAGTAAATCGCGTGAGGCCGCAGCGTATCGTCGCCGTCACCTCGGCGCGAATCTCCGGTTCTTGCAATCGCACCGAGTAAAATCCTGGCGTTGCCTGTTCGGCCGTGTAAGTGCATTTGTAGGCTTCCGGCGCGGGGCCGATTTCTCCGCGCGAAGCCGTGAGGATGATGCTGCCGAGATCAGCGCAACCGGTGCCGCTGAGATGAATGTGACCGAAGCCATAAAAAAATTTCTCGCCATGCAAGTAGCCCGACGGTGCGCCAACAGCGTTGTGTGGACTCACCGACACCATGCCCCACGGAAGCACGGCGCCAGGAAAAGTATTGCCGCCGTTTACCGTGCCGATGAAGGGATTCACATATTCGGTCACGTCCTGCGCCAAAGCTTTGGCATAGGTTACGGCAAAAATGATAACCGGAAGATAGATTCTAATCTTTTTTATCACGCGCTTCACAATCCTCTCGCGCTATTGAGCCTCGTATCGCACAACTGTGCTGAAATTTAGTTTTCTGGGCTCCTCGACTTTTTGCGCCAGCCAAACCGCCGAAGCGAGCGCCAAAATTGTGGCGATGATGAAAACCGTGTCATAACCAAAGCGATTTGCCAGCCACCCGCCGGCGAGGCCGGAAAGCACGAACGGCGAAGTGATCATATTCGTCAAGGCAATATACGTGGGCCGCTCTGCATTCGAGCAAAACTCGGTGATGATCGGCAGTCGTGAAATGCCGGTCAATCCAATCGTGAATGCCGCGCCGGCAAACACCAGCAAATAAATCTCAACAGTTGGCGCGAGCAGCGCAGTCAAACAGGTGCCGGCAGTGACAATGGCGGCCAGCAACAAATTCAATCGGTGTCCGAAATGATCGGCCAGGTAGCCAAAGAACAGATTGCCGGCCATCATGCTGGTCATCATCACGATGATGAAAGTTCCGGCATGAGCATCGGCGAGCGAGAATTTTTCCAGCGCGCTGACGGTGTAAAATGCGCTGGCCATGGTCGCGGTGATGAGCAGAGCATCGGCAATGAGAAAGTTGCGATAGTTGTGTTGCTGTCTCAGAATTCTTGGCAGGCTGCGCAAATAGCTTTTGTATGAAACTTGCTTTTCCGGCCGCGCGCCGTTTTCTTCCTTTAAAATCGCCAGAAAAATGTACGACACCATCATCGTGATGAAAGCGAGCAGAAACAGTAGGGCAAAACTTGCGGGATATGCGACCGCCGCCAACACCTTCGTCACCACCCAACCGCCGAAGACGCCGAGCATGGCGCCAAGAACCTGCCGCACGCCAAACAGCCGCCCGCGCAAATCGACCGGAGTGATCTTTGCCACCAAATCGAACCACACCGGCAGATTGATGCTGCCGCCAATTGCGGCCAGGGCAAACACGCTGAAAAAGAGCAGCAATCCGATTTCCGTATTTGTCCTGGCGACAAGGAAAAATGAAAGCAAGGCGAGCAGCAGCCAGGGCGTGCGTTGCACCATCGCCGTGGTCAGCACCAGCTTATTTTTGCGCGCAAATCGCTGCGTGAAGTTGGCAATGAAAATCTGCGGGAAATTGAATCCAACCGTCCAAAGAACGGGAATAAGTCCGACCGCAACGTTGCTGCCGCCGATCTTTTTCACGAAAACGGGAAGCACGGTTTGCAGCGAAACAAAACTCATCGCCAGCGAGAAGATGGCACCATCGCAAACATTCGCGACAAAATTCCATTTTAAGAAAGGGCGCTGCGGCTCCGAGGATCGCAAAAACCGATTAAACACGAAAGACTTTGACCTCCTTTGGCGCAAAGCTCATTGTCATCATCGCGCCGTCTTGATGCGGAATCAGGGGGATCTTTTCATTGGTGAATTGCTCTGTCATTTCTTTGTGATTTTGCAGGGGCAGAAAAACAGAGGCCGCAACAGCAGTGGGCTCGAGATTTTGAGCAATGAGCATCACCTGATGATTGGGCGCGATTAAAGTATCAACGCGGATTTTGGCATTGCCGAGGACTTTCGGTCGTTCGATCGTTGCGGCGAAATCAACCAAACTGGCGATCAGCCCGGCATTCGCTTCGCATTCATTTTGATAATAAGGGAGACCGAGATATGAGCCGATGAGAATCGCCTTGCCTTTGCCATAATCGGCATACGTGATGGCCGGTTCGCCAGCCGAAAATCGCGCCAACACTTCCGCGCCTTCAACAAAAAATGTTTCCTTGACCATTGCGCCATCAGCCTTTTCGCCTTTTTTGATGAAAGGCAGATCTTTGGCAATTTCAATTTCGACCCTGCCGTTTGCCTCCGGCGGCGCGACCACGCCTTGACGAGCTTTGAATACCTTGTGCAAGCCATAACCCGGCACAAGGGTTTGATGATGGCCGCGTTCGACGTGCCAGCCGGCAAAGTAGCTTTCGCCAATTAACGTTCCGCCAGCCTTCACCCACGCTTCAAGCGCATGGCACATTTTCCCGCTGAGATAATAAGGAAACGGCACATACACAACTTTGTAGTTTTGTAATATACCATGATCCAATTCATTTGGATGAATGAGATCAATTTTGAAATTTCGGCGATAAAGCGCCTTGTGCACGCCGAGAAGCGAATTCGTTGCGGTTTTCTCGTTGCCGGTCGCTGCCCACGCGAAGATCTGATTCTCGGGATTGTAGAGCAAAGCGATTTCCGCCTTCTGCGGCGCGGCATCGAGCAGAAACGCGGCGTTTTTCCGGACGACCCCATTCACCTCGGCAAAAGATTGCAGCCATGGCGTGGGCGAGCCATCGAGATGGGTGAGTCCCCACGCCGGCGCTTCGCGGCCAAGAATCTCCGGACGATATTGCCAAAAGATGCAACCCTTTAGATTCGCGGCGATGCCGGTAAACACAAAGCGTTTGATGTCGTTGAGGTCAATCGGCTTCGGCAAATCCAGCGTGTAGCCGAAGAGCATGAGCATTTCGGCGCACATCACCGGTTTGTTTTTGGCGCAGGAACGCACGACGTCAACCATCATGGGATCATCCATCTGGGTAATGGCATGAAGGTCGCCATATCGCCCGAGATTCCACGGATCATTCGCAGTCGAAGTCACCGGAAATCCCTGAATGAAGACATGATGGCACAGCAACGGATGCTTGCCTTGATCCTCTTCTTTCGCCACTTCAAATCGGCGCTTGACGTTCTCACCGAGGGTATGCACAAAAAACATGCGCCAGTCGATCATGTCGTTAAACGTATTGCGCGTCCTCGGGACTTCGACCTCATCGAACGCGTGATAGTTTCGGTTCCAAGCGATATTCAATTGAGCGATGCTGCCATATTTCGTGCCGAGCCATTTTTTGAAAGCGTGTTGGCAGCGGCCGCAGTAGCACAGCATGTCGCCCATCTTCTCAGCGTTATCAGCGTACAACCGCATTTCGGCCATGCTGCTGGTCAATTCCGGCTCGCTGCCGAGGTTCCACATCTCCAGCGCCGGATGATTTTTGTAACGTTTAATCGTCTCGCGCAAAAACCGGAAGCAATGTTCCATCGCCTCGGTGTGATTAAAGCACAAGCCGAGTCCGCCGATTTGCCGATGCGGTTGCGTTTGCGGGCCGATGCGTCTGCCGTCCAGCGTCAACATCGAAGCATCAGGATACTTTTTATAAATCCATGCCGGTGCAACATCGAATATCGTGTTGAGCATCACCTTGAGTTTGTAGCGGTGCGCGATCTCCATCAAGCGGTCGATATCATCAAAATAAAACTCATCCTCGGCGGGATGATTCCATCGCCACTGCACCCAGAATTTCACCATATTGAAGCCGAGGCCGGCAAAATTCTTCAAATCAGTTTCCCAATCCTCAGGTGATGGTGAGGGGGCGCGGTAATATTGCGAGCCGAAGGGAATGTATTCGGAACTCAAGAGATGGCGCATGAGAGTATGGTAATGCCTCGCTCACTGGTTGAGAAAAATGTCATTCTGGAAGAATCTTTTTCCAAATCAGCACTGTGCTCAATAGTAACAAGATGCTTCCAACATGACAAGTTAGTTGTTCATCAATCTGAGGGCTTACGAAGACCATGAAATTGTGCTTGACTTTGTAAGCTACTTTTGTTAAAGTTCGAAATATAATGATAGGAACAAGTCATGACTGAACTCACGATAGACAAAAATAAGCTGAAGCCAGTTGTCCTCGATGCGCTAAATGAGTTTTTCAACATCAGCGATTTCGAAGAATTCAAACATTCGTTTCTTGGGCGTCTCATCGGCTTGGAAATCAAAATGGAAGTTCTCATCAATGAGATTCAAAATTTTAGTTCTTCCTTTGGGATTAATCACAGAATCTTACAAACTGAAATCAAAGTTAGTCAAATTGATTCAATCAGCGAAATGAAAGCCACAAACAAAGCTCTTGAGACAAAATTGGACCACCTCATCTCCCGAGTGGCGTTTCAAGAGAAGCTGCAATATCTTACCCTCGCTGCTGCCGTCGTGTGGTTTATCAAGCTTATCTTTTTCTTCTAAGAAATGACGGTCATCATCGAACCACAAATTGCTTGAGATGTTTTAGCCCCAACAGCAACCCCTTTTTCACCTTTTCCTCTGAGCCTTCCCACACCGGATCTTCGTGTTCTATCGAGAGCACATAGTCATATCCAACTTCTTGCAAGGTTGAGATAAATCTCTTCCAATCTATTTCTCCCATGCCAGGAACACGATAGCGCCACCAGCCGGATTTCCATGGAATCGGATCGAGCTGTCGGCCAAACAGGCCGTAACGATATTGGCCGTCGCGCAGCATTTCGGTGTCTTTGGCGTGAGCGTGGAAGATTTTCTTGCCGAACTCTTTCACGCAGCGAATGTAGTCAATGCCCAACCAGTAGAGATGAGAGGGATCAAAATTCAAGCCGAAATTATCGCTCGGGACTTCGTTAAACAGCGCTTCCCAAAGCTCCGGCGAATAGGCGAAATTGCCAGGAAGCCCGAAACGTTGCCAGTTCTCCATCGGACAATTTTCAATCATAATACGCACGCCTTTGTCCTCGGCATATTTCACCATGCCGCGAAACACCTCGCCGATTTCTTTCATATTTTCCCCCGGCAATTTATCGGGACGCGCACCGACAAAAGTGCCGACCAGACTTACGCCCAGCAACGCCGCGGTGTCGATCACCTTTTTGAGATGGTCGTGATAATATTTTTGCTTGGTGAGATCGGGATCAAGATTGTTGTCGTAATAAGCCATCGCCGAGATGCCGAGATTGTGTTTGCCAAAAATTTCTTTTACACGGTTGGCATCGTCTTTCGTAAAATTCGCCGCATCAATCTGCCGCGCCTGATAATCGCGTGTCGAATCCACCGGCCAGGCCGCGAGCTCCAGGCTTTGAAATCCCTGTTCCGACGCCCATTTGACCAACTCTTCAAGTCCGACCTGTGGCAAGCAGGCGGTGAGGAATCCAAGTTTCATTTCTTACCTCACTCAATTTCATCTGATGAGTTTCTGGATCATTGGTTCGACGGATTAATGGGTTACTGTTTGCTCTACATTAATCCAACAATCCAACAATCCAGTAATCCAATAATCCATCACTCCATCACTCCAGTTTTCAAATCTCCACCCACTTCTTCGCTTCGTTGCTCTTCAAGACCGCTTCGATAATTTTGTTTTCCCAGTGCCCATCGGCAAAAGTTGGGAAATCAGGCTGATCTTTACGCGGATCTTTGCCGGCGCGAATGAAATTGTAAACATTCATGAAAAGATTCTTTGGCCCATCCGGATAACCCTCAGGATGTCCGCCAGGATAATGCGCATACTTCCGCGCCGTCTCGTCGAGCAACGAGGGGTCTTTGATGATAATCTCATTCGGGCGCTCGCGATAGCCGACCCACAGTTGATTCGGCTCCTCTTGATCCCACGCCATGGCCTTCTTGCTGCCATCGATTTCAAACCACTCACGGTTCTTCCTGCCGGCGCTCACTTGCGAGACGGTGAAGACACCGCGCGCGCCGTTATCGAATTGCAGCATGACGACTCCCGCATCTTCGGTTTTGATGGGCATTTCTTCATATTCTTGCGCCGCCGCTTCTTCTTTACCTTTGAAAGTTTCTACAACTTTTTTTGATTTTTTTCTCGTTTGGTGAATCGTGATGAGATCGGCAAAAACACTTTTGATTTTTAATCCAGTGATGAATTGGACCAAATCACACCAATGCGAGCCAATATCGGCAACGGCGCGTGAGGCGCCGCTGATTTCAGTTTCCAAGCGCCAGTTGTAATCGGTGTTGTAATAGAGCCAGTCTTGCAGGTAATGACCATGCACGAGATAAATCTCTCCCAGCTCGCCCTTGCCAACCATCGCTCAGGCGTGTTGAATCAGCGGAAAGAAACGGTAATTGAAATTAATCGCATTGACAACGCCGTGCTTTGTCGCCAATTTCACCAGCTCTGCCGATTCTTTCGAAGTCATCGTTAAAGGCTTTTCGGAGACAATGTGCTTGCCGGCGAGAATCGCTGCTTGGTTGATTTCAAAGTGCAAATTGTTGGGGGTACAGTTATGAACAACTTGAATCTCATTGTCAGCAATAACTGCTTTCCAACCGCCATAAGCTTTTGGAATAGCATAACGCTCGGCCAATACTTTTGCTCTCGCCGGATCGCTTGAAGCGACGGCAACAACCTCCACGCCGCCTATCCGTCGTAATGATTCAACATGGGCCGGCCCAATGAATCCGGTTCCAATGACTGCTGCTTTGATGGTCTTCATCGCAAACTCCGTGTATCGTGCGCTTCAGTCTGACTGGCAGTCTGGGCTACAAGTTCTTCACTCTTTCCAACATTTTTTCCACTTCCGGCATATCCATCGTCTGGTTTTGGTCATAAAGGCACAGCGCCGGAATCACCGCAAGTTTTGTGTAAGCTGCTTCCTGCAATTTAAACATGGGGTGCGAGGGATGTTTGGTCAACAGATGTGCGACGAACCTGGTGTAGTTGCCAAACAAATAAGTCGATACCGGATGCGCCTCGCGCCAACGCGCTTGTCCTTCTATGCCGTGAATCTCGGCAAGGCTGTCGATGCCGTGAATTTGTGCCATGGGCAGCGCGCTCAAAGTCTGCTCGTGTTGTCCTTCTCCGGCAAAAAGCACATGCGGAAAAGCGCGCTGCAGCCGTTTGATGTGGTCACGCATGCCGGTGAGAAAATTTGGCCCCTTGCTTACGTTGAAGGCGAGCAAAGTCTGATCGAGAAATACGGCGTCGAGATTGAATTTTGTGATCAGCTCGCCCAAAACTTGCTCCATCAAATCGCCCCATTCTTTTGCGCCGGGATTGATGTACGCGAAATACGGCTCGGCCAGCCAGTCGCCGTCAATATCCAATGCCCAGCCCTGTGTTCTATCAAACAAATCGACGACTTGATGCTCTTTGAAGTTCGGAAAGCGCCGATGATTGAACGTCATCGCCAGCACGTTGGTGTGAATCATCACGCGATAACCCAGCTCGTGCGCTATGTCGACAAGCTGCTTGAACTTCACCTCGCCGCCAAGCTCTTTGCTCGGATTGTAATCCGGCGCGCGCGAATCGATACCGTGCTCGGCAAAGCCGGGCAAATAAACCAGCGTTTGTTGCGGCGCGTGAAGCTTTCGCCACTGTTCGAGACGCTCGATCATCTGATCGAACGTGTGATGCGGCCCGGGCCGATCTTTGCGCATACCCCACAGCTCGAGCACAAAATTAATATCATTGGCCCATTTTGGAAAATGAGTATTCATCCCGAGCGAAGTCAAACCGAAGGTCTGCTCCAGCCAAGCGCGATGAATGTCAACCGGAATTTTCCAGCTTCCTTTATAACAGTCGAGATACCACGTTGCTTCAAGAGTTTTGGAAACCAGCGGCGCGTTGGCTTCGAAGCCATACGTCAATGCAAAGCCATCTTTTTCTTTTTTCACGCGCAGCATTTTGAAATTGGGCTCGGCATTTTTTGTTCGAATCCATACGCCGCCGCCATCGCTTGCGCCGATCACGAATTGCGCATTCCACCAAAAAGGGTATTTGTAGCTCAACGTGGTGTCAGCGGGCATTTCTTTGCTTAATATCTGTCCGCCGAGCGCCGGCACAATCACTTCATCGAGTTGCAAGCCGGAGAGTTTCCATTCCACTAACCAAATGGGCTGCGGCGAAAAGACTTTGAAATGAAAGCGAATACCATCGTCCGAAGCGCTGAGGTGAATTTCTGCTCTGTATGCTTTGAATTCATCAACCGCAACAAAATGGAAACCGGCATGATCCGAATGAACCGATTCGACTTCAGTCAAAAAAATCGGCTCGGAGATTGCCAAAGGATTTCTGATCAAAAGCGCTTGCTTGCCATTGACACATTTTTTTTTGCCGGTCAATTGGTTTTTGATTTCGAGAATTGTGAACGGGTTTTCATCGAAAGCAATGTGTACTCGTTCATGTACTATGATTTTGGGAAGCATTTGCCACTCAATTATTTTTAAGCATACAGCACTTCTTGTATTTCCTGCCGCTGCCGCACGGGCAGGGGTCGTTGCGGCCAATATTTGCGTTTCGGTAGGGAATCATTGGCCTGCTATTTCTGCGGCGATAATTCTCATAAAGCCTTCGAATAGTCTCGTATCGGTTACGATAGATCAGTTGAATATCATGAGCAGCGCGGAAGGCGGCCATTAGTTGTTTGGGGTCGATGGAATTTCCCGTTTGTTCTTCCAGGCTCCATTTATTTTTCTTGATGTTGTAGATAATGTAGGTTTCATTTGAATTCTCAACGAGAAAAGGGAAAAATATTCGACTTTCGTCGTAGGGTGTAAAAAAGAGATGGGCGTCGTGGCAGTCACAGAAGGGTTGGACGCAATACAAATCTTCCACTAATAGCGCAATATCGCCCATCGCAAAATGGATGTGTCTGGCGAACGGCAGTATTCCATGATATGAGATTAGTTTTGAACTCGTTTCAATCTCGTCAATCGGAAACGTTGCATCCAATGACATCAAATCCGAGCTTTCAGTATAAAAAGTCTTTCGATCGACAAAAAGCTTTGCCAATGCTTTCCAGTCCTGGTCGTCAAAATCATCAACGAGTGATTGCGCAAATTGTCGATCACTGCTCTCCGCAATCGATCTTTTCATCAAGTCAAGACTTACTCCAAATTTGGGAGAAAGTAACTGATCGTTTTTTGAATCCAAAAACAAATGAAGCGTACAACAGCTACAAACTGGATTTTCACATATCTTGCATCTGGCCTGATATATATCACCAGCATGCTCTCCCTTCTTGAATGAATATCGGATAAGCGGCTCATGCTCTTTTTCTTCGATACCGATCATGTTCTTGCCCTGAAGCAGTTAAGACTGGGGTTTGAAACTTTCTTATGCCTCAATCTGCACTTTCTGAATAACCTTCTTCGCCACATCGTCGTACGGCGTGTTTCTCCGGAAAATCACGAAATAAGTAGATTCCTTTTTTCCAACTGGCAAACATGCGCCATGCCAAACTGCTTTGTCGATCACCACCGCTTCGCCAAGATTCACTTGAAAGGCTTCGGCTGCATTATCAGGTTGTCCTTCGAGCAGCAGCGGTAGAATGAAAGGGGCATCAATGGGAATGAGAATTTCCGGCGTCCGCAAGTGTCGCTCGACGCCGGAAATTTCCATCACGGGTTGTTGATAAACCGTGCAGAGGCCGATTTCGGCGCTGCCTTCGATGTGATAGTTCGCGATGTCGGACCAGAACTTGTAGTCGCGCGCTTGCGAAGTAGGCGCCTTCATTGGCGCGGTAACGACTTTGCCGAACTTGGCGAAGTTTTCTGGTGCGATATGTTTGGCTTTGATCTTCATATTCTGTCCTCCAATAAGAAAAAGACATGACCAACGGATAAAAGCTGCCAACCGATTTCTGGTTCAAAATTTTTATCCGTTGGCCGCTGTTATCCGTTGGCGTATTTTTTTGATTACTTCAAGATCTTGATGATCGCGATTTCTCCGCCTATCAGTGTTACCTCTTTCAATGTTGTTGCATTCGTCTGGCGTGTAATGCTCTTGAATTCACTCGCATTGCCAAGCTCATCATAAAGCGTTGCCTTGCCGGTCAGCTTCTTTGGCAATGTTAGTTCAATGGTTTCTTTGCGAGCATCTTTCACTTTGCCGCTTTTATCCTCGCCTCGTTTTCCGTCAATTTTCGTCTTCAGCCAGCCCGCCACGATCACGCTGCCGTCCTCGTTCTCAAAGCTGTGTATTTCGCTGTCAGAATCGTTAGTGCGGTTAACTGTGACTTGTTTATCAATACAGCGATTCTTCTGTGCGAAAAGTTTGTTGAAAAACGATAGCGCTTTCTCCGCCGGCTTCGGTTTGTAATCAACATAGGCGACGCCGAGATGGCGATTGTTGACATCGCCGATCACCTCATCTTCAGGCGGCAAATCTTTAATCTCATACCACGCAATCGCCGCCAGTTTTTCGGTCGAAAGCAGAAGTGTGAGCGTTCTGATCAGTTGCACCGCCTGAAATTCCGGTGTGTGCTCGTAATCGTAGTATGCCGAAGACCAGTCCGAAACGTAACCGTCGCGGCGAAACGTGCTGTAGCCGACTTCAGCCATCCAGAGCGATTGATTGTTGCCATACTGCTTGATGATCTGCGCAATGGTGTTCACATAAGGAACGACGCTTTCAATCGGCGAAGGATTCCACGTTTCATAATAATTGTGGATATTCACAACGTCCACATACGGGCTGATGCCGTAATCTTTGAACAGCGCGAGAGTGAACTCGGTGTGTCCGGCTAGTCCTGGGCAAACGACGATGGCGCTGGAGTCAGCCTTGCGTACGGCAGCGGCGCCAATCTTCACGAGTTTGGCTAATTCTTCTGCGGTGCCGGACCAATAGGCTTTGATGTCCGGCTCATTCCAAAGTTCCCAGGATTTGATGCGATCCTTGTAACGATTGACCAAATCAGTCACGAATTCACCGAATTGCTCGTAATCCTTTGGCGTATGATTCCAGAAGTTGGTAGTGTCGCCGGTGGAATTCCACGACGGCGTGTAACAAATGTATGGGATCAAGGTGATGCCGTATTCATCTACGGCCATGCGGACATAGTCATCCCAAAATCGCCAATTGTATTTGTCCTTTTCTTCTTCGATGCCGTCCCAGCCGAATGAAATGCGCAGGAGATTGATGCCGGAGCGTTTCAGCAGCTCCATGTCGTTACGGATGATCTCCAGCGTGGTGGTCTCTTCGGGATAATCTTCACAGAGGCCGATGGGGACGTGATAATAAACCGCGTCTTTCGGCTTGCGCAGTTGCTCGTAGATGAGCTGGTGATTTTGGGCGTTAGCAATCTGAAAGATCAAGCCCTGAAATAGGATAAAAACAATTACCAGTTTAGTGTACATGATTGTTCCTCCTTTCTTATGGAGCACAAAAATTAATCTCAAAGAATTGTAGCTTGACTTTGTATGTGGGCTTTATTATTTTTCTGTAGTGATCTAATCAAACAATCCACAACGGAATGAATAAAAATGGAAACCACTACTGAAATCAAGCAGGTGACAATTCACCTTCCACGTGAAATATATCGGCGGGTACAGCGATTATCGAAAGAGCTTAATCGCTCACTTGAAGATGTTTTGTTGGATGCAATCGATACTGGCCTTTCTATAATCGAAACCTCTGGATTGAGATTCATAGAAGAAGCGGCATCAAAAAATTAGCTATTGATAACGCCGCCTTTCGATCCGTTGAGTGACTTCTTAGTGCCCTACTCGTTGGCAACTTCTTCATGCCAGAAATCCTTCCTCCAAGCGAATTGTTTCAATTCCTCAAGCTCTTCCGCATCTAACCATTTGCCATCGCTGGCGGCGATATTCATCCCCGCTTGCTGCACGCTGCGAATGCCGGGAATGACCGTGTGCATCGCGGAATGGCTCAAGCAGAACCGCAGCGCATATTCGGCCATTGACATTTTGGGATGGCGCTTATTTTTGAACTCGCGGACTTTTTCAACACTCGCAATGATAGCCGGCAAATTTCTGCCACGAAAATAATGCCGCCGCACATCGCCTTCGGGAAAAGTTGTCTGCGCGGTGTATTTGCCCGTGAGCGCGCCTTCGTCGAAGGGCACGCGAACGATAACGCCAACGCCGAGCTTTTCGCACAATGGAAATAAATTCCACTGCGGGTATTGCTCGAAAATATTGTAGATCACCTGCACGGTTTGCACTTTATCGAGCGCCAGCGCACCGATGACGTTGTCCGGCATGGTGTCAGGCACGGAAACACCGATGGCGCGAATCTTTCCTTGCTCTTTCAATTTCATCATCGCCTCGAACCACTCGTCGCGAATGTTGAACGACGTGGCCCAGGTATGAAATTGATAAATGTCGATGCAATCGCGCTGCAATCTTTTCAGCGAGCCTTCGCAACGCTCGATGATATAATCCGGCGGAAAAAATTTCAGCGCGTCGGAATCGTCGGGCGGCGGCCACGTCGCTTCTTTGGGCGGAACTTTCGTGGCAACGTAAATTTCTTCGCGGCGTTCTTTCAACACTTTGCCAATCAGCTCCTCGCTGTGGCCTTTGCCGTAACCTTGCGCCGTGTCGATGAAATTCACGCCAAGATCGATGGCACGGTGCAAAGCGCGAATGGATTCCGCATCGTCTTGCGGCCCCCACATATCGCCGCCAATCGCCCACGCGCCAAAACTGATTTCGGAAATTTTCCAGCCGAGTTTGCCAAAAGTTCGATAGCGCATAGCAAAAATTGGATTGTTGGATCATTGGAGCATTGAATTGTTGGATAGCCAATACTCCAGCAATCCAATACTCCACCAATCCATTTGTTTTACTCAAACGTTACACCCGAAACCAAAATCACATTTGCATACGGCGTCGCTTCGCCGGTGCGGACAAAAGCGATATTGCCTTCGTCGTTGGTTATTTGTTTGAATTCCTCGTGCGACACTTTCACAATCTCGATTCCGGACAGCAGCGCCAACAATTCCCGATAAATGTCGGCGTTGCGGCTTTCCATCTCTGCAGCGATGATCGCTTGCTCCACGTGCAATTCTGCCAAGATTGCTTTCACCGTTTCAATGAAGCGTGGGATGTTTTTCGTCAGCGCCACATCCACAACTTCTCCTTCGCGGGGGATGGGAAGGCCGGAATCGCAAATGGCCAGTTTGTCGCAATGTCCCATTGCCGCGATGAGGCCAGCGAGTTGTGAATTGAGTATGCCGGATTTTTTCATATTTTATTTCGATATTTTTCGTACGTTGTAGCGCAGGCATCCTGCCTGCTGGTTTGCAGACTGGCAGTCTGCGTTACGGTAAGTATTCGATCAGCTCGATGTCCATGCCATCCGGGTCTCTGAAAAACGCAATGCGTACCATGTCTTGAATCGTCTCCGGCAGAAGGTGGAATTTCACGCCAGCCTCAGACAGACGTTGATACTCTTCATCTACGCTATCGACGAGCAAGGCGATGTGCTTGTAACCCACCACCTCATTGGCATGCGAGATCATTTCGCCGTGAATTTCAGGGACGCCGAACAATTCGAGCGTGGTGTCGCCCGAGCGCAGAAAGACGATGCGAAGCTTTTCTTCCGGAAGCCACATTTCCCGGGCAACGGTGAAGCCGAGCAGGCTTGTATAAAAGTCGATGGACTTTTCCAGATTCCGCACTGTGATGGTAGTGTGGTCGATGCGTTTGATCATGGTTCTTCCTTGCGTCACTTCGGCCTCCAGCCAAAATCATTGAAAATTTTAAATTGAAAATTTTCAATTTGCAATTTTCAATGCAAATCGGCATGCGTTACGCGTTTCTAGTAAAGACCTGCACGTCTTCCCTCGTCGGCATCGAGCTCTGCGCTCCCATTTTCGTCACCGAATACGCTGCCACCGAATTGGCAAAGCGAATGGCCTCGTCAAGGTTCTTCCCGCTCGCTAATGTGAAAGCCAACGCGCCGTTGAATGCATCGCCGGCGGCCGTGGTATCGACGGCTTGGACTTTCGTGGCCGGAAATAATTTTGTTTTTTCTTTATTCACCAAAAGTGCGCCTTGCTTTCCCATTGTGAGGATGACATTCTTCACGCCTTTTTCAAGCAACATCAACGCGGCGGCTTGCGCCGATTCTTGATCATGAACGGCTTGCTTGATGAGAAACGCTGCCTCGGTCTCATTCGGCGTGAGATAATCGACCATGCTCAAAAGTTCTTGTGGCAGCTCACAGGCGGGCGCGGGATTCAAAATCACAATTGCGCCATTCTCCTTTGCCAGTCGGGCCGACTGGGTTACCGTGTTCAGCGGAATTTCCAATTGCAATAAGACAATCTTTGCGGCAGCAAAGATGGCACGTTTGCTTTCAACATCTGCTGGAGATAAATTCATGTTGCTGCCTGAGACGACGACGATTTCATTTTGGCCGTTGCTATCAACCGTGATGAGTGCCATGCCGGTGGAGGTATTAGGATCGATCAAGAGATGATCGAGCTGCACGCCGTCATTTTGCATGCTGGCGCTGAGTTTTTCACGAAAGAGATCGTTTCCCATTTTGCCGAGAAAACAAACATTGCCGCCAAGCTTCGCAACGGCGACGGCCTGATTGGCGCCTTTGCCGCCGGGGTACATGCCGAATTTGTTGCCAAATACGGTTTCGCCGGGTTGCGGAAAACGCTGCGTGCTGACGACCAAATCCATGTTGGCGCTGCCGATGGCGAGGATTTTGCTTTTAGTCATTCTGTTTTCCACCATCATCATAATTCCAAAAAAATCGCCCCAACGGATAAAAGCTGCCAACGGATTAACCTTTCAATCATAAATCCATTGGCCGCTATTATCTGTGAATGAACTCCGAATCAAGATAATGAAAGTTCATATCGATGCGCATGCACCAACCTCGGCACAGAGAAAATTCCCGAAGCTTTTTGCACCGCTTCGAGCAAATTGATCAGCGTGTTCGTCACTTTCAGCTCAACCGTGTTCATGCCCTCTTTTACCAAGTCCGTCACCTCAACGCGATACGGATGCCACGGCACGACTCGACTTGAACTGCCGTTCACACTCACTTCCAGCACGTCGTCGCCGCAGTCGACTTCGAGAAATAATTTGCCGCCGATGTACTTGGCTGGTACTTCGATTTCGGTGCGATAGATGCCAGTGCCGGAATAGAACGGATAGCCTTGTTGCGTCCAGTCGCCGGCTTTGATGGCATTTTTCTTTTCGACGATCTTGAAACCATCATCTGATTTCTCTAAAGCAAAATCGCCGATGATTTTGAGCAAATCGAGAATGCCGTCGGTGCGGCGGTTGACCACGATTTTTACCGCAACGACGTTGCGGCCGGTTTGCACATACGGCTGAATATCCACTTCCTTGATTTCCGCATCAAGCTTGCTGCGCCGGCCTTTGTCTTTTATTTCATTGCCGTTTACAAAAAGTTGATATTCTGTGCCGCTGAAACCGTCGATGAGCAACCGCGTGTTGGGCGGCAAAGCCGCGATCTCGAACGCCGTGCAATACCACAGCGTCACCGGATACGTTGCTTGATCGCGCTCCTGCGGCAGTTGCATTTCCCACGCGCCGCTGGTGACATTGAGCCACGTGGTATCATCGAAATCAGGTTGGTGATAGTCCTGCATAAATCCGGTGCCGGCGTCAATCTGCATTTTCCATTTTGACAGCAGCAGCGCATTGTCCTGCTCGAGATTAAAATTGAATTTCTTGCCGAGCGTTAATGGCCGTAGAAGTTTCTGCGCCTTAGCTGTCACACGCTGCGATTTTTTGTTCGTGACAATCTCCGCAAAGATTTCTTTTGCCGAACCGGAATGACCCACCAGCGTGTTGTCATCAAAGTTTTCTACGGTCAAATTGGTTTCAATAATAAACGGCTTTTTCAGTTCTCCGTTCAGAACCACGATATGAGAAGCGCTAGCAGGGAAATCGAGTTGAATCGCCAAACGGCCATTTTGGATTTGATAGACGTGAATCGGTGTGATGTCGCCGGTATTGGGATTCCACAATTCCGGCTGGCCAATTTGCTCGAAAGTGATTTCAACGGCGCCTTTGTCTTCTTGACTCGTGTTGACGAAGAAATAAATGTCGTGTCCATCTTTGATGCGATGCAGATAAAAAATATCTTCGTCACTGATCGTGACATCCGGCGCGGCGCATTGATTTAGCAGACGCCGCAGCTCTTTTTTAGCTTTGGCTTGATGCAATCCCTTGCCTTCGATGACAAAAGCATTGCCGGCCGTATTGCGATGCCGAATGCGGATTTTTGCCGAATTGCCGTTTTGGAAGGCGTTGAGCAATTTCTGCGGATTGGCGCCGAAAAGTTTTTTGATCTCTTTGGCGGCGCCGTTTTTTTCGGTCTCCAAAAATTCTATTGGCAGCAGCGTGTCGGCGATGATATTCCCGCCGCTCTCCAGAAATCTTTGCATCGCCTCGAAAGTCGATCTTTTAATATGCGTGACCGGCGGTAAAATGAAAATGGAGTATTCTTCATCACGAATTTTGATTTTGCCGTTCTCAATCGTGGCTTCGGCCAATACGTCTTCATCGACATAATCAAAGTCGTAATGCAAACGCAGCAGCGTGTCAGTCAAATAATTGAAATCGAATTCGATGACGTTGCCGACATCGGTGCGTTTCTGCGGCACATAGTTCGTCCAAATACTGGTGAGCGGATAGAGCACGAGCACCTTCGCGACGTGCCGGCCGCCGGAGAGAATATGGCTAAGGCGTAAGGCGTAATGCGTAAACTGATCGTAATATTTCCACCAGGTGTGATGATAAAATTGTGAAGGTGGCCAATCGCGTTTGCGCTCGCCTTCGATGGAATAATGATAGCCGTGATTGTTGAAGAGATTCACGCCGAGCACGTATTCCCAATTCGCCATCCACTTCATGCGCTCCAGCGTGCAATCCCAATACGTGCCGCCCATGGATTCGCACAAGACGCGCGTGCTGCCGAAGTGATGCGCCGCGGAGCTGCCGATCTTCATGGCAACATGCTGATCCGGTTCTTTCGCGGTGCCAATTTTCGGATAGAGATGATCGACGCCGACGATGTGCATGTGGCGTAGATATTTGAAGAGATTGCCTTCGCAACGCGCGTGCATGCGTATCCATTCTTCAAACAACAAATGGCCGGTGAACAGCACGCCGTTGGCCTCGCACCAATCGCGCAGGCGCTTGTAATAAGTTTCGGAATATTGCTCCGTCAGTGTGCGCCAGAAGTCGTAGCGAATCTGCGCCGTCTTTTCGCCCATGCTGGTGTACAAAGCCGGGAGAAAAGGCCGCAAATCATAGCCGCGACGCTCGCGAAAAATTTTGAACATTTGCTTCGACCACGGCACGACGTAGTTGTCGATGCCGACGTGATAATAATGCATTGCCGGCTCGTCAGTATAAAAGCCGGGAACAATCGTGCCGAAATCCTTGCCGACTGCAGCTTTGTAGCGCTCGTGCGTGATCTCGATAAACTTCTCGGTGGATTCCGGATCGAGTGTGTCGATGTAATAAGGCACTTCTTTTTCGAGAAAATAAAGCAGGCGCCATTTGCCGGGCGGCGCTTCCCACGGAATGACTCTTTCAAATGAGAGATTGGGGGTGAGGTCGATGAGATTTTTAATTTCGTTTTGATATTCTTCGTCCGTGCAACCAAACGCGGCAATCGGATGCGAGTTGCCGGTGTTGACGTAACGATTGTCGGTGGCTTCGAGAAATGTGAACAGCGGGCCATCGACGTTGAGCGCGACCAGTTCCAAATAGCGCTGCGTGAGATACGGATATTTTTTCAAAACGTTTCGTTCCGCCGTGCCGCTCGGCCAGTTCATCTCGTCGTAAACCCACGTGTCGATGCCGATTTCTTTGGCCTTTTCAACCGCAAACTTTACTCTCTCGAACCACTCATCAGAAACATAAGGAACTTTAAGACCAAAACGTCCGTGAATAAAAATTCCGGGAATGCCTTTGCTGTGATACTCGCGCATCTGCCACTCCATTTCCTGCGGATCAAGCTCGCCGTTCCAAAACCAGAATGGCAGGATGCCCAATTCACGCGGAGGGGTTTTGAAATTTTCCTTGGTGAGGGTTTCGCCAGTGAGAAGTTTTTGAGAAAATGCCATGTTCCATTCCTCTGAAAGTTTGTGGTAGCTCCTTCAGGAACCGGGCGTTCAGAATGCGAAGAGTTTGATTGAACTCATAGAAGACTTACTAAACTCGCAGTAGCTCTTTTAAACATAGAAGGAGCAGAACCAGAAAAGCTTATTATTCATCGAAGCAGTTTTTAGCTTCAACGATTGTGCGCCTGAAGGCACTACTACGAACGATTAAAAAGCAAACGACGCCGTCAGCCGATGCGGCGAGTCTAAAAATTCATAGCTGACGTAGGCGTAGTCCACGCGCACGTCGAAATTGGAAACGCGCGGATGCAAGCCAAAACCGAATGACCAGTTGCCTTCTTCGTAATTGATGCGATAACCGGCGCGCAGCGACAGAAAATCTCCGAAGGCATATTCGCCGCCGAGATGAAGCCGCTCGCCGTAATCGTTGGAGTTGATCGCCTCGGCGCTGAGCCAAAAATGATGATCGTTGCCGATTCGCATAAACGATTCGGCATTGCCCGCCAATTCAACCGAGGCGCCAATGCGAAAGAGCAGGGGAATGTCATATCCTTCCACGCGATCGCTCGCTTCAAGCCACTGTGCTGATCCGGTGGCGAAATTTTGCGCGCTCATGGCGAGGCGAATGCCTTTGTAACCCACGTCATAATTGGTGCCGACGTCGAAAGCAAAAAGATGCTCGGTGTAATTAAAAAGTTTTTCCTGCAAGAATTTGGCGGTGACGCCGATGGCGAGCTTGTCGGTAAATTCGCGCGAAAATGAAAGGCCGGCGAGCAAATCGCCGCCGGTGAAGGTATTTCCGGTTCTCGTATCGCTCGAGCCGCCGGGCCCAATGACCAACGCCTCTTGAATGTTGCCGTAATCCAGCGCGGCATAACTCAACCCAAATATTCCGATGCCTTGCCAGCGCCATGCGATGGCGCCGGCGAGAAAATTCATATCCGCCAGCCAGCGCGCGTATGAAAATGAAGCTTCGCTTGATTTAATGCCGGCAAGGTTGGCGGGATTCCAAAAAACGGCGTTGACGTCACGGACGTTTGCAATGCAAGCTTCGCCAATGGCTGCTTGCCGCGCACCGATGCCGATTTTCACGAATTGAAATGCAGTGCGGCCGCCTTTGTTGAAATCTTGCGCGAAAGAAAATGAAGCGGCCAACAACGAGGCGAAGATTATAAACACGATGATCTTTTTCATGTGTCACCCTGTAAATCGGCTCAATATAGTATTACCCTGAAGAAACTATGTCACAACCGCGAAGATTTTTTTGACCACGAAGACACCAAGTCACAAAGAAAAACTTTGTGTCTTCGTGTCTTGGTGGTCTAAATTTGGTTGCGGCAAGCTG
>JAKEEU010000437.1 GCA_022616415.1 Candidatus Zhuqueibacterota bacterium | reverse complement strand
GGGCGAGACGTTGGTCGCGGATGTCATCACTATAGCCGTTGATGACATTGCGGACGGCGGCACTGGCAAAGAAGGTGATGAGTGAATTGTCTTTGGTAATTACACGGATGTTGGCGGTACCACCTGATTCGATTTGCTCTTGAAAATCGTCGGGAATAGATACAATGACGGCCGCATCACCAAACGGATCATCATCGGTGCGTGTATCGGTTTCGACAACTGTCGTCGACTCATCATCTTCAAAGCGTTGGACCAACTCAGGTGCTTCGGCAGCGTTTTCGATGAATACAGGTACGCCGTCTTGGGCGATGCGGATGGCTTGGGTGCCGATAAAAATAGCGGCACAGATGGCGATGCCGGGCAAAATAATGGGTGGGGCAAATAGCCAGAAAAGGGCGCGCCGATCACGGAATAATTCGCGGAATTCTTTACGGAAGACGATGGTGTATACACGGCGCAAATTCATACGGCTTAGTTTTTTCTCTTATCTTGGGCTTCACGTTTGGCTTCTTCAAGTAATGCTTCTGCACCGATGATTTCGACAAAGGCGGTTTCGAGGCTATCCGCTTTGTATTTTTCGGTGAGTTCTTGGGGTGTGCCTGTTTCCAAGATATTGCCCCGGTGAACAATCGCGACACGGTCGCATAAACGTTCAACTTCGTCCATGTGATGGGTGCTCAAAATCACACAACGGCCTTCAGCCCGAAAACGTCCAATGATACCACGCACGGCCCGAGTGCTGACTACATCTAGACCTTGAGTGGGTTCGTCAAAAATGATGTTGGGCGGATCGTGGATCAGGGCCATGCCTAACACGACTTTACGCACCATACCACGAGAAAAGCCTTTGGCGCGGCGGTCGGCAAAATCGCGCATTTCCAACACGTCGATCAAATAGTCGATGTGTTTTTCGAGATCAGGGCCATCAAGATCGTGCAGATTGCCGATATAACGCAGGTGTTCGCGGGTGGTGGAATGGGAATAAAGACCCGCGCTTTCGACCAAAATGCCTAGGTTGCTGCGAACTCGATCTTTTTGGGTGCGTACATCGAAGCCATCAACAACAGCCGTTCCAGAAGTCGGATTGATGACGGTCGAGAGCATTCGGAGCGTGGTGGTTTTGCCCGCACCATTCGGGCCCAGTAGACCAAAAACCTCACCTTGATTGGCGGTAAAGGTGACATTTTTGACAGCAGCGAAATCTTTAAATGTTTTGGCGAGTTGGCGGGCTTCGATCATTACTTTTGATGAGCAGGTATGGGTCTACTAAAATGGGCGGTTGATGATAAAAGCAACAATCTTAAACAATTCAG
>JAKEEU010000436.1 GCA_022616415.1 Candidatus Zhuqueibacterota bacterium | reverse complement strand
GATTCAGACCGTTCGGACATATAGGACATAGGTGACAGGATGCCGGGTTTCGATCCCACACTGGTTCGAAATCTTTCGGACATATAGGACATAGGTGACGGATGTTGGGTTTCAATCCGACGAGGGTTCGATTCAGACTTTGGCGCTCAGAACAGCGCCAAATTGGCGCTTGAATTGTTTCGATCCGACGAGGGCTCGATTCAGACTAATGCACTCCATTTTTGTAAAATAATAGTAACTCAGTTTCAATTCCACGATAGTTCGATTTAGACGCCATGTGGCGCTGAGAACAGCGCGAAATGGTATGTGTTTGAATCCCACGAGGGTTCGATTCAGACTCAATTTTGCATCGTTTTGTAAAACTCATCATCATATTTTAATCCCACGATGGTTCGATTCAGGCACCATCCGGCCTTTGCTGCCGTAGGGACTGTTGCCATCCCTTCATCGTCACGGTTTCGATTTCAACGAAAATTTAGATGGACAAAGGTACACCTTTGTAAGGCTCAGTCGCCATGCCTTCATCATCAGGTCTTTGATTGCAGCGGGGTGGACATGGTGGACGGAATGGACAGGTGGTGATTAAGTCACTATCCCTTCATCATCAGGTCTTTGATTTCAACGAACATACACGCCCAAGCATTGGGCGCAACATTCCGCACCGCAAAGCGGGCAGGGTTCAGACCAGAACTTCAAAGACGGGTTTTTCAGGAATTGTAATATCTTGGGTGGCGGCGAAGATCGTGCGCCGGAACTCGGCGATTGCCCTGCCGCAAAGTTGATTTTCAATATCGACAGAAAGGAAAATTTGCCATGTCACGAAAAAACTGCCATTTATCTTTGCGTTGATTGCTCGATGTCAAATTTCACCGCCGCGCCGGTGTGGCCAATATTGCGCCGAAACATCGGCCACGGCGCGGCGCCGAGTTTGCCGATATTGCACAGGCGATGAATGCCGTTATTGGCGCCAACCACGATGTCAGTTCGGCCGTCGCCGTCGAGATCCCCCACCCACGGGGATGAGAAAATCTTGTCGCCGCAGTCGATGGGAAAGCCGGGTGTGATAGAACCATCCGGTGAAAAAGCATAAAGCCGGCGATTTCGTGAGCCAACGACGACGTTCAAATGGCCGTCGCCGTCAATATCGGCCACTGAAGGCGAGGCGCCCACTTCATCACCCGTTGCAACAGGCCAACCTAAACGCACGTCGCCCACCGCATTCCACGCGTAAATATAGCCATCAGCCGCACCGACAATAATATCCAAAACAGTGTCGCCGTCCAAATCAACCACCGCCGGTGAAGACTCGATGCGGTCTCCGGCCAAACGCGGAAAGCCGGGAAGCTCGCTGCCGTCGAGCGTGAACACGTGCAAAAATCCGGCGTCGTCACCGACGATGATCTCGATGCGGCCATCGCTATCCAAATCTGCCAGCGCCGGGGAAGAGTTGGCATCCATTTTCAGATTGATTGGAAAATTCGGATAAAGCGCGCCATTGATATGCCAGGCATAAAGATAGCCACGGCTGGTTTCACCCGGAACCAACGTGGTGATGGCAAGAACATCGTCGCACCAAGCGGCCGTGGCTTCCGTCCAGCCATTGACCGGCTGCGGCCAACCCGGCGCCGGTTTTCCCTGCCGGTCAAAAACGAATATCTTCTCAAAGCCGCCAATGGCAAGGAGAGAGTCCGCCACGATGGTTGGCGATGACCAGATCAAGCCGCCGAGAATTATTGGAAAATTCAATATTGGGATGATCGTGTTGCTCTCGAGCTGATAGCGCCAGCCGCAAAGCGCCGCGTTTTCGTGTGCGGCAAAAATTTCCGGATAACCGTCGCGGTCGCAGTCCCAGGCCGCCGGCGAAGAATAAAAGCCGCCTTTGGCGTATTCCAAACGCTTGCCCGCATCTTCACCGAAATTTTTCACACGCAGTGGGGGCCATTCGGAAAGATCACGCAGCGAATCATCGAGCAGATAAAAATAACCGTCCGTCGCGCCAATGGCAATATCGAGCTTGCCGTCGTGGTTAAAATCAACGACCAGTGGCGAGGCAGCGACGGGCTTCAAGGTGGCGCGAAAAAGATGATCGGCGGGGAATTGCGTTTGGTCGCAGCCGGATAGCGAAATCATGCAAACTAATACGGCAATGCCCAGCCAAAGATTTTTGTCGCGCAGCAATTGATTATGGAATTTTACGGACACGATACTGCGTGGTTTCCACGACAATAAAAGATCGGCGGATTTCTGCTTCCGTTAAAAAAGTTCATGCTGTCTCTGTCGCAGGAGCTAAATGAATTTCTTCATTTTGAATCACATCGATCGCATACTGGACACAGGCCTTAATTTGTTCCTCGATTAAGTCGGGATAATACTCCTCTATAATTTTCTGTATCGAAACACCCGCTTCGATCAACTCCAAAACATTGGCGACGGTAATTCTAGTCCCCGCAATACATGGTTGGCCAAAATGAATGCCGGGATTCACTGAAATCAGAGCCATGTAGTTTTTTGTGTTATTCTGAGGCATAACCAATCTCCTAAATTTTCAAAACAAGTTAAGGATTTTAAAACTTATTTTCAAGTCCTTTTAAATAGCTTCGTCACCTGGGGTTTCTGCACCTTTCCCATCGCATTGCGCGGCAATTCGTCCAGCACGAGTATTCGGCTCGGAATCTTATATGCCGCCAGCCGTTCTTTAGCCCAGCTTCGCAAAGCGTCGAGTGTCATGACGCATCCCGGCTTCAGCATGAGCGCCGCGGCGACACGCTCGCCCCATGTCTCGTCTGCGATACCAATAACGGCGCACTCTTTGATTTGCGGATGGGTGCGCAACACTTCTTCGATATCGAGCGCGGAGACTTTGTAGCCGCCGGTTTTGATGATGTCGACGCTGCTGCGGCCGAGAATGCGATAGACGCCATTTTCCACCATTGCGATATCACCGGTGCAGAACCAGCCATCACGAAATGCTCTCTTCGTCGCGTCCGGTTTTCCCCAGTATTCGAGAAACACACCTGGTCCTTTGATAAGAATCTCTCCCGGCGTTCCGGGCGCAACCGCATTGCCGTTTTCATCCACGCGTTTGACTTCGACATTGGGCAAAGGCGCGCCGACGCAGCCCGGCACGCGTTGGCCATGCAGCGGGTTCGAGAGCGCCATGCCGATTTCCGTCATGCCGTAGCGTTCGAGCAAAACGTGATTCGTGATTTCTTGCCATTTTTCTAAAACGTGAATAGGCAAGGCGGCGGAGCCGGAAACCATCAGGCGCATTCGTACGCAAGCTTCCGACATGATTTTTTGTTGCGCCGGCGACGCGGCTTCCCACGCTTCGATTAATTTTACATAGATGGTTGGCACGGCCATAAACAGCGTCACGTTGCCGGCGGCGAAGCGTCGCCAAACTTCTTCAGCGTCGAATTTCGGTAGGATTTCGCATTTTGCCCCGGCCCACAGCGCACATGTCAGCGAGTTGATGATGCCATGAATGTGGTGCAGCGGCAGCACGTGCAGGACGTGGTCGTTGGCCGTCCATTCCCACGCCGAAACCAACGCTGTGACTTGAGCTTGAATATTTTTATGCGTCGCCACCACGCCTTTCGGCTTGCTCGTGGTGCCGCTGGTGTAGATGATCATCGCGCGCCGCTGCGCGTCAATTTGGGGGAGTGCAACCTTCGTTTGACTTAGTGTTTGTGAATTGAGAAGAAATCGCAAGCCGCGCGTCTCGGCGATTGGGCGCAGCACTTTTGCGAAGTCCGGATGAGCCACCACGATACTCGCACGCGAATCATCGATGATATACTGCAATTCAGGTTGCGGATGAAAAACACACAGCGGCACAGCAATGCCGCCGGCGCGCCAGATGCCCCATTGCGTTGCCGCATAGTGGAATCCTGGCGGGATTAAAAAGGCGACGCGCTTTTCTCGCAAATCATCTTCGCCATTCAAAAAACATGAGGCGACTCGTGCGGAGGCATCGAGTAAATCGCGGTAGGTGAAGATGCCTTCGGAAGCGATGATGGCGGCGTGGTCGTGGTGCGCTTGGGCGAGGGCGATGAGTGAAAGGTTAATGATTTTTGACATTGCATGCTCCGACGCCTGAAGGCGTTACTACAAACGGCGTTACTACGAACGGTTCAATCCGTCACCACCAGCCCTCGTTTAAACTGCGTTTCAAACAAGAAGGCATAAAACCCGCCCTGGGCGAGAAGCTGCTCGTGCCGGCCTTGCTCGACGATGCGGCCTTTGTCGAAGACGAGGATCCAATCCGCCTCGATGACCGTCGATAAGCGGTGCGCGATGATGATCGAGGTGCGATTTTTTTTGAAGCGCTGCAAGGCTTCCTGAATCAAGGCCTCGGCAGCGGAGTCGAGCGAGCTGGTGGCTTCGTCGAGAATGAGAATGGGCGGATTGCGCAGGATTTCGCGCGCGATGGCAAGGCGCTGCTTTTGGCCGCCGGAGAGCCGGATGCCGCGCTCGCCGATTTTGCTCTCGTAGCCGTCCGGAAACGCGGCGATGAAATCGTGTGCGTTCGCGGCGCGCGCTGCTCGCTCAATGTCTGCCGGATCGGCGACGTGATTGCCATACGCGATATTGTCGCGAATGGTGCGGTCGAAGAGAAAAACGTCCTGCGGCACCACGCCGATGAGCCGGCGCAAATCGTGCAAGTGTACGTCGCGCAAGTCTTTGCCATTGAGCAAAATGCGGCCGCCTATCGGTTCATAAAAACGTGGGATGAGATGCGCAAACGTGGTTTTGCCGGCGCCGCTCGGGCCGACCAGCGCGACTTGCGCACCGGCGGGTATTTTTGCAGAGACATTTTGCAGCACAGGCATGTCTGGCATGTAATTGAAGCTGACGTTGTCAAAGACGATTTCGCATTGGCTTGGCTTGTCGCGATCGCGGCGCGGGACCGCCGGCTCCGGCGAGGTGTCGAGCACTTCGTAGGTGCGCTGCAAGGCGTTCATGGCGCGCTGCAAGTTCGAATTAAGCCGCATGAGCGCGCCGGTGGCGCCGAACACATTCGTCAAATACATAAAAAAAGCGAAAAGGTTGCCGAACGTGGAGCCGCCCTGCATGATGCGATAGGCGCCGACGAGTACGATGAAGTAAGCACCGACGGTGGCGGCCAATCCGATCAGCTCGTCGGAAAAGATTTCCAGCAAATCGCGGCGGAAAGAGGCGCGCACGTGCTCGCTGAGGGCTTGGACGTATCGCCGCAGCTCGGCCTTTTCGCGGGTGGTGGCTTTGATCAAGCTGAAGCCGATGATGCCCTCATGCAATGCCGTCGAAGTTTTGGCTTCGGCTTCCTGCACCGCTTCATTGCGCCGGCGCAGCGGGCGCGAGAACAGCAAATTCGCGCCAAAAAAGACCATGGCCAAAATCAAACCGGAGGCGGCGAGCGCGACGTCGATGTAGAAAAGCAGGCCGATAAAAACGACGACGCGAATGACGTTGATCGCGGCGCGCAGAAAGGTGTCGGCCATGATGCCGCTGAGCTGTTTCAGATCGTCGCGCTGCCGGCTCATGATGTAGCCGGTGTCGTGCTTGGTATAGAAGCTCATCGGCAGGCGCAGCAGGTGCGCGAAAAGGCGCCGGCGCATGTTGTAAAGCACCAGCAGATGAAAGCGGTTGTTCAACACCATTTGCCAGTAGCTCAACCCCTGGCCGAGCAAAGTCAAGCCGATGAGCGCGCCACCGACAACGAACAGTTGCCGCGTGTCCCGGCTCGCCACCACCGTATCGATGAGATATTTAACGAGCAGCGGCGCCACGACGCTGATCGGCAGCCCGATGATCATGAGCACGGCGACCGCGACAATGGTCCGTTTGTACGGCTGCATGAAAGGCCAGAACCGTTTGACCAGCGGCCAA
Organism: Candidatus Zhuqueibacterota bacterium; assembly: GCA_022616415.1. Classification (GTDB taxonomy): domain Bacteria; phylum Zhuqueibacterota; class Zhuqueibacteria; order Zhuqueibacterales; family Zhuqueibacteraceae; genus Zhuqueibacter. Next base: position 4,732 of record JAKEEU010000436.1, on the reverse strand, counting down.
GTTTGGTGCGGCCGCGGCAACACCGCGGAATATTTGATGGTAAAATGAGGCATGGAAAAAATGTGAAGCGTAGTTCGTAAAGCGTGATGCGTAAAACGATTAAAAGCGGTTGAATCATTTTGACTTTTTGCTTTAAGCCCTTTGGTATTACAACCGGCCTTTCACATTAAAAAACGAAATCAAATAGTTTTGCCCTAAATCGTTTTGCCTTTGGTCGTTTGGTTGCCCCGCCTGAGCGGGGTTGCCGCGTTACGTTTTATGCATTAAGTTTTACGGATTACACATTGCGTATTAAAGTATTCCACCAACTCCCACTTCAAGGCCGGCGGACGAATGTCAAATTCGGCGAGTTTTTCCAGGGGCAGCCATTGCACGGTGCAAGCGTGCTCGAAGCCGCCGGCATTTTCCGCCGGTAATTTTTCCGGCGCCGTTTCGGCGAGAAAATACCATTCACCTTTAGCATGGGGCCGCCAATATGGGCCAAACAAACGCTGCAAGCTCACCTCGAGGCCGAGTTCCTCCTGCAGTTCACGCCGCGCCGCCTGCTCCGGCGTTTCGTCAGGCTCGATGCCGCCGCCGGGAATGCGCCAGTAATGTTTTGTTTCGCCCTGAACGTGATACGTCAACAATTTGTCCTGGTGGATCAACAAAGCGCCGGCGCGGTGCCGGCCGGGTTGCCACTTTTCTTCGGGCCGGGGCAAGCGCTCGCCGATCCAAACCGGAAAGCGCGCTGCGACCGGTTGCCCGAATTTTTCGCGCAGCCATTTTTTGACGAGTGCAAGGCTTGCAAAGTCACGCCGCACTCGCGCGAAGCGAAAGGCTTTTTGTTCCGCAAACAGCGCTGCGGGCAAACCGCCGTAATTTTCCGCCAGCTCCGGAACGCCCATTTGCGCGTAATACTCGCGGCTGCGCGCGTGCGCCGCGTGCGCCGCTTCGCGCGTCGGATAAGTTGGCGAATCCATCACGATCAATTTGCCGCCGGGCCGCAACACCCTTTCGATTTTCTCGAAGAAGCGTTCAACGCCTCTTGCATAGTGCAAGCTGGCGTTCGCGATCACGACGTCAAAAGAATTGGAGGCGAACGGCGGGCGGTCAAGCTCCGCTTGTATTGCCATAAAACAGCGCTGCTCGCTCGACAAGGCGGCAAGCCCGTGCGGTCCGGCATTGACGTCGATCGCCACAACTTCGTGGCGCTCGGCGAGACAACGGCTCATCCAGCCGCTGCCGGCGCCGGCATCCAACACGCGCAGCCGGCGGCCGCAAAACTCTTGCGCCAGCCAATTCTGCACGAGGCGAAAAGATTGCGCGCGCATTTGCCACTCTCGGTCGTGACGGCCGGTGAGATCGCGAAACGGCAGGCGCAGATAAAATTCCGGAACCTCGCTCGCCCAGCCTTCGCGCAAACGCAGCGCGTCATATTTTTCGCAAAACTTTTCGACGGCTTTGGCGCGGCCGGAAATGACGAGCCGAAGAATCCCATCAGCGACGAGGTATTCAGCGAAACATTCCAAACAGCGAAGCGCTTGCAGGCGAGGGCCGGCCGTGATTTCAAAATGTCCGCGGCATTGCGGGCAACGCAAAACGCCGAGCCAACGGTAGAGCAGCGTGTTCAAAGGTGTCAGTGCGATACGAAATTTTGCAATGCAAAAGATGGCTTGCAACGAAAGGGAAACTGCGACGAGAAGATTCTTCCAAATGACATTATTGTTATTTCTTCGTGATGAAGCACTTTGCAATTCTTCCGTCGGCGCCCGCCGCCCAGCCAACGTGTGTCGAACCGGCAAAGCTCAACGTGTGGTAGCCCTCGTTGCTGAATCGCGCCCACGTTCGGCCAACGTCAACTGAATAATCGGAGCCGGAAGGGCCCACCGCGATGAGCATGGGCACGGAGAGGTTCGGCACGTGAGCCACACACGAGCGATAGTCAACTGTCGCGGGGTTCTTGATTAGCTCCCAGGTTTTGCCGCCGTCGCTGGTGATGGCGGCGTTGCCCTTCGCTTCGTTCGGCTGTTGGTAATTGCCGCCAACCACGGCGCCGTGCAAGGAATCGCGGAACGCAATGGAAAAAATTCCGGACGATTGGTTGCCGCTCACGATCGGGGTGTTGGAGACGTTCCAGGTTTTGCCACGATCGCTCGAATAAAACACGCGGGCGACGGCGCCGCCGGTGGCGATCCAGATTTGATTTTTGCCATGCACGGCAATGCCGGTGCCGCTGGCGGCAAATCCATATTCGCCCTCGACGACCGCGGGAGAACTTTCCGGCGGTAGTGACTGCCACGTCTTGCCGCCATCCGAGGTGAGCATGATAAATAAACGGCCGTTGATCGGATCGCCAATCAAGACGCCGTTATCGGCATCCCAGAAAGCCATGCCATCAAAAAAGCCTTCGGGAATTTTGTTGGTATGCTGCAATTGCCAGTTCTTGCCGCCATCCGAGGTTTTGTAGATTCTCGAAAGCTCGCCCGGCCCGGCGCTCATCAGATAAGCCAGATTTGCCTCAAACGCCTGCACATCGCGAAAATCCAAGTTGGCGGCGCCGGCAACGGAATCCGCGAGCCAGGTTTGGCCGCCGTCAATCGTGCGGGCATAACTGCCCTTGGTTCCGCTCACCCATGCGATCTTTTCATCGACGGCGCTGAGGCCACGAAACGACGAGGTCAACCCGCTTTTTTGCTCCTGCCAGCGGATTTCGTAAGAAGAAGATGCCGGTTCGCTGGATTGCGCCTTGGCGAGGTTGATCATCCCGAGCAAAATTACTGTGAAAACAAATTTGTGCGTCATTCTTTTTCCTCCAATCCTCAATCAATACACTATTTCGTGTTTGGCAATAAAGTCAGAAAAATTCTGAAAGTTCCATGTTTCCAACCGCTAGATGAACCCAACGGAAAAGCGTTTTACAGTTGGGTTCATCTATCAGTTGGGAATAATTCTTAAAAACCTGGTTGGTTGCTGCTCGTCCGGGTCATGCTTCTTTTTGTTTTGCCGTCAGCGCCATGCCGAGCTTGCTGATTTCGGCTTGCACCCGTGCTTTAGCGCGGCGCAGCAAGCCATTGCGGCCGTTTTCTTGCAAACGGGTGAGCGCCAATTCGTTGTGCATCCAACGATTGACGAAATCGTAGTAACGCTTGGAATGACGTTCGCGAATGCGATGGTCACGGTCATTGGAGTTATGCCATGCGCCATTCGGCACGACAATGTTTTGCCCGGCCATGCGGTTGTAATATTCCGTGCCTTTGATGGGATAACTGACGGTGGTGAGCACCAAATCGGGGTTGGCTTTTTTGACGTGTTCGATGGTCATTTCGACGTCGTCGCGATTTTCGTCTTCGAAGCCCCACATAAGGAACATGCCGGTTTCGATGCCGTGGCGTTTGGCCAGCCGTGTCATCGCCTGCACCTGCTCAGCTTTGACGCCGCGTTTCATGGCATCGAGCAGGCGCTGCGAGCCGCTCTCGGAGCCGATCCAGACACGGAAGCAGCCCATCTCTTTCAAGGTACGGACGATCTCTTCGTTCATGCGGTCGGCGCGGCAGATGCACTCGAACGGAATTTTTAGATTGCGGCGTTTTAGCTCGGCGGCATATTCGAAGAACCATTTGTGATTGATGTTGAACACGTCGTCGGCATACCACAGCATGTCGGGATGATACGTCGCGAGAATCCCTTCGACTTCATCAGCGACGAGTGCGGCGCTGCGCTTGCGCAAGGTTTTGCCGTAAACCGAATGACTGCACCAGGTGCAGGAATACGGACAGCCGCGGCTGGTGATGAGCGACACCGCGCCCATGCCGTGATGCCGCCGCCAGACATCGACATATTTTTGCAAATCGATGGCGGCGCGATCCGGCAGCGGCAGCACGTCGAGGTTCGGCAGTAAATCGCGCGCCGGCGTGCGTTGAATCTCACCGCGTTCATCTTTGAAAGCGATTCCCGCCACCGTCGCAAGTTGATCTAACTTTCCCAACGAAAGGAGTGGAATCAACTCCTGCAAAGTTTCCTCGCCTTCGCCGATGACCACCACATCCGCGCCGAAATCGAGGTACTGCTCGGCGTAATACGGCGGGTCCGGCCCGCCGACGATGACGATGCAATTCTGCGCCTTTGCCCGCCGGATCATCTCGAGCGCGTTGAATTTCGTCATCAGGTTTGAATAAATTCCGACGAGTTTCGGTTTTTTGGTTACAAGCAGATCGGCGAATTGTTTTTTCTCGGCAAAAGTGCTGTCAAAAATTTCCACGGCGAAATTTTTCTGCTTCAGATATGCTGAGATATACAACAAGCCCAAGGTGGGATAGGGCTTCATGATGGCCTGCTCTTTGGGGTCGTCGTAAAGAAAATAGCCGTGGGTGAGGAGAATATCCATGCTCGAATCAGCAGCGAGATTAAGAATACAATTTTGAAATTGCAAAAGGTTGATAAAACCTCTCAACGGCATTTTTAGCGCCATAAAAAATGGCAGCCATTGAGTAATTGCAATATAAGTGCCAGCTTGATTCGAGGTCATTTGTTGGGAGGTATCACAGTCTAAGTATGGATTATCTGTAACATAGCGAATTTCCAGACAATCAGCAAGTGAAATTCTTTGTTTGGAGTAAGGCCTCAGTTATAGTATTACCCTGAAGAAACTATCACAACCGCGAAGATTTTTTTGACCACGAAGACACCAAGTCACAAAGAAAAACTTTGTGTCTTCGTGTCTTGGTGGTCTAAATTTGGTTGCGGCAAGCTG
>JAKEEU010000046.1 GCA_022616415.1 Candidatus Zhuqueibacterota bacterium | reverse complement strand
GATGCGCTCGGCAATGGCGTTGATGGTATCGCCGTGATCTTTGAATTGGTTGAAGGCGCCGGCACGTTGACGGATAATTACGTGGTGAGCAGCGGCGGCGGTCTGGCTTCGGTCAGAGTGAATTTCAACGCTCAAAGCGGCTGGCGCAAAGTGCGTGTAACCGCGCAGGGACTGGCCGACTCGCCAAGGTATATGCGCGCGTATGCACGGCCGTTGGGTGCTTCGGTCATGAGCTTGGTGGAGCGCACGAATAACCAGAAGGGCACGAAGGGCAAGCCCTTGAATTTTCCGCTCCAGGTCAAGCTGCTGGACGGCTTGGGCAATCCCGTGCCCGGAGTGCAGGTCACTTTCGTAATCGCAGCCGGCGGCGGCAATTTCGCTGGAGCCGGCTCCGCTCTTGCCACTTCTGATTCCGCCGGCATCGCTTCGGCGCCGTGGACCCTCGGCGCCTCGCCCGGTAGCAATGAAGCCCGAGCGATCAAAAGTGGCTTGGTCGGTTCCCCCGCCGGTTTTAATGCCACGGGCTTTGATAATAATTTTCCGATTTTTGATGACGTGCCGGATCGGCGCGCCAATGAAAAAGATTTGGTTCGCTTCTCACTCCGCGCGAACGATGCCGACAATGATCCCATTCGCTACGGCGCCAAGAAACTGCCGCCGGGGGCCGTCTTCGATTCGCTTAGCACATTCGTTTTCTCCTGGCAAACCGACTTAAGTAGTGGCGGGCATTACGAAGTGAGCTTTCTGGCGTACGACAACCGCGGCGGTGTCGACGAAGAAGTGGTCAGCATCGAGGTCTTGAACCGCAACGAAGCGCCGAGGATCACCGGCCGCTTTCCAGTAAGGCCGGATACGGTGCTGGCGCAACCGGGGGTGCCGCTGCTCATGCGGGTTATCGCCACTGATCCCGATGGCGATATACTGAGCTATCGGTGGTACGTCAATGGCGTGTTTACCGGCGCCGTATTCAACACGTTTGAATTTCGCGGCGAGCTCAAATGGAATACGGTTGAAGCGCTGGTCTTCGACCTCGAAGACACCGTGCGCACGGTTTGGAGCATCAAGGTTCCGGTTGAATTGGTGGGCTTCAGCGCTCAGGTTGGTGACGATGGGCAGGCCATAAACCTGAACTGGAAAACCGGCAGCCCGGCCAACGACGGCGGCTTTAATGTGCTGCGCAGCACGGCAGAGCGAGGCCACTACGCCAGAATCAACGAACGACTCATTTCCGCCAATCGGGACGGCAACTATAGTTATCTCGATGTCACCGCCGAAGCCGGCGCCCGCTACTATTACAAATTGGAAGCGCTGGATAAGCAGGGGAATGTGACGGTGCACGGCCCGATTGTGGTTGAGGTGGCGCTGCCGAAAACGTTTACCCTCGGCCAGAATTATCCGAATCCATTTAACCCGACCACCCAGATTCGTTATAATTTGCCCGCGGCCGTAACGGTGAGCTTGATTATTTACAACTCGCTCGGGCAGGAAGTGCGGAGGCTGGTGGAGGGCCGGCAACCACCCGGATATCATATCGCGGTTTGGAATGGCCGTGATCAATCGGGTCGGCCGGTGCCGTCAGGCGTTTATTTCTATCGCTTGAATGCCGGCAGTTTCACCACGACCAAGAAGATGTTGTTTGCAAAATAAGGTCAATGGCGTAATGTGTAAAACGTAATGCGTAACACGTACCGTGTTGCGTATTACGTTTTACGATTTACATAGATGTCATTTGGCCTGAGTGGAAACAGGAAATTTTTTGTGTTTGGACAAGGAGGTTAAGCATGAAGTGCTTTTTACGCCTGGTGAATCGCCTGCCGGTGGTGTTGCTGGCGGTGTTGGGAACGGCAATGTCGAGCCAGGCTCAGGTCAAAATTATGCCTTTGGGGGACTCGATCACGCACGGTGTGGGATCGACAGTCGTGGATGGAGCCGTGGGTGGGTATCGTGATGACTTGGCGAGCTTGCTTGCCGGCGCCGGAATCAACTTTGACTTTGTGGGAACACTCAACGACGGCGCCGGCTTCGATGCCGATCACGAAGGCCATGGCGGTTGGCGCGCCGATCAAATCGAGACCAATATCTTTAGCTATCTGAATGCAACGCAACCGGATGTGGTCTTGTTGCACGTCGGGACCAACGATATTTCGCAGGACCAGCCGAATACGAGCACCATTTTGGAAATCGAAAGCATCGTTGACGAAATTCACGACTTCGATGCTGCGATTAAAATTTTGGTTTCTTCGCTCGTCCCCCGAAACGACCAGTATGATGACACGACGACCGCGCTCAATGCTTTGATCCAGGCGCTGGTGAAGCAAAAACACCAAAATGGCTACACCATTTTTTTCGCCGGCAACAACCTGGTGTTCAAAGCGAATCCCAATTGGCAAGCCGATTACCTGGCTGACTTCGAACATCCGAATGACAGCGGCTACGCTTTGATGGCCGAAGTGTTTTTTAATGCCATTCAGATTGTGCTGACCGAGACCGGAGCGCCGGTGACGGATAATTTCAATCGATCAAAGCTTGGCGCCACCTGGGTGGCGACGCCGGCCTTGCAGATTGTCAACAACGAAATGGACAACACCTCGAATGTTTATGCCTGGGATCAAATCGCAATTTATGCGGCGCAGAGCAATCCGCAAGCGGTTTCCTTCAAATGGGGAAGCGCGGCCGATCAAGCCGGAATTAGCGAAAGCGGACTTGCCTTGGGGCTGGATAAGGCCGCGGTGGAAGCCAATGGCTATTTGATATTTCGCGAGCCTTCCGGCTTGAGCTTATGGACGATCGAGAACGGGCAGCCCTCTATTCCGGTGCAGCAGAATATCCCGGCTTCCCGTCCTTTTCCCAAAGCGGGTGATACCTTTAAAGTCGTCATGAGCTCGGACGCGAGCGGACACCACTTCGATGTCTACATCAACGACCTTTTTGACGGCCGGATAACCGATAGCGATAAACGCGAAGGCAACGCGCCAACAACATTTTCCGGCGTTATGCTCAAAGGCAATTTGAGCAACAACATTGACGATTTCAATCTTTCTCCGGAGAGCTCGGATGATATCCCGCCAGGGGCCATAACGGATCTGGCGGTTACTAACGTCACCGCGACCACCGTGTTTTTAAGCTGGACGGCCCCTGGTGACGACGGGGACGGGGGTGGGCCGGCGGCAAAGTACGATTTGCGCTATGGCGCCGTTCCGATCACTGATGCCAATTTTTATCAAGCGACCGCAGTCGTGGGATTGCCGGCGCCAAAGGCTCCCGGCACCGGGGAAACTTTTCTGGTCTCGGGGCTGAAACCCAGCACCACGTATTACTTCGCGATCAAGGCCGCCGATGAAGTTTTTTCGTTTTCACCGCTTTCAAATGTGCCGGCGGCGACGACGGCCTTGGGTGTTTTCGCGCAGGACGATTTCAACCGGAGCCAGCTTGGGCCGAATTGGAAGGCCAGTCCGGAGATCAAGATCGTCAACGGCGAGCTCTCCAACACGGCCACGGCGCCGGATTGGAACTATATGGCCGTCTTTAAAAAGCTGAAGAATCCCACCGAAGTGAGCTATAAATGGGGTCAGAGCGCCGATGCGCCAGGCATTAACGAGGGCGGCTTCGCCTTGATGCTGGACGATACCTCCACTACCGCCAACGGTTACCTGCTGTTCAGACAAGTTTTTCGTCCCTTCCTCACTTTGTGGACGATTGTCAATGGTGCACCCGCAGAATCCATTACTGACGTTCCGGCGACGCAGCCCGGCCCATTTGCCGGCGATTCAGTGCGCGTCGTGCTCCGGACTGACGGCGATGGACATCATTTTAGCTACTTCGTTAACGGCAAGCTTGACGCGGTCGCCACAGATTCTCAGAAACAGCAGGGAAACGCCGGGAACCTTTATAGCGGAGTGATGTTGCGCGGCAATTTAAAAAATAATATCGATGATTTCACGCTCGTTGCCGACCTCGGAAAACCCGCCAACCTGCTTTACATTTCAGGCAACGACCAGGAAGGGGAGGTTGGCGCGGTGCTGCGCGATTCCTTGGCTGTGCAAGTGACTGACGTGAACGGAAGCCCGGTTCCGGAGGTTGCGGTTAATTTCGCAGTGATTCAAGGCAACGGCTCGCTCGTGACCTCGAATGCTGCCAACGACATTCGCATGACCAACGGCCTTGGGCAAGCTTTTACCTACTTGAAACTGGACACGACTGCCGGTGAGAATAAGGTGCAGGCGGAAGTGGCTGGTCTGAGCGAATCGCCGATCATTTTCTCCGCGCTCGGGAAAAATGCGACGCCGGCCACCATGCTCAAGGTTTCAGGTGACGGCCAGCAAGGAACGCCGGGCGCGCCTCTGGCTAACCCCTTCGTGGTAAGCTTGAAAGACCGTTATAAAAACGTAGTGGCAAACTATCCGGTGACGTTCGTGGTAACGGCGGGCAGTGGTACGCTCTCAAAACAGCAGCCGGTTTTGACCAACGTCAACGGCGAGGCCTCGACGATTCTTACTTTGGGCGCCACACAGATCATCAACAAGGTCGAAGCGCGAGTGGATGGCATGAATCCGATTGATGGCTCGCCAAGTGAATTTGTCGCGTCTGCGGCTCCGGGTTCGCCGAGCGCGGATAGCTCTTTCGTTGAAGCGAGTCCTTCCACCATGCCGGCAGACGGCGCAACCATCTGCCACGTCACGATCAATGTACGCGATAAATTGGGCCTACCCATTGCCGGTGTGCCGGTCAATTTTGACGTCTCCGGCGAAGGCAATGATGAGAAGCAGCCGGCAAATCCCACCGATGCCCAAGGCAAGGCGTATGGCAGTTTCACCAGCACCCGCGCCGGGATAAAAACGATCACGGCGAAGATCATCGGCGGCATCGACATTACCCGCAGCGCCAACGTGACGGTGACAACTGTAGAGGCCAGCAATTTGACCGTATTGGATGGCAACGATCAAACCGGCAATGTGAATTCGGCGTTGCCAGCGCCACTGGTCGTCAAGATTGGTGATAAAAACGGCAACGGTGTGGCGAACTACGAGGTGCAAATAAACGTTGAGCAGGGCGGCGGCAAGTTGGTTGACCCCGTTTCCGGCCAACTTTTCGGGTCGCTCCCGGTTAAAACCGATAGCGCCGGTATTGCCAGAATCATTTATATTTGCGGTCCCACGCCGGGAGAAAACCGCATTCGCGTGAGCGCCCCGGGCCTGTCCAATTCGCCGTTTCTCTTTCTGGCGCGCGCGATTGCGCCGCAGCCGGCAAAATTGGCCATGATCTCCGGCAATTCACAGCAAGGAACGGTAGGTGAAGTTTTAGCCCAGCCAGTCGTCGTGCGAGTGGCCGACAGTTACGATCGTCCGGTTTGGGGCGTGCCGGTAACCTTCAGCATAACACTTGGCAATGGCTTCGTGAATGAGAAGCGCCAGATTGCGTTGCCTAGCGATGCCTTCGGCGAAGTCAAAGCCAACTGGCGTCTCGGCCTTGACGTCGGACTGAATGTTTTGCGCGCCGAATCCGCGGGTCTCAGCGGCTCGCCGATTGATTTCCAAGCGCAGGCCAATCCGGGGGAAGCTTCCGCCATGCTCCTGATGAGCGGGAACCCGGTTTATGGCGACGCCAATTCCCAGTCTGAGCCTTTGGTGGTGCAGACGGTGGATCGACAAGGCCATGGCGTTGAGGGCGTTCCGGTGATTTTTGAATTGATCGAAGGCGCCGGCACGTTGACGGATAATTACGTGATGACCGGCAGCACCGGCCTGGCTTCGGCTAAAGTAGATTTCGGCTCGCAAAGCGGCTGGCGCAAAGTGCGCGTCAGCTCCGAAGGCTTGGCCGGCTCGCCGCTGATTATGCAAGCTTATGCGCGCCCTTTGGATGCCTCGAGCATACACGTGGTGGAACGCACGAATAATCAGAACGGCACCAAGGGCAAGCCGTTGAATTTCCCGCTTCAGGTTCAAGTGCGCGATGGCTTGGGCAATCCCGTGCCCGGGGTGCAGGTCAATTTCGTCGTGACCGCGGGCGGTGGTCAAATCGACGTGCCGATCGCGATTTCAGATACCAACGGCATTGCTTCGGCGCGCTGGACGCTCGGCGCCTCGCCGGGAAGCAACCAAGCCCGAGCGATCAAAAATAGCCTTGCCAACTCGCCGGTTATTTTTAGTGCCACCGGCTTCGACAACAACTTTCCGATTATTGACGACTTGCCGGATTGGCGCGCCATGGAGTACGATTTAATTCGCTTCAGCCTCAGCGCGGCTGACGATGACAATGACCCGATTCGCTTTGGCGCGAAAAATCTGCCGGCGGGATCTACGTTTGATTCCCTTGGCACACGCACCTTTGCTTGGCAGACCGACGGCAACAGCGCCGGGCGCTACGAAGTGAGTTTTCTCGCCTACGACACGCGTGGCGGGGTCGACGAAGAAATCGTTATTATCGACGTGCAGAATCGCAATCAACCGCCGAGGATTATCAGCCGCTTCCCGGTTGGCAATCACCAAAACGGACTGGACACCACCTTGGCGCAGCCAGGCGCAACCTTGCGCATGCAGGTCACAGCTACCGACCCGGATGGGGATGTGTTGAGCTATCGTTGGTACCTCAATGGCGTGTTCGCCGGCTCCATCTCCAACACCTTTGACTTCCACGGAAACTTGCAGTGGAACACAGTTGAAGCGCTGGTCTTCGATCTCGAAGACACCGTGCGCACGGTGTGGAGCATCAAAGTTCCGGTTGAACTAGTCAACTTCGCCGCGCAAGTTGGTGAAGGGCCAGGCGTCAAGCTGAGCTGGAAAACCGGCAGCGAGATCAACAACGCCGGCTTTAACGTGCTGCGCGGTGGAAGTCAGAACGGCCATTATGCCAAAATCAATGAACGGCTCATTCCCGCCAATCGCGACGGCAACTATGGTTATCTCGACATCACCGCCGAAACCGGCGCGCGTTATTATTACAAACTGGAAACCCTGGATAAACACGGCAACGTAACGTTGTACGGCCCCATTGTGGTGAATGTGGCGCTGCCGGAAGCGTTTGACCTGAGCCAGAATTATCCGAACCCTTTTGGGAGCGAAGCGACATCCTCCGCCTTTGGTGGGGGAAATCCGACGACGCAAATTCGTTATCAACTGCCGAGAGCGGTGCAAGTGAGCTTGACGATCTACAACATGCTCGGGCAGGAAGTGCGGAAGCTGATGAGTGGTCAACAGCCAGCCGGCTATCACACTGTTGTCTGGGATGGCCGTGATCAATCCGGCCGGCCGGCGCCTTCAGGAGTTTATTTCTATCGCTTGCAGGCCGGGAGCTTCGTGGCGACCCGGAAGATGTTGCTGGCAAAATAACGCAAAACGTTTTTGCATCAATTTTAGCGAGGTGAGCTTGGAGTGCAAAACGAAAGTTTTGCACTCCATATCGGCATCTCGTCGACCTACCCATAATCTGAGAGATTACTTTTCTTTCCGGTTATTCCTTGCATTTTTCCAATGGATTTTCTATTTTAAAGTTCACCCTTTCACACGAGTTGAAAAAATTATAGCTTTGCAGGCACGCAGAACTTTTAAAGGTCTGAGAGGACAAGGATGTTCATGGCAATGCGTCTCATGAGGATGATGAGCTTGCTCGCGCTTGTCATTTTCTGGGGATCGTTGGCAAGCGCTCAGAATTTGGTGAAAATCGTAGTCGAGCAAAATCTTTTCATGGATTTGGATGGCGAGTGGGGCGATCGCGTTGGCGATGTTTACACCAGTCACCAAGGAAATGTTGGCGCTGAAATCTGGGTGGAAGTCATTCGCGCCGACCATCTTCCGTCGGCCGGCAATCAAGAGGAATTGCTGCGAAAATACTTTGCGAAGATTCACAATTACCGCCACGGCAAACACTATCGACCGCCATTCCGGGCGTTTCAACTTTATTATACCATTAAATCGAGCTACGCGAATCCCCAGTTGATTTATCCGGCGGTCTTTAACGTCGGATGCAACGCCAAGTCATTGGATTTACAGGCGCTGCTTCATGATCAACTTGGCTATGACTTTGCCGTCATCAATGCGGTGTCTGGATACAACACCCATCATTTCCATTTTTTTACCGGGGAATCAATCCCGCCTGAGGAACTGACCATCGACCATGGCTCGAACGACGTGCACTATCGAGATGTGTTTGCCGCCAACCCGAAGATTTTATTCTTTCACCTGGCGACTTCGGAGACGGGTCAAATTGAACAAAATGAAAATCTGGGTGGTCATTGCAAGCCGGCAATTTTACGGCGACAAAGAAGATGGTACTGATCGAATAGGGTGCGGACCTAATGGACAGACGTGGATTTCATTCTCTGCGTTTGTCCGCAAGAACTTTCTATGATGCCAGGCATTGCTTAAATAGTAAAGGGAGACCCTTTCATGCATGTGCTCATCACCGGCGGCGCCGGGTTCGTCGGCTCTCACCTCGCCGAAGCGTTGTTGCAACGGGGGCAGCACGTCACCATCATCGACGACCTCTCCACCGGCCGCATGGAGAATTTCGCGCACATCCGCGCCTTTCCGCATTTCCGCTTTGCCATCGAGACGATCATGAACGAAGCCGTGATGGACCGGCTGGTCAGCGAGTGCGACATGATCTATCACCTCGCTTCCGCCGTCGGCGTCGAATTGATCGTCAACCGGCCCGTCGAAGTGATCGAACGCTGCATTATGGGCAGCGAAATCGTGCTCAAGATCGCCAACCGCTACAAGAAAAAAGTGCTCATCACCTCGACCTCGGAAGTCTACGGCAAGAGCAGCAAAGTCCCGTTCAACGAAGATGACGACCGCATTCTTGGGCCGACCACCAAGAGCCGGTGGAGCTATTCCTGCTCGAAAGCCATCGACGAATTTTTGGCGCTGGCGTATTTGAAAGAGAAGGGATTGCCGGTCGTGATCGTGCGCTTGTTCAACACGGTGGGGCCGCGGCAAACCGGCCAATACGGCATGGTGGTCCCGCGTTTCGTGCAAGCGGCCATGCGCAATCGGCCTATTCGCGTCTATGGCGACGGCACACAATCGCGCTGCTTTGGCTACGTCGGCGACGTGGTGAATGCCATGATCGCGCTGGCCAATCACCCTGAAGCCGTCGGCCAAATTTTTAATATCGGCAGCAACGAAGAAATCACCATCATGGACCTGGCCAGGAAAGTCAAGGCCCTCACCGGCAGCCAATCCGAAATCGTCAACGTGCCGTATGAAGAAGCTTACGAGCAGGGTTTTGAAGACATGGCGCGGCGTGTGCCTGATCTCACCAAGATCAAAAAACTGATCGGCTACGCGCCCAAGACCAATCTCGACGACATCATCGTGCGCGTCCGCGATTACTTTGCAGAGCAAACCAGAAACGGCAACTCAACCGAGACGAACGGGCAATTCACCTCGCACGTGTACGAGCAATCGCCACCGCTGCTTTAGAGACTTGCGTCAATGGGCAGGATTAGACGAAGTTTGATCGAAGACCAGACGCTGGAGTTGCCTCTTCATGAAATTTATGCCTCTGCCTCGCACGCAGCCCGCGCCATGTAAACTTATACAAAATCATTTACTCATGTTACGCGGAGAAGCGAAATTTATTCCCGTGTGAACGCCGCTTTTTTCAATGCATAAAATGCATAAATTGAATCTTGATATTGTCGGATTATTGGCTTATATTTAAATCGGCTTGTTATAAATCTTTGAATGCCAATCCGTTTTGCCAGCACCTCTGCTATTAGGCAAAAGCTGGTTGTTCAATTCATATTATTTGGAGTTGTTCATCATGTCGGCTCGACTATTAACCATTGAAGGCGTGTATGATGGCAAAAGCATACAGCCGCTTGAAACGGTCAAAACCAGCAAAAAGCATCGAGTCCTGATCACCTTTTTGGATGAGTGGGACTCCCCCGACATTTCTCATCGCAAGAAAGAAGACGAAATCACGGACATTCCCGATGAGCTTGTTAAACAGCTTCAAGCGCTTGCCAGCGCCGCCGGCATAGATGACTTGCGCAGCTTTATCGTCGAGATTCTGGAAGAGAAAATTCAGGCAGAAAAGGACAAAGAATTTGTTTATGCTGTGACCGACGAAATCCGCGCGGGTTTAACCCGGGCCGGAATCAGTGAAGAAGAAATTATAGAGGATTTTAATCGATTTCGCAGGGCTTTGCCGCGTGAGTAAGCAGATCTTTACAATTGATACTAATCAGATGATCTCGGCCTTGCTTGGTGGAAAAGCGCGCGGGATCATATATGCAGCCCACTTTCGCTTTTTCACTACCGAGCGCAAGACTTGGGAGGTGAAACGGTACATTCCTTTGATCTCTGTCAAAACCGGCGTACCGCAAGAAAGAGTTTTGCAAGCTTTTGAATTGTTTCCAATAGTAGCTTACCAAGATGCCTTTTTCGATGAACAGAAAAGTCGTGCCCTTGAACTGATTGGCAAACGCGACCCAACCGATGCCGATCTTCTTGCCCTCACATTAAAATTGCAATGCCCTCTCTGGTCACACGACCAAGATTTTCAGAACATCAAAGAAATTGCCGTCGTTACAATTATCGTAGCTCTATTCCCATCCAAACATTTCCCCTGCTTGCGGTATCATATTTTTTCGACCAACAGCCTATCCATGGCGAGAACCTGACATTCCTCCCCACGCGCTCGGTTATAACTTTCTCCTGTCGAACCTTGTTTATGATTTGTTCCAACATATTCATCCTTTTGAATGGCTTCAACCAAATAATCCATGTTTACTCCAATCGTCTTATCCTCAGAAACATTGCTTCACATCTGTTTAACTACCTTCTGTGGAATAAAGATGCGTATTAGAGGTCTGAGCCCATTTTTTTTGAAATCCCTGGCAACGTTTCAGTCTTGACCGGTGTCATACTTCTTGTGCTAAAAACTTAGCAACCTTTTTTGAATTTCGTTGTCTCATACTATAGCAGAGCAATCCCCTCGGTCACGGGAGCCATTTTAAAAATTTCAACCAGCCTTTAGTGCTGCCAAACTTTCAAGCAGGAGTTCTGTTATGATACGTAAACTTCTGTTACCAGGTTTTTTGTTTTTTGCCGCAACCCCGTTGGCTGCCCAAACGCCGATGGAGAAAAAAATCTACCACGCCAAACCCATCAACCCGCATCCGCCGGTCATCGACGGCCGTTTGGACGATCCGGTTTGGGAAAAAGTGGAATGGGCGACGAATTTCACCCAGCGTGAGCCGAATGACGGCGCCGCGCCCTCCCACCAGACCGCCTTCAAAATTCTGTATGATGAAAGAAATCTTTACGTCGGCGTTCGCGCCTACGACAACGAGCCGGATAAAATCGTCCGCCGCGTCACGCGCCGCGATCAATTCGACGGCGATTGGGTGGAAATCAACATCGACAGCTATTTCGATCATCGCACCGGTTTCTCTTTCACCCTCAATGCCGCCGGCGTCAAAGGCGACGAAGCCATCTCGAACGACGGCGATAATTGGGATGCCAACTGGAATCCGGTTTGGTTCAGCGAAGTTTCCATCGATCAAGAAGGCTGGATTGCGGAGATGCGCATTCCGTTGAGCCAGCTTCGTTTCGGCGACAAGGAAGAGCAGGTGTGGGGCATTCAAGTACAGCGGCGCTTTTTTCGCAAACAGGAGCGCTCGGTTTGGCAATACATTCCGCAAAACACGCCCGGCTGGGTGAGCTTCTTTGGCGAGCTGCACGGATTGAAGGGCATACACGCTTCGCGGCGCATCGAGCTGCTGCCGTATTCCGTCGGCAGCACGCGGCAATTCAAAAAAACGCTTGGCAATCCCTTCGCCACCGGCGAGATCAACAAACTCTCCGGCGGTCTGGATGCCAAAGTCGGCGTCACCAGCGATTTGACCATGGACGTGACGGTGAATCCGGATTTCGGTCAGGTCGAAGCCGATCCCTCGCAAGTGAACCTCACCGCGTTTGAAACCTTCTTCGCCGAGAAGCGCCCCTTCTTCATCGAAGGCCAAAATATTTTGGATTACCGCCTTGCCGGCGGCGACGGATCTTTTTCCAACGATCGCTTGTTTTACTCGCGCCGCATCGGCAGAGCGCCGCATGGTTATCCCGATCTCAAGGACGACGAAGATGGAAAAGAATATACCAAGGTGCCGGAAAATGCTGCGATTGCTGCCGCAGCCAAATTAACCGGCAAGACCAAAAGCGGCATCTCCATCGGTATTTTGGACGCCGTCACCGATGAAGAGGAAGCCGAGATCGATTTCAACGGCCTGCGCCGCAAAGAGATCGTCGAGCCGCGCACGAACTTTTTGGTCGGGCGTCTGCAAAAGGATTTCAACAAAGGCACCAGCGCCATCGGCGGGATGTTCACCGCCACGCATCGCGATCTCTCCGGCTCCCAGCTCAACTATTTGAATCGCGCTGCTTATTCCGGCGGCGTTGATTTCCGGCATCAATGGCACAACCGGACTTACTACATCGAAGGGCTTTCGGTATTCAGTAATATTCGCGGCGATAAAGCCGCGATCTACGAAGCGCAAACCGCCTCGCAGCGCTATTATCAACGTCCGGATGCGGATTACGTCGAGCTTGATCCGAACCGCACTTCACTCTCCGGACACGGCGGCAATCTCAGCATCGGCCGCGGCGGCAACAGCAAATTGCGCTTGAATTTCAGCACGACCTGGCGCTCTCCCGGTTTGGATCTGAACGATGCGGGATTCCTCCGTCAAGCCGACCGCATTATGCAAAGCGCGTGGGCCGGTTATCGTATCAACAAACCGACTTTCATCTTCAATCGCTTGAATATCAATTGGAACCAATGGTGGGGCTGGAATTTCGGCGGCGAGACGGTGTTCAAAGGCGGCAACATCAACGGCGGCGGCCAGCTCAAAAATTATTGGGGCGTTTGGGGCGGTCTCGGGCGTGAGGGCGAGAATTTGGCGACGACGGCGCTGCGCGGCGGACCGGCATTGCGCTTGCCGGGACAATGGAATCAATGGTACGAGCTTTTCTCAGACGACCGCAAAGCCGTGCAGGCCGGCGTGTTCGGTTTCAACAGTTGGAAAGACGAAGGCAATGCCCGCTTTCATGAAATCGGATTGAGCAGCGCTTTCCGTCCATTCAAGGCGCTATCGTTCCGCCTGAACCCGTTCTACAATATCAATAAAGACGACCTGCAATACGTTGGTACACGCTCCTACAACGGCGAGAGCCGCTATATCTTCGGCCGGCTGGATCAAAAAACGCTCGGCATTACGCTGCGCTTCGATTACAGCATCACGCCGAATTTATCCATACAGTATTACGGCCAGCCGTTTGTTTCAGCCGGGAAATACGATCAGTATAAGCGCATCACCTCGCCGCGGGCGGAGCGCTATCAGGATCGCTTTCACGTCTTTGCCGGCGAGATTCAATATGTGGCGCAAAAAGATTCCTTTTTCGTCGACGAAAATTTTGACGGCAACTCGGATTATGGGTTCGGCAAGCCCGACTTCAATTTTCGGCAATTCCGCTCCAATCTCGTCGTGCGTTGGGAATACATCCCCGGCTCCACGCTCTTCGTCGTTTGGTCGCAAGGCCGCACCGGCGGTGAATCAAATGGCGAGTTCTCCTTCAGGAATGATTTGAGAGATTTGTTTAGGGTTTTTCCGGATAACGTGTTTTTGGTGAAGCTGAATCGGTGGTTTTCATTGTAGATCTCTATGCTGCTGACAGTAACCGTTACCCGTTTTAACCGGCCGGTCACTGCAAGTGACCGGCCGGTTTTTTTGGGGCCAACTCATTTCGGAATGTCAGCATTATGAAAAAGATGTTTATTGCATCTTGCAAAATAAATTTATGTATTTGTACGTCGTGCACGATTATTCCCGAAAAAGTGGAGACATAAAAATCTTAAATTTGCGAAAAAATAAACCCACTCTTCTCACGCCAATTTCATTTCAACTACATTCCCGCCGCGAGGCCATGACACTCGTGGCAACTGGTCTCCTTCCAAGCCTCGCCGATATCGATCGGATGGCGAAATTCCAATCCTTCCAAATTCGACTCTTTGACTGTGACGCCATCGCCCTGTTCGATAATTAAATGGCAGGCCGTGCAATCTTTCGTAATGACTTTACCATCGGCGCTCTGATGATTCCCATCGTGGCAACGATAACAACCAGAACTGAGATAGTGGCCGATATGATCCGGATAGGAGCGCCAGCTCGATTTCATCTGCGGGAAATTGTTTTTGAGATAAATGTCTTGCACGCGCTTGATGGCTTCGCCAATTTGCTCCTTCTTTTCCGCAGCGAGATCCGGATAATTGCTCACATAGAAAGCGTTGATGGTCGAGTCGATGGCGGCGAGGGCGGCTTCTTTCGTCTTGTATTCCGGCGTCAAAGCTTCAACCGCCGTGGCTTTAATCGAAGGCAACGACGCATCGATCCAGCCGTAGTTCATCGCCCGGTTCAAAGCAATATTGGGGGATTTGAAGATGTGCGTTGGACGGTTGTGGCAGTCGATGCAATCCATCACGCGCAGCTTGCTCTCGTCAATCGCCGCGCCGTCTGCCAAGCTTGGATCGGAAGTATAAACCGTCACTTCGCCATTGGCATTGGTCGCGCGCACCCATGGAATCTCTTCGCGTGTTTCGTCCGCCGGCAAGTATTCGATTTTGTTGGCGATGTTCATGTGCCAATGAATGCCGGAGGTGTGACCAAGCTCCGGACTGCCGCCGCCGATTTTGATCAAAATATTATAAATCCAGCGCGTATTCGCTTCGTCTTTCATATAATGCACGCGCTGGCTTTGCTTCGATCCATAAAAAGCCTGCGGCCAGTGGCACTGCTCGCAGGTTTCGCGCGCCGGGCGCAGGTTGGTAATCGGCGTCGGAATCGGCCGCGGATATTTATTGAAGATGACCGAATAAACTTGATACGCGCCGGAAAGCTTCGATTGGACGTACCATCCGGCGCCTGGCCCGACGTGACAGCCGGCGCAGGTGACACGGGCATGGGGTGAGCCTTGATAAGCGGTATATTCCGGCTCCATCACAGTATGGCAGATTTTGCCGCAGAAGGTGGTCGATTCGGTGAACTCATAAGCCTGATAACTGCCGACGCCGGTAAAGAGCAAAAACAAGCTGAGCACGGAAACGGAGAGCACAAACATGCGGCGATGATGCGGAATGTTGAGATCGACGCGCGGCAAACTGGGCAGCGCATGAAACTTCGCGCGCCGGCGATGCTCACGCCACATGCCGATCGGCACCATGAGCAACCCGACAATCAAAATGGCGGGAAAAACCAGATAATTGATGATGCCCAAATACGGCGTGGAAGTTTCGGTAAAAAATTCAACGAGAAAAAGGAAAATGATAGCGACAAAGCTTAGACCCGCGATGGCAGCGCCAACGATGCTGATCGTATTGTAAACCGAGCTGGGAAGCTTGCGCGTGGTGTCGATGGAATTCTCCATTAGTCCTGCCTCCGATGAATTGTTCAATTTCGTAAAATTTTTCAAATCACGCAGGAATAAGTATAAATCGAAAATTGGAAAATTGCAATTAAAAAACGCCGTTGCTTGGGAAGCGCTGTTGCCAGTAAGCCATTATGGGCGGACAAATAATCTGTCATGCTGAAAGCATCTTGTTACGATCAATCCCGACGTGTCGGGATGGTTTGAAAAAGGATTCTTCCAAACTGACATGCAGTTTGTTATCCGTTGGTCTTAATTCATCCGTTGGAGCAAAGCATTTTCGGTGATTTCACTCAGCGCGTCGAAGCTTGCTTCCGCGAGCGCGCATACAGCAACGAAATCACCAGCAACACCACGCCCAGCGCCAAGAATGAAAGAATGCGATACCCCGCCTCGAGCCGCGCCATGTCCACCACAAAAACGTAAATGACCGCGAGAAAGATCGTCAGAATCGCCATCCAGCGATACTTTTTGTTTTTCAAAATCAGGCTCATGATAAAATAAAATACCGCGGCACCAAGCCACGAGAGGCTCACGTAGTTTTTCGGTACCGCATGATACAAACCGTACGGAATAATCACGAAAGCGGAAGCCAAATAAGCGTTGCGCATCAGCTCGGTTTTCAAGGCGAGTCGCTCGGTTTTCCAATTCAACAGCCGCGCGCTCAACAATGCGACGATGGCATAGCTGGCATTCACTCCACCGGTCGAAGGCGCCAAAATCAAATAGGCCAGAAAAATGCCCAGATAGATCAGCGTGTTGGCCAGCACGACGATTTTTGATCGGAACCAAATCGCCGTTGAAATCACCAGCAGACTCTGCCAGCCCAGCCAGATGAAATATTGCGGAGTTTCGAAACGCGCAAAAATGGCGGCATAAATGAAAAGATAGACCAGATTATTCTGATGTTCCGCTACGGCTTGAAGCGGATGTCCAAGCACCGGATTGCCCAACAGCCAAAGCAAGTGCGCCAGGTAGGCCAAAACGACGCTGAGCAGAACGGCGGTCTGAAAATGATATTTCATCAAAAAGTAGATCGTCACTGCCGCCGTGACTGCGACCATTGGTAAAGTGAAGTGCGCCGCATCCCCCATGAGCGCCGTGACATAACCGAGAAAGACGGCAATACCCGTTAGCAATCCACTCTTTCGCCGCGCCGCAAAATAAAAGTGAACACCAACGACGGCGATCAAGCCTGCCAGCGCCACGGCCTTATTAGCAATAACCGGATGCTCGGTAAAAAAGTGCAAACGCAATGTGGCATAATAAAGCAGAATGAGGCCGCCGCCAAACAGAATACGTGAGAGGTACGGATAAGCCACGCGCCAAACACGTGAGAAGAAGAACAGTCCGGCTACCGCGAAATAGCCGATCGAGCTGTGCACGAGCGGCGGCAGAATCGCAATCGGATAAGCAATGAAAAACGCCGTGCCGACGAGCAAAGCCACAATGCCCACCCGCGCCAGCCAGAACTCGCCGATTCTGCGCTCCAGTGCCGTTTCACGTTCCTCTTCAGATTCCTTGCTGGGTGAAATGGGTGCTTCTAGCCGCTCGCGATATTCCTTTATTTCCGCCTCACCGAGCAGAGTAAGCTGGAGATATGCCTCGATCCGCGCGAGGCGCGCTTCGAGACGGCGCAAGGTTTCCCCAAGCTCTTCAGGAATTAGAGGATGAGGTTCATTAGCTTGATTCATAAAGCACCGCCTTATGCCAACCCAAGAATAAGCCCGAGTATCAGAACGCCGAAGAAAATGCTTTGCCCTGAATGAACGATAATAGACATCCATGTGCTGCGGAAAAGCTTTGCAGGAAGGGCAAACACTAAGATAGAGTTTACACTGCCTCCGAGAATGCTCCATGGCTGATGCAAGTGATAGGCGCCAAATAGTGCGCCGTTTGCCACCCAGTCCCACTTGCCGAATACGCCACTCATTTTGGGAAGCAATACTCCCCTGAAAAGAAACTCTTCTCCGAAGGTATTGAACACGGCCAGCACAATAAACAGCCCGAAGAACCACCACGCGCCCACGAGTTGCGCGCGAATTTCCGGCGAAGTCATGATCTCGCTGAAGCTGTAGCCTGGAGGTTCAGCAAGGAAAGGAAAAAGCGAGATGCACAGTTTATTCAGTATAGGACTTACAGTGAAGGTCAAAGCGGGAGACAATGGAACAAACAAAAGCAACCACAGCCAAAGCTTTCGGCGCGGTTCTTCGGTTCGTGGGTCTCGCGGCGTATTCAGCCAGAAGCGTTCTTTGATCGTTGACCAACGTAGGTTTCCTGCTTCATGGTAAACGATGATCATGGACAGAATGAACTGCCACATTAAGCCCAGCGTCATCACAATGATTCTCGCAATGCCCCGAATGCCCATCGCGGGGTCAATATAGGGCGCCAAAAACGGATCGGCAACCCAACCCAAGAGAGCCATCGGAAACGCGGCAGCAGCCCAAATGCCCAGAATCTGAGCCAAAGAATACTGGGACGTGGTCAGAAAATCTTTGTTGATCTCCTGTACTTGCCGGTTTTGCATAATGGTCACAATTGGTCGCGAAATGGTCACTGGGATGACCATCTCTGCATTTATTCGGAGACTTGAAAAAAATTTTGAATTAAAAATTTTGAATTTTCAATTTAAAATTCATTATCCCCGCCACTCCCGATCCCTTCTCCGGATCTTCACGTACAGCGCTGCGGCCACGGCAAAAATAATCACCATCGACACCGCCAGGCCTTTGCGCCGGAATTGCAGCTCGGCGAGCGCGGTGCGACCGAGATCGACGGCTTGGTTCGCCAACCCAATTCCTGTTTGCGCACGCTCGCGCAAAATCGCCGCGCGATAGTTGTGGATCTGCGTGCGCGCTTTGATCAATTCGTCGTCCGCGGAAGTGATGATGAATTTGGCTTCGCTCACTTCCATTCCCGCGCGCTCGGCGCGGCTCACCAAGCTGTCCGCGGTGTGAATTTTGGATTTCATTTCAGTGAGAATGCCGTACATCTCCGTGCCGTTTTTCCAGCTCTCGCTGTCAGGCTCGTGGCAATTGGCGCAAACAAATTCGCTGCTCTTCGGATCGAGTCGCGCATCGGTAGGCTCGGTTATCTTGTGATTGCCGTGACAGGCCTCGCACTGCGCCAGCCCCATTTCTTCATACGCCTTGGCATGCGGACTTTTGGCAAACAAATCGGCGTTGTTGAGATGGCAGCGGCCGCATACATGGGCAATCGACTTGACGTCCGGCGGAATCGCCCCGTGATTGCCGTGACAGTCATTGCAAGCCGGCGCCGCCAAGTCGCGCTTGCGCAATAGCGCATTGCCATGCACGCTGGAATCATAATCCGCAACCTGGTCTGTAGGAATCCCATATCCAGCCATATATTCCGCGTTCGCGTGGCAGCGACCACACGTTGCCGGAACGTTCAATGGATACACCGACGAGCGCGAATCATTGGCAGCAAGAATGCCGTGATTGCCATGGCAATCGCTGCACACGGCGACTTTCTCATCGCCTTTTTGAAAAAGCCGCTCGCCGTGATAGCTGGTGCGATAAGTCGCGAGTTGATCCGTCGGCAAAGCCGGATTGTATTTCTTGATCATCGCCGGATCGCTGTGGCATTTGCCGCAGAGCTGCGGAATATTTTTGCGCGCCGGCTTGCCGATGAAGCCCGCGGCGCGGCTTTTGGCCGCTTCGATATCTTCAGCCACCTCGGGGCTGGGATTGCCGCCGTGGCAGCTTTCGCAGCCCAAGCCATTTTGCGCGTGGATGTCATTTTCCCGCGCCGTCACCGGCGCGAGCAGTTCGCCATCCAGCAGTTTGTGGCAAGCAACGCAACTGCTCTCTTGCGGAGTTTGCGCGTTGGCGAGCAGAGGGCAGAGGGCGAAGAGCAGAGGGCGAAGAGAAGAGAGCAAAGGGCAAAGGACGGAACGCAAGGCGAAAAGCACGGAACAATTCACGACGCCATGCTCTATGCGCTTTGCTCTATGCCCTCTGCCCTCCGCCCTCCGCGCTTTAGAAAGTTTGTGGTATGACATAGGCAATAAGGCTCATGATAATGATGAAGGCAATTGCGGCCCATCCGAATGCCGTGAACCAGCGCGAGGTCCGGCGTTCTTCGGGACGACGGTCAATAAAGGGAATGAGCAGCCAAAACAACCCGACAAGTCCAAATGCCAAAATGCCCAACACCTCGCCATCCATAAAAAGAATTTTGGCGGGGATGTACTTCAGGGTTTGGAACATGAACAGAAAATACCATTCCGGCTTGATGCCCGGCGGCGCCGGCGCAAAAGAATCGGCCTTCTCGCCCAGCTCCCAGGGAAAAAGCGCCGCCAATGCGACGAGCACGCCGAGCGCCACCAACCATCCGACCAAGTCGCGCATCAAAAAAAACGGGAAGAACGGCATCGGTTTTTTCTTGGCGGAATTTTCAATTTGCGTTGGCGGCACGCTCATGCCTTGCACCTGCACCAACAGCAGATGTAAAACCAACAACGCCGTTGCGATCATCGGCAGCACGGCGACGTGGAACCCGAAAAAGCGCGTCAACGTAGCGCCGGTTACCTCTTCCCCGCCGCGCAGGAAAATCAAGATATCATGCCCAATAAACGGAATCACCGAAGCGATTTCCGTGCCGACCTTCGTCGCAAAATAGGCAAGCGTGTTCCACGGCAACAGATAACCGCTGAAGCCAAAGCCCAGCGCGAGAAAAAAGAGCAGCACGCCGGAAATCCAGGTGACCTCGCGCGGCTTGCGATAGGCCTTCATAAAGAAGACGCTGAACATGTGAATCATCGCCGCGGCAACCATCAAATTGGCCGACCAACTGTGAATCGAGCGGATCAGCCAGCCGAACTGCACTTTGGTCATGATGAATTGCACGCTCTCAAACGCGGCCTCCGCGGTCGGCCGATAGTAGAGCAACAGCAGAATGCCGGTGCCGACTTGGATGATAAAGAAAAAGAGAGTCATGCCGCCGAGATAGTACCATATCGTGTGTCGGTGCATCGGCACACTTTTCTTTTGAAAAAAATGCGCCACCGCGTCGACCGGAAAACGCTCCCGCCAGAAGCTGGCCTTTTCAGTAGGGGAATTCATGATGAGTTTCACCGATTGTTTTTTCTTTCTTGATTTTGTGCGAAAACTTTTGTAAGCTTTAACAATTAAGCCTATTGGCTGTACATACTCGTCATAGGAGAAACCCGGTGGCAACAGACAAGCTCTTTCACAAGCTGGCGACCGCTCACGCGGCGGCGATCTTGAAGCTCCTCAAAATTCCGGATTACAATGACTACCAGGCCAGTAGCTTCACGTTTAAAGAAATCGAAAACCGCCGCGATATCATCTTTGAAAAGATGAGTGGTGGCGAAGCAGTTTTGCTCGAAGCCCAAGGTTACGACGATGCTTATTGCTATCACCGTACCGTCATGGGCAGGATGATGTACCACATCCAAAAACATTTCACTGGCAAGCTTCGAACTGTCATGATGTTTTTGGATGAATCGCACTATCATGCTGCCGCAAAGTTGGCACATCATTTTGATGGCAGTTCTGAGCTCGCTTTTCAGCCAACGGTTTTTATTTTCAGTGCGACAGAACTTTCGGAATTAGAAAGCCTCAATGATGCCCGCTTGGTGCCACTTTACCCACTTTGCAAAGTTTCGTCCGAGCAGATCAGAACAACGGCGCCCAAGTGGGCAGAGCGCATTAACACGGCAGAAGAATTATCAGAAATCGAGCGTCGTGATTTATTATCGTATTTGGGCGGTTTTATCATGCATCGACTAAAAGAATCGAATCTGGAAAAAATCAATCAACTACTCGGAGGTATTAAAATGGAAGACACTCAAGCTGGCAAAGACCTGATCGAAATTGGCGTTCGGCAAGGCCACGAGTTGGGCAGCGTGGAAACACTACGCGAAATTCTCGCCGACATGATCACGACCAAATTGGGCCGGCCGGAAAAAAATTGGCTTGAGCAATTAGATATCATTAACAACGTCACAGTGCTCAAAGGCCTTTACCAGGCTATTCGCCATGCCAAGTCTCGCAAACAAATGAAAGCCGCATTCGATGCCGCTCTTGGCAACGGCCAGAAAACCAAGTGACGATCAGCAAGCAATAAGTCTATTCACTTGGCTCTTTGTCTTATTGTCTCCTTTTTCGTTGTTGGCTTTTTTATCTTTATTTGTCGTCTCTACGCCTTCCGAATCACCACCACATCTTCGCCGCGAATTTCGACGCGATACTCTTCCAATGGCCGCGGCGGCGGGCCTGCGATGTTGCGTCCGGTCAAATCAAAATGGCCGTTGTGGCAGGCGCACCAAATGTGCTTGAAATCATCGCGGTATTGCACCGTGCACTGCAAGTGCGTGCACACCGCCGAGAAAGCACGATAATCTCCTTCCGGCGTGCGCACCAAAATTCCCGGCTTGTTGCCGAACCGGAAAACCTTGCCGGCATTGGGCGCCAGCTCTTCAACCTTCGCCGCTACCACGTCGTTCTGCACGGCTTGCGGAATCGCCGGCGGCATGATGTATTTCAAAACCGGAAAAAAGATGGAGCCAAACAATGCGAGCACCCCGCCGCCGAGAAAATAGTCGACAAATGAACGGCGGGTCATTTCGAAGGATTTTTTTTCCATCATCGACCTCTCGAGCTGTTTTCAGTGTCCAGAATTTAAAAAAGCTTCCCCAACGGATAGATTAAGACCAACGGATGTTTTCCATCCGTTAAGTCCCAACGCGGGCGAGCCGCAACCAAACAGGTTTAAAAAATTTCCAACGGATAGAAGAACCCAACGGAAAAAGTCCCGCTACAGCGGGATTGGGTTTTTCAATCCGTTGGAAAAATCTTTGCCTTTTTGTAAAAGAGCGTCTTTAAAAAAATTAATTTATCCGGTGGCATTAAAAAATAAAACTTTCAGAATTTGCTCTGACTTGAAATTATAGCCTATTTGTATCCAAATAGCACCGAATAGATAATCAACCCAATCAGAATCACGCCGAGGCTCAGGAACAAGAAGCCGAAAATGCGAATCGCTTTTTCCCATTTGGGCGGAATCTTTTTGGTTACGAGCACCTTGCGCAGGGCGCCGTTTTCCTTCAGCTCTTCGTATTCGCGCGGGCGCAGGGCTTTATATTCTTCGACGGGAGTGACACCGGTGAAAATCACCGTGTCCATCGGAAAAGCTTCGGGACGCAGGTGAGTATTGAAGAAGTGTACGGTAAAGATGAAGCCGACTGCCAGTAAGGCCTCGTCGCTGTGAATGATCGTCGCGACGTTGATAAGCCAACCCGGCAAAATTTTCGTGAAAAATTCGGGAAACCACAACATCAAACCGGAGGCGCCGATGATCGCAACGCCCCAGAATACCGCCAAATAATCGAATTTCTCCCAGTACGTCCACCGTCCATAGGACGGGCGCTCGCCTTTGCCGACAAACCACTTGATCGTCGCGACGAAATCTTTCACATCCTGCTTGTTGAACCACAGCGATTTGGCGTCAAAAATGAACTCACGCAAAGTTTTTCGCTGCCGGCGCTTGATTTTGGTCACCGAATAGAGATGATAAAAGAAATAGCCAAAAGTGATGACCGCCGCAAAACGATGAATCTTGCCCGCCACCACTACGCCGCCGAGCAAATTCGCAATGAATCCCGCCCATGCCATGCTGGAAAATTTCAGCATCATGCCGGTGAGCGCCAGCGACATGAAACTGATGATGACGAACAAGTGGGTAATGCGCTGCGCTAGGGTGAAGCGCTGAATGTAATACCTGCCTTCGTGCTCCTTCGCCTCTTTTTTTCTCTCTTGATAAAGTTTAAATGATCGTGGCAGCCACAGGAGCGTATGCACGCCGAAAAACCCAAACACCGTAACCAGCAATCCCGTCATTCCCCAGTAGGTGTAAAAGAGAATCGGATATTTAACTTTGTCGTGATGCGTCGCATGCGTCAAGTATCCGGTGAAGCGGCGGTTCGCGTCCTCGTGGCACTTCTGACACGTCGTTATCACATTGGCGAGGCCAACAGATGAATTGGGATTGTTCACACTCAAAATCGCATGCGCGCCGTGGCAGTCCGAACATTTTGCCGATTTCAAATAACCCAGTTGATAAGCCTTGCCGTGCATGGTGTCAAAATAGGTTTCGGCCAATTCTTTGTGGCAAGAGCCGCATTGATGGGTAACCTCCGTCATGAACGCGTCTTTTTCGACGCGCGAGATGCCGTGCGCCGTGTGGCAATCCATGCACGTGGGCAGCTTCTGCTCGGCCTTGCCGTCGCTCGTGTAATGCACACTTTTGATAAAATCTTTGTAGATGCCGCGATGGCAGGTGGCGCAGGTGGCCGGAATATTTTTCGGATTGATCGACGAACGCTCGTCGGTATGCTTCAAGACATAGTGCGAATTGTGGCAGTCCGTGCAAATCGCCACGGGCAGCAGCCCTTTTTCGACCAGGCCTTTGCCATGCACGCTCGAGGAATAGTCGTAAAACACATTGATTTCGGCGAGATCAGGAACCTGCTCGGCTTTGCCGCCGGCTTTGTGGCAATCACCGCACAGCGCCGGAATCGACGCGCGGTAAGTGGGGGACGATTCATCCAAACGCGACTTCGTAGTGTGCCCATTGCCATGACAGGTGGTGCAATACGGGGCGTCATTTTTTTTTTCAAAGTGCGCCTGCCCATGCCCGCTCTGAAAATATTCTTCTGCCATTTTCGCGTGGCAATTGGAACAATCCACTTTCCCGGCGGGCTCGCAGGGGCGCGACAATTTCGGATCGACATCCGCGTGGCATTTGACGCAGGGAATGCTCTTATGTACGGAATTGTCAATCTCCCTTTTGCTGACGAACATGGACTCGACTTTGCCGTCGGCAACCTTTTGCACATCTTCCTTTTCGTGGCATTTCATGCAATCGCGATCGGCAACATTGAGCACCAGCGATCCCTCGCGCAGGCGATAGGGCTGATGGCAATCCGTGCAAGACGGAATGGCGCCCGGCCGCTTTTCCCACAATTCACCGCGAATGATTTTTTGATGCACCTGCTCGATGCGGCTGTGGCACTTCATGCAGGTCTTGGCGACGTTGTGCAGCGAAATAGTGGAGGCCGGAAGCGTGTGCGGCAAAATCTTGTGGCTGCCATGGCAATCGGTGCAAGTCGCCGAAACGATCAAGCCCTTTTTGAAGAGGCCCACACCGTGAATGCTTTCGCTGTAGTTTTCAAGAATGTTGTGCTCGGAGATATTATAAACATTTGCCACCGGCGCGCCTTCGCGATGGCATTTGCCGCAAAGGTAGGGGATGTTCATTTTGAAAGTCGGCGACTCCGGCAGACTGGAGGCCAAAATATTGTGCGTGCCGTGGCATTCCGAGCAGGCCGGCGCGTAAGGCGCTTTGCGATTCAAGGCCATGCCGTGAATGCTGGCATCGAAATCCACTTGCACTTCGTCGTGACAAGTAGCGCAACTGACCGGCGCAAGCCTTTCCGGATGAGGAAATTCCTCGACCGCCGCGTCGAGGTGGCAAGCGACACATTCAACTTCTTTGTGGATGGATTTCGACAAAACTCTCATATCCACAAAAAGCGAGACTTGCTTCCCGCCGCGCTCGGTGGTCAGGCCAGGATCAGAGTGGCATTCGAGACAGGCTTCTTTGTCTTGGGCATGTAGAATCTGAGCGCCGAAAACAAAAAGGAGAGCCACGATGAGCCGGCTTAATTTCATTTATCCACCTCATTTTCTCTTTCAGTAGTTGCGGAAGCACCCATAAACCGGATTAGTATTTCTTTCAACAACTCATTTGTCATTTCAACCTGGTCTTCTTTAACGAAGAACTTGACAGGCTGTACCCACGGCTCAACAATATTAAAAATTTCTCCTTGTAGATGATAATCTACGCCTCCATCATCCAAAATTGATTTTATGACGGCAATATCAGCCAAATTATAGGTGGATAAAATTTCTACATACTGAGGAATTTTTTCTTCGCTTTCTTCGGGAAGTGTTTCAACTAATGGGATTCCACACTCCGGACATTCCGTGATTCCTTCAACAAATTCCGCTTTACAATTCGGACAAATCATTTCGCCCTTTTTAACCACAAAGGTTTCTTTACAGACGGGACAGGCAAATTTCCTTTCTGTTCTCTCTTGTTCATTAAGTTTCAAGTCTGCCCCACAGTCCGGACATTGGATTTCTTCCGGTAAAATTTCGCTCATAATAGCAATCCTCCTCACTTTTATTCTTTGCCGATATTTTCTGTCACGAATTTATCACACCGCAAACTAAAAAGAGCGTCGATAAAAGCCGAGTTGGTTTCATCCTTCCATCTTGCAGAGGTTATTCAAAACTTGCTTTCTTGCTTGCTTTTTTGCACGAATTTTCTTAAAATTTATTAACCAATCTAATTGGCAGTGCACACTCGTCATAGGGGAGAACTCAGTGGCAACTGACAAGCTCTTTCACAAGTTGGCAACCAGTCATGCCGCGGCGATTTTGAAGCTTTTCAAAATTCCGGACTATAATGACTATCAAGCCAGCAGCTTCACTTTCAAAGAAGTCGAAAACCGCCGCGAACATCATCTTTGAAAAGATGAGTGGTGGAGAAGCAGTTTTGCTTGAAGCCCAAGGTTACGATGATGTGTATTGTTATCACCGTACCGTTATGGGCAGGATGATGTATCACATCCAGAAAAAATTCACTGGCAAGCTTCGAACCGTCGTGATGTTTCTGGAGGAATCGCACTATCATGCTGCTTCAAAGCTGGCACATCATTTTGATGGCAGTTCTGAACTTGCCTTTCAACCGACGGTTTTTATCTTCGGTCAAAAAGATGTTTCGGAATTAGAAAACCTTGATGACGTCCGTTTGGTGCCGCTATACCCACTTTGCAAAGTTTCACCCGAACAGATCGGAACGACGGCGCCCAAATGGGCGGAACGCATTAAAACAGCAGCAGAGTTATCAGAAACCGAGCGTCGAGATTTGTTGTCGTATTTAGGCGGTTTTATGATGCATCGGTTGAAAGAATCAAATCTGGAAAACATCAATAAACTACTCGGAGGTTTTAAAATGGAAGACACACAAGCTGGCAAAGATCTCATTGCAATCGGCGTTCGCATGGGTCGAGAAGAAGGCCAAGAACTGGGCGCCATCCTCGCGATGCGTGAGAATATCGTCGACTTGCTCACGGTCAAATTGGGGCGAACGGAAAAAACTTGGCGCAAGGAATTGAACTCCATCAAAGATATTAAGGTGCTCAAGACGCTCTACCGTGCCATCCTGCAAGCCAAAACTCGCAAGCAAGCCAAAGAGGCATACGAAGCTGTTTTCGGCAACGGCAAGAAAGCGAAGTGACGGCTTTCACTTGCTCAATTGGGTTTTCAAAGAACTGAGGATGACTATAGCCAGAAGACATCAGCACGATGGCCTCACTCTGTGCTGAATGAAGGGAAACCTGTTCAGTTTGCTCTATCTCCTCTCTTTTACCTTGCGATGTTTCCTGCTGAGATTTTCTTATCCATTACAAGTTGATCATACCGCAATCGCTGCCGCCTGTTTGAAATCATCCACCGTCAAATTGAATATCTTGCCGAAACCGGCCACATAACGCGCAGCGCGCGAATGAGACGGGCGAGGGTTTGGAGGAAGTCGGAGTCCATAATTCTTTTTTTCGAGAGTTACTTTATTCCCAAGCAAATTTGACTGTTCCCAGCAAAGGTAGAGTATAAAGGCTTTTGCGGTTGGGAAAAATGGAACCCACGTTCTTGCCGCAAGTGAATATCCCGCGCCATCTTTGAACCAGTTAAAAGCAAATTCGCGTCCTTGCTCTTTGGCAAGCAAATTGAACAGGCGCACTTGATGAGAAACACGAATTTCTTCACGCATCCAAGCCTTTTGTTCTTCTGGCAAATCCGGAAATTTTGACGTAGGAAGAGAGGATATTTCATCAAGACGAATGGTTATGGTTTCAAGATGCTGAAAATACCAGTTCTTCCCTTCGCTGAGGAAGGAAAAGCAAAACATGCCTTTCTGATTATCAAAAGATAATGAAATTAGAAAATGCACTTGATTATTCACACGATAAATTTCCGGACTTGCTTCCCATTCTTCCCATGACGCTTTTTCTCTCATTTGCCGTAAGAATCCTCATTCACCGTGACTTGAGCCATCTCCTCCGACTCTTCCTCCGCCTTCTCCCGCAACCGCGCCAACTCCCTTCCGTGCTCTCTTTCCATCTCATGTTCGGACATCAGGCCGTCAACCATGCTCTTATTAAGCGGATAGACTTCCGGATTGAAGATCACGTAGTAAAAATGCCAGACGAAAATCGCCAGCATCGCCAGCCAGGCTTCGTAAAGGTGGATGACGGTGAACACCTCCATCATCCACAGCGGGAAAATTTTCAAGGCGATATTTTCAAACCACAGCAGAAATCCGGTCACGGCCATGACCACGGTGCCCCACACCAGCGCCCAGTATTCGGCTTTTTCCATGTAGGAGAAATGATCGAAGTCCGGCGGGGCCGTGCGCTTGCCGAGCAGGAAGCGAAAATTATCTTTGAGATCACCCCAATCCTGCCGGCTGGGCGCGAGGGCTTTGAGCAAAAAACGTCCGCGCGGCGTGAAGATCATGTAGCCGATATGATAAAATGACAAGGCCACCATCACGACCGCAGCGATGCGATGAATCCACCCGCGCAGCGCAAAGTGTCCTTCCAAAAGCAACAGCGGCTGCACCCATGCGGCTTCGGGGTATTTCAGCGCAAAACCGGTGATGACCAAAATGATGAACGAGACGGCGAGAATCCAATGCTGATAACGCTCGACGCGCGTCCAGCGCTCAACGTATTGCTGATTGTTGTTCATAGACAAAATGGATTGTTGGAGTGCTGGGTTTTTGGATTACTGGATTGATGGATTATTGGAGTATTGGATTGTTGGAGTATTGGATTCCTGGAAAACCCGGTGATCCGTCTATCCAAAAATCCATTGATCCATCAATCCAGCAATCCAGGTTTTACTCACGCCGCAAAATATGTTTGCTTTTCCTGACAAAATCCAAGGCATTGTGAATGAGCATGCCGCCGATGACAACGACGATGAGCGTCATATAAATGAAGCGAATAACGGCGACGGTTTTGCCTTCCTTCTCTTCCGTCGTCATATGCACCGGCCCGCGAGCGAAATTTTCTCCGGCGTTGGGATGGCAAGTCCCACACGTTGTCGCCAAGTTAGCCGGGTTGATCATCGAGCGGCGATCGCTGGAAGGCAAAATATTGTGCACACCGTGGCAACTGCCGCAGTTGGCCACGGATAATCGCCCGGAACGCAACGCCAAGCCGTGATAACTATCTTCAAAAGTCGAGAGCCGTTGGGTGCGCAACCCATATTTCTCGACGATACGCGTTGAGGCGTGGCAGCGGCCACAAGTCTCAACCGCGACATTCTGCGGGGCAGTTGGCGCCGTGGCTACTGTTGGTGACTCGATGGCGTGCTCGGTGTGACAGTCGGTGCAAATCGGGGAATCCTGTGAGCCACGCGCAACCGCAACGCCGTGCACACTATCGTTATATTCCTTTGTGATGGCTTCGTGGCACTGGCCGCACGTTTGCGGAATGTTGAAATGATAAACTTGTGAAGCCGGGTTGTTGGACGCAAATATTTTGTGATTGCCGTGGCAACTGCTGCACGTGGCGGCGTTGCCCACTCCCGCTATGGTCAAACGGCCATGCACACTATGGCTGTAGGCTTTGAACGGATCTTTGATGGGGATATGATATTTCTGCACGATGGCAGGATTGGCGTGGCAGCGCGCGCAGGTGAAGGCGAGCTGGCGCTGATTCACCGATGAAAGTGAATCTGCCGTGGCGCGGATTTCGTGGCTGCCGTGGCAATCGCCGCAGGTCGGAGCATCCAGCGACGCTGCGCCGGTGGCTTGGCTCTTGCCATGCACACTTACTGCAACCTCCTCCACAGCGCTTTCATGGCAAGTTGCACAAGCCGCCGGCGCCAGATGTTCCGCCTGGGGGATTTCCACGACATCGGCGTGGCAGGTGACGCATTCAAATCCGGCATGCACCGAGTTTTCCATTTTAGTCACGTCGACGAACAACGAGCGTTCGACGCCGCTGCTGTCCGTGACCACGAGCGCCGAGTCACCGTGGCAGGAAAGACAATCACTGTCACCAATTTGCGCCCAGCTCGGTGCGGCCGATAAAAAGAGAACAATCAGAATTGCGTCACTAATATGCTGCTGCCTGCCGCGTCGCACTTTCACAATTTCCTTCCTTAAAAAATAATATGCTGTTACAAGTGATGTCTTTACAAAAAGCAAAAATTTTTTAGTGGTATACGGATTTGCCAAATCCTACGGACGCAGTCGCCCGGATTCAAATCATTGGATCTTTGATCCGGGCGATTCGTAAAATCCGGATACAAAAAGATTCCGGCCTTAGCCTGCTTAGAGCATTGGCAGGGCAGGCTCGTCCGTATGGTGATGTGGCTTACTGCTTCGGCGTCGGATGCGCAATCTTCTTGCTGGCCTCGGCAAAATTGAACGCCTTGAACGTCGGGCTTTCAGCGTTATGGCATTTCACGCAGGCCTTTTCATCCGGCTTTACCAGGCCCACGGTTTCGCCTTTGATTTTGCCGGTGTCGATGTCTTTCATGACTTGCATGGCCTTGTATTCCGAGCCGGGGCCGTGGCAAACTTCGCAGCCCACGCCCTCACCGGCTTTGAAAGTCGGCGCCAATTGCGCCGCGGCAACGCCGAACGCCGTGTCATGGCATTTCATACATTTTTCATCTTTCTGCGGATCCGCGATGCCCTTTTTCTTTGCAATTTCTTGAGCAGCGGGAGTCGCCAGCGTCGCAAACGCTTTGGAATGCGCGTTACCCTGCCAAATCTTATAAGCCGCGCCGCTCTTGGGCGTCAAGTGGCAAGGCATGCAAGCTTTGGCGCCGACATATTTAAACTTGCTTTGGGCGAAAATCAAATTCGGAATAAAACACAACGTGACAACAAATGCAACAGAACCGATTCGTGTTTTCATGAGTTACTCCTCCTTAAATATGTTTCCAAGTTCACGGTGTTTATAATCTATAAAAAAATACAATCCGTTTTCAAAAAGGCAAGCACAAAATCAACGTTCCTATACCATGGCAGCAACCGATCTCTTGCGTTTCTCAACGCGAGGCGAACGGCGAGGCGCTTTCTTGACCTGAGAGGTTTTAAATTGTTTGCTCTCCGGCGTCAACGGCAACATGGCGAAGAACGTTCCGATGGCCATAACCCAGCCGCCGATCCACAGCCAAACCACCAACGGATTGACATAAGCCGAAAACGTCGCTTCTTGCTTTTCCTCGTCATATCCGGCGAGCACGAGATAAAGATCGTCGCGCCAAGAGGAGTGAAGCGCCACTTCCGTGGTTGGCTGCTCGTGCGTCAGGTAGAGACGTTTCTCCGGGCGCAGGCTTTTAACCATCTTCCCTTCATTCCAGACGCTGACTTCTGTCGCCATCCACTGCTTGGCGGCATCGTTCCCGAAGTGAATGCGATCGAATCTAACCTGGTAATGGTCGATGGCAAAGGACTCGCCGGCGCTCACGGTCGCTTCCAGATGGGTGGTGAAGGCCGTGCCGGCGATACCGACAAAGATCAGCACGATGCCGAAATGCACCACATAGCCGCCGTAACGCCGTTGATTGCGCGCCAGCAATCTGGCCAATGCCGTCAGCCAATTTTCCTGGTGACTTTGCCGGCGCGCGCGCACGCCGCGATAAAATTCCTGCACAATCGTGGCGGTGACGAAGATTGAAAAAATGAAAGTGATAAAAGCATAAAAATGCCGAACGCCCAAAACCCACAGCAAAATCATTCCAACCAAAGTTGCGAGCAACGGGCCGGCAAACTGTTTGCGCAAATTCTCCGGCGAGCTGCGCCGCCAGGCCAGCACCGGGCCGATGCCGGTCAACGCCAGCAGCGCGATTCCAATCGGCACGTTGACCTGGTTGAAGAACGGCGCGCCGACGGTGATTTTGACGCCGCGCACCGCTTCGGAAATCAACGGGAAAATCGTTCCCCAAAAAACCGCGAACGTCGCGCCGAGCAGGATCAAATTATTCATGAGAAACGTCGATTCGCGCGAGACCATTGACTCGAGCTGGTTTTTCGCGCGCAAATCCGGAAGGCGCCGCACCAAGGCCCACACGCAAAACGCCGTGCTGGTGGCGAGAAACACGCCGAACATCGGGCCGATGCCGGACTGCGCAAAAGCATGAACCGACGAAATGATGCCGCTGCGCGTGATGAATGTTCCGAAGATGCACAACTCGAACGTTAAAATGATCAGCACCATGTTCCAAATTTTCAGCATGCCTTTTTTCTCTTGAATCATGATGCTGTGCAGAAAGGCGGTGCCGGTGAGCCAGGGCATGAGCGAGGCGTTTTCAACCGGATCCCACGCCCAGTAGCCGCCCCAACCCAGCTCGACGTACGCCCAGCGCGCGCCGAGCATGATGCCCATCGTCAAAAAGAACCACGGTACCAGCGTCCAGCGGCGCACGTTTTTTACCCACGTGTCATCGCGATGGCCGGAGAGTAAAGCGCCGAGCGCAAACGCCAGCGGCACGGCCATGCCGACGTAGCCCAGATAAAGCAACGGCGGATGTGCTGCCATTGCCGGGTGTTGCAAGAGCGGGTTCAAGCCGTTGCCATTCATCGGCACACGATGCAGCAGCTCGAATGGCGGCGCCACGAATAACAACAGCGCATTGAAGAAAAGCAAAATCCCCATCAAAATCGCGGTGACGTGCGGCAGCGCCGGCAAATTTTTTCGCCGGTATATGAGCAGCACCGCCATCGTGAAAAGCGCGAGCAGCCACGCCCACAAGAGCAACGAGCCTTGCTGCCCGCCCCAAAAGGCGCTGAGCTTATAGAACAGCGGCAGCTCGCGGCTCGTGTAACTGGCCACGTATTCAACGCGAAAATTCGAGATCGCTAAATTGTAAAAGAGTAATCCCGCAGCCAGCGTCAACAGGATCCCTGACGCGAGCGCCGCATTGTGGCCGCTCGCAATGAGCGCGGCGCCCTCTTTGTTGCGGCGGATACCGGAGATTAAACTGATGAGACTATAGGCGGTCGTCAAACCGGCGAGCCAGAGCAACCAATTTCCAAGTTCGGGCATTTTTGTTTCCTCCTACTGCGTCGAAGCGTTCAATAAAACATATTCAGCAATAAATGCTTTAAAGCAAAATGATTGTGGCAAAATAGTTTTTCATCATTTTGCCATAATAATCTTGCATTCTTTTAAGTCTTTGCCTCATGTTCCGGCACGGCTTCATACTTTGAAGCGCACTTGGTGAAAATATGCCGCGCGGTGAAAACGCCGTTGCCGTGATATTCTCCCTCCAACACCACATCGTGATTCTCTCTGAAAGTGTCCGGAAGAATTCCCTGGTAGCTGACGCGCAAGAATTCATCATCGGCGGTGAGGCCAAATTCATGCGACGTGGCGTGATGCTTGATCAAGCTTCCCGTCACGACTTTTCCTTCGAGGCGCACGCCGCGTCCCTCGAACTTTGCCGGGTTCGCCAACAATTCCTTCGCCGTAACGGAGTAAACCATCGTTTCCTGCATGCCGGTGCCAATAAGAAGCGCGACCGCAACCAGGACCGTTGCGATGGCTAAGTAGAGTTTTAAGCGTCTATTCATTTGCTACCTCGAGTTTTCCAATTTGATAAAACGGTTTTAAAATACTTCTCTCAAAGAGTATGCCGTTAAATAAGGTGTAAAAGTGGTTTGAAGCTATTGTTCTAAACGCTAATAAAACAAAAGGATGCGACAAGCGGGATCCATTCAAGGGTAATACAAGCTGGAGCAAGAATTCTCATTCATGCGAAAGAGCTGCTGGCGATTCTTATGAATGGGAATTTTGCGAGACGGCCGGTAGGTGGAAAAGCGCTGGGTGGATATAATTCTCAGACCTCGTCAAATTGCTTTTGATTTTCAGTTTATTTTGGACAGTAAACCATAAAAATGTTCAACAGACCAAAAAAATGAAGGACAGAAAAAGGACAGAAAAATGTTTATGGTCTGCTTGTTGCCGTACGGTGTGCATTGTTTTGATGACACCCTACGGGCGCAGTCAAACTTCATTTTTCTGTCATCTATTTTTCTGTCTTTGCTTTTGTACAAGCCAACATAACATTGTCAAGTTAACATTGGTCAAAATAGATGAACTTAATAAACGCTCTGAAAGCTGTGCAACGCTTTGATATAATTCGCCCGCTCGAACGCGGCCGGCTCGGCCACCGCTTTTTGGCTCATGCTGCCTTGCATCATTTCCACCGATTCATACTCGTGCGCTTCCATCCATACGATCATTTCTTCGATCACCTTGCTGATATGCCGAACGCCATGGCGCAACAGCGCGGAAGCCATCATCGTGACATTGGCGCCGGCCATGAGCATTTTTAAAACATCCGAGGCAGTGTAAATGCCGCTGGTCGCGGCCAAATCGGCCTTGATCTTTCCATACAAAATCGCGATCCAGCGCAGTGGCAGGCGCATGGCTTGCGGTGTGCTCAGGATGACGTTGGGCACGACTTCGAGATTTTCCAGATCGATATCGGGTTGATAGAAACGATTGAACAGCACGAGCGCATCGGCGCCGGCAGCGTCGAATTGTTTGGCCATATTCGCCATCGCGCTGAAAAACGGACTGAGCTTGAGCGCCACCGGAATGTTGACGCTGGCCTTCACCGCTTTGAGGGTGTTCAAATACATCCGTTCGATATCGTCGCTCGAAAGCGCCGGATCAGTCGGGATGTAATAAAGATTCAGCTCGAGCGCATCGGCGCCGGCATCTTCGAGGCGGCGAATGTTATCAATGCTCCGCGACAGCGGCGAGGCCGAAGCTACGAGCGGATTTTTCAATTTTCTGCCGAGATAGGTCGTGGTGAGATCCATGTTTTTTCCTTAAATTAAAACGTAACACGTAATGCGTAAAACGTAATTTACGCATCACATCTTACGTGTAATTGTCAAATGATTTTTCGCAAAAAATCGTCATTTGGGGGTAACACTTTTCGCCACGTTTATTCCGAGCTCGAGCATACGGGTTTCGACG
>JAKEEU010000435.1 GCA_022616415.1 Candidatus Zhuqueibacterota bacterium | reverse complement strand
AGAGGTGCACGACGCCATTCGCAAGGCGGGCATCCACAAACATGCGGGATGCCATACTTTTCGGCATTCGGGAGTTTACCCCGTGCCTTTTGCGGGGCGACCCACCTTCTTGAAGCCGGTTACGATATTCGCATCGTGCAGGAGCTGTTGGGCCACGACGATGTCGAAACCACGCAGATTTACACGCACGTGCTGGCCAAGCGCTTGCAAAACGTTCGCAGTCCGGCGGACATGTTTGGGAAGAACGGGTTCATGAAATCCAATCTGAATTTGAGCGATCTGCCGCCGGCGCAGGAGAAGCGGTTTCGGGAGGTGGTGGTGAGCCAGTACAAAGGCGATATGCAGGCGGCGTTGGCGGCGTTTTTGGATTTGCACGACAAGCATGGCACGGCGCTAAAAACGCCGTAACAATTCAGCCTTGATTTTGACAAGTGGCCTCAAAAGGCCGTCCTTGAGCGGATCAAGCGGATTTAAAGGAATTTTTCGGTTTGCAATTATCTGCTCAATCGGCTTAATTCGCATACTGGATTTAAAAAATATCTGATAGTAGCCATTTTTTATATTCAGATAAAAATGGCTACTATTGGAAACATTAGCCCCAAAACTTTCCACTATTGGAAACAAATGGCCATTATTGGAAACATTGGGCGAGGCTGCTTGAAAAATGGCTAATAGTAGCCATTTTGACGCGGCCAAAAAATGGCTAAAACATGAGTATCGGCTAAAGTAAGAAACTGAGAAATTTAAATGATACCTCACAGCTCGGTTTACTCAAGCTCAAATTCATAAATCGCGCCGCTTGGATGGCGAATATTCAGCGAGTTTAGCTTTGCCAGGCCTTTTGCTAATTTTATCATGAACTTGGAATCTTTATCGTTCTTTTTGATATAGACCTTGCGTCGTCCAGGATCATGCTCGATTCTTCCAGGCAAATATAAGATCGATTGAATCAACGTATTCATTTCGATTGCGGCCTCATCAAGAATTTCCTTTGCCAAGAAGGCGAGAAGATTGGCGAGCGTCAAACGAAAGCTCGTCAACAATTGATCCAATTCGACATCGACATGATAAACTTCTTTTTTGCCTTGAATGCGTGCGAATTCCTTGCTCTGCTGGCGTAAGAGGTTAAACTTTTTTCGAAAGGGCTCTTCAATCGCTTTGACGTCACGTTGTATTTTTCCAATTTGACGCTGGCAGATTGCCAAGGCTGCTTTATTGCGTTGCGATTGAATACGTTTGCCATCTTTAATTTTGCTGTTTTCTTTAAACCGACGTTCTTCCGCGAATAACTTTTGTAGTTGTTGTTCTTTGTCAGAGATTTGCGCCAACGGTTCTTTAAGTTCATCGCGCAATTGTCGAAGTTCGGTTTGCAATTCTTTCATGCGTTCCAGCATGTTGTCGTCATCAAGAAGCTTTTTGCCATATCCCACGATTTGAAAGAAACAGACGGCAGCATTCATCATGGCGAACTGCTTTTCGCAGTAGGGCCAGCGATCAAAATAGGCTTTCACAACTTCTGAGGCCGTTAAAAGAGTTTCGGGAGCACTGGTGACCAAGCAACAGGATTTGCCATTATCCCACTGAACTTGGACCGCGCGACTTTCGTAGATGTATTTTGGCTCCTTGGAATCAATCAATTCAATCTCACAATCGATCAATGTGGCATCGCCATAGCTGTAACGCCGCGACGGCGAGAGGTGCTTGAATTTGCGCGGATGAATTTGATTCGTATCTAAAATCGTGATATAGTGGTATGGCGATTTGATGAAAGCTCGAAGTGTTTGTACAGCGTTGGCCGCGCTATCAAAAATTAATGCACGCGTGCAGCGTGACTTCCGCGTGCGCCTGTGGTGTTCTTCACCACAAAGCTCGTCCAATTGCTCCATCGCTTGCAAGGCGTGTTTTTGCAGGTCGGCGTAGCCGGAAAAGGTTTGGAAGTAGATCGGACGCCCCAAACCATCATGAAGCACGACTTGTTCCAAACAGTTCATGACGCGACCGAGCATTGAGACCTTGCCTTTACGGCAGCGTTTCGATGACCACAACGGTTTAACATTGCCATCAATATAATAACACGCCAACTGATGATCAGCCGCATCATATTTTTTCCAGAACCGGCTCCAAAAGCGCGCGTGACAGTGAATTAAATCCGCCGAGACTTGCAGATACTTCAATTCTCGGAGATATTTATCAATGGTGGCATTCTTATAATTGTAACCACAAGCGTATTCCAAGGCGTTGCTTAAAGGCTTATCTAAACTGCGAACCGCGCCGTTGTTTGTCACCAAGGGCAAGAGCAAAACCGCCAAATTTCTCCGGTTCAGGTTGGCAGCTTCGAGTTGGTAAAGTGATAATCGTGAAAAGTCCTTGTCTTTGATTTTTTCGTCAATCGAGGCAAATTTCATCCGCCGAACATGAGCGATTCGGTTGTAGCGTGGTGAGAAGGTGCCATCACGATGACGGGCATAGTTGTAATCGTCACCACCCGAATCTTCAACATAACGCCGTGTGTGCTTGACTTGTTGTAAACGGTGTTGAATCGTTGTGCTCCAGTGCTTCAGAATGCCGACATAATGTGCGAGAGCCGAGAAAATCTCAATGCCAGCAAATTGAACGGTTTCTTTTTTCTGCTCGGGCTCCGGTACCACGCGCGTCAGGTTGAATTGTTGTCGTAATTGATCAATGCGCCGCGGGCCTAATTCAATTTTCCATTGACTTCGTAATTCGTCCTGCAAAGCTTGAGAAGATAAATGCCGATTGTAGGCAAAAACGCCGCGCATCAATTTCACCTGTTCGGCGGTGACTTTTCGCGCGTTGCCCGCGTGACGTTGGTCGATCAGGCCAACGTCCCCGTGCTCGTGGAAGCGCTTTTTTAAACGAAAATATTGAACGATACTCATCGGTGTTGCATGCGTTGCAAAGTATTTTTTCGCCGACAAGCCGGACTTCTCAACTTTTTCGAAAAACTTAAGAATTGATGATAGCCTTTTGTCTTTAGCCATGTGACCGTCCTCTCATAAGCATAGCCGTTGAGCCAATATACGACGGCCACAAGCCAAAAGCAAGAAAAAGCTTTCATTTAAATTTCTCGAAAATAGTATTTAGCCGATACTCATGTCATAAATATCGTGGCGCAACAAAAGATGAGCATCGCGGTGAACTCA
Source organism: Candidatus Zhuqueibacterota bacterium (assembly GCA_022616415.1). Lineage (GTDB taxonomy): Bacteria > Zhuqueibacterota > Zhuqueibacteria > Zhuqueibacterales > Zhuqueibacteraceae > Zhuqueibacter. The sequence continues at coordinate 547 of JAKEEU010000435.1, read as the reverse complement.
TAAATATCGTGAAGCAACAAAAGATGGCATCGTGGTGAAATCGGAAATATCGTGAAAGGACGAACGTTTTTCACCCCTATTTTAAAAGCCGCAAGAACAAAGTATCGTGAAAGAAACAAACCATAAAGTAACTCGCAAAAATAAAATATCGTGAAGCGCCGAACGATAAAGCGACTCGGAAAAAATAAAAATGGGTGAAGAATACAAAGCGTGAAAGAGTAAAAAGCAGATTCATGGAAGAAATAAAAATCGTACTTCAATCCGAGCATGAAATCGTGGTAGATTCAAACTATCTTTTCTAACGCGGTGTTGGTGCGGACGGCGCGACGGCGGCATGATTTTTAATTCCAACGATCCCGAAGTCGCGCCGCCGCACAACACCGGTTTAGTGCGCTAGGAAAAGCTTAATGTTTCTGGCAAGGTGAAAGTCCATGCAGGGTAAGGTTTAGCCAACCACCCTTACCGAGTCTTGCGGATGTTACGAAGATGTGCAACGCTCCGAACCGACGGGTAATTGGTGCACATCGAATGGAAGCGTCCGAGGCGT
>JAKEEU010000434.1 GCA_022616415.1 Candidatus Zhuqueibacterota bacterium | reverse complement strand
GGCGGATTGAAGCTTGCCAGTGAAGCGCCGCCTCTTCCGGAATCGATGATGTCGAACTGGAAAGCATGCACCAGCTCATGCACGAGCACGTGGTTGAACTCGCGATACGAGCCGGTGATCGGCAGGACGACCCTCCCCTTGAGAGATTCAGTGACGCCGCGAGTTCCGTCGCCCAACAAATCGCTGACAACGTTGGTTTGTTGAAAATCGTTCAGCGAAGAATAGAGCACCAACGGAATTCTTTTTTTGAATTGATGCTCCATCACCTCGCTCAAGTAGGCGTAGCCGCGTTCTGCCATGCGCGCCGCATCGACCGCCGCTTCCGCCTCATCTTCATAGTAGTGAACATCGAAATGCTCGGTGCGCAAAACCGACCACTCGAAGTTTTTATACTGCACTTTGTTCTGGCCGAATTGATAACCGGGTTGCGGCAAGCCCGGACTCGTTGCCAAAACAGTCATCAATGCAAAAACAAGTGCGCCGAAGAGTGCCTTATTTCGAATCTTCATTATGCTGCCTCCTTTTCATTTTTGCGTGTGAGCTTTACGCAAAGCCGATGCCATGCAACCTGATGCATATTTGTTAGTCGCTCAGTTCATGCTACATCAACCTGGTGTGGTGATTTGACTTGACTGACTGGCAATTTACTTGCAAGGCATGACAGGGACTAAATTCTAAACAGAATCAAGGAGCGAGCTTTCACAAAATTTTTGCTTGCACTTTAATCGCCACTTTTACAAATTGAGCACGCGTTGATTAAACAACGATGTGTCGCTTAATCAAATTTGAGAATTCGCCGGGGACACTTTGCAAAATCGAGAATGCCTGATGTGGGCAGGTTTGGTTCAAGTTGTTGAAATCATGGATTCAAGAGTCGGCCTTGCACCGGGCATGACTCTTGCTTAAAAAACATATCAGTCGGAGAAATTTATTCTGAGAGTGCTTTGTTATATTCGTGTACAGCCAGAGAAGTAGAAAAGAAGGCAGCACAAGGATCATTCAAACCCAATCTAAGATGCTACGTTTTCTCTCAAAAGCGGGAATTGCGGCAATGCTCATCGTTGCCAGCCTGTTGCAAGGCTGGCCGC
>JAKEEU010000433.1 GCA_022616415.1 Candidatus Zhuqueibacterota bacterium | reverse complement strand
TCAAAGAAAGATACTCATGTCCAGAAAAATTTCAAAGAACATAAAACTTGTCAACGATGTCGTGGCACTTATTTTGTCAACGATGTCATGGCACTTGTCAATTAGTTTTAGCAGTTGCTTTCATGGGCAAATTTTGCTAACTTAGTTTGTTCCATGCAAAAAGGTTCCTGCTATTAAAGTTATCCTTTTCGGAGGAATTACGCATGAGCAAATTGCATGCTTTGCACGTTCAAGGATTCAAATCCATTCGAGATCAGAAACTGGAATTGGATTCGCTGAACGTTTTCATCGGCGGCAACGGCGCCGGAAAATCCAATCTGGTCGGTGTATTCCACCTCCTCAATCGTGTGGCGAATCAACAGTTGCAAATTTATACCGGCGAAGCCGGCGGCGCTAATGCGATTCTGCACTTTGGACGAAAACACACTGAAAGTTTATCTATTAGAACCGAATTTCACACAAGCCCTGGTCATGCGAATAAATATCATTTTCAGTTGAAACCTACGGATGAAGATCGTTTCATTTTTGATTATGAAACAACTTATTATTGGGATATAAATAACTATCCATCGCCCTATGTTGATGAAGCATGGACCGGTCATGTGGAAGCACGTGTAGCAGAGTCGAAAAAACGCATTGCCCAATATATTCGTGAACATTTAAGCAGCTACCGCATTTACCATTTCCACGACACCAGCGCTTCGGCGCGCGTGAAACAAACGGGCGATTTGGCGGATAACCGCTTTCTGCGCGAAGATGCCGCCAATCTGGCAGCCTTTCTTTATATGCTGGAAAAACGCGAGCCCAATTACTTTCAAAATATCGTAGAGACCGTACGGCAGGTCGCGCCATTTCTCAAACGCTTTAAGCTCGAGCCGTCGGCTCTTAATCCGGAAAAGATTCGTTTGGAATGGGAAGAAAACGGCAGCGACACTTATTTTAGCGCCGCCGCGCTTTCAGATGGCACGCTTCGTTTTATTTGCCTGGCAACACTGCTTTTACAGCCCGCGCTAACGCTCCCTTCCATTATACTGATTGACGAACCAGAGCTGGGACTTCACCCTGCCGCCATTCAAGTACTCGCCGGTCTGTTGGAGTCTGCTGCCACACGTACGCAGCTCATGGTGGCAACGCAATCCGTCACCTTAATCAATCAACTAAAGCCCGGTCATGTTTGGGTGGTTGATCGCGAAGAGGGGCAGAGTGTATTCCGGCACTTGAAAGATGTTGATATGTCTGCCTGGCTTGAAGATTATGGGCTCGGTGAGTTGTGGGAGAAGAATATTCTCGGAGGGCGGCCCTGATGAAACGGGTTTTGATTCTGGTGGAGGGTCAGACCGAAGAGCGCTTCGTAAAAGATGTGCTTCGTCCAACGCTTTGGCCCAAAGCGATAGATATCATTCCCAAAATCGTTACCACAAAACGGGTGAAGAAAGGTCCGGATTTCAAAGGCGGAATAACGGAGTATCGGAAAGTGGAAAACGATTTGCGGCGGCTTCTTGGCGATACGGCGGCTTTGTTTGTCACCACCTTTATCGATTATTATGGCTTGCCGTCGGATTTTCCAGGCATGTCGACGCGACCGAGCGGATCATCACTTGCCAGGGCGCGTCATGTTGAAACGGAATGGGAACGAAAAATTGCACATCAGTGCTTTCATGCTTATTTGATGATTCATGAATTTGAGGCATTGCTATTTGCCAGGCCGGAAGAATTGGCCAAGGCAGTCTATCAGCCAGATGCCAACGACAAGCTCATGACTATCCGCACCTCGTTTCCAACTCCCGAAGACATCGATGACGACCCTCATAACGCACCTTCCAAGCGAATCATCAGAATTGTGCCGGCTTATCAAAAGACGCTTCATGGCCCTTTGATAACCGGACGCATTGGGCTGGAGGTCTTACGCCAAGAATGCCCGCATTTTAATGAATGGCTGAACTGGCTTGAGAGCCTTTAATTCAGATTTAAAAGCTATTCACCAAACTCACATGCACCTTGCCATTCGTCAGCGCGTCGCCTTCGCCCAAGCCGTAATCGACGCCGACGATGCCGAGCGGCGTGTCGATGCGCGCGCCGAAGCCCCAGGCATAAACATTGTTTTCAACTTGATTCAATTGTGGCGAGATGGCATTGACATATTCAAAGCCGGAATAATAACCCGCATCAAAAAAGAGAAAGGCGCGGGTGCGGCGCGAGAGTAGATGGCGGTATTCCACGTTGCTCCACGCCACGCGCGAGCCGCGAAATTGCTCTTCGCGATAGCCACGCAAAGTTGTCGCGCCGCCGAAACGAAACTGATCCGTCACCAAAATTTCCGGCGGCGCATTGCTCTTCACCTGCCGGCCATGCACGGCGAGGCTCAACACTTGTGGACCCAAAGTGGGAAGCAGCCAGTGCAAATCGACGAGAATTTTATCGCGTGAAAATTTTTTACCCTCGACGCCGATCACTTGATCCGTCGTTTTGCGTCCGGTTTCAACTGTCGTTGTATAGAAAACACCACGCCGCGGATTGATCGGATCGTCGGTGGAATCATAGCGTAAAGTTGCGCCGACGCTGATGACACTGCTGTGCGGCAAATTGAAACGAATGCGCGCCAGCGAATCCGGCGAAATGCTCTCTTTCGCCACATGACCGCTGGCGGTAAAATTCTGACCCACCGGTAATTCAGCCGCAAATTCCCAGCGCCGTTCTACATACGTCGTATCTTGAATGAGCTGCTGAAACCCGCCGGCAAGGTGCACGGGATAGCCCAAGACCCACGGCTCGCGATAACGCAGCGCCAACTCTTGCGTTTGGCGGCTGCGTTTCTCCCACCGCGCGTTGATTTGCCGGCCGGTGCCGAGCAAGTTGCCAAATTTCACGTCGATCAATCCGGAGACAAAACCTTTCTGCGTTCCTTCACCGGGATTGTATCCGGCCACGCCGTTGAGCCAATTGCTATTGCCTTCCACGATGGCGATGTCGAGGAGATAACGGCCGCGTGTATCAAGCGCCAATTGCGGCGGTGCGACGGATTGCAAATAGCCCAAACGCATCAACCGATCCGGAATGCTCTGCACTTTGTCGAAATTGAACGAGTCGCCGACGCGCACGGGTAGCTCGCGCGCCAACACCGAACGCTTGGTCAACTTGTTGCCGCGAACAACGATTGAATCGATGCGCACTGCCGGGCCGGGATCGAATTGCAGATAGAGCTTTGCCAGTGCCTCGTCATTCTCATTTGCCGCCATAACAACAGAATCAATATAAAAGCAGGCGAGAGGATAACCGCGCTTGGCAAAATCTTCCAGCCTCTCCGTCAAGCACTGCAGCAATTTCTCTTCATCGATCTTGCCCCGCCAATTATTGGGATTTTCTCTCGACACCGAGAAATAAGCGGTGGAATCAGTAATTTTGACGACCGGAGCAAATTGCACTTTCACGTTGCTGCCGAGATAAACTCTTGCCTCCACCGTGTTGAGACGAGTTGTCGCCTCACTCACGACGCTGTCGATTTGCGCAAAATAGAAACCGCGCGCTTGCAAAGCGCCGAGCACGCGGCGAATCGTCGTCTCGAAATCTGCCACACGTAAAATGCGATTTTTGCCCAATCCCGCCAATGCGTTCAAATCACCGGCACTTAATTCACCTTCAGCCTCCCAACGAATTTTTATCATCGTCGTATCCTGTATTGATTGGCCCGAGGCAGACGAGCCGAAATAAAAAGGAAAAAAAGCGCACGCAAAGACGCCGAGACGCAAAGAACACGCAAAGATTTTATTGGCGTGCCAAGAGAATTTGCAGAATTTATTTTGTGATGACATCATCAAGCTCAGTTACTTTTATCCGGGCGATTCGGAAAATTCGGATACTTTAAAAAAATGCCCGCATCTCCATCCTGCCCAAATGCAACGTTCGGGGCCGATCCGGCTCGTTGCGCCCCAAGTATGAAACCGCAAGATTGATATTGCTCGACACGCGATACTCGAGCGCAAAATTCCAGCGCAGCGTGCGACCGGGCCGATTGCCGTTTGCCAGCTCGTAGGCTAAACTTTTCTGTGACGGGATCGTCGCCTCGACTTGCACCCACTCGATCTCGCCGCTCAACCGGCCCTTGCCGCGAAACGAGTAGGTCGAGCGCGGCTTGAGAGAAAAGGCGCGCACTTCAACCGGAGGCGCGGCGCGGTCTTCGTCAAATGCAGCGCCAATCGCTGCCGCAAATTCCCACACCGCGCGGGGGCGATAAGATAGTTCGACCGTGCCGTTACGATTTCGCACCTTACGATCTTGGCGCGGGGAATTCACGAATGTTTTATCCTCGCGATTCAAAATAATTTCCGTCTGGCTGCTCAACTTTGGCGAGTGTGCCAGCGTGAGCCGCAGCTCGTGGCGCAGTTGCCCGCGGCGCGACAAGCCTTCGCCGAGGAATTGGTTGTTCAGCTCGCGCAGCGCCGTCAAGCGATAACGCAGCGAGCGCTCGCGATTGTTTTCCCATAGATAAATATCCTGCCGCAAGCTCTGCGTGCCGAATTGCGTGAATTGCGGCTTTTGAAAACGCGACAGGTTGAGCTTGTAAATTTCCCACACCTGCGGATCGGTCGTTTTCTCCTCCAAACGAATAAACGTCTCGCTCGTGACTGGCCGGAGATAATCTTGCCAGTTTTTGCTTCGCCTCTCCTGTTCTTCCTTCGCAGGAACCTTGGAACGGAATAGGCCGGCAAAATTGACGCGAATGTTGGTGCGCGCGCGCAATTCCACCACCGGCGTGAAATCTTCGGTTTGAACGATGCGCAAAACATAATCGCCAAACAAATCCGGAACGTATTCGTTCAAATCCGGATCGAGACGATAATTGCCCTCACCTTGCCTTACTTTGAGAAAAACGCGCTGCTGTTTTGAAACCTGGGTGTTGGTAATTTGGTATTGCCAGTCGGTATCGAGCGCGCGCTGGTATGGTGAGAACCGCACGCGCAAATCTGCGAGATCGGCGCGGACGTCTTGAACGCGCGGATCGTCAAAACGGCGCTCACGATGCGTAAACGTCGCGTCGCCGGCAAGCGCTCGCCAGCGCTCGAGCGACAACGAATAATTTTGCGTGAACGCTGTCGATTTGGGCACGAGGCCGCGTTGCGTGCGCGCGTCGTCATCACGCTGATTGAGCGCTGCTCCTATTTTCAGCCGGCGCAGAACTTGCGCCTCGACACCGGCGGTGTAGCTATTGAAACGAAATCCCGAAGCCGTGTCGGCCAACGTCTCGCGGCGATCTTCCGCTTCGTAACCGAGGCGAGGCTTCAATTTCCAAAATGAGTACGTGGCCGAGCCGTTTTGCCTCAACCAATCCGAGGACGAGCTGAGCGAAGGCAATGCACTCGAATCTTCGTTGCGTGAAATACTTTCGACTTGATATTGAAGCTCCGGCAGCTTCGCGCGCTTGAATTCCATTCCCGCCTCCCAACGATCGGAAACGACGCCACGGTTCAGCTTGCCGTAGCCGCCGCGCAGACTCCAGCCCAGCAAAGGCGAATAACTTGCCGAAGACTCGAGCATTTCTTCGGCGGTCGTGATCGCAGCGCTTGACAAATTCCAGCGGCGATTGAACTCCACCACATCCGCACGGTCGATGTCGCGATAGCGCGACCCTTTGTTGCGGTAGCGCACTTGCAAAGCGAATCGGCCGAGCTTTGACACTTGTGGCTCGATTCGCAACGTCGAGAGCAACGCGCGGCCGGTGTTGTCAGCGTCTTCAAGGCTTGAATATAGATTCTGATCCAATTGGCTGATGGCAAACTCATTGACGAGCGACACGCCTCGCCACGGCGCGACTTCGAGGCGCGTGTCCATCACGTCTTGACGAACCGCGGGCGTGAGCAAAATCACCGGCGCATAACGGCCTTGATTTTTGCCGACATGAGCAAAATTGCCGAATCCGCGAAAAGCGTAGTCACCGCGGCCCTCGCCGAGATCGGAAAATCTCACGTCGTAATTGCCAGAATCAGGACCGACGTAAACCCAAATCGAATCGCCTTGCGCAAAACTTCTTATGTAACTGCCCTTGCGGTCACCAACGAAACGTCGGCCATCACGAAAAGCCAGGCCATCGCCGGCTGCAGCCAGCGAATCACGATCCTGCTCCGTCAAAGCAAACGCCAGTGGGTTGTCCTGATCGTCGCCTTCGCGAATCAGCGTCGTTTGCCATTTCACTTTTTCGTTGAATCCTGTCACCAGTCCTTGCGCGCTGTAAAGATTGCGGCGAAAGCGCTCGTCGGAAAATTCGAAGTCGACCGTGATGCGCGTGTCGCTGGTGATGAGCCGTTTGCGGGTGAACGTGAGCTGGGCGTTGGAATATTCGATGACGTAATCGTTGTTCTCGCCGCGGGTTATAGGCTGGCCGTCGATCCACACACGCTCGGTGCCGGCCAACACGAGAATGTCGATTTGCCCGCGGTCGCCCTGCAATTGATATGGCCCCTGTTTGCCTTCGATACCGTTGAATTGATTCGTCGTAAATTTTCCCCGCGATACCGCTGCTGAGAGCTGCAACTGCAAATTAGAGAACCGGTCATCTGCCGGCTCCGTATTCCCGACGACGATCTTGGCGCCCTGCAGCTTGCGGCTGTAACGCGAAAATTCACTGCCGCCGTACTCGATTTGAAAATCTCCCAGCGTCGCATTGAACCGCGCGCTTTTGAGCTGCACGAAAACTTTGTCGATCTCGTTCAATGTTTGGGTGTTGCCCTCCGGCTGAATCGGCGTGTTCTGGTCGGTCAGCGCCGCGACCACTTCCGTCTTGTCGGAGAGCTTGCCGGAAATTTGCAAACGCAAGCCGGAGTCCACCTTCAACCCCTGATCCGTGCCGAGGCTCACACCGCGCGTCAAGCTGCCGCTTTTGGAGAGATTCGCGCCGAACCTGTCGTACGACGGCGCGAGATTATCTTGTTGCGCCGAAGTGACGATGCGGCTGACGGGCGCTGACGAATCTTGCGTTGCCGGTTTGGCCAAATGAAAGAGCGCCAATTGTCGCGGCAAAGAAAGCGGGAGAATGCGATAAGTTAAAATCAAGGAATCGCCAGTGACCAGCGGCCAGTGGCCAATGACCAGCCGTAAAGTTGCGTCACGATAGTTAACCAAATAATCGCGGTCGCGCTGCAAAATGGCTTTACCCAATCGCAGCGTGTCGGAATTTACGATGATGAAACTATCGGGCAAGGCGATGGTCGCGGTGTCCGCAGGAACGGGGAAGACGAGGCGGCGGTCAACGAGTGAAAAAGGATAACGAGGGAGAGAGGTATGTTGCGCGGCAAGATTCGCTGCGAAAACAACAACTAAAATCGCAAACAAGCCCCCAACGGATAAAGGCGACCAACGGATTGTTTGTAGTAGCGCCTTCAGGCGCAAACTGTACGAAAACCAAAAAACTTTTTTGTATATCATGAAATCGGTGCCTAAGGGCACTACTACAAAACTATTCTTTTTTCGACTGTAATTCAAAAACCTGCACGCGGTTGTTGCCGGTGTCCAAAACAAAAATGCGATTGCCATGCGTGGCGACGTCCGCCGGAGAAGAAAATTCTTCCGGGCCGCGGCCGCGCTTGCCAAAATCAAAAACCTTTTCGCCCTCGTTGCTAAAACAAACGATCCGATGGTTGCCCCGATCCGCCACAATTAAGAGATCGCCTGCCCTCTGCCCTCCGCCCTTTGCTCTCTGCCCCGCCATGCCGGAGGGATCGCGCAACACGCCAACGCCGAAGCGCTGCAAAAAGTTGCCATAATAATCGTATTCCACAATCGTGTCCGCGGTGGAATCACTAACAAAAATTTTGCGATTGGCGTCGATCAAAATTTTGGCCGGACGCGCCAATCGCCCCTCGCCCCAATTGAAGTCGCCGAAGCTCGATTTCGGCTTGCCGAACGAATCGATGCGGAGCATGCGGTTGAACTCGTGATCGGCCAGAAAAATCTCGCCGTTGGCGGACAATCCCACTGCCGCCGGATAACCGAATTGCAGCGACTCATCTTGCAGCTCGTCGGAATAGTACGACGAAATATAATTGAGATCCTTGTCGTAACGCTCGAGCCGTTGATTATTGTAATCAACCACAAAAACGTCCAAACCGTTCCCCGCCCAAACGTCCACCGGCCGGTCGAACTGCTGCTCGTCGAAACCGAAGCCGCCGGCTTCGCGCAGCAGCTCGCCGCGTTGGCTGCACTTCACGATGCGATTGCGGCCGGTGTCGGCAATATAAAGATTGCCGTCGGGATCGACGTCCATGCCGAGCGGCTGCGAGAGCGTCGCTGTTCCGAGTGTTTCGTCAAAAATGATGCCGCGAAAAACGACCTGAATTGGGCTTTGCGCAGCACCGTTTATCGAAGAGAGCAAAAGAATGAAGAGAATCTTTTCCATATTATTCAAAATACGGCGGCATCCACTTTTAAGCAATAGGAAATTTTGCCAGCGAGATAATTGTTGTTTGTGATAGGTAAAAGGATTATACTTGTAATAGCAAAACACGACCATAGCCGCAACTTATCGGCGTAGCCAAACCCTGGCTTGCAGCAGACTTCACCACGAAGGCACAAAGGCCACAAAGGAAGTTTGATTGTTTTTCTTTGTGAGCTTTGTGCCTTTGTGGTTTAATAAATCTTGAAAGCAGATGCCTCATCCCAGTTTTCTCGACGCCCTGCGCTTCTGGCTCAAGCTCGGCTTCATCAGCTTCGGCGGGCCGACCGGACAGATTGCCATCATGCACACCGAGTTGGTCGAAAAGAAAAAATGGATCAGCGAGACGCGCTTTCTGCACGCGCTCAATTATTGCATGTTGCTGCCCGGCCCGGAAGCGCAACAGCTCGCCACGTATGTCGGCTGGTTGCTGCACAAAACCCCCGGCGGCATCGTCGCCGGCGCGCTGTTCGTGCTCCCCTCCGTTTTTATTTTGTGGGGATTGAGCTTTGTGTACGTCACGTATGGCAAGATTGACTGGATCGCTGCGATTTTTTACGGCCTCAAGCCGGCGGTGATGGCGATTGTGGCGTTTGCGGTGATTCGCATCGGCAAAAAGGCGCTGAAAAATGAAGTGATGTGGATTTTGGCGCTGCTGGCTTTTATCGCCATTTTCTTTTTTAAGCTGCCGTTTCCACTCATCATTCTGACGGCTGGAATGGTCGGATTTGCGGGCGGGAAAATTTGGCCGAAAAAATTTTTGGTGACGGCGAATCACGGCGCGAAAATCAGCGGTTCGCAATCCGTCATCAGCGACGAAGATGAATCACCGCTCCACACCAAGCCGTCGTTAAAGCGCGCGATCAAAGTTGGCGCTGTTTGTTTGATCTTATGGTGGACGCCGGTTTTTCTTTTGGGATGGTGGCAAAGCGTGGCCGGCACCCTGTTTCAACAGGGCATCTTTTTCAGCAAAGCCGCGATGGTGACGTTCGGCGGCGCGTATGCCGTGTTGCCGTATGTGGCACAAAAAGCGGTCGAAGATTATCAGTGGCTCAGCGCCGGACAAATGCTCGACGGCCTCGGCCTGGCGGAAACCACGCCCGGCCCGCTCATCATGGTGGTGCAATTCGTCGGCTTCCTCGCCGGCTGGAACCATCCTGGCAACTTGCCGCCGCTGCTCGCCGCAACCCTCGGCGCGCTTATCACCACGTGGGTCACCTTCGTGCCGTGCTTTCTCTGGATTTTCCTTGGCGCTCCGCACATCGAAGCCTTGCGCGGCAACAAAAATCTCACTTCCGCGCTCTCGTCCATCACCTCCGCAGTCGTCGGTGTCGTGCTCAACCTCGCCATCTGGTTCGGCCTGCACGTTCTCTTTCCGAGCAATGGCGTGATGGATTGGTTCGCGGTCATTGTAAGTGTGATCGCATTCGTTGGAATGTGGCGATGGAATTGGAATATTGTTGCGGTCGTGCTTGGCAGCGGGTTGGTGGGGTTACTCTACAAAACAATTGGATGAATTGTGAAGATGATAACTTTATTGAATTCATAAGCTTCTAAAATGGCTTGATTCTTAAGATACTCCAAAGTATCTTATTTCAGAGTATCTTGCCGTTGGGCAATGCGTCCAAAATACTCTTGAAGCACAATCATAGAATGATGTCAACCAAGCTCATGGAAGCCAACATGAAATTCACCAGAATTACCATCGACCCCCAGCAAATGGGCGGTGTCCCTTGCATTCGCGGCTTGCGTATTCCGGTGGCGACGATCGTGGGGATGGTCGCAGAAGGCATGAATAACGCTGAAATTTTACAGGCTTACCCAGATCTGAAGCCTGAAGATATTCGCGAAGCCTTGCACTATGCGGCGGACGCCGTGCTCGAACGCGAATTACCTTTGCTAATCGCCGCATGAAATTTTTAGTAGACAACGCTGTTTCGCCTCTGGTAGCAGAAGGGCTGCGGACGGCGGGTTATGATGCCGTCCACGTTCGCGATTATGGCATGCAAGCGGCTCCGGATGAAGATATCTTTGACCGTGCTGCCAATGAGAATCGTATTGTCGTTTCTGCGGATACTGATTTTGGCACACTGCTGGCGCTACGGAAAGAAAACAAGCCTTCTTTCATTCTTTTTAGACGTGGCACGGAACGGCGTCCCGAAAAGCAGTTGGCGCTTTTGTTAGCGAACCTGAACGCAATTGAGAAACCCTTAGAAGAAGGAAGTGTCATTGTTTTTGAGCAGGCTCGTATACGAATTCGTTCACTGCCTATATGAAGCAAGCACGGATCCTAAAAATCGTCGTCGCCTCGCCCAGCGATGTGCAAGCCGAGCGCGACGCCATTCCCGCGATTGTCGATGAGCTGAACAAAGGCATCGCCGATGAGCGCGGTGTGCGACTGGAAGTTTATCGCTGGGAGACGGATGCTTATCCTGCCTTTCATCCCCTCGGGCCACAAGGCCAGATTGATTCCTGCTTGCGCATTGCGGATTGCGATTTGCTCATCGGTATCTTTTGGAAACGTTTCGGCACGCCGGTGCATGATGCATGCCGGCAACGTGGTTTTTCAATTGTGAAGGCAAAATATAACTTATCCTAAATTAAGGGGACTAACTGCCATGCCCAAAACACCAATTCATATCTTATACAAGATTCAAGCGGCCAAAGACAAGAACGAAAAAAAACTTGATCTCAGTGAAAGCGGTTTGACATTCATTCCGGAAGAAATTTACGAATACTACGAGCTTGAAGAGCTTAATCTGGGAAAGAATTCGATTAGAATCATCCCCAACCAGATTGCTCGCTTGAACAAACTGCGGTATCTCACTCTTTACGACAATCCGTTGGAGTCGATATCTGACAACGCTGGATTAGTGCTCGACTATTCAGTTTATGTGAGATTTAGTAAAGAGTTGTCCAGGGAGAATATTACAGGTCTGCGGTTGCGAGGTGAAGATCTGCAAAATATCGGCAATTTGACGGATTTTGAGAATCTGACCTGGTTAGACTTGAGTCAAAACCACCTTTCGCAAATTCCAACCGAAGTTGTCAGTTTGAGAAATCTAAGGGAACTCGATGTGAGTTCGAATCAATTGAACGAATTACCGGAATGTCTTTCAACACTTGAAAATCTGATCTTTCTTAATTTTGGCAAGAATCAACTGATCGAAATCCCGGAGCATATATCCAAGCTGACGAATTTGCAAGAGTTGTCTCTTCACTCGAATCAGTTGACTGAGATTCCCGAACATCTCACCCGCCTGAAGAATCTGACAACACTCATCCTGGGAGGAAATAAAATCAGGCAGATTCCCGAGTATATCTCAAAACTCAGGAATTTGACAAAACTTGATCTGAACTCGAATCAGTTGACTGAAGTGCCGGAATATTTTTCTGCGCTTGTAAATCTAACCTATCTCAATGTTGGCAACAACCAACTGACCGAAATCCCGGAGCATGTATCCAACCTGACGAAGCTGCAGGAACTGTATCTGCACTCGAATCAGTTGACCGCAATTCCGGAGCATCTCACACGCCTGAAGAAGCTGACAATACTCTACATGTGGGGAAATAAACTCACACAGATCCCCGAATCTATCTCAAAACTCAAAAATTTGATAAGACTTGATCTAAACTCGAATCAGTTGACCGAAGTGCCGGAACGTCTTTCAGCGCTTGAGAATTTGACCTATCTCAATCTTGGCAAGAACCAACTGACCGAAATCCCCGAACATGTTTCCAAGCTCACGAATCTGCAAGAACTGCACCTGCACTCGAACCAGTTAACTGAGATTCCCGAACATCTCACGCGTCTGAAGAATCTGACAACACTCTATTTGTGGGGAAATAAGCTTACGCAGATTCCCGAGCCTGTCTCAAAATTCAGGAATTTGACAAAACTTGATCTACACTCAAATCAGTTGACCGAAGTGCCGGAATGTCTTTCAGCGCTTGAGAATTTGACCTATCTCGATCTTGGCAAGAACCAACTGGCCGAAATCCCGGAGCGTGTATCCAAGCTGACCAATCTGCAAGAACTGTATCTGTACTCGAATCAGTTGACCGAGATTCCCGAACATTTTACACGCCTGAGAAATCTGACAACATTCTACTTGTGGGGAAATAAACTAACACAGATTCCAGAGTTTATCTCAACGCTTAGGAATTTGACAAAACTTGTTCTAAACTCGAATCAGTTGACTGAAGTGCCGGAATGTATTTCTGTTCTTGAGAATTTGACCTATCTCAATTTTGGTAAGAACCAACTGACCGAAATCCCCGAACACGTTTCTAAGCTTACGAATCTACAAGAACTGCATCTGCACTCGAACCAGTTAACCGAGATTCCCGAACATCTCACGCGTCTGAAAAATTTGACGACACTCTATGTGTGGGGAAATAAGCTTACGCAGATTCCCGAAGCTATCTCAAAATTCAGGAATTTGACAAAAATTGATCTAAGCTCGAATCAACTGACCGAAGTACCGGAATGTCTTTCAGCACTTGAGAATTTGACCTATCTCAATGTTGGCAAGAATCAACTGACCCAAATCCCAGAGCATGTATCCAAGCTGACGAATCTACAAGAACTGTATCTGTACTCGAACCAGTTAACTGAGATTCCCGAACATCTCACTCGCCTGAAGAATCTGACAACGCTCAAAGTAGGGAGAAACAAAATCACTCAGATTGCCGGTTTTGTGGGTAGGCTCAGAAACTTGACAAATTTTGAGCTTCATAGGAATGAATTGACAGAAATCCCAGAATCCATATCAGTCTTGATGAACCTCGGTTATCTCAATCTCGGTGCGAATAAATTAGGCGCGATACCGGCTCATATTAAGAAACTTAAAAACCTGGTTGATTTACGACTATTTGAAAATGGAATAACAGAAATCCCAGACTTTGTTGGGACACTTGGCAATTTACAAAGCCTAAATTTACGCTCGAACCAGTTGACAGACATCCCAGAGCATATCACAAAACTCAAAAACTTGACTGAGCTTCGCCTACAGTCAAATCAGATTTTGGAGATACCAACGTACCTCTGCGAGCTTAAAAATCTGTCCATACTGCATCTTGCCTCAAATCGTATCCGCAAAATACCCAAATGCCTCACAAAAATGCGAGGAATCCAAACGATAAGATTTGACTCTACTGACGACGAGAAGGAAATTAATGACGGTGAATGTGTGCTAAGCGGCAATCCGATCCAATATCCGCCAAACCACGCCAAAAAGAATAAAGGACAATTCACCAAAGTATGGATGCTTGATCTATGGCAAGCCAAAGGCTACACCTTTCAAGAGTGCAATAAATTGCTGAATATGATGCTGAGAGATAATTTCGAGCTTTGCTATAGACTTGAAGGTAGTAACAAAGAAACCTACATCGCTCCGCAACTGTTACCTAGCATCAAACCAGACTATGCATGGAATAGCCGTGGCAATCTGTACTTTCGATTCCAATACCAGTTCATGCCCAAAGGCATCATCACCCGTTTAATTGTACGTTTGAACCACCTGATTGACCAGGAGAATAACGAAGATCTGGTATGGGAAAGGGGCATCGTTCTCAAAAATTACGGCGTGCGCGCTCAAATTCAGGAAACTGTCACCAAACAAGAAGGCCTGAAAGTTATCGACATTGTGCTCGATGGACCATCTCATGCCAGCAAAGAATTTCTTTACGAGATTCGCACCGAGATCAAGGGTATTCACCGGAAGTCATTCAAGAATATCAATGTCAAGGAAATGGTGCCGTTGGCGGAGCAGCCGGATGTCGCCGTTCCGTACAGCCTTCTCAAACAACTTGACGAGATGGGCGAACAAAAATACGCTGTTCAAAACAGCAAAGGCGAACTTATTTGGGTTTCGGTGCCAAAGCTTCTCAACGGCGTGGAATTGCCACCGGCAGAGCCTGAAATTGAGTTTGAAGACGAGTATGACAATGAAGATGAACTTGGGCCTCGTACTAAAGAACGGCGCCGCGAGCAAGGATTTCGTTTTGCACCCCGTATCGAGGTCAAGCCGCAGATACATATCGAGACGCATGCCACAAGTCACAGCGAGGCCAATTCCCAGTTCAATTTTGCTTTTCACTTTTCCGGTTTGCAAGGCAGCCTACAAGAGTTGCTCGATGAAGTGGCAGAAGTGCAGCCACAATTAGTCGAAGAAATCGACGAGGTCGTTAAGCGCGTAGAGAAGTTGGAGGCGTCGCAAGCGCCGGAAAAAGTCAAAAACTCCGGCGCGATGAACAAGTTACGACGTTTTCTGGAGGGGATGAATGATACCAGCACCGCTCTCGGCAAAACGGTTCAGAATATTAAAGGTGGCGTCAAGATCGCACAGGATATTGCCAAACATTACAACAAAATCGCAGATTGGTGCGGCATGCCGCATGTGCCCAAAATTTTTCTTGGTAAATAAACCCCATTTTGAGGTAAGGCTGTGAGTGAAATAGCGGCTTGACACTTGGCAAAATGATCGATAACGCCCTTTGCAATAAATGGCCAACACCGAAATAACAGAGGAGACACGTATCGCCGCCCGCGAAGCCGCAGCAAAGTACGCCAACAAGCTGCGGTATTTTGATGAATAAGCTTTGGCATTCGCCATGTAAGAAAAAATTGATTCGTCATAATCATGTTTCCACTTAGGAGAACGCCATGAGTTTGGCAGAACATACTATCCGTCCAGAAGAAGAGTCGCCGGCTTTGGTTGTGGTCGAAAGGGTTGGGCGAGAGAAGGCCTTGGAAGAAACGCGCGCCTTTATTGCTCATGAGATTAAAAGCGCCATTGGGCCGCTCAAAGGGTTTGCCAAATTGCTGAGCGAAAGCTTGACCCAATCCGACCTCAAACGCGACAAGCTGGCAAAATATGTGCAACAAATTCTCAAACAATCAGATGTAGCCTACGAGGTGGTGAATCGGTATCTGGATTACTCCATGCCGTTCACGCCCAAACTAAAGTTGACGGATATCAATCAACTCCTGATGGAATGCCTCAACGAAGTTGGGGCGGAATGTGCACGCAACCACATTGAAATCTCCAAACAATTCGGGCAAATCGACGAAGTATCCATTGACCACGAGCTGATGGCGCAAGCGCTGCGTAATGTCTTGTTGAATGCGATTGAAGCGATGGGACACGGCGGCAAAATGATAGTTGCTACTCGGCAAGAAAAAGATCAAGTGTTCGTCACAATCAGCGACACCGGGCCAGGAATTAAGCCAGAGCATTTAAGTCGCATTTTTGAGTTGGGCTTTACGACCAAACTGGGCAAGCACGGAGCTGGAGTTGGATTGGCGCTCGCTCGCCGTATTATTGAAGAAGCGCACGGTGGACGCATTAGCCTAATGAACAATCCCGATGGCGCCGGCGTAATCGCCTCCATAATGCTGCCAACAGGCAAGAAGGAGAAGACTGATGCAGATTAGAACCTTGCGGATGCTTATTGTCGATGATTCTGAAGATTGGCGAGAGCTTTTGAAGTCAATATTCGAGGAAAGAACAGACCTCGCAATATCAGAAGCCATCAGCGGCGAGGACGCTGTGAAGAGGATCAAGGCCGAAGACTACGATTTAGTGCTGCTCGATATGCGAATGCCCTCGGGCACCGAAGGCCTTGATGCTCTCTTAGAGATCAAGAAAGTGAAGCCACAAACGCACGTGATGATGATCAGCGCCTATGGGGACATTCATAAAGCAGTCGAGGCAATGAAACGAGGCGCTCTCGATTTCGTAACAAAAGAGGCCGACTTCAAGGATGTGATCACGTTCAAAGTAAACGAGTTCATTCAAACGACTCACTTGGCCGCAGACCGCGAGTTGCTCATCCATGCAAAATACGAAGATGCCCGACGATTCAAGGATGCCCGCAAGAAGGGCAAAGCTCTCGAAGACTTGCTTGCGGCATTGTTTGCGAGCGTCGAGGGTTTTATTCAAATTGACCGAAACGTTAATACAGCTACCGAAGAGATCGATATTGTCTTTCGCAACGAGAGCCGTAATCCATCTTGGCAAAAAGAAAGTGAAATCATTCTGGTAGAATGCAAGAACTGGAGCTCCCAGCGGATTGGAAAGAACGAATTTGTGTTGTTCAAGGAGAAGATCGAAAATCGGTACGGACGATGCAAGCTTGGTTTCTTGGTTTGCACCACAGATTTTACGGAGATGATTGAAAGAGAAATGCTGCGCTCCAGCAAAACCGACCTTCTGGTTGTTCCGATTAACGGCGACGATTTGCGCCAACTGGTCGAATCGAAGAACCGAAGCCAGCTTTTGCGCAGTTTCGTAGATAGGGCTTTGTTGGTTTAGAAGAACGCTTGTGCAATTTTCAAAGGAGCAAAATCATGCAATACCGCATCGAAACCGACAGCATGGGCGAGATTCAAGTGCCCGATGATCGTTATTACGGCGCGCAGACGGCGCGGTCGTTGATTCATTTCAAAATCGGCGGCGAGCGCATGCCGCGCGAAGTGATTTGGACGTTTGGCGTTCTTTTTTATTGATTTTCTTTGGCTCGTTGTGTATATTGAGTTGTACTGCGAATGTCATTACACAAAATTTATTCACGAAAATCAAGATCATGAGAACAGCGACGATTCAGGCCCGCATCAATCCCAAAGTAAAGGCGGAAGCCCAGAAGATATTGAACAAGCTCAACATCTCCATGTCCGAAGCGATCTCCATTTATCTCACCCAGGTGACGCTTCACAAAGGGATTCCTTTCGAGGTCAAAATTCCCAACGCGCTTACTGCGGCCACCTTGAAAAAAATCAAAGCCGGCGAAGAGCTTCACGAAGTGGGGAGCGTCGAAGAACTTTTTAAGGAATTGGAAAGTTGAAAATAG
This sequence comes from Candidatus Zhuqueibacterota bacterium, assembly GCA_022616415.1. Lineage (GTDB taxonomy): Bacteria > Zhuqueibacterota > Zhuqueibacteria > Zhuqueibacterales > Zhuqueibacteraceae > Zhuqueibacter. Next base: position 31,929 of record JAKEEU010000433.1, on the reverse strand, counting down.
TTTATTCCAGCCAATTCAAGAATTGACGTCTTGCTCTCGCAATCACCTACCTCGAAAAGTTGCGTTTGAAGCGTTAAAACCCCTCCGCCCATAAGGCAAAAGAAAAAATATGAATTTAACAGAACTAAAAACTCGTCTGGATGCAGGTGAAAACCTCCACACTGAGTTAAAGCAGTGGCCGGTTCATCCTGATGATCTGGCTGCGGCTATCGTTGCGCTGACGAATACCGACGGAGGACAAATCTTCGTAGGCGTGGATAACAACGGCCAAATCGTCGGTATTGACCAAAATGAGCGCGACCGGATCAGCCAGGCGATAGACAATGTTGCCCGCAATAACATTGCGCCTCCCGTGACCGTCATTCAAGAGACGATAATTGATGAGCAAGGACGGCTCGTTCTCATCGTTCACATTCCGAAGGGAGAACAGCGCCCGTATCGAACGAACCGAGGCATCTATTTTGTGCGCACCACCTCCGGACGCCAACAAGCTTCGCGTGAAGAATTGCTGCGCTTATTTCAAGCCACGGAGAGCTTCTATTATGACGAAAAACCGATTTTGACCACGAAGGTGAGCGACATTGAAGCCCAGGCTCTCCAGGATTTATTGGAGATGATTAAAAGCCGCGGGTTTGATGTAGAGAGCATCGAATCCGAAAAAGTGTTGCACAATTGGCATTTGCTGCAAGAGATCAACGACAGTGTGCATCTAACTTTGGCCGGCGTTTTGTTCTTGGCGAGAAATCCTCAATACTTCCTGCCCATGACGTATGTCTCGGCGTTGCGCATACCAGGAACTGAGATTGCCAGTGCTCCGATTGATCAAAAACGCATTCAAGGCCGTGTGTTGACCATTCTTGAAGATACCTTACGGTTTCTTTACATCCACCTGCCGCGCCCGCACCACATTCAGGGCTTGGAACCGGAAGTGCAATCTGAATTCCCTCAAGAGGCTCTGCGGGAAATCTTGGTCAATGCGATTGCGCATCGCGATTACACCGTTTCAGCGCCCATACGTGTGATTCTTTATGATGACCGGCTCGAAGTGCGCTCTCCCGGACTAACGCCCAATACTGTGACTATGGAGAATCTCCGCTACGGCATACACGTTGTGCGCAATCCGATGATCTACAGCATGTTTTTGCGGATTGGCTTGGTGACTGATGCCGGAAGCGGCATCCCGCGCATCATCCGGCTGATTCGCCAGGCAACCGGACAGGAACCGGCTTTTCGATTGGAAGGAAATGAGTTCGTTGTTTCATTGCCTCGACGGAACAATGGCAACGTGCCGCAGAAATAAAATTTTATCACACTTGCAATTTTTGTAATAAACTTTTGGAATTGAACAAAGTTTATCAATATCGAGGAGAGCAATCATGTCCTACCGCATCGAAACCGACAGCATGGGCGAGATTCAAGTGCCCAATGACAAATATTACGGCGCGCAGACGGCGCGGTCGTTGATTCATTTCAAAATCGGCGGCGAGCGCATGCCGCGCGAGATGATTTGGGCGTTTGGCATTCTCAAAAAAGCGGCGGCGCTGGTGAATAAGGAGCTTGGACTCTTGCCGGCGGAAAAGGCCGACCTCGTCGTCAAAGCCGCCGACGAAGTGATCTCGGGAAAACTCGATGAGCATTTTCCGCTCGTCGTTTGGCAAACTGGCAGCGGCACACAAACCAACATGAACGCCAACGAGGTGATCTCGAACCGCGCGATTGAGATGGCCGGCGGCAAGATGGGCAGCAAGAAACCGATTCATCCGAACGACGACGTCAACAAGGCGCAATCGTCGAATGATACCTTTCCGACGGCGATGCACATTGCGGCAGTGCACGAGATTCATCGCCGGCTGATTCCGATGGTCACGCAACTGCGCGACACGCTGGCGCAAAAAGCGGAGAAATTTAAAAAAATCATCAAAATCGGACGCACGCATTTGATGGACGCCGTTCCGCTCACACTCGGGCAGGAATTTTCCGGCTACGTCACGCAGCTCAATCACGGCTTGAAGCGTATCGACATGGTGTTGCCGCATCTGTATGAGCTGGCGCTGGGCGGCACGGCGGTCGGTACCGGATTGAATACGCATCCGCAATTTGCCGTGAAATCAGCGGCGAAGATTGCTGAACTGACCGGTTATCCGTTCGTTACCGCCGAAAACAAATTCGAAGCGCTGGCAGCGCACGATGCGATAGTCATGGCGAGCGGCGCGTTGAAAACGTTGGCGTGCTCATTGATGAAAATCGCCAACGACATCCGCTGGCTGGCTTCCGGGCCGCGCTGCGGTCTCGGTGAGCTGACGATTCCGGAGAATGAGCCAGGCAGCTCGATCATGCCGGGCAAAGTCAATCCGACGCAATCCGAAGCCATGACGATGGTGGCGGCACAGGTCATCGGCAACGATGTGTCAATCAACATCGGCGGCGCGTCCGGTAACTTCGAACTCAATGTCTTCAAGCCGGTGATCATTTACAATTTGCTGCAATCCATTCGCCTGCTCGCCGACGCGTGCGAGATGTTCAACGAGCACTGTGCGGTGGGCATCGAGGCGAACGAGACCAATATCAAAAAGCATTTGGAGAATTCGTTGATGTTGGTGACGGCGCTCAATCCGCATGTTGGGTATGATAACGCCGCGAAGATTGCGAAAAAGGCGCACAAAGAAAATCTCACGCTGCGCGAGGCGGCCATTGCGCTTGGCATTTTGACCGGTGAAAAATTCGACGAGATCGTGCGTCCGGAGAAGATGATTGGGCCGGAGGGGGTGTAGAGCAGAGGGCGAAGAGCGTAGAGCGAGAAGGGTGTGATTGGATTTTTACGCTTTATTTTTTACGCGTGGTAATCCCTCAGTTATTGATGGGCAACTAACCTGTCATGCTGAAAGCATCCTGTTACGATCAAGCACGGTGGATTGAAACAAGATTCCTCCGGAATGACATCATCTCCACCTGTAACTTTGCCTTGTTACGCTCGAAATTTTCCATTTGCAAAGCTGAGTTAATTTTGCTATTTTGGCTGTAAACAGAACCGGAGGAACGGGGGGAATATATGCCGCTGCCATTTCCAAAGTTACGCGAGAAATGCGAAACGCACGTTTGTCTCGTCGACAATCGATACGGCGACGAGCGCTGGGAAGATGTGTTTGAGATAAGCCGAGATGAGAAAGATCGCCAATGTCGCGAGGAGCGTGCGGCGTTGGAAACATTGTATCATCAGGAAACCGAAAAGGCACGGCTGAATTCGCTCGGTGGTTATATTGGCACGATCAAGATGAACACCAAACGCTTTGGTGTCGAACGAAGAAAATGTGCAATAGATTCACGCGGAATATTTGTTGCGATGGAACCGGCAATGCAGCGAATTATTACCAGCTTCCGGCCTATTCTTGATCCGTCTCAGCCTCCGCAAAATCACGGCCAATTCAAGCGAGAGGCTTTGACCTATTATCGGCGTTATATCGAAAAACCTTGGGGCCAATAAAAGTCTATGAAGACATTGCAGATAACAAGCGAGAAGGAATTCGGCAACTTAACCGAGTTGCTTGATTCATTGTCGGAAGATTATCGGGAATTCTTGACCTATTGGGTTGAGATGAAAGAATCTCCATATTCGCTGGAATATGTCTACGCGCGGCTCTTTATATTCAAGGGATATTTTGACCGCGCTTTAGCGGGTTTGGACAACACTTCATTCCGCTATCCGGTAGCGCAAAAACTCAACGGACGGCTGCAAGATTTTGCGCTTCAGAAAGCGCTTCTCGATCAACGGTTGCGCAATTTCATCCAAAGCAGCAGTCAAGACGAAGGGCTTCGACATAGGCTAAAAATAGCGGCAGATTCAAAGGAAGCCAATATCCAAGTAGAGACATTTAGCGGACGCGTGATCCTGAAAGACGACGATGATTTAAACAGCCTGAATGTTCTCGATGCAATCACGGCGCTCGATGATCTGCGGCTTTATTTGGATGAGCGAAAATCCCTCGGCCTAGAAATCGCTTTTCGCTTGCAATATGATCAGGCAAGCCTCGAAGAACGATTTGGCCGAATTGAAAAATTCTTTTGGCAGAACTTGCCGATACTGCTTGAATTTCGCAACGAAATCAAAGAGTATTGCAACCGTTTTCTGATTTTGGATGACAAAAAGTATCCCTGGTGGTATCCCGAAAAGAGGAAAGCCGGCAAGAAACCCTTTGATCAAGCCAGCAGCCAACTCAATCCACTACCAGTACAATCAGTAGCGTAAATGATCACCTACAAAACCGGCAATGATTTGAATCTCGACGCCGTCATCGAGCTATACCGCGCTTCGACTTTGGGCGAGCGGCGGCCGGTCGATGCGCGCGAGCGCATGAAGTTGATGCTGCAACATGCCAATCTCGTCATCACGGCATGGGACGGCGATTTGCTGGTCGGCATCTCACGCTCGCTGACGGATTTCGCTTATATCACATATTTATCCGATTTGGCGGTGCGCGTTTCGCATCAGCGGCAGGGCATCGGCAAGGAATTGATGCGCCGCACACAAGCCGCGGCCTCGCAAGCGACGGTCTTGCTTCTGGCTGCGCCCGCCGCAGAAAAATATTATCCGCACGTCGGATTCACGCATCATCCGCAAGCGTGGATACTGCGCCCCGGGGAAACCATTCACGATTGAATTTTTATGCCGCGACTCACCTCAAGTCTATTTGCCCAAGCCGATCTCGACCGCATTACCGCGGCGATCAACGAAGCCGAGAGCAAAACCTCCGGCAAGCCTGCTGATGAACTGATCGAGGTTATTCAACAGTGCGGCCTCTTGCTGCAAAAACACGGTTTCGCGCGGCGCCGCAACGACCCTGATGAAATCTCCAGCCGATTGCGCATGGGGGAAAAAGTATTGGATTGGCGATGCCATGTTTTTTAGCCCAACCTTCGACGAAGGCCATTCGCGAATTCGTCGCCCGACAAAGCGAGAAGCCGTTCTCTTATTCCGAAGTTGGCTATTCTCGTGATTTTCCGCCTCGGGGTTATGTCGTCGATCATCGTCGCATTTGCCTCGGCAAAGGACTGGCGACGTTCGAGGCTGCTTGCGCAGCGCTGCGAAGCTGGGAAATGTTCAATCTCGGTTGGGTGCGGATTTGTTGGCCGGACACTCGGCTTGTGCCTGGATTGACAGTGGCTGTGGTCGCACGCTGTTTTGGCCTGTGGTGGTTGAATGCTTGCCGTATTATTTACGTGATTGACGAGAGCAGTGCGATCCGCAAATTCGGTTTTGCTTACGGAACCTTGCTCGAATGCTTCGCCGCGTGTTTGACCGCGCTGGCGGGTTCGATCACCGCCTGGCTGCACTTGCGGTTATCGATGCAAAAGGCCTGGCCATCGTTGACTCGCAGCCTTTGGGCTGTCGCAGCCATTTCACTCTTATTCAGCATGATTTTGGCTGCACTTTACGGTTGTCGTTTCTACTTCCCTGTCGGTTGGTTGGATATTCCCTGGATGCGCGTCTTGCACGGCACGGCGAATGCGCTCGGATTTGGATTGGCAGGAGTTGCGGCGTGGAGCCTGACCAATCGCGCGCTAATTCACTCCGCCTCTCGATGAAAGTGGTTTATGTTGACCTTGGAATCCTTCGGCTGGAACGATTTTTTTGCCAGCCACTTTGCGCCATACACCGAAGCGGGCTACAGCGCCGGCCGCGTCGCCGTGCAGCACAAGACGCAATACGTTTTGTATACCGAGCACGGCGAGCTGCGCGCGGAGACCACCGGCAAGATGCAATATGAAGCCCGCAGCAAAGATGATTTGCCCGTCGTCGGGGATTGGGTCGTCATTCGCATCCGCGAAAACGAGGGCAAGGCCACGATTTACGACCTCCTGCCGCGCAAGAGCAAATTCTCGCGCAAAGCCGCCGGAACTAGAACCGAAGAGCAAATCGTTGCCGCCAATATCGACACCGTCTTTTTGGTGACGGGCTTGGACGGCAATTTCAATTTGCGGCGCATCGAGCGCTATCTCGTGGTGGCGTGGGAGAGCGGGGCAAATCCCGTCCTCGTGTTGAACAAAGCTGATTTGTGCGAGGAGATCGAGCCAATCAGGCAAGAAGTCGAAGCTGTTGCGCTCGGCGTGCCGGTCATTATTATGAGCGCGGTGAACGATCAAGGTTTGGATGAGTTGCTGTCTCATATTAAAAAGGGAACAACCGGCGCGCTGCTCGGCTCTTCCGGCGTGGGCAAGTCTACGATCATCAATCATTTGCTCGGCGAAGAAATTCTAAAAACGCGCGAGGTGCGTGAGACCGATGATCGCGGCCGGCACACGACTTCGCGGCGCGAGCTGATTTTGTTGCCTTCCGGCGGTTTGCTTATGGATACGCCCGGCATGCGCGAGCTGCAGCTTTGGGGCGGCGACGAAGGCATCAAAGACGCGTTCGAAGACATCGCCGAGCTGGCGCAACAATGCCGCTTTCGCGATTGCCAACACGGGCCGGAGCCGGGCTGCGCGGTACAGCAAGCGCTGGAAGATGGCACCCTCGATCTGGATCGCTTCGCGAGCTACGAAAAGCTGCAAAAAGAAATCGCGTATCTCAATCGCAAAGAAGACAAGACCGCGGAATTGCTCGAAAAGGAAAGATGGAAAAAAATTCATGCGGCGCATAAGAAAAACTACAAACGAAGATGAGTTTGATCACACTGGCAAGAAAAATAAATCGTCCCCACAGCAATGGAAGCATGAACAAGCTGCAGCCCAAAGATCAGCCGGTTCATGACTGGTATCGTTTCGTGCTTTCATTCCCTCCGCATTTGGTTGACGAATACGTCAAGCGATTCGGTTTGCAAGATAGCCAAACATTGTTGGATCCCTTTTGCGGAACAGGAACGACGATCGTTGAAGCCAAAATGCTGGGCATACCGAGTATCGGCATCGAAGCGCATCCTATTTCACATTTTGCCAGCCAGGTCAAAGTAGATTGGAACATTTCTCCGGATTGCTTATTGGAACACGCCGGTGAAGTGGCAGATCTTGCAACAAAAAAGTTAGAGGCGGATGGCATTGAGGATGAGCCTTTCTTTCATACGAATTCGGGTCGGAAATTGAAGCTGCAAAAACTGGAGCCGGAAAAAACGAAGCTGTTGCTAAAAGATTCAATCAGCCCGTTGCCATTGCACAAAACTTTAGTTTTAATCGAAGCTTTAAATCAAAAGCACCAAGAGCCGTATTATCGTCATGAGCGCTTGGCTTTGGCCAAAGCCCTGGTTTTCTCTATTAGTAATTTGCGGTTCGGCCCCGAAGTTGGAATCGGCAAGCTCCGATCCGACGCTCCAGTGATTAGCGCTTGGTTGGCTGAAGTCAAAAAAATGGGGCATGACCTGAAGAATTTTCAACATTATAAAGGCACAAAAGCCGTGGCATATCTTGCTGATTCCCGACAACTCGCCCCTCTGTTGAAGCCCAATACGATTGACGCCGTGATTACGTCACCACCTTACCCAAACGAAAAGGATTACACGCGGACGACTCGTTTAGAATCGGTTTTGCTCGGATTCATCAATAATCACGCTGAGCTGCAATCACTCAAACGCAGCTTGGTGCGTTCTAATACCCGCACGGTTTATAAAGATGACGATGATGATCAATGGGTCGCTAATCACCCTGAAATTCAACGCATCGCGACGGATATCGAACGGCGTCGCCTTGAGCTTGGTAAGACCTCAGGATTTGAACGAATGTATGGCAGGGTAACAAAACTTTATTTCGGTGGCATGAGTAGACATTTGGCCGAATTGCGGCAAATACTTAAGCCGGGCGCTCAACTTGCCTACGTTGTGGGTGATCAAGCCTCTTACTTGCGCATCATGATTCGAACAGGTCAATTGCTGGCAGACATAGCAAAATCTTTAGGCTACGAAGTTGTCAATATTGACTTGTTTCGTACGCGTCTTGCAACTGCCACCAGAGAACAACTCCGCGAAGAAGTTGTTGTATTGCGCTGGCCTGGAAAATAAAATCAAAACTAAAATGGCTGGTTTCAAAAATCGCTACACACAGATTGTCGAAAAAATCTTTTTCAAGCATTACAAAGATGGCGCTATCGAAGTGCCATTTGAAAGGGAAGAGATTATCCGCGTTGCCAACGAGCTGAAAATCAAAATTCCCAAGAATCTTGGTGATATTCTCTACAGCTTTAGGTATCGGTCGGCTCTGCCCGTATCCATACGCGCTAAAGCACCAAAGGGACAAGAATGGATTATTCGCCCACAAGGGCGCGCGAGATACGCATTTGTAGCGACTCGGCTAAAGAGCATTGTTCCGTCAGAAAGGCTGGACGAGATCAAGATTCCAGATGCCACGCCAGGTATAATCGCTCAATATGCACTTAGCGATGAGCAAGCACTCTTGGCAAAATTGCGGTATAATCGTCTGGTTGATATTTTTACGGGTGTGACTTGTTACTCTTTGCAAAGTCACCTCCGCACGACTGTTCCAAAGATGGGCCAGGTTGAGACCGACGAAATCTATATTGGTCTGGATCGACGGGGCGCGCATTATGTTTTTCCGGTTCAAGCCAAAGGCGGCAAGGACAAGCTTGGTATCGTGCAAATCGAGCAAGACTTTGCGATTTGTGAGACGAAGTTTCCATCTTTGATTTGCCGTCCCATTGCAGCACAGTTTATGACAGAAGAGATTATAGCGCTCTTTGAGTTTGCGAAGACCAAGAATGGCATTATCATTGCGTCTGAAAAACACTATTGCTTGGTTCCGCCGGAAGAAATGACTACAGATGATTTGGACACTTATCGAAACCGGTCTTTATAGAATTGATTCCAATGACGAACGAGCAAAACATTCCTCATGACAAGCTCAAAACTACGATTACCTATCTCGAGATGCGCGAAAGGCCGCCGTGCCGAGCTCTGAATTCGCCGCCAAACATTTCGATCACACAGGCGATTTGCCCGACCGTCTCCTTTTATTGTTATCTTTACAACACGGTCGGCGGGCCGTGGTTGTGGTACGAGCGCCGCCAAATGCGCGACGATGAACTGCGCGCGATCATTCAAAACCCGAAGGTTGAAATTTACGTCCTTTATGTTAATGGCGTGCCGGCCGTTTAGGCTCAGATCGATTTTCGCCAGGAACCGGATATCGAGCTGGCGTATTTCGGCATCATGCCCGAATTTATCGGACAACGGCTCGGGCCTTTGCTGTTACAGAAGTGAAGCCGGACTTGCGTACGACGGTGCTACAAATTAGCACGATCATGCGAAGCCAGTCCGACTTCGTACACTGTTACTAAAAAATTGATGAGTGTGATACGATGCTGAACGTAACGTTCATCACTTGCGAATCCGGTACGGATTTAATCGTCTCTTTTGCCGTTGCAATCAACGATTTGTATGACATCGAGAGCTTGATATTGATGAGAACGCCAAAATTTGAAATGTTTCTCTATCCCCACGAAAGAGGCGTGCATGTGTCTTATGAAGGCGATGCCGATGAAGACGAATATGAGATGTTGAAATCAATCCGCATTGGCGACAGCGAAGTTCGCATCAAAAGCACCAAAAGAACCTTTGAGCTGAACATCGCACAGGTGAAAAAAGCGGAAATAGAGGCAATGTTGCAACTTTTGCAAAAGATGAATTTCGACAACTCATTTGAAATCATTCGGTAAATTCGGATGTAAAAGCAGCTTTATCGTGTGAATGTGGCAATAACGGAAATCGGCATGAAAAAGAAAACCAGAGCCAAACAAAATCAGCCTGCGAAAGTGTGGCGTGGCCGCTTTGAATCCGGCCCATCGGAGTTGATGGAACGATTCAGCCACTCGCTTGAAATTGACCGCGTGCTTTGGGAAGAAGATTTGGCTGTCGGCCGCGCCTGGGCTAAGGCATTGCGCGCTGCGAACATTTTGACCGCGGCTGAGGAAACGAAAATTCAGCGCGCGCTGCGCGCCATCGAGCAGGAGTTTCGCCGTGCGCGATTTCAATTTTTGCCGCAAGATGAAGACATTCACGTGGCGGTCGAACGCCGGCTGACGGAGTTGGCGGGAGACGCCGGCGCGAAAATCCACACCGGACGCAGCCGCAACGATCAAGTGGTCACGGATTTTCGGCTTTATTTGAAGCGTAAGGTGAATGAGCTGCAGGCGCTGCTCCGAAACCTCGTTCAGGTGATTGTGACGCAAGCCGAAGCAACCGAGGAGATGATCCTCCCCGGCTACACGCACACGCAGCAAGCGCAGCCGATCCGGTTGGCGCATTATCTGCTCTCGGCGTTTTTCGCGCTGCGAAGACACAGCGAGCAATTGAACGATTTCTTGTTAAGAATCGACGAGCTGCCGCTTGGCTCTGGATCAGTTGCCGGCACGGCATTTGCAGTTGATCGGAAATTGCTGGCAACTGAGCTCGGGTTCAGCCGCGTGATGGAAAACTCCATCGACGCCACCGGCAGCAGAAGCTTTTGCAGTGAAGTCGGCTTTATCTGCGCCGATATTTGCACTACACTGAGCCGCTATTGTCACGATTTTATTTTGTGGAGCGGGCAGGAATTCAGCTTCATCAACCTCGGCGACCAATTTGCCACCGGCTCCAGCATGATGCCCAACAAGAAAAATCCCGATGCCTTCGAGCTGATGCGCGGGCAAGCCGCCATGGCCATTGGAATTTTGTCCGGAATTATGATGTTGCAAAAGGGCCTGCCGGTGACGTACAACCGCGATTTGCAAGAGGACAAACGCGCCGTATTCGAATTACTGCAAATCACCCAAGATTGTCTTGAGGTGTTTGCCGGCGCGCTCGCCACCTGCCGCTTTCGCAAGGAAAAAATGGAAGCTGCCATTGATAGCAGCCTCTTTGCCACCGATATCGCGGACTATCTTGTGCGCAAAGGCATTCCGTTCCGGCAAGCGCATAATCTCGTCGCGCAAGCCGTGCAGCACGCCGAGCGCGTCGCTTTTTGCCTGCACGAGCTGCCTTTGCATTTTTGGAAAGCGCTGCACCCGGCTTTTGATGACGAGGTGATGAAATGTTTTGATGCCGAGGTCAGTGTCGAGCGGCGGAATGCGATAGGAGGGACATCGCTGGCGCAGGTGCAGCGCCAGCTTCAGGAGGCGAAGCGATGGTTGCAGCAAGGTACACCGTGAGCAAATTGGATACCCACACGCATAAAAAATTCTGAAAGTTTTTATCACCAATGGATGAAAGCGGCCAACAGATTTATAAATAAAACTATCCGTTGGCAGCATTTATCCGTTGGGCAATTTTTATTCAATGAATTTACTTTTATGATCAATAGACGAATGTGGGTATGGATTTTGATCGTTATATTCGGCGAGGGCGTACTTTGGTTTCGAGCGTTCACGCAAGCACCCAAGTTTGGAAATCGCGTCGATTGCGGTTTGATCGAACATGATCGAATCAGGGAAGCTTCGGGAATTATGGCGAGCCGGCAGAACCCCGGCGTGCTGTGGACGCACAATGATTCCGGCGGCAAAAACCGCCTCTTCGCGTTGAACACCAAAGGCAAGCCTCTCGGTGTTTATACGATCGCCGGTGTTGCCGCACATGATTGGGAAGATATCGCCATCGGTCCCGGGCCGGTCGAGGAGCAGCACTATCTCTATATCGGCGATATCGGCGATAATGGCAGAGAATACGAGTATAAATATATCTACCGCATTCCGGAGCCGAAAGTCGATTCGAGCCAAGCGCCGGTGGACACGACGCTTTTCGGCGCCGAGAGGATTGCGGTGTTTTATCCGCGGATCAATTATGATGCCGAGGCGCTGATGGTTGATCCGCTGACCAAAGATATTTACATTCTCACCAAAGGCGATAGCAGCAGTCACGTTTTCCGCGCCGCTTATCCGCAATCGCTCAAGCGCGGCACACGCCTAGAGCAAGTGGCCACGCTGCCATTGGGTTGGGTCGTCGGCGGGGACATCTCGCCTTCCGGCGACGAGATTCTGGTCAAAACTTATCCGGCGATTTACTATTGGCATCGTTTGCCCGAGCAAAATTTGGGAGAGGCTTTTAAAAAAGCGCCGGCGATGTTGCCGTATATTTGGGAGCCACAGGGCGAGGCCGTCGGATGGAACGCAGTTGGGAACGGATATTTCACCATTAGCGAAAAGTTGGGCGGCATTCCCGCGCATCTCTATTTTTATCCGCGCGTGAGCGTAAAAGCCACGCCATGAAATTTTCATATCGCTCAATCATGGACGAGATGGCGCCATGAGAGTATGGTCCGCTTTTTATCCCATGCTGCTGTGTGTCGCATTCGCGCATGCCCAGCAAAAGGATGGCCCCAAACCGGCTGCTCAAAATCCCTCGCCGATGGTTGAAAACACGCGGGCGCACGAGCGAATCCCAACCCAAAAGTTTCCAGGAATCGAATTTACGATTTCCGACGTTCTCCCCAAACCGGTAGAAATCTTCATTCCGCAGCGCCAACAAAAATTCCGCCGCTTTGATCTGCTGCTGCATTTTCACGGCGCCGGTTTCTTGGTGCAATATGCGGCTACAAGATACAAAGGTTCGGTTGTGGCGGCGGTGGCCAATCTTGGTAGCGGCTCGAGCGTTTATGGCAATGCGTTTGATGATTCAACTAAGTTTTCGACTTTGCTTACAGCGATTATGGACAGTCTCCATCAAAAGCTCGCACCTCAAATTACTGTACGTCAAGTTATCTTGAGCGGGTTTAGCGCCGGTTATGGCGCCATCAGAAAAATTATCAGCACCCAACAGAATTTTAGCCGCGTGGATGCAATTCTGTTGTTGGATGGGATTCATGCGAGTTATATTCCCGAGCGCCAAGTTCTGGCTGAAGGCGGGAAAATGGACAGCACCGGTTTGGAAGCGTTTTTGCAATTTGCCCACGCGGCGGGAAAGAAAAATTCTTCAAAAAGGTTTTTAATCACCCATTCGGAGATTTTTCCCGGCACTTTTGTCAGCGCCACGGAGGCAACCGATTTTATTTTGCAAAAACTCGACATCCGGCGCCAACCAATTCTGAAATGGGGTCCACGCGGTATGCAGCAACTGAGCCGGGCGCGGCGGCATCATTTTGCTGTTCTGGGCTTTGCCGGTAACACGGCGCCCGACCACGTGGATCATCTGCACGGGTTGTTTTACTTTCTGAATACCCTGAAGAAACTCTGAGAGAAAACTATGGAAACGAACAATGATGAAAAAATCGCGAAAATTCGCGAGGAACATAGCCAGCGCGTTTTCGATCTCTATGAGAGCAAATCGAAAAGTTTTCGCAATCTCCTCACCGGCGTGACGGGCTTTGCCCTGGCCTTCTTTCTCCTGATTCTGCTGCCCTATTTTTCCATCCAGATGCAAAGCCGAAAAATTGTTCAGCATCTCGAATCGCTGCCGGCGGAGATTGCACAAAGGGATACGAGCATTGCAGCCTGTCAGAGCGTGGAAAAAAGTGTTCGCACTTTGCGTGACGAGATCACCGCCGGCCCGCAAAAGTTGCGCGATTTTATTCGCACACTGAAAAATCCCGACGCCCAGCAAACTTCATTGCTGTCGGAGAACCCGCCATTGCAGGAGGCCAATGCCCCCATTTTTCTACAGATGGCTCAGCAGAATATTCAACAATCTATTGCCTCGCATGATTCATGCGAGCGTTTGTCGGGAGATGAATGGGTAAAATGCAAAGTCCGAGCAGCGGTTATACGGGAATTTGATGACTACGGCGATATTATCAACCAAAGTATCCTTCCCGCGCTGCAAGCGCCGGAAGTGGCTGGAGTGGTGTCACTCGATACCACTTCTATCCGGCAGGGATTGGATAGCCTCCGCATCGCGTTCAATAAAAAATTTGAAGCCAATACCGAATTCTGGCGCACCCTGCAGGGGAAAGGCAGTTTTTTTGTTGAATTGGACGAGGAAGTGAAGCGCTTTTGGAGCAAGTATGGAGCGCTTCTACAAACGCAAAGCGACAAACTGAAAAATGAAGTCGCCCATCTCGAAGAGTCAAAAACGGATTTGGAGCAACAGGTCACCCATCTTGAAAAAACCAAGGAGGAAGTGTCGGCTCGGCTCAGCCAGATTGAGTCGCCATTGGGCAAGCTGCCGGTGGGGCTCAATGAATCAATTTTGATATTTCCACTCGTGCTGGCCATCGGCTTTTGGCTGTACGCCTCTTCCTTTTATGAAACGGCCAAACTGCGCCGGGCTTTCCACGACTTCTATCTGCAAAAGGATCCCCAACAAATCATTCTGACCGACCAGCAAATCGCTCTTATTGCGCCTTTGTGGATGGATCCAATCAATACGGAACAAAACTGGAAGTTAAAACTGGCGGTGCTGCTTCTGCCAATCTTCTTTTTCGTGGTGGCTTGTGGTCTGATTATTTATTTGTGGACGCTTCCCAGCGCTCTTTCTTCTCCCATTCAGCCGTGGGTATATGGCGGGCTATACGGATTGAGTCTCGGTCTCTTTGGTTACGGCTACTGGCAGGTGAAAGAAGCCTTGCAGCAATATAAAAGGGGGTAGGAACGTCACGGCCAAACGCAAGCAGGTTCTTGTATGCGACAAAAAATAACACAAATATCTCCCCACGCCCAAACCAACTTTCAGGAAATCATTGCTGATCTTGAGAAGCTCTATGGGCGGCCGGAACCGCCGAAGCTGACCAACCCGCTCGAAATGATTCTTCGGGAAAATGTGGCGTATTTGGTTGATGATGAGCGACGAGAGAAAGCCTTTCAGGCGCTAAAGCAACGCGTTGGCGTCAAGCCGCAACAGGTTCTCGCGGCGCCAGATGAGTTGCTGTTTGCGATTGCCAAGATCGGCATTCTTCCCGAGCAGCGCGTCGAAAAACTTCGCAGGATTGCCACGATTGCAATAAAGCATTTTCAAGGGGATTTGCACACGATTCTCTTGCAGCCTTTGAAAGACGCAAAAAAACTACTGCAAAAATTCCCAAGCATCGGTGAGCCGGGCGCGGAAAAGATTTTGCTCTTTTCCTGGAGCCACCCCATTCTCGCATTGGAATCGAACGGGCTGCGCGTTCTGCTTCGCCTCGGGTTTGGCGAAGAGAAAAAGAATTATGCGGCCAGCTACAAATCCGCACAAGCCGCCGTGCAGCCCCAATGTAAAAAAGAGTGTGATTGGCTGATTCGCGCGCACCAGTTGCTGCGACAACACGGACAAGAATTATGCAAGAGGGCTCGGCCCCAATGCGAGGCGTGCCCGTTGGCGAAAGGATGCGCGTATTACCAAAGGCAACACTAACTTTTATCTGTTTTCTGTTCGCTACTCTCGGCCGTTCCACCCTTCTGACGGCGTTGTCGCGCCCACATCTCGACGCTTTCGCGGATCATCTCGCCCAAATCTTGAACGTCGCCCGCGCATTTGCGCCAGAAATCCTTAAAGCCCTCGCTGTCGAAAGCCGCACCGTACACCCGCGGCCATTCTGACGACCCACCCACTTCGTCCTCATAATAAGCTGCGAGTTGGCGGCAAGCCATCGCCACCACTGTGAGAGAACTGCCGGCGGCAAGCGGCTCAAACAGGGTGGACACGGTGGGGTCGAGCTCTTTCAATCGCGCCAGCACTCGATTGTATTGCTCGACACAAAACTTGGCGGCATCGCCATTGGCTTCCGTCCATTGGGACTGCAAGGCCACGCGTGCAGTCCGGCGCAGCACGTTGATCAGTTTGGTCAGCTCTTTTTCTCGTTCCATTGCTTATCTCCGTTTCTTAAAATTTCAATTTGAACGCTTCGAGATCGCCGAGAATGGCGGCAACCACCAGCACTTCATCCGGAAGATCGGCGCGTGTCTTGGCCATCGTTGCTCCGAATTTCACCAACTTCTCTACTCTAATAGAGACTCGCAGGTTCCCAAAAGTTAGTAGTCCAAAAAAATTTTTTGACTTGGGTGAGTATTGTTGCTATTCTCAAATAATCCTTCTTTCTAAAATTATTTTTCCGTATATTGAAATATAACACTGGCGACGGAAGAAGCTACGCCTGGAGGGTTTTCCAGTGAAGCCCGCTCAAATCGAAAAAGGAGATTCCATGCTTGCAGAAACTAGTTTGTACGATACACCGCAACAAGCTAAAAGTCGTTACATGCCCAACAGGTTTGTCGTGAGAACCTTGCACCGTGATGAAGTTGTTATTGACCGGACGACGGGATTGATGTGGCAACAAACCGCTTCGTCACAACAGATGGTCTACAGGCTGGCCATGGAGTGGATCAATAGCCTGAACAAGCGCGGCTTTGCCGGCTTCAACGATTGGCGGCTGCCCACATTGGAAGAAGCCATGACGCTGATGGAGCGATCTCCCAATCATGATGGGCTGTATATTGACCCAATCTTTAATTCCAAACAGAGATCGTGGATGTGGACTTCGGACAGAGGAGAGGCGGATTCGGCGTGGTATGTCAATTTCAACTACGGCTATAGCAAGCTGAACCGGATCAAATCCGGCAACAACCACGTCCGCGCGGTGAGGCTACATTTGTAAATCAAGAAAACCATTTTTTAATCACTACAGCCGTAACGTCGTCCTGCCACTTGGCTTGATTGCCGAACGCAAAGATCGTTTGGAAAATCACCTCCAAAATCTGTTGGGCGCTTTTCTGTTGGTGCTGAACGATCAATTTTTCCAGGCGTGGGAGGCCGAATTCCTCGTCATCGTCGTTGCGCCGTTCAAGCAGGCCGTCACTATACATCACCAAAACAGCGCCTGGCTCAAAGCTCGTGGAAGCGCGGCGCAATGAGATTTCAGATATGGCGCCGAGAATCATCCCGGTCGCCTTGAGCTGCTTGACCTGCGATCCATGCACCAGGAGCGGCGGCGGATGCCCAGCGTTAACATAAAAAATATTACCGTTGCTTTCGATTTCTCCATAAAACAGCGAGATAAAACGGGCTGACAAGGTGCTGCGGTGAATGACGCGATTGAGTTTCTGCATGGCCTCGGCCATTTTCATTCGTCAATGTTTGCCAGCAGCGCCGCCAGTTTTCGATAAAGGTCTTTGGGTTGAATCACAAGCTTGTTGTTCCTTAGTGATAAGTCCTCTCCAGTTTTGGCGTGAGCGCAAAAATCCTAATGGCGTCGTCAACCAGGGTAACTTTGGGGCAGATCATCTGGAGCATGGTTTTCACGTTCATGCGCATATTGCTCAGCGTCTCTAACGAGGCGCCGCTTGAGGTAATCTTGCCGATGTGCTCGGCGTCATCAATTTGCATGACTTGCAGATACTCGGGATTGTTGCCGGCGAAGAACGGCTTCATGGACGCATGGCTGGAATCGAGCTGGTCGCGGAGCCGATCACCGACCTTTATTCCCACAAAAATTTTGTTGCCATTACTTTGCATATTTTCCTCTAGACGGTTTCTTTTTCACGTTCGGGTTGCAAGGAAATCGTAACCACCTGTTTGCTGCATTCGAAGCGAAACTGGGTTTTCGCTATTTCCAGCAAGCGAAATTGGCAAATCAAACAGATGTGGTATTTGTGCGGCTCATAAGGCAGATCCAAAGGCTGCCGCATTTCGTGAAGGTAGCATTTGGTTCTGGGCGTTCGTGTCGTCGTTGGCATAGATGGTCTCTCCTGAAGTTTTGCAAAAATAGCTTTGAGTTGGGTGCCTCATCGGCGCAAAGGAGCAATGCTAGATGAGCCGCGCCGGAGCGTATCGCCACAATCAACACAGAAAAGATGCTGGTTGCGCCGGCTTCTGGCATGGTTGATTTCGCTGCATTTCCGCGTCAGAATGTGTGCGTTGACTACCGAGCCGCACTGCGGGCAAAAGCGCACCGGTGATTCCGAGCGGCGATGATTCAGATTGGTGCAGGGATTGGGTGTCATTTTATCTCCTAAATGCGAAATTAACAATCCGTTGCATGCAACTAAGGCTTGCCCGTCAAGAAGTGCTCATAATTCTGGTCAAGCTGAGAGGCGTAAGTGAAAGTAATTTTGTTGAGAATGGCGTTGCGGCGCGGCTCTTCGAAACGGAGCAGCAGGTTCACTTCTTCGATGGAATCGATGCGCAGTTTGACGTAATAATTGTCATGGGTCTTCAAGACATAAACGTGGCCATGTTTGATTTCTGCAGTCATGGTAAAGGCCTCGTCCGGCAGCGAATCCGCCATCACCCAGTTTGTCCCGATATCGGCGATCAGTGTCTTGTTCCGCAACGGCCAGCGTCGAGTGAAATCGGCCTCA
Source organism: Candidatus Zhuqueibacterota bacterium (assembly GCA_022616415.1). Taxonomy (GTDB): domain Bacteria; phylum Zhuqueibacterota; class Zhuqueibacteria; order Zhuqueibacterales; family Zhuqueibacteraceae; genus Zhuqueibacter. The sequence continues at coordinate 13,757 of JAKEEU010000433.1, read as the reverse complement.
GAGGGGCTGATAAAAATTGACTTGCTTTTGGCAGCAGGCAATTCCATCATGACGATATCGACATATTTCCCGTGTTGTGTCACGCCCCTATAGCCAGGTATGTCCTGGCCGTTTTCACGGCTCCAGCCGTAACCGCTGTTGCTGGCGGTCGTGGAGACGTCGTCATCGTACATGGAAACGGCATAATTCTTCCCTTCGGGCTGTGGCGCCGCCTCTTGTTCCGGCAGGCTGGCCGCGCTAATGCCACCACCAATATTGCGGGCACGCACGTGAAAGAAATACTGCCGGCCGTTTTCCAGGCCTTTGATGACACAGGCGTGCACCCGTTTGCCGACTTGCACCTCATTCGGAGGGCGATCCGGTGAGAGCAGGACTAAAGATTTGGTATCGAAATAAACGTTGTACCCGGCAAACGTGTGGTCGGCCTCGTCGGAACTGGCGTCCCACAGCACTTTAATCGCATTCTCGCCGGCTTCCACTCGAACATTGGTCGGCGGCGCCAATGTGGCGGGCTTCACCGCGGGGGAGCTCTGAGCAAGATTTCTCCACAGAACCGCGCTGAGCATCATTAAGCTTGCACCCAAAATCATCTTACATTTCATTTGTAGCCTCTTTAATTTGACTAACCAGTGATCAAACGCATGGACTCCCGAATCGCGCCAAGAATTGACGGCTCGGAAGGCTCGTCGATGCGCTTCTTGCTGGCGCCAGATTCGTGCAAAAAAGCCATGTCGTCCTTTGCCGACATGGTCACGATTTTCAACTGCGGATGCTCCGCCAGCATAAGGCGGCATATTCTTGATTCGCCATCCGAATCGAGCGGTGTGACGATGACCACGTCTACCTTCATTGCCCTGACGGCAAGCAAAAGCTCGATCGGGTCGAGCACTTCGCCCGCCACTTCCATATCCGGCTGACGCTCAACCATGTTTCGGATCACGTCAGATAGCATCTTGGGCCGGCTCGCTAACAATACTTTAATTTTTTGCATACATGGTCTCGTTGGTGAAAAATATAAGCGAAGCCGCTTTACGAAGCTCTACTTACAACGCTGAGGTTTCCGGTATCGCGGACTGTCTGACTACCTCGGTCAAGATACTTGCCGGCAAGCGGTTGCCGAAAGATTCCAACTTTTTTAACATATCTTCTGTCTCGGTGGAATTATTATCCTCCACCAGGACCTGCTCAAAAGATGAACCTTGAACGCGCTCTGCCGGCCCACTCCACACGGTTAACCAACGATATTTCCGCCGGTCTTTTGTGCCTTTGAGGAGGGATTGGCTGGTAAGAAAAGCATGTGTGTTCCCGGTGGGCCCTGCATATTTTTTGCCAAAGAATGGGAACAGTTCTTCGGTCACGAACCTTTCAAAAGCCTCTTCCTTTACTCCGGTGCGGAGCTTTATCAGATCGTTACGAAATGCTGTGGTCATGATTGGATTCTCCTTTCTCGAAAATGTTAATTCACTTAATTTTTTGCAACTTGAATAAACGTCCGGACGCTCCGTATTTCAAGCAAGCTCCTGTACGAGACTACTATCATCTCACACAAAAGCGTCCGGACGGTGAATAGTTACGTCCGAACAACTTACCAGGAACGGCGGTAACCGCCGCCACCTCTGCGGTCGTTGCCGCTGCCTCGACGGTCGTCGTTCCGTGGGCGGGCCTCATTGACGTTCAGGGATTTCCCATCAACTTCTCGGCCGCTCAGCCCGGATATCGCCGCCTGCGCTTCGGTTTTAGACGGCATCTCCACAAAACCGAACCCTTTCGATTCGCCACTAAATTTATCCTTGATGATGTCAACTGAAACCACCTGTCCAAACTTTTCAAACTCCTGCCGCAACGCCTCGGGAGTGGCACTGCGTGAGAGATTGCCAACAAAGATCTTCATGTTAACCATCCTGAAGTAAAGAGTGAGAAACATTGTATATTTATTGATTTCATCTAATGCCACCGCGAGTGTAGCGTCGACTTTATGATAATTCATCATATGCGAACTTGGCAAAGGCGCTTGCAAACGCGTCTGTGAGTTCCGTCCAGCTTTTTTCGACGCCGGCTTTCATATCGTTCCACTTGTCATCCCCCGCTGCCTGAAGTTGTTTCATCTGGCTCTGCGCCGCATCCTTCTTCGCGCGCAAATCTTCGATCTCATTGAGATGCTCCGTCCTGGCTTCAGCATTGGTTTTGCCCGCCCTCGCGTTCAATTCATCGATTTCGACGTCCCACTGGTGGAGCTGGTCGGTGAGATTTTGCAAATAGGATTTTTTGTCTTCCATGATTTGTTCTTGTTTGATTGAAACTTCGCAGCTATTCAGTGTCCATAATATCAATATCGGCAAATCAGAGCAGGGATTCAATAGACCTGAGGGTTCAAAAACGGTCTATGGGTGGTACTAGTCCTATCATGAATCTGGTCAGGTTTTAGGAGAGAAAAGTACCATTACTTTTGGAAGAAAAGTACTAGTACTCAGGATGCTGTCTTTCTTTGAATTCTTTCAAAATCATCTTCCTTCACTCCGGGGCGGAGCTTTATCGGGTCGTTACGAAATACTGTGTTCATGATTTGATTCTCCTTCTTTTGTTAGCTGTGTTTGTTCAAGCCATTCCAGCATGGCGTGAATACTGCCGGTGACCAAAAATCGGACGAGTAGGATATCCATATATGCGCGCCGGGAGCATTGACCGGGCGATGGATTAATGCCCAATGGCCGCCAATTCGATGAAGCAGCGGGGCAGCGTCCTTATCCTCTGGCGACATGATCACACCATAGCGATCGAAGTGGCGGAATCCTCGGTGAGCGCCAGGGCCAACGCGTGAGTAGGCGGTATAGATGACGGCATTAGGTGATGCGTGGGTCCTCAATGCCCCACAGCCCTTCCGGGAAGTGCTCCGGATCGGCCCACAGGCTTCGGAACGCATGCCAAGATCATCAAGCCACCGGTTGCATGCAGTTAATTAATTCACTTACTCCAACGGTTGCTATGCCAGACATGATATCAGCCATGGCATAGGGAATGACCAACTCGTTATTATGGATAATCGCGCCGCAGGTATAAACGACATTGGGGACATACCCCTCGCGCTCTTCCTCATGCGGCGCTAGTAACGGCTCTTCCAGGCGGGCGATGATTTTTGCCGGATTCTCAAGATCAAGTAGTATGGCGCCAATGCAATACTGACGCATGGGCCCGACACCGTGGGTGAGTACTATCCATCCTTCATCGGTTTCCAAGGGCGAGCCGCAGTTGCCGATCTGAATAAATTCCCAGGGGCGTGTTGGTTCCTGTATGATTTCTGATTCCTGCCAGAAATGCATATGGTCTGAGAACATGATGCGATTGTTTTCACCGTCCTGGCGCGAGAGCATGACGTAGCTATCGCCAATCTTACGCGGAAAAAGAGCCATGCCCTTGTTTTGTACTGCTTTGCCGTTGAGGGTTAATATATTAAACTTGATAAAATCCTTTGTTTCAATCATCTGTGGCAGAATTTTCAAGCCATTATAAGCCGTATAAGTCGCGTAATAGGTAACCTCACCGTGGTCATCCATAAATCTCACGAACCGGGCGTCTTCAATGCCTCTGCTTTCGTTTTTCGAAACGGGAAAGATAACCCGTTCGGAAATTAGGTGATCGGGTCGGAAATTTATCTCATAATTGGAATTGATAAGCCAGTCCATAACCTCGAAGGTTTTGTTTTGGCGCTTAACCGGGAAAACGGGGGTTGTGCGAAGCGCTTCAATTTTACTTTGTAATCCGTTACTGGTGAAATTTTCCGGCAACTGGCTAAGAAGATGAGCCGTTACCTCATTGCTGGCTGACATTTCGATGAGTTTCAGATCAAAGAGATGCCGGTCGTAAACCGGATCTAAAAGGACATCTGGTGTTTCGACATAATCGCTGGTCGGGTCGAAGAAAAACGTATTCTGCGCGTCAAGAACACCGCTGCGAAATACAATCGAGGAAACATGGCCTTCGCCGGTTGCCCGCAGGCTCATGATAAAGCGTAAACTGCCTTTGTCCAGATGGCTTTGATCAGGATGTGGGACGATTGAAGGGTTAAAAAGCGCAGCCGATTCAATGGAGTACTCCATGGTAAAATAGGCCCCGATGAGAGCTCTTTTGGTCTCGGTGAGCACGGCTTTCCGAGGAACATAATCTCTTACCTCATTCATGTGACGCCCTAAAACGCGTTTGATGTCTTTGTGCCGCTCGGAAAAATCAAGCATTATTTGTGCGAGAAGATCTTCGGCTTTTGTGTCAGGCAAATCCACTATGCGTTGAATGATCTTAGATATGCGCTGCGCACCGTCTGGCATATGAAGCCGGACAATGACGCGTGAAGAGTCACCCAGGAGTCTTTTCTGTTTGCGTTTGAGTTTTGGATGTGATAGTTGTTTTTGGATCATCAGACATGGTTCCTTGATAAGTATTCCGACTTAAATATATTCCCTTGCCTTTGTTACAGCGCCGCCCTGGAATTTGTGAGACATAACTGTATAAGGTCATCAATCACTGCCGTTCCGGCGCACATAACGGTATCAGCGCCGCCCCAGTATATTTTAACCGTCCCGTTGTCTTCAGGAACAGCTCCGCATGTAAAAACAACATTGGGTACGTAACCGCTCACCTCCCAAGGGGCTTCGGGCTGCAGTATCCACTGATCGGAAACGCCGATGATTTGTGCCGGATCATTAAGGTCGTGCAGGGCCGTGCCAAGGCGATACACCGCACCAGCCATAGTCTTAAAGACGCCATGATAAATATGCAGCCAGCCCTGGTCAGTTTTGAAGGGCGGTGCGCCGGGCCCGATTTTCATTTCATCCCAGTGATAGGGAGCCGGCTTCATAATCACCCGTGAATCGCCCCAGTGAACCAGGTCAGGCGAATAGGAAATCCAGATAGACCAGGGTGAAATTTCGGAATGCGGCCGGTCCAGACGCACATAGCGGCCACCAAATTTCGAAGGAAAAATGACAACATTGCGAAGGTCGGCCTGGGTTATAAGCGCAATGCGGTCAACTTTTTCAAAATCCTTGGTGTGCGCAAGAGCAATCCGAACGCCGTGACGGGAATACGCGCTGTAGGTAAGCAGGTAGTCGCCCTCTACAGGGCAGATTCTAAGGTCCTCGACTCCGAACTCTTCATATGCCGCAAAAATGTTGTCCTTTGCCGGTGTGAGAAAGGGTTCGGGATGAACCGTGAAGGAAAAACCATCATCGCTGTCGGCCCTACCGATGATGGAGCGCCCGTTGTGCACATGCGACCTGAAAAGCATAATATAGCGGCCGTTGTGCTTGACGATGCCGGCATTGTGGACCGTGGCTACAGGGTAAGGGACATCGGCTTTTGTGAGAATGGGGTTGTTTCTATAACGTGTTACTATGGGGCCTTGCGTATTCATGGCATTGTTTCATTCATGATAGTTTGCACATATTCAGGGAGTAGGAAGCTTTTTTTCGATTCCAAAGCTTTCGGCCTGGTCGTTTCAAGAACACTTTTGTAGACTTCAACATATTCGTCAACCATGCGGTCCGTTGTGAAATACTCTTCAACACGGCGGCGGCAGCATGTTCGGTCAATACCTTTTACATGTGCAACAGCTTCTATTGCCTCATCCACAGTTGTAACGAGAAAACCGTTCTTGCCGTCTTCGATCAGTTCGGGCATGCTCCCCTTGTCAAAGGCAATTACGGGGGTGCCGCAGGCCATGGACTCTACAACGGACAGCCCGAAAGGCTCATTGAAATTTATCGGATGCAGAAGCGCGTAGGCTTTGCCCAGCAACTGGTTTCGCTGAACCGGCCCAACGCTACCGACGTAGACCGCATTATGGTCGCGCAGCTGCGGTTCGACGTACTGGTGATAGTAAGCTTCATCCTGAATGATTCCTGCCATTATCAGTTTTTTATTGCAGGCCCGGGCAATTTCAAGGGCTTCTCTGGCACCCTTGTCATGGTGAATGCGCCCGAAAAAGAGCAGATAATCGTCCGGTTCAGGCTGAAAATCAAACTGTTTTGTATCAATGCCGTGATGGATGGTTCTGATATAGTCAAGATCCGGAGACCGGTCGGCATCGCTGATGGAAACATAGGACACTCTGCTGTTATATTTCTTGTATATCGGCAAAATTCCGGGCGATGAAAAGCCGTGAATGGTGGTAACGACTGGGGTGGTGATAAGGCCGGTATAGGTCAAAGGCAGGAAGTCAAAGTTGTTGTGGATTATATCAAAATCTTTCGCGTGCTCAAAGAGTTCCGAAATGTGCAGGCACTCCCATACCTTCGGCATAATGGAGCGGTCTTCTTCATAGCCCCGCGCGCAAATGGCGTGCAGCTTGCCGCTTGTTTCCGAATCGCCCGTTGCAAAAAGGGTAACATCAAAACCTCGTGCTACCAATCCCTCGGTCAAAAGAGAGACCACGCTTTCCCAAGGACCGTAGTGTCGTGGAGGTGTGCGCCAGGCAATCGGCGAGAGCATCGCAATACGCACAGATAGTCCTTTATGCTAACCGGTTGATTGAATGGTATTCTCAGCCAGGCGCAGCTCCAGCAAAGCCTGGAGAAAGGCGAGGGTCGATTCCGCACCCTGATTCTCGTTCGGGCGGTCAGGATGCAGACCGTCGCGACAACCGCCGGTCGTCGGGTCGTAGATGGGCAGGTTCAAGTCGTTGCGCCCAAGGAACCACTCGAAGGCGCGGCGGGCTTCCTTGCGCCAGCGCTTGTCTGCCGTGATTCGTAAGGCTTCGAGACAGGCGGAGACCATGGCTTGCGCCTCCACCGGCTGTTGATCGAACCAGGCCCGCTCACCCCCTTGCTCATAAAAGCCGTTGGAGCCGATCGGGACGAAATGCCTGCCTTCGGCCTCCGCGCGCTGCAAGTCCGCCAGCCAACTGAGCGACTTGAGGCCAGCCTCGGTCATGGCGGTATTCGATATTGATTGGCCGCAGACGAGCAAGGCATGCGGCAGCGCGGCGTTGCAATAGGTCAACCCCGGCTCGAACCAGCGCCATTCATCTGAGCGATTGTTTTGATACAGCCTCAGCAGCCGCCCGGCCAATTCCTCCCGCACTTGGCCTGCCCGCCGGTCACCCGCGAAGCGCTGGAGATATTCGTGGATGCCGATGAGCGCGAAGGCCCAGGCCCGCGGGCTGGTCGTATCAAGGATGGCGGGTAAAGCCTGCTCGAACAACCGGCCCGTCATACTTTGCAGGGCAGGCGTGTTCGAGCGGCCCAACAGGGTGCCCAGCGCCCACAAGGCGCGACCGTGGCTGTCGTCTGAACCGCTCTCTTCCCGCCAATGACGCTGGTAATCCATAAAGTTGCGAAAGCGCCCGGTCTCCGCATTGAAAGCATACCAAACGAAGGCGAGATAGCGGGAAGTCAATTCGAGCGCCTCGCCGGTGCCCAGTGCCTCCAGGAGCGCGCAGACCATCAACGCGCGGGCGTTGTCATCGGTGGTGTAGCCCTCGCGATAGTTGGGCACGGTGAACATGGCGTGTTGCAGTATGCCGGTCTCGTCCGTCATGTGGCGCAGATGATCGAGTTTGAGGGGCGGCAGTTCGCCCGGCCGTTTATCGAGTGCTTTAGCCGTGAAGCCGGGCGGGATAAAATTTCGGCGTTCGGCGCGGGCGCGCTCAAAACTTTCGAGGTAACGGCGGGCCACCTGCGGCCAAGTCATTGCCCGCCCAAACAAATAGGCGCGCTTGCGCATCGCATGGCGCTTGGCCTCGTTGTCAAACAGGCCAATCACCTGTCCGGCGAGCGCCGCCGGATCATGGAACGGTACCAGCGCACCCCGTCCTTCGGCCAGCATCTCTTCTGCATACCAATAGGGTGTCGAAATCACGGCCTTGCCCGCCCCCAATGTGTAGGCCAGAGTGCCGGAGACAATCTGCGCCTCGTTGAGATAGGGGGTGAGGTATATGTCTGCCGCGCCGATAAACTCGACGAGTTCCTCCAAACTGACAAAACGGTTGTAGAAAATCACGTGACCTTCCACACCTTTTTCCTGGGCCAGCCATTGCAGGGACAGCCGGTACGATTCGCCCTCGTGCTGAATCACGTGAGGATGGGTCGCGCCCAGGATGATGTACACCACGTTCGGATAGCGCGCCACAATATCAGGCAAGGCGGCGATGACGTTTTCGATCCCTTTGTTCGCCGAGAGCAAGCCAAAACTGAGCAAGACGAGTTTGCCCTCCACGCCAAACAGGTCTTTATGGAAACTCGGGTCTACAAACGGCAAATCCGGGATGCCGTGCGGAATAAAATCAATCTTCTCCGGCGGCACCCGATAGATCTTCTGCAGAAATTCCGCGCCGCGCTCGCTCATCACGACCAACCGATCGGATAGAGCGGCGATTTCTTTCAGCACCCGTTGCTGATCCGGGTCGGGGTCGCGCAGAATGGTGTGCAAGGTCGTGACGATGGGCATGCGTAATTCCCGCAAGAGGGACAAAATGTGACTGCCCGCCCGGCCGCCGAAAATGCCATACTCGTGTTGCAGGCACACCAGGTCGACGTTGTTGATATTCAGGAAGTCGGCGGCGCGGTGATAAGAGTCGATGTCCTTCTCCGTCAATTCAAAGCGAACGCGGGCCGGATAGACGTAGCCGGCCTCCACGTCGTTGACGGGCAGGGCAATGCACGTGGTGCCGCCGTTTTTGGCCGCGATGGCCTCACACAAGTCGGTGGTGAACGTGGCGATGCCGCACTGGCGCGGCAAGTAATTGCCGATAAACGCAATGCGGTTGATCTTTGAATTGGTTGAGCCGTTTTCCAAAAAGTATCCTCTATTTAATTGAGCATGTGCAGCTGTTGGGATAGCTTGACATAGCGAACCCAGGGCTGCTGGGATAATTCTTCGACCGTGTGCGGCGAGACGGTGGCGGTAAAAATTTCTTGATTTTTCGAATAGACTCTGACGCCGATGCCATTGAGAAAAGTCGTGGCGGTTTCATCACGCGATTTGGCAGTATAAATGAAAACCGCCAGCAGCGGTTCTTCGGCGCTCTTGATTTCATCTAATGCCGCCGCGAGCGGGGCGTCGACTTTATGATAATTCATAATATGCTCCTTCGTTTTATTTCTTCTATGAGACCTGCCATGGCACCACACTTCTTGCTTTTGAGCTTTGGATCAAGTTCGTTGAAAATCATCAGTGGTATACGCCCTCTCTGCCGCAATGCCATGAGTCGGCCCAAGAGCTCGTCATCCAATTCTCCGGTTACTTCGAGGCCATCGTCTTTCTGAAAGCCCATGAGCGCTTGGCGAGCAGATTTGCTGAGGTTCCCATCGACCGGGCCATGGTAATAACCACTTTGCTGCAAAGTGCTTTGCGCCAACATAATTTCTATAAAAGCTAGTGAGTCTGTCATCGGTTTAACCTCCTTTTGAAATTTTTTATGCGAAAGGGCTTGAGCTCCCGATTCAGCGTTTCGTATTTTCAAGGGGCACCAGCAATCGAAACTTCATTCATCAGGAAGCTCAAGCCATGCGGCAATTTAATTTCAACTATTCGAACTTGGCATCAGTTAGGAAAAATTGGAGGGTGATTTCAGGGTCACGATTTTGCGGCTGCAATGGCCTGAGCCAAGGCGCCTTTCAATTCCGCAAGATCAGAGGACTTGACCACAAAAGCCTCTGCACCCCAGCAATGGAAATCATGGCGTAATTGATCGTATCCCGTATTGATGATGATCGGCAAATATCGTTGCCGCGACAGTATGTCATCCATCAGTTGCAATCTCCCAAAATCCGGCAGCAGAAATTCCAACACCACGGCGTCTATCTTTTCGCGGGCTAAAATCTCCAGCCCTTCATTTCCCGATCCGACTGCGATAATTTCATACCCTTCCAATTCAAGCTCAAGCCGATAGAGCCGGCGCAGCTCGGCCGCGTCTTCGATAATCAGAACACGGGCCATTTTATTTGCTCCTGTCCGAAAAAAAATCTCAACAAAAGGGCGGCAGCTTATCGACAACCGCCGCCCTTTTTGCTTTCCATCCAATTACTCTAAAACCGATTCCGGGCAACGGTGCCCTTTTAATTGGGTATTTCTTTCTTCATCGCCATCAAAGCTTTCGAGCGGACAAAGGCGTAGTTCAAGCTATCCTCGTTCCAATTGGCAACTTTCTTGAACAACTCCGCCGCCTTCACTTTATCGCCCGCCTTTGACTCGGCGACCGCCAGGAGATAAAGCGTATACGGGTTTTCCTGATTGGCTTGCCCGAGGTGCTCGATAGCCTTGCCATAGTCGCCCTTCTCAAAGTAGACACGTCCGAGGAGCGCGTGATGATTTTCCATTTCCTTGGGATCTTTTCCGACGTCGATCTTGGCTTTGTATTCATCCGCCTTGGCCATGGCTTTAGTGAAATCTTTCCGTTTTGCGGCAATCAGTGCCTCATCAAACAGCGCGCCTTTGGCAAAGTTTTCTTTGATGGCTGGCGAGAGATTTGAGCTCGTCACCACTTTCCGGCATTCCATCAGGCTCTGCTCGGCTTTGGCAAAGTCGCCCGTCTCAATATAGATATCGCAATTTGCCGAATGCGTTCCCGCTTGCCATTCGGGAAGGCCTTCTTTGGTCGCTATCTGCAAGACTTTCTCGTTTTCCTCTAACGCCTGACGATATAAGAATTCGTGCGGCGCGACGTGCGGTACGCCGACGCGGGTGGCTTTCTCATTTTCCTCTAACGCCTGCTGATGCTTACCCTCGTAAACGTAAGATCTGGCAATCGCTGCCATATCCGCGAGTTTTCCCGACGGCGTCGTTTCCATTTCCATGGTTTTGCGATAAGCCTCGCGCCCCTCATCATATTTGTCCATGAAAACCAGGTTGCTGCCGATCTTGCGTTGTGAGAAGGCAAACTTGGGGTTCAATTCCGCCGCCTTCTTATAGTTTGTGATCGCCTCATCGTGCCGGCCTATTTTTGCATACAAATCGGCAAGAGAATCGTAGGGATTGGCTTCGCTGGGAACGAGGCGAATATAGTTTTTGAAAGCCTCCTCGGCTTTGCCATAATCGCCTTTCTGGTAATAGGTGTAACCTAAAAGATTATAAGTTGGCGCAAAGTCTTTGTCGATTTTGATCGCCTGGTCAAATTCGGCAATAGCCTTGTCGTCTTCATCCCGTCCATAGTAAGCGGCGCCGAGAAAATAATGCGCGCGCTTGTCGTTGGGGAACTTTTGCGCCAACTGCTCCCAGAGCTGCACGGCCTTGACAGGATTGTTATCCGCTTGCGCTTGCGTAGCCTCGATCATAAGCCGCTCACCTTCGGAAACTTTGGGAGCCAAAGGCACGGCGTGCTGCAAATGCTTTTGGCGGTCCATCGCCGAGGCGGCAGTAAAAGCCCGATATAAATGGACGAGTGCAAAATTCGGATCTTTCTCAATGGCCTTAGAGAAAAGCTCTCTGGCTTCATTAAGACGGAAATTTTCGGACAACTGGCGAGCCTCCACAAAAATTTTGCGGGCTTCGTCCGATTTGGTGGTGAGGGGAATCTCACCTTGGGCGCCAGCGATTGTCGGCAGGACAATCAACAGCGCAAAAACTAGCATCCAACCCATGCATGACACTCTGAAAAACTTAGTCATTGTGATTCTCCTTAACTGGTTTTGGTTAAACGACATTCCACTGAAAACATCTCTTGCGTTCAATTTGCCTTGCGCCATCACTAGGCTCTCTTGAGCTGGCGCAACGCCAACAAGAAAACAACGGCGCCAATGGTCGCAACGATCAAGCTGCCGAGCACCCCATCCGCGGCCGACAAGCCTAACAAGCGAGACAGAAAACCTCCAACCAGCGCACCCAACACCCCGATCCCGAGGTTTCCGACAACGCCAAACCCATTCTTTAAGAACCGCCCTGCCAGCCATCCTGCAGCCAGCCCAATCAAGATAAACCATACGAAGGAATTCATAGCTTTGCTCCTTTTGAGTGAGATACACGTACTACCCCGATTTTGCATTTTAGAGTCAAAACCGCCACCCAATTAGTTTCAACAAACAAAGGAAAATCGGGGTTTGGCTTTTATATGTGCAACATTAAGGTACTAAAGTTGTTCGCTGATGCCTGCAGCCACGAGCGCCTGGAAGTCGGCGATACCTTTTGCGCTTTTGATTATATGCAGGTTTGCTCAGGTTTCCAGCTTGCTCTGCGCCGCTTCCTTCTTCGTGCGTAATTCATCGGCTGAGGGAAAAATTTGATCGGGGCGATCTGATCGAGAAGCTCCGGCCTGGCTTCAGCATTGGCCTTGCCGGCCCCCGCTTTCAATTCATCGATTTCGGCGTCCCACTGTTGGAGCTGGCCGGCGAGATTTTGCAAATAGGATTTTTTGTCTTCCATGATTCGTTCTTGTTTGATTGAAACTTCGCAACTATCCATTACCCATTTATCAATATCGACAAGTCTGAGCAAGGAAACAATAGACCCGAGGGTTCAAAAAAGGTCTACAGGCGGGACTATTTTAATGGTGAACCTTGGGCAGATTTGGGGAGGTAAAGTACCGGTACTTGCGGAAAGAAAGGCCTAGTACTATGGCTAAGCTAAGAAATTCCTACGGACAAGCTCTCGGGGTTACTTCTTTTTCAGCAGCTTTCTGTCGCGGGCATATTCCACCGCATCGAGGCGGGTGTGCAGTTGAAGCTCGTCGAGAATGTTAAGGATATACTTTTTATCGTCTCGAAAACAGTGGCTCAGTCGCGTGTCCGGTGCGGCGCGGGATTAACTCGCCGCACCTTCAGTCTGGTTGGTCAAGTAGTTCTCCAGGCCCATCTGCTCGATCTGCGCGCGCTGTATTTCCGCCCAATCGACGTACCCTTCTTCCATTTTGAGGATCTTGGTTAGTAGCTCAACGGTTGATTGGTCCGCAACCTCGTGGGCGAGACTGATGGCGGCGTTGGAAGCGCGTACGGCGCCGAGCTCAGCGTCCTGGTCGTTGCTCACCATTTCCAGCACCGTCTGGCCGATCTTTATGGGGTTGAGCTTGGAGGCGACCGGTATGCCTTCCAGAAAAATAATACGCCGGATGAGCCACTCGGCGTGATGCATCTCGTCCCGCGCCTGCTTTTCGATGGCCTGGTGGAGTTTGGCGTAACCCCAGTTGTCGCACATCTCAGAGTGCACCATGTACTGGTTGATGGCGGTAAGCTCATCGGCCAGGAGTTGGTTGAGCACTGCGAGTAACTTTTCATTTGACATTGACCAGTTGTTGGCCGGCCGGCACGATGATCTTCGCATTATTCTGCAGGGCGTATTGCGCTGTTTCCAGCCTTTTCAGCAGTTGGGAATTCCCGACGAAATACTTGTCTTAATTGAGCATGTGCAGCTTTTGGGATAGCTTGACATATCGCACCCAGGGCTGCTGGGATAATTCTTTGACCGCGTGCGGCGAGAGGTTGGCGGTAAAAATTTGTTGTTGTGGCGAATTTATTCTTACGCCCATGGTTTTAAGAAAAGTCGTGGCGGTCTCATCAGGCGCTTTGGCAGTATGAATGAAAACCGCCAGCAGCGGTTCTTCGGCGTTCTTGATTTCATCTACTGCCGCCGCGAGCGTAGCGTCAACTTTACGATAATTCATCATATACTCCTTGTTGCCACAAATAAAATGGCGAGGCTGGGCTTTATCCAAATAGTTCTTTGTCAAGTGGCATAACGAAGCGCTTCGGCCATGCGCTGCAGTAAAATGTTGGGTACTTTTTGCATGTCGCCCTGCGGATGCGATGTGTGAAAACCCCTTTGCCGCCACAAACGCTGTC
>JAKEEU010000432.1 GCA_022616415.1 Candidatus Zhuqueibacterota bacterium | reverse complement strand
TTTTTCATGAAATTGAGTTATGAAGTCAACAAATTTCAATTAAAAAATTAAAAAGTTGGAGCCGCGAAAAAACCACTCAAAACCTGCATAAATAAAGAGTGCAATGCTACTTTAGAAAAAAAATCTTTGCTTTTTTTGCACAAATTTACCAAGAGACTAAATCCCACTTTGAATAATCCGGCAGTCCAAGTTTCTGGCGAAGAAGAATCGGAGTGTGCCGCCTTAGACCGCCACCTGCAACCCGCGAAATATCAGCTTCGCCGTGGTGCCGATGAACTTCATTTTCTTGAACACGCGCAGGACGGTAAGATAGCTCTTCACCACGGTGCGCGCCTCGGCGAGGGATTGGGGAACGATTTCGAGGTTGATGATGCCGTCGTATCGATGCTTGGCGACGTGATGCAGAAATCGGGACACCGGCAGCTCGCCTTGCCCCAACGGCAAGTGTGCATCTTTTCCTTGCAAGCAGTCGGAGAGATGGATGCAGCGAACTTTCGAGGCAATGGCGCTGAAGCGCTTGAAAATGTCTTCGCCGCGAAGAAACGCGTGCGCCGGATCGAAACAATAGCCCACCAATTTGCTCTTCAACTGGGTGCGGATGATTTCCGCCAGCTTGTCAAATTCGCGCTCCGACCACGCTTCGATATTTTCCAGCAGAATCGGCACTTCGACCCGCTGCAAATTTTCAATGAGAAACTCCAGCCCGGTCTCGATCGAATCTTCGCCGTTGTGCGCTTCCGGCGGATGCGCCACGCAATAGAGCAAATTCAGTTGGTTCCGGTAGCGGTTGATGAAGTCGATCGTGTCATCTATTTTCTCTTTCGCGTCGAGCGTGGAAAAATCAAAGCCGTGCTCGCCGACCAGCGGCAGATGAAAGCCGGTGGCCATGGCGTCCGTAAAAGGGAGAATGCCGTCAACGTCGCTCATGATTGCAGGGTTAAGCTCCACGAAGTTTACGCCGAAACGCTGCATCAACGCAAGAATCTCACTCGGCTTTTTGCCGTCAAAACCGCTCACCGTCAAACCAACTTGCATGTCGTTCTCCTTGCCTGACTAATTGTAAGGAGTGTGGACTTTCTAGCCCACACGCGCATCGCGGACAAGAAAGTCCGCTCTCCTCTTTTTCAATTTAACGTAGCCCCGCGATTGTCTATGCAACAGTGCCCCACAAGGGGGCAAGGCTACAACAACGCCAATTTATTTTATACAGCCGCTCAAGTCACTAAAATTAAATAGATCCAATTCAAGGCAATCGCGCCGATCGTCAACCAACGCTGCGGTTGCCGCATCCTGAATTTCGCGCCAACGAAATGCGCGCCGAAAATTTTTATCATCATTTTCGATAGCCCGCGGGAAACGGCTTTGCCGCTCCATATTTCAAACACGCGATACACACTCCACCCGAACAGAATGCCAAGGCCGATCACCAAAAGCGGGTTGTAAGATAAAGCAACCATTAAATCGCCCTGCGCCAGCGCCAGCCCGGCTCGCGTGGCGCCGCAACTCGGGCACGGTACGCCGGTTACTTGGCGAAAAGTGCAGGCCGGCAAAAGTTTGAAGAGCGGCGCCGCGAATCGCGCCAGCAAAAAGCCGAACAGCAAAAAAGGCAAAAGGACGACATTCACGTCCAAGGGGCGGCCCGGCGCGGGAAGACCGGCCTTGGCCGGCATGGAGGAAGGCGTACGGATTGAAAAACTTTTCAAAGGCTCAAGCGATTGTATAATCCAGCGAAACTCCATAGCAACATCATCGACGCTCCACAGCACAAAATAAACGGCAGCAAGACGGCGAACAAAACCCGGCCGGTGGTGCTTTCGTGCAATTCCCGCCAGCCGATGATCATGAGCACAAACGTCCAAACCCCGGCGATCAAACCGCCGCAAAAAGGTATGAGCACGAACAAGTACGGGCCATAGCTATAACAAAGGCCGCGCAGGGTTGACTCGTATCCATTTTTGCTGCTGCCCACAATCATCAAACAGAGATGAAAAATAAATGACGAAATGAAAAGCGAGATGATGGCAAAAAACGGCAACAACAAAGCCCATACTCCGAGTATGTCGCGGCTGATTTCCTGGCCGATGATGCTCTCCAGATCTTGCCAATTCGAGAAGCGGTCCCAGAAGAGATATTGCCAGAAAATCGACAAGAGGCCGCTCGTGGTCACGATCAAAATCGCGTAGAGCAGCGCGGCGCCGACGTTGCCGGTTTTTGGCGCGCGGCGAAAAAATTCCGCCGGGCGGAAAACCGAATCACTCCAGGTTTGGCTGAACGCCGGCAAAAAACCCAAACGCTGCCGATCTTCCCAGGGCACGTAACTCTGCGGCGTTGGGCTAGGCGCAGAAAATTGCTGCGCCGGTGTTGCCGGTTCCACCGTTCCGGTTGGCGTTGGCTCCGGCGCTGCCGGCTCGCTTCCCGCCGCCGTTTCCGGCTCAAGCGACCCACCACAGAAGGGACAAAATCTTAATTCGGATATTTCCGGAACCTGCTGCTGACAATTTGGACAGGCGGCCATTTTCTGGTTGCTGGTTGCTGGTTTCTGGTTGCTGGTTGCTGGTTGCTGGCCGATCTGTCGCTTGTTGCTGGTCATACGAAGATAAGCAACCAGCAACAAGCAACCAGTTATTAGCTACCAGCAACAAGCGGCATGAGCTCACGCACTTTGGATTTTAGCTCTTCGAGATCGGAGGACTTGACGATGTAGGCGTCGGCAGACCAACTGGTGAAATCGTTGCGGTAGGATGAATAAGCGGTGTTGATGATCACTTTTAGTCCGCGATTTTGCTCCATCACGTCCCGCAACACCTCCAACCCGTTTTCGCCCTGGAGCTTGATGTCGAGTATCGCCAAGTCAATCGGGCTGTTTTTGACGGTCTCCAGCGCTTCTTTGCCGTCTTGCGCCGTAACCACTTGATAGCCTTCGGCTATCAATTCCTGCGAATACAAGGTTCGCAGGTGTTTTTCGTCCTCGACCACTAAGATCGTTTTCATGATGCCAACTCCTTTCCACCTCGGAAGCGTCTTTTTGCAAATGCGTAAATGGCGGGCATTTCGCGCCTCTGAAATTTTCCGGGGATTTTTATCGACTTTTCAAAGATAACAAGTTTTAGGAGAAAAGCAAGGGAGAAAATATTCGTTCCGGCTTCCCCATAGCCTCGTTCGTGCGTGTATTCTTAGGGGGTGGAATAGAATAAACTATCCATTTGATGTAGGCAAATCGTTGTTTCTCAGCACTGATATCGCACAAAGTGAGAATGTTATTTTATTCCACCCCCTTACGCTAAAACAAGCGAGAAATATTACAACATGCTGATAAAATTGCTAATAAAATTTTGCTTGACATTTTCTTATCTTCTTCTTATCATTTGTCCATGATATTTCACAAATTATCTTTAAGGAGAGTCCCATGCGCGCTTTGTGGAACGGCCGTCTGCAATTCAGCCTTTTCGACATCCCGGTAAAAATCTTCTCCGCCACCCAGAACGACAAGGTGACGTTTAACTCTCTCCACGCGCCCTGTCTATCGCGCATCAAATTGGAAAAGCGCTGCCCGACCCACGGCCCGGTTTTGGATGAAGAAATCGCGAAGGGCTACGAGTACGAAAACGGCAAGTACGTCACAGTTAGCGAAGAGGACCTCCAAAAGATCAATCCCGACACCGATCATGCGCTGGCAGTGGTGCAATTCGTCGACAAAGACGCGCTCGATCCGCTGCTCTTTGATACGCCCTATTACATGGCGCCGGATGGGCCGCTGGCTACCGACGTGTACGCGACGCTGCGGGAATCCATCCGCAATTCCGGCAAATACGGCATCGGCAAAATCGTCATGCGCCGCCGCGAGATTCTGGTGGCGCTGTGGGTGAAAGAAAACGCCATCGTGGTCTCAACGCTGCGCCAATGGAATGAGGTTCGCAACACCGAGCTGATTGGCGAGCTGAACGGCTATAAAGCCAAGAACAAAGAAGATCTCAAAATGGCGGGCGAGCTGATCGAGCGCCACACTAAAAAGCTGCGCTTGAAGAGTTTCAAAGATACCTATCAGGAACGGCTGCTGGCGATGCTGAAAGCGAAGGTCGCCGAGGCCAAGAAGGCGGAAATTGAAGCCGCGGCGCCGGTGCAAGAGCCGAAATTCGAAGATGCTGCTGCGAGCGACGCCCTGCCCGAGGCCGCGACGGCAAAGCGCAAAATGGAGAAAGCGCCGCCGGCAACGAAGGCGGAGAAGAAGCGCAAAGTGGCGTGATATTTTATAAATTGCTTGCAACGAAAAGGGAACCGCAACGAAAGGTGCCGTGGGACTTTTTCGTTGCGGTTCCCAGTTCGTTGCAAAATTTATAGAGAATAGTATTCCGTTGGCGAAAATCTCAAGGAGGAGCATCATGTCCGTCGCACGCGTTACAGAAATCACTTCATCGTCTCCGAAAAATTTTGAAGACGCCATCAACGCCGGCGTTGAGCGCGCCAACAAGACGCTGCAAAACGTCAAGGGCGCGTGGATTAAAGAGCAGAAAGTGGTCGTTGAGGGCGGCAAGATTGTCGAATATCGCGTGACCATGAAAGTCACGTTCGTCTTGAAAGACTGACGGTTTCTTAGAAGTGCCTTGCTTAGAAGTTTTCACCGTTTAGAGTATACATGTTACTTGACTGGAACCCACCCAAGGATTGGATGCGGATCACCGCGATCGATGCG
Organism: Candidatus Zhuqueibacterota bacterium; assembly: GCA_022616415.1. GTDB lineage: Bacteria > Zhuqueibacterota > Zhuqueibacteria > Zhuqueibacterales > Zhuqueibacteraceae > Zhuqueibacter. The sequence goes on along the minus strand of JAKEEU010000432.1, from coordinate 9,938 downwards.
CACACTGCCGGTGAGCCGTTGCGGGTGATCACGAGCGGCCTCCCTCCCATTCCCGGCGGCTCGATTTTGGAGAAGCGCCGATATGCACAAGAACATCTTGACGATCTGCGCACGGCACTGATGTGGGAGCCGCGCGGCCACGCGGATATGTACGGTTGTATTGTTACGGAGCCGGTGACGCCTGACGGCACCCTTGGCGTGCTGTTTCTGCACAACGAGGGTTTCAGCACCATGTGCGGTCACGGCGTTATCGGCTTGGCGAAGGCCGGCTTGGATATCGGCATGATCAAGATCGCGGGAGATAATCCGGTCATTCGTATGGACACACCGGCAGGCCGCGTGACTGCATTCGCCCGCCGCGAAAATGGCCGCGTCGTTGAAGTTTCTTTTCACAATGTGCCCTCATTTGTCTACGCGCTCGATCAACAAGTCGAAGTGCCCGGTCTGGGCCGCGTGCGTTACGATATCGCCTTCGGCGGCGCCTTTTATGCGTTCTGCCGCGCCGAGGAGTTGGGCGTGGGTTTGGCGGCGAGCGATTTTCGCCAGCTTATCGATGTGGGCATGCGTATCAAACGCGCCGTGATGCAGAGCCTCCCCATCCAACATCCCTATGAGAAAGATTTGGGATTTCTCTACGGCACGATTATCATCGGTCCGCCGCACGATCCGCGCCATCATAGCCGCAATGTTTGTATCTTCGCCGAGGGTGAGGTGGATCGCTCACCCACAGGCACTGGCGTGAGCGCCAGAGCGGCGCTGCATTATGCGCGCGGTGAAATCGGCATGAACGAATCTTTTGTGGTGGAGAGCATTCTCGGCACTTGCTTCACGGGCGAAGTCGTGGAAACGACAATGTTCGGACCGTATGCAGCAGTGATTCCGAAGGTCACGGGCACGGCGCATATCATCGGGCGAAATGAGCTGCTGATCGATCCGGATGATCCGTTGCGGAATGGGTTTATTCTGCGATAATCGCGAAAAACTTGCTTACTTGAGACTTTGTCTTAAATGAACCATGTCTGCTGCAACCTCACACTTTCCCAATAATCATTTGGAAACTTCCTTGGTCTTCGCCAACCACGCGGTGGTTTTCACCGGCAAGCTTGCCTCTTTTCCCCGCAGCGAGGTGCAGGAATTGGTGCGAAAATTGGGCGGCGCAACGCCCTCTGGTATAAATAAAAATGTCACGCTGCTCGCGATCGGCGACGAAGGTTATCTTAAAGAGATGGTCAAGAGCAAAAAGCTGAAACGCGCTGAGGAGATCAACGCCGGTGGGGGCAACATTCGCATCATCTCTGAAACCGAGTTTTTGGAGATGGCCGGCCTCGAGAGCAAAGCGACGTTGGAGCAAAAATTTTATTCGCTCGACCGCGTGCAAAGCGTTTTTCCAAACATTCGACCCGATTTGGTGAAATACTTCGCGCGCTGGGGGTTGTTCAGGCCGGCAGTTAAAACCAATGCGGATCAGTATTACCAATTTAAAGACTTGCTGCTTTTCCGGCAAATCAATGAATTGCTCTCGCAAGGGCTGCCGTTGCGCAAGATCGCCGCAAGGCTGGTCGCGGCGCAATCGCTCTCCACGCAAATTCCGATCAGTTTTGAAGAGTTCAAGCCACGCGGGCAGGTTCTGGCGATGTCTCGCGCCCCCGAACAACCGGCGCGCACCGCCGAAGAATGGTACGCCATCGGTTACGAATGCGACAACAATCCGGAAACTTACGACAAAGCCATCGCGGCTTACGAAAACGCGCTGGCACAGCATCCGAATTACGTCGAGGCGATGATCAACCTGGCGAACATTTATTACGCCCGGCGCGAGCTGAAACGCGCCCGGCAACTCTTGGAGCGCGCCGTGCAGCTCGATCCGGATAATCATACGATATACTACAATCTCGGCAACGTGTACGACGAAGCAGCGGAACTGCAAAGAGCTTTGCAGGCCTATCAAAAGGCGATTGTGCTGCATCCGGAGTACGAGCCGGCGTTGTTCAATCTCGCGCTCATTTACGAACGGCTCGGCCTCGTTAGCAAAGCCGAAATATTGTGGCGAAAATATCTCGAAGTCGATCCGATGGGGGAATGGGCTGACGTTGCCCGCGAGCATTTGCAGGAGGAGCGAAGGGGGGCGACGGGATGAGGCGAAGCTGGAGTGATGGAGTGATGGAGTGAGAAACTCCTTGCACTGAAAGCAAAAAATTGGTATAATTATCAATAGCATCAAACACGAACCGAAACACGCGGGAGAATTTTTCACCGCGCTTACAACTTTTGCGGCTGAAGAGGAGTCAATATTACAGAAGCTTTAAATTTGTGGATTGTCGCTTCGATACTCGAAAGGTGAATACAAGCTTGATATCAGTTTTTCTGTTGCATCTGACTGAAATTCCTTTGCCAGCCGCCGGTCTCGGCTTGCCGGGGTATGGGGTGATGGATCTGATTACACAAGCCGGTGCGTTTGCGAAATTTATTTTAGTGACGTTGCTGCTGCTCTCGATTCTGTCGTGGTCGATCACGCTGAATAAGTATTGGCAATTTCGTTCCTTCCAGCGGGATTATTATCGCCTGCTCAGTCTGCTCCGGCCCAATGCCGATTTGTCGACGGTATATGCCAAAGCCGTCAAGAACCGCCCCGGCGCCATCAGCCGCATTTTTGAAGAAGGTCAAATTACGCTTGCCGCGGCTTTTGACCGCCGCAACCCGGCTCCGACACGTGCAGGCGAACCGGTTTCCGCGCAATCCAAATTCGCCGAAGGTTTGACCGATCGCGCCAACCATTCCATCGAAAGTGACTTGACGCTTCGCCTCGAAACCGCTACAGACATCGAGCTTTCGCAGCTCGAAACCGGCGTGTCGTTTTTAGCGACGATTACCACGGTCAGCCCATTTATCGGATTGCTCGGTACGGTTTGGGGCATTATGGAATCGTTCATCGGCATCAGCCAGAGCGGCAATGCCGATCTCTCCGTCGTCGCGCCGGGCATTGCCGAGGCCTTGATCACCACCGTGGCGGGATTGGCGGTGGCGATTCCGGCGGTGTTGTGCCATAATTTCCTGGCGAACAGATTGCGCAAAATCGAAGACAATCTGATTCGACTCTCGACCGAATTGAAAATTTATTTTATTTCCTGGTGGCATCGTGAGAAACCGAAGAGTGAAAATCGCGCCGGATATCAACGTGACTTCGCTCGTTGATGTGACGATGGTGCTGCTGATCGTTTTTATCATCTCGGCGCCGTTTATGCGCTCCGGCGTGCGGGTGGATTTGCCAAAGGCCGAGGCCCGCGAGTCTCAGCCGCAGCGCGCCATCATCATTGCGGTTGACCGCAACGGCCAGCTTTTTCTCAACCAGGAAAAAGTGACGATGGAAAATCTCGCCGCCAAAATCACCCAGCTTCGTGATCGCGCGCCGAATCTGCCGATTCTGATCGAAGGCGACGCGGCGGTGGCGTATGGCCAGGTGATCAAGATCATGGATGCCGTGCGCCGCGCCGGAAGTGAGAACGTCGGTTTGGTGCTCGAGCCGGAAGTGAAGCCATGAGCGGAAATTTTTTTGAACACGGATGACACTGATGACGCGGATTCGCACGGATAAAGCACTACTGCTTTTTCAGGCAGCGTCGAAATTAAAAAAGTTTCCCCAACGGATAGATGAACCCAATCCCGCAAGGCGGGACTTTTTCCGTTGGGTTCATCTATCCGTTGGGGCAATTGTTTCTTGAAACCCTGTTAGGTTGCGGCTCATTCGCATTGTTTGTAGATAAGACCAAATGAAGCGCGCTATCATCATTTCTGCCGCCGCGCATCTCACCATCCTCATCGTGCTTTGGCAAGTGAGCCTGACGCTCTCGCGTCCGGTCACGCGAGGATATCCGCGGCTGATGACGGCAAAGCTCGTGGTGAAACCGGCCGCCGTCACCTCCAGGCAAGCTACACCGGAGCCGGCGGCTGCAGTAGAGGCAACGCCTAAGCCGGAGCCTCCGCCTGAGCCCGTCGCCGAAACGCAACAACCCGCCAAAGTTGTTGTGCCGGCAAAGCCGGAGAAAAAAACGCCGCCGGCGCCCAAACCGAGTGTGCCAACTTCTTCCGGAACTGCGGGCAATTCGACCAAAAGCGCCAACGCCGGAGGCAGCGGTGCGTCTGGCGGCGGCAACGTGATGAAGATCGACGCGGAGGAATTTCCGTTTCCGTATTATCTCGTGCAGGTGCAAAATAAAATTGAGCAGCAATGGCATGCGCCCAGCAGACAAGAGCAACGCGCGACAACCGTGTATTTTAAAATTTCCCGGAGCGGCGAGGTCGAAGACGTTAAAATCGAGCAATCGAGCGGCAATGCACTTTTCGATCAAGCGGCGATGCGCGCCGTGTATTATGCCAGCCCCTTGCCGCCGTTGCCCGCCGGCTCCGGGCTGCAAAGCCTGGGCGTGCATTTTGATTTCGTGGCGTATTAATTTGACAACTTCATGAAAACTGTAAATAAGAAACATTTAATTTACTACAAACCAAAAACAAAAGCGCACGCAAAGACGCAGAGACGCAAAGATTACGCAAAGACTTTTTCTTTGCGTTGCCTTCGCGCCTTTGCGGCTTTGCGTGAAGGTTTTTGCTTTTTCGGCTTCTGGGCTATTTTATCAACGTTTGTGCTTAATAACAACGCCGGCGCGCAAACCGAAGTCCGCCTTCGCGCCGAGACCAATACCTTCGTTCGCTTGCCGGTTGAGTTGAAGCCTTGCGAGCTGAAAGACCAGGCGACGCAAGAGCTGGGCCGGCGCGTGGTCGATATTTTGGACAACGATCTGTGGGCATCGAGCGTGGTCGCCGCTTATCAAACCGAGGAAAGCCGCACCAATTCCGACGCGCTCCGGTTGGAGTTCGCTTTAAATCGCCCGACCGGCCCCATTCGTTTGGCGGTGCAAACCAAAGTGTCGTTGCTGCAAAAGAAAATCACCATTGACGGCCAGTTGTTGGATAGCACGACCGGCAGAACTTTGGAGCAAAAAGTTTATCGCGGCTGCGAGGAAAATTTGCGGCTGCTGGTTCATGCTTTGGCGGATGACATCGTGACAAGCCTGACCGGCGAAAAAGGGATGGCGAAAAGCCGCATCGCATTTACCACTGGCGTCTCTCATGTCAAAGAAATTTTTGTGATGGATTACGACGGCGCCAGCCAGCGGCAAATTACCAATTTGCAAACGCTCAATTTGACGCCGGCGTGGTCGCCTGATGGCCGCGAAATCGTTTTCACTTCTTACAAGCGCGGCAATCCCGATCTCGTGGCCATCGATTTGATTCCTGGCCGAGTCGGTTATTTGCTCAAAGACAATGGTCTCCATTCGGCGCCGGCGTGGTCGCCCGATGACAAGAAAATCGCGTTGGTTTCGACCAAAGACGGCAATGCCGAAATTTACGTGATGGATGCCAACACCAAAGCGGTGCGGCGCTTGACCCAACATCCGGCGATCGATGCTTCACCGAGCTGGTCTCCTACTGGACGGGAAATTGTTTTCACTTCCGACCGGCTCGGCAATCCGCAGATTTTCATCATGGACGCCGAGGGCGCCAATTTGCGGCGTTTGCCGCTGGAGGGCACTTACAACGACTCTCCGGCTTGGTCGCCGCGTGGCGACAAAATCGCCTTCGTCTCACGCATGCCGGGCGGATTCGATATTTTCACCTTTGATGTTACAACCGCAACGGTGACGCAGCTTACCAACAGCGCCGGCAGCAACGAAGATCCCTGCTGGTCGCCGGACGGCTATCGGCTGGCTTTCAGCTCCACTCGCGACGGCCGCAGCGATATTTACTCAATGATGTGGGACGGAACCGACGTGCGGCGATTGACTTATAAAGGAACGTGCACCAGCCCGGCGTGGTCGTCCAGCTTCCGGCCCGCGGAGGAGTTTTTGTGCAAAGAATAACGGTTGGTAGTTGTGCCCTACGGGCGTAGCCTTCAGGCATAGGTCTTTGGTTTTAGAAAATACTTCAACCTCGTCATAGTAGGGTTGTGTCAATTCCGAGCTTCCCACGCCTGAAGGTGTCACTATGAACGAAAGAAATTATCTCAACTCAAGGAGGTTAACATGTCTCGCGTTTTAATGATGAATTCAAATCCTGTTTATGCACCCGTGCAAAAAATGGCTTTGCCTTTTATCCTATTGCTATCGCTTGTCGTTTTGGCCGGCTGTGGTGGATCGAAAGTGCAAACCCTTCCAGTTCAGGAACCCGAACAGACGGAGGTTAGAGAACCCGAGCCGGTGGCGCCTCCAGAACCCCAGCCGGAGACCAGGGCCGTTGAAGAAAGTCCGGCGGTGCCCTTTGTTTTGCAAAACGTTTATTTCGATTTCGACAAATACGATTTGACTTCGGAAGCCTTGCAAACGCTTGCCGATAATGCCCGCGTGCTGAAAGCGTACCCGGACGCGCGCATCGCGATCGAAGGCCATTGCGACGAGCGCGGCACGGTGGAATACAATCTCGCCCTCGGCGACAAACGCGCCAAAGCGGCAAAAGATTATCTCGTTTCCCTCGGCGTCGACGCCTCACAAATTTCCACCATCAGTTATGGCAAAGAGCAGCCGCTCGATCCCAGCCATACCGAAGAGGCTTGGGCGAGAAATCGCCGGGCGGAGTTTGAGAGGAGATGACTGGATGCTGGTTGCTGGTTGCTCGTTGCTGGTTGCTCGTTGCTGGTTGCTCGTTGCTTGGTGCTGGTCGATAAATTTGAAGACCATGCCATACGGCAGCTAATAGAATTTAATATAACGAGCAAAGGCTTCTTTCGTTGCGGCTACGCCCGTAGGGTTCCCTTTTTGTTGCGACTTAAAATTTAGGCATGATGCAAATGAAAAGCACATTGAAAGCATTTTTGTTGCTGGCGCTGCTGTTGCTGCTCTCCGCTTGCGCGACGCGAAAAGAGATTACCAACTTTAAAAACGATACGTTTTACATTCGCGCGCAGGTGGATTCGCTGCGCGCGGAGCAACGCCGATTGCGCGCCGCCCTCGTCAAGCTCGCGACGTTGACCGAGCAGAATGCCGAGGCCAACAGCCGGCTGCGCGCGGATCTCAAGCTGCAGATCGATCAGCTTACCGGACAAAACCAGCTTCTCAGCGACCGCTTGGAGGAGACCGGTCGCCGCATCTCGAACCTGCCGTCCAAAATGATGCTGGCCAAGCCTGTAACGCCGCCGGCAGACACGGCAAAAAAACCGAACGCTGTCGACACCGCCGCGGTGCGGCTCCGCCAGCTCGAAGAGGCGCAACGGCTTTATGATTCGGCGTATCAGGATTTCGTCAAAGGCCAGTACGCGCTGGCGTTGCAAGGCTTCACGCAATATTTGCAGATGCAGCCGACAAGCGCCCTCGCCGACAACGCACAATATTGGATCGGCGAGTGCCATTACTCGCAAAAAAAATACGCCGAAGCGATTCAGGCGTTTCAAGCCGTCATCAGCAAATACCCCGAAGGGGAAAAAATTGCTTCCGCCATGTTGAAGCTCGCCTACGCGCAAATCACCGCGGGCCAAACCACTTCCGGCAAAACCAACCTCGAAGCGCTCATCAAGCGCTTTCCGGAATCAAACGAAGCCAAGCTTGCCCGCACGCGCCTGCAAGAACTACGGCGCTAAAATCAACCATTTCAAATAAATCAAGCAGGTATGGGCAGGTAGTTTACAAACTGGTAGATGAATTTCAAAAGGTGGGACGATATTTGATCACTCAGAGGTGAGAAGTTTTCGAGGAGTGAGGCAAATGCACAAGATTAATAGTGTGACCTTATCTGATCAAAAGTAATTTACAAGTTTTTATTTTATTTCCTACTTGTAATTTGGCAATATATATCCCGTTTGGAAGGTTAGAGGCGTTGAAGTTAATAAAATATTCTCCTGATGAAAGATGCTCATTAACAAGTGTTTGAACTTCGCGCCCGTTTATATCATAAATTTTCAGCATTCCGAAATTATTGTTTGGCACAGAATATGTTAATCTTGTGGATAGAGTAAACGGGTTTGGCCAATTCTGCAACATCATTGTGACTTTTGATACAGCCTGTTTATGATCCACATCCGTGGTACTCGAGATAGTGAGATCCATTAATAGGTCGTTATAGCCGGCGCTTTCGTCCCATACGCCTTGATTCGCGAGCCTGATTGCATACGTGCTCCAATAAGGGATGATTGGATCTCCAAACTGGTTGAGGGCGCGAGCGTGTCTCAAAGCAGGGTGTGGATCAGGCATGAAAAGAAAAACGTCGTAGTCTCCGTCCGGCATACCGGTCGTCGGAATATCACCGGTGATTTCTATATTCTGGATTTCGCCCGGAAGCCAGAAGCGAGGATCGTGGCCTATAACGGGCAGAAAATGCTCGGCGCCGGTCGACTTATGCTTCAGGACCACCTCAAAGTCGCGCTTATTATAGATCTTGCCATAGCCGTCGTTGATGAGCTTAATCTGCAAATGGAATTTGCTGCCGGGTTTGATGGTTGTTTGAGCGAGGGTGGCTGAAATCAGACGAATACGATAGCCTAACTTCGCGGCAATTTCCTGGTAGCAGCCTCCGTCCTTCCAGGCTTGTATCGTCTCGGGACACCAGCCCCTGTTGAGCACGTCGAAGCGCCGTTCTGCCAGTTTCACCATCGCACGGTCACAATTACCATATAGCGGATCATAGGGACAGCCTGTCTCGCCACCTTGAGGCACAAACAAAGCGTCCTGGCGCTGCCAGTCGATTTGGCTTTGCACAAAGGCGGCATTATCGGTGCCACAGTAGAAAAAGGTGTTTTGCTCATCTTCATTGCCCGTAAAGACGGAGTCGTTATGAAATCCGACCCTGGCTTTCCGCATTGTCGTGTGCGCCTCTGCGGCAGTGAGCGGAAGACAGTCCGTACCGGTGGCGTTGTCACGAAACATGGCCCTTTTGTCACGAGGGTACCGAAGCGTGAGTTTGAGTTGGTCAGGCAAGATGTCCAGAACTCTGTTAATAATCTCTTCTCGATCGCTCTGGCGACCAGGAAACACGTCTACGTAGTTCTGAACAGACGAACATGCGCCGTAATCCCACGGATCCGTGGTCCAGCCATTGTCCGACCCCCACCATTCACCCCAAAGTCCGACAAACCCCATTTCTACAAAGGCGATGATATCGGCGTGCTTCGCAAGGACCGGCATGACGGTCTCAATATGCTTCAGGGTCCATTCCTTGGTTGTATCATTGAGCTCCCCGGGGGGAATGGATGACCGATCCCAACTGTAGGTAAAACGGGGAATGATCTTCATTCCCGCGCTTCGGATGAAATTCAGATCGCCCTCGATGATATCCAAAAAGGACTGAGGAATATGTTGTGACTTGTACGGATCCAGGTGGTAGTACTGGCGAACAATCCGAATGTTCTCAGTGTCCCGTGTGCGCAGAACTGCCGATCTGTTGATTCCGGACCCTTTTTGCGTTCTACCTTGCACATAGAATCCGCGTTCCGGATTACCGAATGCGCTGGTGTCCTCCGTGTAGGTGCGGGTTTTCCCCTCCGCTGCATTCACCGCGATCGGAACCGTTACAGCATACAACATCAACGTATACCAAAATGTGAAAGAAGTCGTTTCCATGAAGTCAGTGACTCTAAAGGGTGGTGGAGAATCTGATGAGGAGGTTTAAGGATAGGAGAGCTTACAAAAGCAACTTCAAAACCATTGTAACTTTGCTTGAGATTAAACGAATTTTTGAAGATATAACAACCACAACGCAAAGAGCCGCAACCAAACAGGTTTATAGCAAAAACAATTTCCCAACGGATAAAAAAATCTTTAGAATCAGCGAGTGAATAGAAGCCAAAATAATTTAAACACTGTTCAGAAAATTGTTTTGACTCCAATCGTTTTGCCTTTCGATCCGTTGGTCCCGCCTGGCGGGATTATCCGTTGGTCTTCATCTATCAGTTGGAGGCA
>JAKEEU010000431.1 GCA_022616415.1 Candidatus Zhuqueibacterota bacterium | reverse complement strand
TCTTTCCTCCTTGATTAAAGGTGCAGTCAACCACATCAAGGCGAAAAGAGTGTTACCCCTAAAGCTGACGAGTTTATGGCAATTCAATTTAGCAAAAACAAATACATGAGTATCGGCTAAAAACACAATCAGAAAAATTTAAATGATACCTGTTTTTATTGACCACTTTTGCAAGGCTTTCTTAACTTGGCAATGTTAAGTTGGCTTGAACAAAAGCTATGACAGAAAAATGAAAGACAGAAAAATAAAGCCCGGCATCATACCAGGGCAGTTGAGGATAACAGGAACGAGCAGATGGCAAACATTTTTCTGTCATCCATCTTTCTGTCTTTTGAATACTTTTGACTTAACATGATCAGGTTAAGGTTTCATTTAAATTTATCAAAAATAGTATTTAGCCGATACTCATGTAATACGTGAACTTACGCATTACGTTTTACGCATTACGTTTCACGCTTTTCGATTTCTGGCAGCGCGGGCAATAAAAGCTGCTGCGGCCGGCTTGCACCAAGCGCCGGATTTTGCTGCCGCACGCGCGGCACGGCTCGCCGTCGCGGCCGTAAACCATGAGATGTTGCTGGAAATAACCCATTTCGCCGTCGCTGTTGTAAAAGTCGTTCAGCGTGGTGCCCCCGGCGTCAATGGAAAGCGCCAGCGTCTCACGGACGGCTTGCGCCAATTTTTCCCATTCCTGGCGGCTTAATTTGCCGCTCGGTTTTTGCGGTGGAATGCCGGCGCGAAAGAGCGACTCGCTCGCATAAATATTTCCAACCCCGACGATGATGGCGGCGTCCATGAGAAAGTTTTTGATCGGACGCGACAAGCCTTTGGCACGTGCATGAAGATAGCCCGCGGTCAATTCCGGCGAGAGCGGCTCGATGCCGAGATTTTGAAAATGGTTGTAGTCCTGCAATTTTCCCGGCAGCACGGCATCGACCATGCCGAAGCGGCGCGGATCGCAAAAGCGCAGCTCGTGGCCGTTGTGGAAAATGAATTGGACGTGATCGTGTTTTTGGAGCGGGTGTGATTTTTTGCAGTAGAGCAGGCGTCCGCTCATGCCGAGGTGCACAACGAGATGCGCGCCGTTCCCCATTTCGCAGAGCAGATATTTGGCGCGACGGTGCAACGCCCTGACCGGTTGGCCGGCGATCAAGCGGCGCAGCTTGCGGACATTCACGGGCTGGCGCAGGCGGGTTTCGTGGATTTTAATTTGCTGAATCGTTTCTCCGATGAGGACGCGCTCAAGCCCGCGACGGATGGTTTCAACTTCAGGGAGTTCAGGCATAACGAAAGTTGGATTGATGGAGTGGTGGAGTGATGGATTACTGGAGTATTGGAGTGATGGATTGTTGGAGTAATGGAGTAATGGGGTGCTGAAGTTTTGCATGACTCCATCACTCCAGAAATCCAATACTCCATCACTCCAGTGCTCCATCACTCCAACACTCCGGTGCTAGAGTTTGTACCCAAATTTGCGCAGCAACCCCTTGCGCTCGGCGATTTCTTTTTCGCTTTCGACGCCGAGCGGGCTGCCGCCATCAACGACGCCGATGATGCCGCGGCCTTGCGCGGTTTCGACGAGCAGCACTTCGACCGGATTGGCGGTGGCGCAATAAATCCGGCAGACTTCCGGCACGTTTTGCACGGCCTTGAGCACGTTGACGGGAAAAACGTTGCCGAGAAAAATGATGAAGCTGTGCCCGGCGCCGATGGCTTGCGCGTTCTTTTTCGCCAGCTCGATGCACTGCTCGTCGGTGCCGCTCCAGCGTACGAGACACGGGCCGCTGGCCTCGCAGAACGCGACGCCGAATTTGATTCCCGGCACGGCGCCGACCAATGCTTCGTGAATATCTTCGACGGTTTTGATAAAATGGGATTGGCCGAGGATGAAATTCATCGGCTCGGGCTTATCAATACGGACCGTTTTGATTTCTTGCACGCTCATGATTGGTCTCCTTCAGGTTCGGGCGGTGGCCGGGCTTTTTTAGAAAATAGAAAATACCGGAGTGAAATGCAAATGGTTTGTAGCAGTGCCTTTAGGCGCCGGTGCGGCAGATGAAAAGGGGGGAAAATGCAAATGACTTTCTGTCCCGAACATTCCACGCCTGAAGGCGACACTACAAACAACTACAAACAATTTTTGCTTTTAGCTCTTTAAACGTTTAAATTCAGAAAAACGGTGTTTGATCATTTTACCAAAATCGGAAGCGAACCATGAATTTACTCTTCATGATGCTGTCGTGGGTTTTGCTCTCTCCGCAACAGCAAACCATCCACCAAATTCTCGATCCGTTCAATGCCAATTGGCGCGGTGAGTTCAAGGTTTACAATTTTGATGGAAAGCTGATTGACCAACTGGAAGTAGAGCAACGCTACTCATGGAAAGGCGATGAGCAAATCGGCGTTTTCATTGAGCGCTATAAAGACGGCAAAGTTGTCCGCGCCCGCGCGCGTAATTATGAGAAAGACGGCCAGCTTGTTTGCGAGGTGGAAAAAGACAGCGGCGAGCGCACGTTGCATTTGGGCCGTTTCGAGGACGGCGCGCTCTTTTGGTATCGCCAAACCCCGGACGGCAAAATCACCGAAAGCTTTAAAGAGCGGGTGGTCAGGACCGGCGCGGGAAGAGTGTACCAAATTGACGGCCTTGGCGTCTACAAAAGCGAAAACACCACCTCTATCTTGTTATTTGAAGGACGGTATCGTGAAATGAAGTGATTTGATCTGTTGCAAGCTCACCAAAGCAGTTGCCGTCATATCGACTTCAACGCCAACTTGTTTTTTGACTCATTCGCGGATCGAATGATGCAGAACTGAGCGGAAGCGCTGTCCTTTCGCTTGCCGTTCTGATCAACTACCGTGACCGTGAGCATGTACTCGCCGGGCGCAAAAATTCCCATATTGAGCGGCACGCTGACGGTTGCCATGCTACCGGGCTTGAGGTAATTCTCCCTGGCTGAGTAGACCTCTTTCCGGCCTCGTCGAATACTGTAGTCGACCCGAAATGAATCAGCTTCGGAAGAACCAAGCTTCAGATTGTAGGCCTCGAAGTAAACGAGGCCCGAAGGACTGTTTTGCCTGAAACTTTGTTGCACGTTGGGAATCATGATGCGGCCGTTTTTCTGCAACATAAAGTCCTTGTCGAATTTTTTGGCGCCGTACGCCAATTGAATGCTGCTGATTTTCAGGTGTGGCACGCAAAACGACGGCGCATCGATCTTGCAAGTTGTCGAAAACCGGCGGTTGGCGCGCTCGTCATGAACCGCGACGCGCAGAGCGTAAGGACCCGGATCGAGCGTGAAACGAAAACAGAAAGCCCGAGCCTGGCTGCTCGAAAGCGTAGCCTCAAAATTATCCGCGCGGATCGCCTCGGCTAGCGAGTGGCCGTCGACCTGAAAGCCGCTGTCATCATCGAAGATCACTGCGACTTCAACCCTGGCCTCATAACCCGTATCAGCTCTCATAAAGCGGAGCGATGAGTAGGGAACTTCGACAAACACCTCGACGAGTGTTTTTGTCTCATCGCTTGCACGAAAATAAAGCACGTTGACATAAAAAGGGCGCTGGCCAAGGCTTGAGCCAACGAACAGATCATCCCGGGCCATTGCGGAGGTCACGGCAACCACCAGAGCAACTGGCAGCATAAAAAATATCCCAAGCTTTCGACTTGCGTTTGGCGGCCTTTTCTTTAAATGACGAGTCATTCTTTTCATGGCTTTTTATCTTTTGTTGAAACGTAATGACAGGCGGGGCGTTCTTGCTGAAAGCTTATCCTCATAGCGGCAATAAAAGCTCGCAATGATAGCGCTTAGTTAGCATATTCTGCTGACCGGCCCCAACCTTCATAGTCATGTATTGATCCCTCTGTCTATATAGACATAAAAAGCACGCATAATTCCCGCAATTTTCAAAAATTTTTAATCTGAAGTCTGCCCTCGGACCGGCTGTTTCATCATCGAACAAACTCTTGGGCGGGATACGGATTTGAAACCACTCCCCAAGCCGGCTGCAGCTTGGCGGGCTTAACTTCAAATTTTTTATCCTGTTTTTTCCCTCCTCACTGGCACCATATTTGTAATCTCTCTGACGTTGGGCGATTGTCATTTAAAAATTTATTGTCATGCTCAAGATATTTTTCTCTAGCCGTAAATTTTTAGTGCAACAAAAATTCTTTTTAAGATTTTGGCTCTGCGCGTTAGCGGCGTTGCCGGTGCGCGCACAAACCGTTTCGATCGTAGCCGTAAGCGAGGTTTTTGCGCCGGAACGGCTGGCGCTGTTCGATCTATCCGGCAACGCGCTGAGTCAATCACAAAGCCAGGCCATGCTCGCCGCGCTTGCCCAAATTTGTCGAGACGAGAGCCATTTGGAAATTGCAGCGGATACGGCTCTCGCAACCTATTTGGAGAAGCGGCCAAATTTTTCTATTCTGGTTGCGGATAGCGTCCAGACGTTGTGTCAAAATCTAAACGTTGACTATCTGGTCACTCTGAAGTTTGAGAGTATCCCGCCGATTGAGGCGCCACCGGACTCCAGCGCCCTAACGTGGCAAATCACTTTGCGCTGGCTGGACGGCAACACCGGGCAAATGACCAAGACTTTGGCGCGGGAATATGCGGGAGATGTTAACGCGCCGGAGTCGTTTCCGCTGCGCGAGCTGTTTCGCGCCTTATTGGATTCGCCGGAAGTGATTTTGCCGATTGACAACCTGTTGGTTGAAATGCCGGCGATGGACAGCGCGGCCGCAACCACACCGTTGTTGCAAAACCGGCGCGGCCGGCATTGGTTGTGGTATTTCACCGGCGCAGCGGTTTTAAGCGGCGGCTCGGCGGTGCTGTTGCTGCGCAAGTCATCGAACAACGGCCCGGCAGGAAAAACGCTTTTGCCGGAGCCGCCGGACCCCCCGAAATGAAAAAAAAGATAAAAAGGCGAAAACCCTGCAATTAAACCGAGCGTCAACGCGCCAAGGAGGCAAACGACAAAGGGACATGGAGGCAATCCCGCCACTGCGCCGGGGAGATTATTTTATGCAATTTTGTACTTTTTTCCGCGTTCGTCAACTAAGTCCGTGCGTTCTCATCGCGCTCGTGCTCACGCCGTTTCGGCTAATAAGCCAATCCACTCTCTATTACAACCAGCCGCTCGTTGTGGCCACAGGCGAGCAAACCTCACCGATTCTCGTCAACGACAATAAGGCCGGGATCTTCGTCATCTGGCAAGATAACCGCGACGGCCGGCCGGTGATTTATGCGCAACATCTCAACAACCTGAGCCAGCCGACATGGAAGCCGGATGGCATCGTAGTCGCCGTTTCTGCGAAAGGGCAATCGGCGCCGGCGGCGATTGGCGACGGCCAGGGCGGGGTTTTAATCTTTTGGCAGGATTCGCGCAACGACGACGGCGATATCTTCGGCCAGCATCTCGATGGCGAGGGCAATTTGCTCTGGGGCGCAAGCGGCGCGCCAGTCATTCGCGCCAACGGCAAGCAGGCTGAGCCGCTGGCCGCGAGCGACGGACAAGGCGGCGCGTTCGTGCTCTGCCGCGATTTCAGATCCGGCAGCGAAGACGTCGTGGCGCAGCAGATTGGCGGCGACGGCAGAGTTTTTCTCGACGCCGCGGGCAAGGCGTTGGCGCAAGGCTTGGGCGCTCAAATTTTGGGTGACGTTGCCGCCACCGCTGACGGCGGTTTTATCGTGGCTTGGAGCGATAATCTCACCCGAACCTTGCGCGTCTTGATGCAGCGCTATGACGCCAAGGCCAATCCGCAATGGCTTGCCAACGTGTCCGTCGGTTCGGTGCTCGGCGCGCAAACCGCGCCGAAAGTGCACGTGCCGGCGAGCGTCAATGATACACCTGGGAGCACGTATGTCGTTTGGGTCGACAACCGGAGCAGCAACCTCGATCTCTACGCGCAAAAAATTGATGGGAACGGCTTGCCACAATGGGGCTTGTTGGGTGTGGCGATTTGCAAAGCCTCGGGCAATCAATACGACCAGCAAATTGTCAGTGACGGCGGCGATGGCTTGCTGCTCGTTTGGGAAGACAAACGTTCCGGCAATACAGATGTATATGGACAAGCCGTGAATGCCGCCGGACAAGTGCGTTGGAAGGCCGGCGGCGTGGCGATTGCCGTCGCCGGCCAGGAACAAATACAGCCGTGCGCGGCCGCGGACGGCAGCGGCGGCTTGATCTGCGCGTGGTCCGATGATCGCGGCACCGGCACCAATATTCTCGCCCAACGTTTGGATAAGACCGGCAAGGCATTATGGGCGGCGAATGGACTTTATGTTACCAATGCGGACGGCATTAAACGAAGGCCGGCGCTTGCCGCGTTTCCCGGCAATTCCCTCGGCGCCATGACTTTAGTCGCCTGGGATGATACCCGGTATGGCACTGCCGATATTTTCGTGCAAGCGCTCAAAGCTGACGGCACATTGGCAAACGTGCCGCCGCAAATTACCTCGAAGCCGGATACGGTGGCAACGGAAGATCAACTTTATTCCTATAAAATTGTGGCGACCGATCCGGATTCGGACGACGTTTTGACTTTGGCGCTGGAAACCGAGGCAACCTGGCTGAAGCTGACGAATGACGGCGCCATCGCCGGCACGCCGGCAAACGAGCACGTGGGCAATTACACGGTGACGGTGCGCGTGACGGATAAACGCGGCGCTGCAACCATGCAGAAATTTTCGCTGCGCGTCAATAACGTCAACGATCCGCCTTTTTTCACCAGTGTACCGGACACCAATGCTTACGTGGATTCGCTGTATGTCTATCGCGCCGTCGCCGGCGATGCGGATCGTGGTGATGTCGTACAAATTTTGAAGCCGGTCGCGCCGGAGTGGCTGTCTTGGGACGGGAGCACGCTGCAAGGCAAGCCAAGCTGGCAGCACGCGGGCATGGCGTATGCCGTGAGCTTGCTCGCGCGTGACGCATTTGGCGCGACGGCGACGCAAACGTTCCAATTGCGCGTTATCGATCTCGGCGCGCCTGATACCACGGCGCCGCCGGCGCCGCAAGCTTTGCAAATTCATCCGGCGAACTGGAGCGCTGATAAGAAATTCATTCTCCTTTGGAAAAATCCCGTTGATCCGAGCCGTATTGCCGGCGCTTTTTATAAAATCGGCACGCCGCCGGCGCACGCTCGCGACGGTGTGTTCGTGCCATTTTCGGATGAACCGGCGACCGCGCAGCTCGAGCTGACAGCGCCACGGGAAGGAAAATGGCCGGTTTATCTTTGGCTGCTGGACGGCCGCAACAACGCCGATCATCGCACCGCCGTTCAGATCGCATACCGGTATGATGCCACGCCGCCAAAACCACAGCAGCTTCTTTATCCGAATCAGCACTGGAGCCGCGGCGACAGTGTGCGTTTCCAATGGACGCCGGCGAGCGACACGACGAGCGGCGTTCGGCGCTATCATTTTTTTCTTGACGACAAATTTTTCAGATACCTCACCGGCGACGCCGACAACTTTTTGTTCATTCTGCAGCTTGCCGAGAGAAATTATTCCTGGGCTTTGATGGCTGAAGACAGCGCGGGCAATCTCGGCGCTCGGAACACGGCAACGTTTGCAGTCGATCGGCGCCCGCCTGATTTGTTTCATGCCGCCATCGATACGGCGGATGCGCGCAATGCTCTCGACTTCGCAGCGCAGTCTCAAGACGCGCGCTCAGGTATTGAAGAGGTGCGGTTGTATTATCGCGCCGCCGGCGGACAGGAATTTCACGTCAAAAGTTTGCAAGCGACGCCGACACAATTTCCCCGCGCTACAACGTTTTTGCCCCGCGCGAAAACGTATAGCGCGGGGACTTTTTCAACGCGCTTGGAGGCTGCCGAAGTGGCGTCAAAGGGATTGGAATATTATCTCGAAACGGCAGATTCGGCCGGCAATCGCGCGGCCTGGCCGGCCGGAGCACCAAGGCAATTTCAAGCCGTCATCGTCGCTTCGCCAAACGTCGTCGCGCCGGCGCCGTTGGCAACGGGCCGTTACCAAATTTTTTCCATCCCTTATAATCTACAGAATGGCTCGCCAGCCGCCGTGCTCGAAGATGATTTGGGAAGCTATGATCCGACGACGTGGAGGCTCTTTGATTATCAACCTGGCGAAGGCAACGTTGAATTTGGCAAACCGGGTTTCGATGTTTTTGCACCCGGCCACGCCTATTGGCTGATTACGACGTCGCCCAAACTTTACAGTACGGGAACGGCGCACTCCATCAGCACGAATGCAACGTTTCCACTCGCGCTGCAACCGGGTTGGAATCTCATCGCCACACCTTTTGATTTTCCGACGGCGTGGTCGGCGGTGCAATTGCCGGATGGCGTCGAGAACAATCTGTGGGCGTTCGACGGCATGCGTTATTCGAGCCAACGGGAGGACTTGCAACCGTGGCAAGGTTACTTTTTGCGCAATTTGGATTCGCTGACCAAAACCATACTCATCGCGCCGGTGGTTGCCGGCAATAATGCAGCAATGCAAAAACCTATAGACAGTGAAATTCTTTGGCAGGTGCAATTGCGCGTTTCCGACGGCGAATTTCGTGACGACGAAAACCATCTCGGTGCGGCTGCCGCTGCCGCCGAAACCTGGGATCGGCTTGATCTCTCCGAGCCGCCGGCGATCGGTGATTACGTGAGCCTGCATTTCGATCGGAGTGACTGGCCGCGCTACGCGGGATTATTCACGAGCGATTTTCGCCCGGCGAATGACGCCGCGCAAAAATGGGACTTTACAGTCGTCGCCACTCGAGCGGGTTTGCCGGTAGAATTGACTTGGGAGTATTCCGGTGATTTGCCCAGCGATTGGTTTTTTGTGCTGGAAGACGTGGACGGCCGCAGGCGCCGCCGGATCAAACCGGCAAAAAATTCAACCACGCCAGCTCGTTATATTTTTAACGCCACGCCGCAGGCGCGCCGTTTCATCTGGTGGGCAGGTCCGGAGCAACAGTTGTCCGACGCGGGGGCCCTTAAAAACATTTTTCCCGCCGCATTTGAGCTGGCGCCGAGCTATCCCAACCCGCTGCGCCTGGCGGGGGCCAGCACGATGGGAACGATTCGCTTCGGTTTGCCCACGACGGCAGCCGTGCGTTTGACGATTTTCGATTTGTCCGGACGGCTGGTGCGCACGCTGGTTGCGGGGCAGAGCTTGGACGCCGGTTATCACGAAGCGCAGTGGGACGGCGCGGATGAACAAGGCCGTTCCGCGGCGGCGGGGATTTATATCTATCGGCTCGAAGCCGCCAATTTCATCACGAGCCGCAAACTTATCCTATTGCGGTAACATGCCAGGACGCTTCCACCCCTTGCGATTTCTTCGCGCGGCTTGCAGTTTTTTTCGGCAAGCCCGCCGGAGGTCGGCAACAGGAGGTTCAAAAAATCGCCACTCTCTCGCCGCCATGCGGCGCCGTCGAAAGAGCACCAGGATGCTTCGAGCCAGGAGTTGGGGGCTTGGCGCCGGCATCTTGTTGCTCGCCTACGTCATTTTGCCGGCCGTTTATTCTCCGGCGCGCGCGCAAAAATCGGGCGATGCTAAAAAGGCGCAGTCGCTTTACGAAAAAGCACTGCAGAAAAAGAGCGTTGCTGAACGCATACATTTGTTGGAACAGGCGGCGCAGCTTGTTGCGGAGGCGCAAAGCTCGATATCTTCTCCGGAAATCGCGCGGCAGGCCGCTAATATTCACGGCGCCCTCGGCCGGGAATTTTACCAGAAAGCGCGCTGGCAAACGGCGATTACTCACCTCGAAAAAGCCCTCGCCCTCGATTCCGGCCTTTTGCCGGCTCGCGCCACGCTCGGCCTGGCCTATTTTCAACAGGGCCAGTATGACGCGGCGATTCAAGCATACGACCTCGTCTTGCGCGCCCAACCCAATGCCCAGCTTTATAACAATCTCGGCGCGGCGCACGAGGCGAAAGGAGATCTCGATGCAGCAGTAGCGGCTTATTCGCGGGCTTTGGAGCTGGATGCGAGCCTGGGTTTGGCGCAAAAAAATCTGCTGCGCGTCCAGGCAAAACTTTCCCGCATTGCTGCGAGAGCGGCTGTTTCCAGCGATTCCATTCAGTTGGCCGCGAAAGCGCTCGACTCACTTGCCGTCGCGACGGCGATATCGCGCCAAGACGATGCAAAGACGAAAACCACGAACAACTCTTCAACCGCGCCGGCGTCAAGTCCGCACCCTTCACGACAAGCTGCAGTAACAACTCAACGCGCCCCCAAGCCCGCGGTTTTGAAGAAAGCAGCGCTAAAATCTAGCAAATCGCCTCTGTTGAAAAATTCCACGCGCGATAGCGCCGCCGCTCAAATCCAAAGCACGTCGTCTACCGGGGCGCTCAAGTCACCTGAGGCGACTATTTCGCGTTCGCCACAACCTTCCGTAGCGCTGAGTCCACCTCCGTCAGTGACTGTGGAATCCTTGGAAACTTCCAATCCGCGTACGTCCACGCCGTCTGCAGGTTCGAGTTCGATAACGCTGGTCGTCTTTGGCATAAGCGCGTTGCTGCTCGCCGTTTTCGCCGTCATCCAGCGGCGCCGGCTCGGCCACGTTTGGCTGCAACTGAAACCGGCTCTCGCAGCTTCGACTGCGGTTGTCTCTCGCCAGGTGCGTTTGCTGCCGTCGCGAATGCGAAACGAATTGGTTGTCCGCTACGAACACACCCGCCGAATCAAGCTTCTGCCTGCCCCGACGAACGGCGCTCTTGCTGGAGCGCCGTTGGAGACGGAATCTTCCGAACCCATACCGGTCTCGAAAAACACGCCGGAAGAGCCGCATCAGCCTTCTTTACAAACCCAGGCTTTCTTCGCTGAAATAATCGCGGCGGAGCCGGAGATTGAAGAATTTGACGAAGAAGTTTTGACCAAATTCGACGACGCGGCTTCGCTGGCCAATGGGCATGTTGACCACGCTTCTGCCGAGCCGTCGTTATTACCGATTGTGGTTGACATTTCCAAAGATGCTGATTTGGGTCGTCTTTCGTTAGAACCAATAGACCCGGCAGCCGAAAAAAATGAGCATAACGGCGAGTTTGTCATGAGCTCGACGACGCCGAAATCCGGCCTCGCCATCGACTCGACAAATGAGGAGCGCAATGGCATCGATTCGAATATTGGATATGCATTCTCGATCAACCTGGGGGAAGAGCCGGACCCCGCGCCATCATCATCGAGTCGAAACGCGGCGGAGATCCCGCTACAGCAGGACAACCAGTCGAAGCACAATGAAGATCCCGCTTCAGCGGGACCTCCGGTCTTGGGCCGTTACGTCATCGAACGGAAGATCGGCAAGGGCGCGATGGGCAATATTTATCTGGCGCTGGACCCCAAGCTGGACCGCCGGGTGGTCATCAAAACCGTGTGCTTCAATTTGGCGACGAGCGAGACAGATACCTTGACGCTCAAAGACCGGGTTTATCGTGAGGCGCGCGCCATTGCCAAGCTCGGACATCCCAATATCGTCGTGGTTTATGACGTGGAAGACGACAAGGACATGTCTTACATCGTCATGGAGCACATCGAAGGCCGGGACTTGCGGCAGGCGCTGGCGAGCGAGCATCGTTTCGACGCTGCGCGCGCGATTAAAATCGTCTCGCAAGTTTGCGGCGCGCTGGATTATGCGCATCAGGCCGGCATCATTCACCGCGACATCAAGCCGTCGAATATCATGCTGCTGCCGGGCGACAAAGCCAAGGTTACCGATTTCGGCATTGCCAAGATTGCGGATAATTTTTCGCTGACGCTGCCCGGCCACGTGCTGGGGACCCCGAGCTACATGGCGCCGGAGCAATTCGAGGGGATGGAAATCGACGGCCGCGCGGATATCTTTTCGCTCGGCGTCGTCTTTTATGAGCTGGTAACCGGCTGCCGTCCTTTCGCGGGCAATACGCTTGCTTCACTGGCCTACAAGATCGTCCACAAGATGCACATTCCGCCGAGCCTGCAAAACGTCGAGCTGCCGCTTGAGATCGACGAGATCGTCGGCCGCGCGCTCGCCAAAACTCCGGAAGAGCGCTACGCCACGGCGATGGAATTTCGCGAAGCATTGCAGGCGTTGCCGGCGGAAGCGGCGCATGGTGAAGTCGAGTTAGCGCATTAAAAAATCAACATAAAAACGTTTGTGGTTAAAGAATTTTAAGCGATCAATGGACTAGCGGTCATTTAATCCCCAACGCTTTAACAAGAGGTGTGATGAGGAAGATGAAGTTGGGCAAAATCCTGCCGATCCGCAGCCTTGGCTAATCTCCCCCAGATTGTGCCCTTCTGCTAAACAATTCTCGTTACAGTTTTGACGTCATTCAGAAGGAAGTGGCGGGAAATCCCCAGCGCGTGTGAAAATTTTAACGATGGCAACCTGCGCAACGAACACAAAATACAAAACCGTCCGGACGCTCGCAGCGTCCGGACGGTGGGTGCCTATCATCAACACCAGTTCCCTTCTCACTATGACTATTGGGGGCGAAGAGCGAATAGCCCCTTTGCTCATCGCCCTTCAATCCTTATTTCGCCAAAATCATCCGCTTCGCGCCGACGAAATCGTTCACTTTCAATTGATAAAAATACACGCCCGAGGCCAGCCGGCTGCCCTGATCGTCTTTGCCGTCCCAAACCACGCGATAGAGACCGGAAGTTTTCTCTTCATCGACGAGCGTGCGCACCGCCTGGCCGAGGTTGTTATAAATGCGCACCTCGGCTTTGCCGGCCGCCGGCATTTCATACTCAATAATGGTTTGGGGATTGAAAGGATTCGGGTAGTTTTGCTGCAGCTTGAGCGTCTCCGGAATTTGCGCCCGAGGCTGTTCCTCGACAGTGGTGGTCAGCGGCTGCACCACCAGGCCGATGGCGCCGATTTCGATGCTATGCCCGGTATCGGCAAAGTTCAACCGCAGCGCGAGCGTGATCGTTCCGGTCGCCACCAGCCCGGCCGCGGAAGTGGCATAGCGGCTAGGGTCGGTCGAAGTCAAATCCGTGGGATCGTCAAGCTGGATAAACGCGGCATCAGGGCCGTTCATGCGCGTCAGCCGCGTTTGTGAGATGAAGCTGGCAGAATTGGTGAGCTGATAGTATACGATCACAGAGTCGATCTGGACATTGGATGGAACGACCAAGCCAAGGTGAATCCATTGCAGATCGCCCGCCGCCGCCGTGCTCACCAGTAGAGCCGTCGCCGGGCTGAAGGAGGGGCGAATGGAAAGATTGGCGTTATCCGAGGTAAAAGTGAGCGGGCTGTGCCAAACGGTGTATTGCCCCCACGCCGCGGGCGCGAGACTCAACAGGAACACCGCGAGGCTGAAAGCTGTTGACGTTCGTTTCATGAGATCATCTCCTATGTTGATTGGTATTGATTGTTTAGCGCATTGGCGACATTGCGCTTGTCCTTATATATCCAATGAACGACATTTCTCCGCAGGATGCCACACCTCGTTTGAGACATTGCAGCGGGTTGGATGAATAGAGTACTGGATTGTTCGAGATTCATTACTCCAATAATCTCTCAATCCAATAAATTGAGAATTTTCTTTCTCGCGTTCGATGAGCGCATAATCGGCTTGCAACGCGATGATCTCGGTGAACATCGCCAGCACTTTCTTGGCAATCTGCGGATTCATCGGCGCACCGCCGGCTTGCACTTCTGTAATCGTGGCGATGATTTTGTGCGTCTGGCCGCCTTTTCAAGAGATAGTTCGTTGCTTGCTCCCGCACCCAGCATATAAGACAGCAGAAATGACCCTTGTGGAATACTAATTTGCACGTTTTTTCTGCCAAAGTCAAGAATTTTGTCTTGCAATTCAAAAAGTGGCGGGAAATCCCCAGCGCGTGTGAAAATTTTATCGATGCAACCTGCGCAACGACCACAAAGTTTTCCTTGGTGCGCTTTATTCTGTTACAAGTTATATCTTTGCAAAAAAAAGCAAAGACATGGCGCACGGAAAGAGAACTCTCACGGAAATAAATTCATGAAAATCTTTTCCGTGATCCCGCCAAGCGGGACATTCCGTAAGCGACCTTCTTGGTTGCGGCTCGTCCGCTTTGGAGTTTTTGTAGTTAAATTTGAGTAGCGACTTGAAAGTCGCGTTACGTTGTATCACTCCATTTTTCTAACGCTCTCTTACCCCCAACCCCGGCGTTTCCGGCAGCGTCATTTTGCCATTCTGCATTCGTACGCCCACAAACGGATCGTTGTTGATGAGCAGATGGCCGTCGAGATCGGCGTAATCCACCAGCGGCGCGAGGTGCGCGGCAGCGGTGATGGCAACCGAGCTTTCGATCATGCAGCCGAGCATGATTTTGAGGCCGAGCGTACGCGCAAGATGAATCATGCGCCACGCTTCGTGCAAGCCGCCGGATTTCATCAGCTTGATGTTGATGCCGTCGTACACGCCAGCGAGGGTGGGAAGATCGCGGGGGGTTTTGGAATCTTCGTCGGCAAATAGCGGCAAATTCACTCGGCGCTGCTGCAATTGCTGGCGCAGCCAGCGCACGTCGTCGAGCCGACCGGCTGGCATGGGCTGCTCGACAAACTCGATGTTGAATTGTTCCAACCAACAAATTTTTTCCAACGCCTCTTCCTTGCTCTTCCAGCCTTCGTTGGCGTCGACGCGCAGGGGCTTGCCGGTCGCTTCGCACACCGCCCGCATAATCTCTTCGTCGTGCGCGGTACCGAGCTTGATTTTCAAAATGGGAAATTCTTCCGCTTCGCGGATTTTGCGCTGCATTATCTCCGGCGTGTCGATGCCGATGGTGAATGACGAGACCGGCGTTTTGGCCGGATTGAGTCCCCACAGTCGAAACAACGGCAGGTCGAATTTTTTGCCCACCCAATCCATTAACGCCAAATCCAGCGCGGCTTTGGCGGAATTTTGTCCGGGACGCAGTTGCTGCACAGTTTCGCCGATTTCCGCAAAATGCAACGGATTGGCATGTGATAACATTGGCTTGGCGCTCTCGATCACTTTCTGCAAGCTTTCGAGCGATTCGCCGTAGCGCCGACTGAACGAAGCCTCGCCGATGCCGGTGATGCCGTCGTGCTCGAGATAAACGAAGATGTTGTCGTGATAATCGACGGAAGCGCGGGAGATGGTCCAGGTGTGTTTGAGGTCGAGACGGAGGAGGCGGGAGGAAAGGGTCATGGCAGAGTAGTAGGTTTTTCAAAATTCTGAAGTGCAGACTCAACTTCAGCAGCAAAGCGGGAATAGATTTCCGGAATTTTTGTAGCGAGCTTTATAATCTCTTCATCGTCTAGCATGAAACCATAAACATGAACAAACAAATGTCGAAAAGTTAGATATGGAAAAATGTCATTAGCCAAATCCTGCGAAATAATTTTCTCAGAAACTGTTAAAATTAACAAATCTTTATGCCATGATGGTGAGCTTGGTATAGACACCCCTTTTGCTTTCAAAATTTGTTTGAGAATATTCTCAATGCCGGAATAAATGTTGTGAAGGAATGTTGCCAACGCAGCCCGCTCAATGATCGTACGTTCGGGACGAGCCAGAGCCGATTGCAGATCATTTAAAGTTTGATTAATATTTTCTTCTTCGGCAGAAACCTTTTCCCGCAGATTAGCCATAGATTCTCATTCCATCACGTAAGATTAACTTATTAAAAAGAGTCGGCTTTGAAAGATCGACCAAGTCTACGGGCTTGGGCAGTCGTTTAATCAGCTCCGTGTAAAAGTCAATAAACAGGCCCGAGGGCACACCCAAAACTCCGAGGTCAATATCGCGAGCAACGGCATCGTCCACCAAAGAAGACCCGAAGAGATAAACTGCCGATACATTATATTTTTGCGCCGTATCGACAATGACTTGCTTGTTGGTTTCGGATAACATACGGTTTCCCATATTATCGAAGTTGTAAAAATACTTGGATTCAAGCATGAAAGCATGATAAAATATAAAATAAACTATCAGCTTATGCAAGCCAAATTATTCTTATCTTGTAATGCCTCATTGGTGGACAACCACGCAAGTCATGCTTGCCCCTACGGGCGTAGCCTGACGCAGGCCAGGGCTGGAATCATCCTACGGACGCCGCCTTTTTCCGACAGAGCACGGTGCCGGATTGAAAAAAGATTCCTCCGGAATGACATTATTCTCCAGCACTCCATTACTCCATCAATCCATTGTTGCTCTTCCGCCATCGCATCACCAGCTCCACCACGTCCCCATAGTTTGCCGCCCCGCCTTCCACCTGATTCGCGCGCAAGTAAAGATCGTAGCTTTTGTGCGAGATTTCGGCGAACGGGCCCATGTATTTTTCATAACGCCGCCACACCGCCTCGAAATCGGTTATGATCTCGGGGCGAATCGTATGCTCCAGCGAATCGAAGCCGGCAAAAAGGCGGTACCGATTCATGAAGCGTCCCAACAGCGCGAAATAAGCCGAATATCGTACCGCTTGATTCGAGCTGCGTGAGCACACCAACACGGCCAGGAAGCTCGCTTCGGATTCTCTGGCGAAACCTCGGCCGTGCGCTTTTTCATGCGCCAACACAAACGGCATTTCCACCGGTAAGAGATGCGAGTTGAGATGCACCTCGTGAAAGAATGGGCCGAAGATGCCGGAGGTCAGCGTATAATCCAACAGCGCCGGCACGATTAAAAATTTGGGCGGCCAGTGGCCGGAAATGCACGGCCAGCCAAGCTCGGCAAAAACTTCATCATAATGCCGCTCGATCTCGTTGTCCAAATCCGGCAAAGTCCACGGCGAAGCCGGTTGCCACGTCGCATTGGCCTGCTCGATGCACCACAGAAAATTTTCCCGCAGCGCCAAGCTGTCCGGCGCGACGGCGGCCAACTGAAGCTGTTGTTCGATAGTGGGCCGGAGATAATTGAATCCCCACGCCAGATAAAACCACAGCGCCAGAAGCGCCGCGCCCGCACATAATTCCAACACAGTTCGTATAAAGCGGCGGCGTACAATCCCCCTAATCCCCCAAAACACGGCGCCGAGGAGGCCAATATAAAGAGAAATCTCTGAAACCGAAAATGGAATCGCTGCGGACAGCGGCGAAAGAATTCTCGCGATCAGCGCATAAACGCGCCGGGCGTAAAGCCACTCAACTAGCTGCGGGAAACGAGAAAATGTGGAAAGCGCAACGAACAAAAAAAGCGCCGACAAAATCGACAACGCCAGCACAAAATGATTTCCCACCATGCTCTTGAAGTGACGCAACCATTTGGCAGATTGCATAACCGATCCATTTCTAATACAAAGTCGTGAAAGGTTGCGATATCTTGCCGGACACGCCACCGATCAGACGCACGGAATCTATTGTAATCATAAAAATAAGCAATCATGATGAAATTGACAAAGAAATTTCGTATATTAAACCTTTCAATCCGCGCCATCGGCGTAATCCGTTGTTCACGTCATTTGCACGAAAACAGGAAAGAGCGGAAGTCGAAATGTCAACAAGATTGAAAACTTTGGCCTGTTGTTTATTGCCGTCGTTGCTGCTCTGCGGTTGTGCCGGAACGAAACTGAAGCTGCACGACTGGACCGACCTTCCCAAAGCGCAATACACCATTCCGCCCTTCGCGCGTTACTTGGCGCCGTACAAGATCGCGCTCGATCCCGGGCACGGCGGCATGTCGCATCTTCCCGGCTACAAGCGCGGGCCGACGGGAAAGCAGGAGGCGGTGATGAATCTCAACGTCGCTTTTCTTCTCAAAGAATTTCTTGAAAAGGCTGGCGCCAAAGTGGTAATGACCCGCACTGATGATCGTTTTGTCTCGCTCGGAGAGCGCAATGAAATCGCTGCGGCTGCCGGCTGCGATTTTATGATTTCGTTGCACCACAACGCCGCCGACAATCCGCAAACCAATTACGCTGCGGTCTTTTATCATCTGCACCCGGACTATTCGCCGATGAGCATGGATTTGGCGCGCCACATTTATTTCGGCCTCGTCGAGGCGCTGCGCCTGCCGCAGGTGGCGAACGACGGGCTGCTCACCGACAAGCTGATTTATCCCGACGGCTTCGGCCTGCTGCGCACCTCGACCATTCCGGCGGTGCTGCTCGAATCCTCTTTCTTCTCGAATCCCGCGGAAGAAAAGCGCCTCACCAAATTATCTTACAACCGCCGCGAAGCGTATGGCATTTTTCTCGGCCTGGCGCGTTGGGCCTCAGGCGGTGTGCCCGGCGTCCGGCTCATACAGCCGTCCGGAATTTCTCGCGATAAACAGCCGGAAATCGTTTACGAAATTTTTGACGGCATCACCGAGCGCGGCGGCCGCGGTGCCCGGCAGTTGCTGATTTACTCGCCGTCGGTTTCGTTCAAAATCGACGGCCAAGCGGCGCCGGCGCAAATGGACATGCGCAGCCGGCGTCTGCGCTTTCGTCCGGATTCGGCGTTGAGCAATGGCCCGCATCTCCTGCAAGTCGATTTGCAAAACCTGTTCAAAAATCACAATCTGCCGCGCGTCGATACGATTATCGTCGCCGCGCCGGTGATGGCGATTCATTTTGAGACCCCCACGAACCGCCTGCCCGCCGATGGCGTCGCGATGATGCCGATCCGGCTCAAGCTTGCGGATGCGGATAGCCAACCGGTTTGGGACGGCACGACGGTGCGCCTGCAAGCCGATCGCGGCCGCATCGCCCCGGCGACGCCGCAGTTGAAAAACAGCAGCGCCGTGGCCTATTATCAAGTCGCGCCGGAGATTGGGCCAGTTCGTCTTGTCGCCACGGCTGATGGCCACAGCGACACGCTGGCGCTCGAACTGGCGCCGGCTGGTGAATCTCGCGTGTTGAGCGGCGTGGTTGTGGATGACTCGACGAAAATTGGATTGGAGGCGGCCACTATCACGATCGACGATTCGCTCAACGCGGCCACCGACGAGAACGGCGGCTTTTTCATGGCGGATCTTTCTCCCGGCGCTCACCGCCTCGCGGCAACGGCGAGGGGTTACGCGAGCGAAAGCAAAATCATCATGGTTGATTCGAGCCGCAGCGCGGTGGTGCCGATCCGCTTGCAAGCGAATCTGTCAGGAATTTTGCACAACGAAACGATCATTCTCGATGCAGCGCTCGGCGGCAACGAACCCGGCGAGGCGTTCCACAACGGCCTTGACGCCGCGTCGGCGAATTTCGAGCTGGTGCAGCGTTTGGCCGATACGTTGCGCTGGGCCGGCGCCAACGTCGTCACGGTGCGGGAAGATCAAAACGGCATGCCCGTAGCGGAGAGAATTGAAAAGGTCAACAAAATTCCGGAAGGCTGGTATTTGAAGCTCGTTTATCGCCGGTGGGGCGCGGATTCGATACTGGTGCAAAGCACGATTTATCCGGCCAATCGCGTTGCCGAGCAAATCGCTGCCGCCATCAACGCGGCGTTTTTGCGCCTGCCTCGCAGCCGCGCGGTGCTGCTGCAAAACACCGCGGTGCCGGAAGTGAATTTGACCAACAAGACGGCGCTCGAAGTCATGATCAAATGCCGCACGCCGCTGATGGCCGCGCGCGATTTGCCCGCGTTATTGGCCGGCATCGTGGGCTACAAAACCGCCGAACGATCAGACGAAGAATGTGAAGAAAATTAAGAAAGTTTTTTCGCCCATAAAAAAGGCAGTCCCCCAGAGTTGAATTTCAAGCCGCCGGCTTGTCGCGTTCCCGTTGCCGTTCGATAAAAGCGGAAATGAGCAGCGCCACGCCCACGAAAATGGGAACGAACGCCAATGTAAATTCGCCGCCGAGATCCGGCACGTAGCGCTCGAAGACAAGCCCCATAAAGATGGCGACGCCGAGTGCGATGGCGACCAGGCCATATTTCAACGAATTGTCCGAAGGCGCTCGCATCTTGGTGAGATTCAAGTTGGTGACGCCGCTCTCGACCATTTTCATGCGCAGGCGGTGCTGCTGGATTTGATAGACGATGAAGCCGACCATCGCGAAAAGGCCCAGGGCCACGAACATCGGCGCGATAAATTCCAAGTCACGCATATTGATTCTCCTGTTGGTTTTCTTGGTTTCTGTGGTTTTCATTAAGTTCTGACCGGAGTTTGGGCGGCAATGTTTCACGCTTTTTAAAAAATTCTGCAAATATTGAGGCCACCGTCCGGACGCTCCGTGCATTGAACAAGAGCAGCCTTCATTCTCACACGAAAGCGTCCGGACGGTGACTGGTTAAAAATCTTGAAAAACCTCTGAAACAAAGCTTCGCGATGCCCTGTCATAAATATAGTGAACAGCAGACAGGATCACGGGCCGCTAAATGAACACTGATAACGAGCTGATTACGCGCACACGCGCCGGCGATCAACAAGCTTTCGCCGGGCTGATCGACCGTTACAAGGCGCGCATCTTCCATACCACCTCGCGGATTCTCGGCAACCGCGAAGACGCCGAAGAAGCCAGCCAGGATACTTTTCTCCGGGCGTATCGCGGCCTGGAGAGCTTTCGCGAAGAGGCCACTTTTTCAACCTGGATTTACCGGATTTGCGTGAACACCTGTCTCAATCTTTTGGAAAGCCGCAAGCGTTTCAAAGCGCAGAAAATCGAGAGCACGCCGGCCGCAGAGCTGCCGTTTGTCGAATCACCGGAATTTGATTTTGCCGAAGAAGATTTGCGGGAAAGGATATTGGCGGTGATCGAAACGCTGCCGGTGAAATATCGCACCGTGCTCGTCCTGTTTCACATTCAGCATCTGGCTTATCAGGAAATCGTGGAAATCGTGCAAATACCGATGAGCAGCGTCAAGACGCATTTGTTCCGCGCCCGCGCCATGCTGCGCGAGCGGTTGCTCGATAAGATTCCGCACGAGGAGTTGGTCGCATGAACTGCAAGCAATTTCGCCTCCAAATCGACGGCCACGAAGGCCATCAGGGCGCATGGCAACTGCCGTCCGGCCTGCAAGCGCATCTCGACGCGTGCCCGGCTTGCCGCGCCCATTTTCAAATTCAGCAGCGCATGCTGGCCGCCCTCGCGAATGATCCGGCGCCGGCGCTTCCTGCGGATTTTACCGCAAAAATTTTAGCTCGCCTCGAGCCGATGACGGCATCCGCGCGAGCGAAAACCGGTTTTAATTGGAGGCGCGCCGCAGTTTATGCCGGATGCGCTTTTTTGATCGCCACGGCGTTGTGGCTTGGCTTTAAAAATTTCGAGTTGCATGCGGCGGCGCAACACCTCGCGCAATGGCTCGCCGCCATTCAGCAGGGTTTGGCTGCCGCCGGCGCCACGGCATTCGTACAGACTTGCCAGCGTCTGCTGGCGAAGATTTTTTCTTTCTTCCCCACCGCGAACGATTTGCTCGAAAAGTCTTTTGGCAAAGAAACGATGCCGCAGGCTTTCAATCTGATCATGATCTTGATATTGACTTACCTGGTGGCAAAAGTCTCCGTGCTCATCGAAAGCTGGGTGCGGCAGGCCAACCGCCGCAGCTCGTGATCACGGAAAAAGTCCTTGACTCCTTCCCGCCTCTGTCGTATCATATATCAAATCATCTATTTTGCGATGACCGATTGACGGGCTATCGGTTCAAAAAATATTCATGGACCTGCAATTTCAAGAATATCGCCCCCGCAAATTAGTCAACGTTCATCGCCACGTCGACGGTCCGTGGTTTTGGACCAAATACAGCGCGCATCCGTACGTCGGCAAAAGCGTAGCTGCTGAAATGGGTAAGTGGCTGCGAGCTAATGTGACGGTTTCTTAGGGAGTCTAAAAATGGCTAAACGAAAACGGCGCGCCAAGCAAGGCTCTTTAGTATTGATATGCGCTTGGTGCAATACCAAAATCCCCCCAGATACCGAGGTGTTCTCGATCGCGACTAAAAAGCTGCCGGGGATCGATTTGAGTAATCATGAAGGCAAATTTATTCCATTGCATCTGGCATTGGCGAAAAAACGAGTCGAGGGTTTCGTGGCTCCCAAAGGCTCGCCGGCGAAAAAGGACGGTTACGACGTCGTATTTGTTGCTTGTAGTGAAAACTGTGGCCGGGCCTTGAAAACAGCCCTGCAAAAAGAAAAAGAGGCGGCCGGCCTCATGAGCATGAACTGAGTTGTTTTATCAAAAAGCTTGTTGCGTATGCCGAATAAAAAACTCGTTACCCTGAGCATTAACGGCTCGACGTATGAAGTCGCGGTCCGGTCGTATGACGTGCTGCTCGACGTCATTCGCGAGAACCTCAATCTCACCGGCACCAAGCGCGGCTGCGATATGGGCACCTGCGGCTGCTGCACGGTGCACATCGATGGCCGCGCGCGGCTTTCGTGTCTCACGATGGCTCTGGAAGCCGTCGGCCACGAGATCACCACGATCGAAGGTTTGAAGTGCAACGGCCTGCTGCATCCGCTGCAACGCGCTTTCACGGAGCACGGCGGCTCGCAATGCGGCTTCTGCACGCAAGGCTTCATCATGACCGCAAAAGCGTTTCTCGACATGCATCCGCATCCCTCGCGCGACGAAATTGAAGAGGCGATCTCCGGCAATATGTGCCGCTGCACGGGATACATCAAAATCGTGGAGGCGATTGAGGCGGTGGCGCGGCAGAAACGTGAAATAATGGCCGAAGCGTCGCTGGCAGAATTAGATGCGATTGGCGAAAGCATTGAAGGGCAGTTTGATTCTGCGGAAGACATCAGGCAAATCCGCGAGGAGCGGGCGAGTCGTCTATGAGCGAACTTTTCATCGACGCCCGTGCAGCAGTTAGATTGGTATTGAAAGGCGAATCACATCGTGTCATGGCGCGGCGGTTATTAAAAAATGGCTAACACATTTCCAATGGGATGATCGTTCATGTTGACGCTCAAGATTAAAACTCTAAGCAACAAATGGCACGACAAGGATGAGGTGCTTTTGCATGCGGCATTCCAATTGTTGGTGGATTACATCGAGCAAGAAAAATCCGAGAAAACGATCAATTGGAATTCGACCGAAACTGATAAAAAAGCCTGGAAAGAGATTCAATCGCTTTACAGATGGTGGAAGGTAACTCGCCCGGCAAGGAAAAGCCCGCTGGATGACAAAGCATTGAAAAGGCCTCCCATGAGGTTTAAAAAGATTCCAGGCGCGGAGTCCATGCAGTTGGTGAAGCCGGATAAAAAGAAATATGCCAAATACTACCAGGCTTTGAGAAAAGACCAGAAACTCGAGCAGAAATGGCATGAAGAAGACCAGAAAAATTTGCACCGCTTGATTGAGATTCGAAGTTTTCTCTGGACCTAAACAACCCGACTTCAAACGTCGTGACATCGTGGAGGTGATACTCGAATGATAACTCCTGTCGAACAACTGGCTGATCAAATTCGCCGGCTCAGTCCGCTGGAAAGACAACAGTTGCTCAATTTGGTTCCTGATTTTGGCAGAGTAGATGCCAAGCCTTTGAGCAAGACGAAGCCCCAATTCAAAAACTGCAATATTTCTGTTACAGCTTATGAGGCGCTTTCCGACGACGAAAAACTAAAATTTCTCGATGGCGCGGAAAACGAAAATGCCGAATGGGTTAAAGAGAAATTTGAAACGCTGCACGCAGCTTGGATGATGGTCGTTGATGGGGAAGTTGCTGCCTCTGGCGAATCGATGGATTCTTACCCAAACGATGAAGATTTCGCGCAGCTTTGCCAAAAGTTTGGAAAATACCCCTTTGTTTTTTTTAATCCCCTGATTTTGGCAATTGAAGAACCCGGTGGCGCGTGGCACCCGACCGTATTGGCAACGGTGGATTTTTACCCTGTTATTTCTGTTGCGATTGCTGGAAATACTGGGATAAGTTTAGTCGAGGCTGACTTTGACACTGGGGCTTGGGAAATCTATGCTGATTACTTGCTTTTGGTTTCAGCAAAGGTTGTCACCGTCAATTTTCGTGATCCTCGGAGGTCGGCTATGCACTTGAATAATCCGTATCAATTCGTTGCTAAACGACTTGGGGTTATACTGGCAGATAATCAAGGAACCACCCGCCGTATAGAAAAGAATATTTTTTGTGTCTTGAATTGGATGAACAGCCCGTTCGTCCAAATCAATCCGAATCGGTCGGCTTTGATAGGCCGTGGCCCGCTTTTGGATTTGCGACCGAAGGTTGAGCTGGATTTCGACAACCGTCAGACTGAGGTGAGATATTAATCAACCAAAATTTAAATCGGTTCTTTAAACCCAACGCAAAGTGATTCCATGCAAATCACCCAACCTACCAATATTATTGGCAAACCCGTTCCGCTCATCGACGGTTTGAAGAAAACCACCGGCGAGGGGATTTACACCGACGACATCAAGCTGCCCGGCATGCTCGTCGGCAAAATTTTGCGGAGTCCGGTGCCACACGCGCGCATCGTGAAGCTCGAGACGAGCGAGGCTGAAGCGCTGCCCGGCGTACACGCGATCGTCATCGGCAAAGAAGCGCCGAATACTTTTGGCGTGCTGCCCATCAGCGAAGATGAAACCGCGATGGCGGTTGACAAAGTCATTTACATCGGCGATTGTGTCGCCGGCGTTGCTGCGGATGATGAAGAAATCGCGCTGCAAGCGCTCTCGCTAATAAAGGTCGAATACGAAGAGTTGCCGGAATACAGAAAAATTGAAGACAGCTTGAAACCGGCAGCCGAGCCGATTCATCCCGAAACGGTCAACGGCACGAATATTCACAAAGAAGTCGATCAAAATTTCGGCGATGTCGAAGCCGCCCGCGCCGGCAGCGCTTATGTGCGCGAAGCCGAATTTGAGTTTGACGGCGTCACGCATGCTTTCACCGAGCCGCATTGCGTGATCGCGCATTACGACGCCGACGATCGCATGACGGTGTGGTCGGCGCAGCAAGTGCCGCACTATCTGCACCGCGCGCTGGCCAAAGTGCTCGACGTGCCGATGCACCGCATTCGCGTCATCCGCCCGATGGTCGGCGGCGCGTTCGGCGGCAAGAGCGATCCGTTTCCACACGAGATGATCGCGGCGCTGCTCTCGCGCAAATGCCGGCGGCCGGTGAAAATCCTGTTTGATCGCGAAGAAGTTTTTATTACCAACCACGGCCGGCATCCAACCAGGACCCAAATTGCCATGGGCATCGACGAGAAAGGCAAATTGACTTTTCTCGATCTCAAAGCGCGCATCGACGGCGGCGCGTGGGGCAGCTTCGGCGTGGTCTCGACCTACTACAACGGCGTGCTGTGCATGGGGCCGTACATCATTCCGAATTTCCGCTACAGCGGCAAGCGCGTTTACACCAACAAGCCGCCGTCTGGCGCGATGCGCGGCCACGGCGCGGTGAACTCGCGCTTTGCGATGGAGGTGCTCATCGACGAGCTTTGCGAAGCCGCCAAGCTTGATCCCTGCGATTTTCGTTTGCAAAATTTGCTGCCGCCGAATTCGAAAACGATCAATGAATTTCGCATTACCAGCAACGGCACGAAGGAGTGCATCGAGCGCGCGCGCCAGGCTTCGGGATGGGACAAAAAATTTCGCAAGCTGCCGCCCGGCCGCGGCATCGGCGTGGCGTGCGGCTTTTATATCAGCGGCAGCGCGCACCGCATTCATTTCAACGAGCTGCCGCAATCGACCGTGCATTTGAAGATCGACATGGACGGCGGCATTACGGCGCATTGCATGGCCGCGGAAATCGGGCAGGGCAGCGACACCATGCTGGCGCAATGCGTCGCCGAGCCGCTCGGGGTGAATTTGGATCGTATTCGCATCTTCTCCAGCGATTCCGACGCCGATCCCATCGATCTCGGCTCGTACTCGAGCCGCGTCACTTTCATGGCCGGCAATGCGGCGCGTGAAGCGGCGTTGAAGATTCGCGAGAAGTTGGCTAATGCGGCACAGAAAATCACCGGCTATCCGGCGGAGGGATTCGTTCTGCAAAATGAAGAATTGATTTATACGCCCGATCCGCGCGTGCGCGTGACGTTTATGCAAGCTTTGGAAAAGGCGCTGGCGAACAACGGCGCTCTGATTGCGAAGGGCAAATACATGGGCCCGCCGCCGATTGGCGGCAAATTCAAAGGCGCGCGCGCCGGACTCTCACCGACCTACAGTTTTCAATGCTACATTGCCGAAGTGACGGTCGATCTCGAAACCTGCGAGACCCGTGTCGAGAAAGTATGGGCGGCGCACGATTGCGGCAAAGCGCTCAATCCGCTCGCCGTGGCGGGACAGATCGAAGGCTGCATTCACATGGGCCTAGGCCAGGCGCTGATGGAAGAAATGCCGTACAATCGCGGCAACATTCTCGGCCCGAATTTTCTCGACTATCGCACGCTGACGCCGATGCAAATGCCGGAAGTGGACGTCATCATCGTCGAGAGCGACGATCCCGAAGGCCCCTTCGGCGCCAAGGAAGCCGGCGAAGGCCCGCTGCTGCCGATTCTGCCCGCGGTCGCGAATGCGATTTATGACGCCACCGGCGTACGCATGCGCAGCCTGCCGATGACCGCAGATAAAATTTGGAAGGAGATGTACGGCAAGCGAGAGTTACGCAAGATTCGGCCACGCGCGGTGGTGGCGTAACTTCTCGTTCGTAGTAGCTCCTTCAGGAGCAAAGCGCTCAGTTACAGTGAGGTGCTCATGGTTAGCATCAAGTTCAAAACCAAACGAGATCAAATTAATGGCTTTTACGAATTGGCCACCAAAGGCCGTGCTCGTGGTTTGCCAAACGACGTTTTTGAAGTTGCTGCCCGCTATCTGAAAATCTTGGACGACGCAGGAATCGGCTATGAGATCGTTCAAGCCGATGATGGACGGGTAGATGAATTTGCAGCCAGGCCAGCTTCTTTTGAAATCATTTGAGGTGATTTATGGGCCGCATTATTGCTCAAGTCGAGGTTGCAAATCCCTTGCAACCTGAAAATTCAAGCCGCTTTGATGCATTGGTGGATACCGGGGCGTCTTTGCTAGTATTGCCTAAAGCCTGGAAAGATCGTTTTGGACAGTTCGCTGCCACTCGAATGGTTAAGTTGGAAGTTGCCGATCAAAGAGAGGTCGATGGCGAAGTTTGCGGACCGGTCAAGATTCAAATCGAAGGCTTTGATCCAATTTTCAGTGAAGTCGCTTTTCTCGAGATGCAACCCACGAAAGGCGTTTATGAACCGCTGGTTGGTTATATCGTTCTCGGGCAATCGATGGCTGCCGTGGATATGGTTGGCCATCGATTAGTGCCGGTCAAGCACATGGACTTGAAATGAAATATTATTGCTTTGTGAAATTTTAATAATCCAACCGGAGAAACAGCCATGCAATTCAACGTTGTCCTAGATCGTGATGAGGATGGAATGTGGATTGTGGAATGCCCTTCGATCCCTGGATGCATTAGTCAAGGGAAAACTAAGCAAGAAGCTTTGAAAAACATAAAAGAAGCGATTCAATTATGTCTTGAGGTGCGGGCTGAACGCGGCCTTCCATTAACAGTTGAAACAAAACAAGTAGAGGTGGTCGCGTAATGCCAGCGATACCTGCAATGAGCGGCCGCAAAGCAGTTCGAGTGTTTGAATACTTTGGCTGGCAAGTCGTTCGACAGCGTGGCAGTCACATCATCATGGTAAAGGAAGACCACATAGCCACGCTATCCATACCAGATCACAAAGAAGTGGCGAAGGGAACGCTTCGAGGGCTTATACGCTCGGCCAATCTCACTGTGGCAGAATTCATCTCTGCTTCAAAAAAAGTTTGACAATGAAATCATGATTCTTCCCGCATTCCAATATCACCAACCCCAAACCATCGCCGAGGCCGTGGCCATCGCCAATTCCTGCAACGGCGATTTTGATTTCGTCTCCGGCGGCACGGATTTGCTGCCGAACTACAAAGACCGGCTCAATCCGCGCGCCAACGTCATCAGCCTTTCCGGCATCAAAGAGCTTTACGAAATCTCGCCGACAAAAATCGGGGCGATGGCGAGGCTGGTGGATATTGAGAACAGCAAAAATTTGCACGAGCGGTTGCCGGTGATTCCGCACACTGCAGCGCAAATCGCCACGCCGCTCATTCGCGAGTCCGGCACTGTTGGCGGCAACATTATGTTGGACACGCGCTGTTTCTATTTCAATCAAACCTGGTTCTGGCGGGATTCAAAAGATTATTGCCTAAAAGCCGACGGCGACACGTGTCTTGTCGTGCCGCAGGAAAAAATTTGTTACGCCACTTACTCCGGCGATCTCGCGCCGGTTTTTATGATACTCGGCACGACGTTCGTGCTGGAAGGGCCGGACGGCAGACGAGAAGTGTCTTC
Source organism: Candidatus Zhuqueibacterota bacterium (assembly GCA_022616415.1). Lineage (GTDB taxonomy): Bacteria > Zhuqueibacterota > Zhuqueibacteria > Zhuqueibacterales > Zhuqueibacteraceae > Zhuqueibacter. The sequence continues at coordinate 8,859 of JAKEEU010000431.1, read as the reverse complement.
GCAAAATTTTTTTACGCACGACGGCATCACGCGCAACGTGAAATTGCCGGAAGAAATTTTAACACACGTCATCATTCCGAGCCAGGCCCAAACCTGGCGCGCCAACTACATGAAACTGCGCGTGCGCGATTCGATGGACTTTCCGGTGATGGGCGCGGCCATCGCCATCGAGTTGAACGAGCGCACCATTGAGTATCTGCGCATCGCGCTCACCGGCGTTGCCACCACGCCGCTGCTGTTCGATGAGATCACCGACGCATTGGTTGGCGATCAACTCACTGAAGATTTGATTGACGACGTGAGCGACGACATCATGAATCGCGTCACGCCGTACCGCAACGTGGCGTACTCGCCGCAGTATCGCAAAGCGATGATTGGGGTGTATTTGAAGCGGATGCTGCGGGGGTTTTTGCCGGCGTAGCAAATGCAAACACTGGAATATCATGGCGCAAAAGCAGAGCTACGAGCTTATTTATGATCCTGAGATAAGTCAGCATATCGCTGTGATCGACCGTAAGTATTATTCTTTGATTCGGAAAACTATCAAAGAGCAATTGAGCCATGAACCCGAGGTCAAAACGCGTAATCGTAAACCTTTAGAACAGCCTTCAATGTTTGGTATAGCATGGGAGCTGCGTTTTGGCCCGGACAATCGCTTTCGCGTGTTCTATCGGACGGATGCGATCAATCATCAGGTGCGCGTTCTGGCAATTGGAACCAAAGTCGGTAATCGTTCGTTCATTGGTAGAGAGGAGTTTAAGTTATGAAAATCGCAACAGCCGCCAAAGTAAAATTGAATTTCAATACTTATTTAGAAGAATGTGAGGAAGGGCCTGTGATTGTAACGAAAAATGGTCGGCCGGTTGCTGTATTAATTTCAGCGCTGGACGATGACGAACTTGAGCGGCTCGTATTGGCGCATACACCAAAATTTCGCCGTCTGTTGGATGCCGCCGACCAACGCATTCAAAAGACAGGTGGCGTCAAACATGAAGACTTTTGGAATTCTGTGATGTCTGATTCTCGCCGCAAGATTGCAAGGCGATGATTGGGGCGTATTTGAAACGGAGACTGGGAGGCTTTTTACCAATACAGTAAACTTTTCGACTTCTGCTGCAAACGCATCGGAGCAATCTCCATCCTTATAGGATCGATAGATTGCTCCGTTTTGTTTTAAAGCACAATTTCTAAAAAAAGCTGCTTATTGGCAAGTCGTATCATTCAGTTGGCTGTCCCAGCAGGATTTTTGCCCGTTGTTGTAATTCGGCGCGATGATGTAGCCGGCGTTGGTCACGGCATCCCAGGAAATTTCCAGTGTGGTGTTCGCCGATTGATCGTAGAAAGTGACCATGCGGCCGGCGCCATCAACATTGTAAGTCAACACGTCGCCATTTTCCGGCACCTGGGGCTTGACCACAGTGAACTTCAGCGTCACTTGGTCGGCGTCCGGATGATCCCAATCAATATGCACGACTTTGACGGAGCTGTTCGGCTGCGCCGGATCATAAATGTCCCACTGCCCTGAGCCATTGTTCAGCGCGGCGCTGCCGGTGTACCACAGAAAATTGTTCAGCGGCGCGCCGAAGCTGCTGGTGGTGATGCGCATCTCCCAGCGTGAAACCTGGACAGTGGCATCGATCCAGCCGGCCAAATCGGCCTGGAATTGCTGGCCGGCATTGTTGGAGACGGAATAAACCCAATGCCATTTGCCGTCATCTTACAGCGCCGGCTGCTGCGAAAGCGCCGCGGCAAAAGTCAACACCGGCACGCTCAATCCTTGTGCCAATGCGGAGCGCGGATTTGGCTTGCTGTTTTTATTGAGGCGATTACGGCAAAGATAATAAGGCGCTTTGGGGTGGGCGTGAAATACGGCAACGGTGTGTTTTTTTCGCTACGATCAAATCATAAGCGAAGCCCGAAATGCGGAAGCGACCGATTCGCCGTTCCCCACCCCAGGTTCCGCCCCACTCCGGGTTTGATGTTTCAATTCCATGATGGTTTGATTCAGACTGTTCGGACATATAGGATATAGGTGACGGGATGTCGGGTTTCAATCCGACGAGGGTTCGATTCAGACTTTGGCGCTCAGAACAGCGCCAAATTGGCGCTTGAATTGTTTCAATCCCACGATGGTTCGATTCAGACATGGCATTTCTCAAAAAGGCTTTTCGCTATCTTTTTGTTTCAATCCCACGATGGTTCGATTCAGACTCGCCATCTCTCTATGTCCATCTTGCGCGAATGTGAGTTTCAATCCCACGATGGTTCGATTCAGACCGGCAACATCAATTTGGATGACGCCAACCCTCCTGAGTTTCAATCCCACGATGGTTCGATTCAGACTCTTTGAGGTGCAATCATGATCACAATCATACTTGAGTTTCAATCCCACGATGGTTCGATTCAGACGTATCAAAAAAAAATGGGGGCATTTGACGGGGATAGGTTTCAATCCCACGATGGTTCGATTCAGACCCGCCAGGCAACTCAGGAAAACCGCCATGAACAAATGTTTCAATCCCACGATGGTTCGATTCAGACGTAACACCCAGAAGCCGGAGACCACCGCCGAGCGGAGTTTCAATCCCACGATGGTTCGATTCAGACGTGGCTGCTGGGCCGGCCCGGCGTTTACTTCATTTGTTTCAATCCCACGATGGTTCGATTCAGACCGAAGGTGAGATGGGATGAAGTCGGTTTTCAGAGCAGTTTCAATCCCACGATGGTTCGATTCAGACTCCGGTGTTGGAATGGCTTGATAACATGGTATTGAAGTTTCAATCCCACGATGGTTCGATTCAGACGCGGCAAATCCGCAGGGCGCAACCGGAGATTGAAAAGTTTCAATCCCACGATGGTTCGATTCAGACTCGTCCGTTCCTGCCAGGCTACGATGAGAAGAAATAGTTTCAATCCCACGATGGTTCGATTCAGACTGCTCATGAGGAAGCTCGAGCGCACGATCGACGTGTTTCAATCCCACGATGGTTCGATTCAGACTGAGGCACACGGTCGGTCATCTCGGGGACAGACATTTGTTTCAATCCCACGATGGTTCGATTCAGACACGTCATAGCCTTGCACGAGAAATGCAGCTGGAAAAGTTTCAATCCCACGATGGTTCGATTCAGACTTTACAAACGCACGCTTGCAGTGCATGCGGAGAAAGTTTCAATCCCACGATGGTTCGATTCAGACTTTCTCAAGTCCTATCCCCAGGGCGGCACAAGACCAGTTTCAATCCCACGATGGTTCGATTCAGACCTGCACATCTTGCGGCGCTGTAATCTGCACGTTTTGGTTTCAATCCCACGATGGTTCGATTCAGACTCTGGCACTCCATAAATTGCAAGGATCTCATTCGCACGTTTCAATCCCACGATGGTTCGATTCAGACCTCCGCAGGCACAAGCGCACCGCTCCGCATTTCTTGTTTCAATCCCACGATGGTTCGATTCAGACTGCTTACGAATCTCCTCATCGACTTTCAGTTTAACCGTTTCAATCCCACGATGGTTCGATTCAGACAACGAGCGGGAGGGAACAACCCCCGCGGGGCAGGGGTTTCAATCCCACGATGGTTCGATTCAGACGCGGGTGCAAAAGCTTGCCGTCGTCGTTTTGCGCATGTTTCAATCCCACGATGGTTCGATTCAGACCACCAAGTCCGACGTCGCGCTCTACTACGAGCTTCGGTTTCAATCCCACGATGGTTCGATTCAGACGCTCGTCATACGCGCTCGTTTCGCGCATGAAACGCTGTTTCAATCCCACGATGGTTCGATTCAGACGTACGAAGACTATTTCTTCGCTGGCGCGGCGATAAGGTTTCAATCCCACGATGGTTCGATTCAGACCGCGCGCGCGACGGAAATGCGGGAGCACTTCCCAGGGTTTCAATCCCACGATGGTTCGATTCAGACTCCATAAGCTCCCATTCCAAAAACTTGAGTGGCGGCGTTTCAATCCCACGATGGTTCGATTCAGACGAGGACGGCAACTGAAAAAAAATTGATATTTTTTAGTTTCAATCCCACGATGGTTCGATTCAGACGAATCGCTTGCCGGAGCACTTACGAAGTCAAGCGCAGTTTCAATCCCACGATGGTTCGATTCAGACACGAGGTGGAAAATGAAATGCCCTGAGTGTCATTAGTTTCAATCCCACGATGGTTCGATTCAGACACGTTGTCACAACCTTGTCAGAATCGGATTTTCTTTGTTTCAATCCCACGATGGTTCGATTCAGACGTCTCACTGCTTCCGGATCACCGCCAGTAGGAAGCGTTTCAATCCCACGATGGTTCGATTCAGACTTTTGGAATGGTTTAAAAAAAACGCCTTGGGTAAAGTTTCAATCCCACGATGGTTCGATTCAGACTCTCGCCCGCGACATCGATCTCCTGCTCGAGGATCTGTTTCAATCCCACGATGGTTCGATTCAGACTGTGATCAAAATTCAAATCAAGACTTTTCTCATCATGTTTCAATCCCACGATGGTTCGATTCAGACAAGTTTTTCCGGTTTACACAACATCATCGAATTTGAGTTTCAATCCCACGATGGTTCGATTCAGACGTAGCTATTCAGCACTGCTATCAGGTTCCCACGAAAGTTTCAATCCCACGATGGTTCGATTCAGACGTGCTGGGTATTGTTGCCAGCATCACACGGGTATTTGTTTCAATCCCACGATGGTTCGATTCAGACGCTTAGCAGAACGCGCGGCAAAGCCACCGCGGCCGGGTTTCAATCCCACGATGGTTCGATTCAGACTCGCCGACGTAGATTTGAAAGTCGTGTGTGATTACTTGTTTCAATCCCACGATGGTTCGATTCAGACATTCATATGCGATTGCAGCTCCTGTATAGAGCGCATGTTTCAATCCCACGATGGTTCGATTCAGACGATGATTTTGCGGAGAAGGCGTTTGGGGTGCTCTCGCGTTTCAATCCCACGATGGTTCGATTCAGACTGTGGTTGTGTGGTCAATTCGAGAATGTCGATGATAGTTTCAATCCCACGATGGTTCGATTCAGACATTCGATTATTTCTCTCATCACCATTCTCCTCCTTCGTTTCAATCCCACGATGGTTCGATTCAGACGCCGAAAACTCCTGGCCAGCGGCAACGCCGGCGCTCGTTTCAATCCCACGATGGTTCGATTCAGACGCGTCAACCGGAATATTCTGCAAGCGCAAATCCAGCGTTTCAATCCCACGATGGTTCGATTCAGACTTGACTTCACCAAGCCACCGCGGAAATTCCTGAAGTTTCAATCCCACGATGGTTCGATTCAGACGCGCCCGCGCGACCGAACCGAACAGGGGATTGACGTGTTTCAATCCCACGATGGTTCGATTCAGACCAGGCTGTCATGGCGCAACCGGCACGCAACCTATAGTTTCAATCCCACGATGGTTCGATTCAGACACGCACGATCTTGGCCGCACGCCCGCGGGGTTGGCGTTTCAATCCCACGATGGTTCGATTCAGACGACTTTGTGAGAAGTATTTCTTATATTAGAATAGTGTTTCAATCCCACGATGGTTCGATTCAGACCACGGCTCAGTCGACTGACATCAACACGACGCTGAGTTTCAATCCCACGATGGTTCGATTCAGACGCTTGATGAGTTGCAGCGGGACATTTCCAAGAAGTAGTTTCAATCCCACGATGGTTCGATTCAGACTCCCACGCCATTTTTCGAAATGCGACGGCGAGCATTGTTTCAATCCCACGATGGTTCGATTCAGACCAGCAGAAGAAACTATGAATCAGGATCAAGGATTCAGTTTCAATCCCACGATGGTTCGATTCAGACCGTGGTGCTCGTTCATTTTCGCGCCGAAGTCGAAAGGTTTCAATCCCACGATGGTTCGATTCAGACAATTTTCACACGTGTCAAACTCGATTTCGTACTCATGTTTCAATCCCACGATGGTTCGATTCAGACCTACACCATGCAGTCAAAAAAAGTCCAAATTCAAAAGTTTCAATCCCACGATGGTTCGATTCAGACCATTTTTGTAGAGCGGGATCCCGCCAGGAAAAATGGGTTTCAATCCCACGATGGTTCGATTCAGACTTTGCCATTCGTTGCAACACGGATGGAAAGATTCTCGTTTCAATCCCACGATGGTTCGATTCAGACTTTCACTAAACCGTCTCATTACATCGCGTAGCTTGTGTTTCAATCCCACGATGGTTCGATTCAGACCTCGATTAAGACGCGCAGATGTTCAGAGCTTACGTGTTTCAATCCCACGATGGTTCGATTCAGACTGGCCGTGGACAGCAAAGGAGAGCAGAGATATGGAAGTTTCAATCCCACGATGGTTCGATTCAGACACCGATCAGCAAGATCGGCAAGGCCGTCGCCTATGAGTTTCAATCCCACGATGGTTCGATTCAGACCTCGCCCGCGACATCGATCTCCTGCTCGAGGATCTGTTTCAATCCCACGATGGTTCGATTCAGACTGTGTTGGGATGGGGTAACGCCTGGCGGGCTTAATGGTTTCAATCCCACGATGGTTCGATTCAGACTTCCCAGGGATTTGTACCAGAAGCGAATCTGGATCAGTTTCAATCCCACGATGGTTCGATTCAGACGCCAGCCCGGGACAAATCCTTGCCCGGCGATCGGCAGTTTCAATCCCACGATGGTTCGATTCAGACTTTTTTCATGCGATTATCCTCCGGTCGGTTGGAACAGTTTCAATCCCACGATGGTTCGATTCAGACCCCCCACCAACACCTCATCATCCGGAGAGAGGCCGGGTTTCAATCCCACGATGGTTCGATTCAGACCAATCAGAACGCTGGTACGGCGTTATCGCCAGTATGTTTCAATCCCACGATGGTTCGATTCAGACGAGTTAATTGAAAAGCTATTCAAAATGTATACAAATGTTTCAATCCCACGATGGTTCGATTCAGACATGATAATCCATTCAGCCGCGTGCACGTCGTCACGGGTTTCAATCCCACGATGGTTCGATTCAGACTTTACCCCTGCGTCATGCGGCTTGCAAGAAAAAGAGGTTTCAATCCCACGATGGTTCGATTCAGACAAGGAACGGGAAGGCCGAACCCCTTCCGGGCAGGGGTTTCAATCCCACGATGGTTCGATTCAGACCCGGCAACCCGCCGGCAAAAACCCTGGAGATGACAAGTTTCAATCCCACGATGGTTCGATTCAGACCGATTTCGCGGTGGAGATTTTCCGCGATGATGTGGTGTTTCAATCCCACGATGGTTCGATTCAGACTTGGCTCCGGAAGCTGGGGAAGCGCTGCCCTTGCTGCGTTTCAATCCCACGATGGTTCGATTCAGACGCTGCTGACTTAAAAAAAATCTGCGAGGTGTGAAAGTTTCAATCCCACGATGGTTCGATTCAGACTTTCGCTGCGCTGCTGATGCTGTGCGTTCTGAAATGGTTTCAATCCCACGATGGTTCGATTCAGACTTGAGCATGCCACGCTTGAATGTGTCATGCTCATGAGTTTCAATCCCACGATGGTTCGATTCAGACAAACCTCCTTTCGTTTCTATGTATCGCAAGCCGCAGTTTCAATCCCACGATGGTTCGATTCAGACCGTCCCTGGCTGGCTGCGCGTAGAAAAAGCCCTGTCGTTTCAATCCCACGATGGTTCGATTCAGACTTCTTCGATGACGTCGTCAGTGCCAGTCGGCTCGAAGTTTCAATCCCACGATGGTTCGATTCAGACCTTTGCGTTGTGCCGGCTTTGCGTTGTGCCGGCTTTGGTTTCAATCCCACGATGGTTCGATTCAGACTAAACGCACGCTTCGCGCATGAAACGCTCGATGCGTGTTTCAATCCCACGATGGTTCGATTCAGACCGGAAAATCTCCACCGCGACATCGAGATGCTGTCGAGTTTCAATCCCACGATGGTTCGATTCAGACACGCTGGCGGGTGCAAAGCGCGGCGGCCTCTGGGAAGTTTCAATCCCACGATGGTTCGATTCAGACAATTTAAAACCGGCAATCATTGCGGACGGTTTCTGGTTTCAATCCCACGATGGTTCGATTCAGACTAGGAAAAAAAAGTTTTGTTGTCAAGCTTTATTTTTGTTTCAATCCCACGATGGTTCGATTCAGACCTTTGCGCCTTTTCCTGTCCTGCTTTTCCTGTGCCAGTTTCAATCCCACGATGGTTCGATTCAGACCTGCCGTACTTTTCGTAATGCAGCATCAGCCTGCGTTTCAATCCCACGATGGTTCGATTCAGACGCTTGCATGCCAGACGCATAAAATCAGAAAATTTTTGTTTCAATCCCACGATGGTTCGATTCAGACATGTCGCGGCAGTTTTCTGCCAGGAACTTTTCCACGTTTCAATCCCACGATGGTTCGATTCAGACGCGGTCGATTCCGCAAAAAGTTTCCCCTTGTCAGTAGTTTCAATCCCACGATGGTTCGATTCAGACCCCGATGACGATGAAAATGTTTATCTTATTCCCAAGTTTCAATCCCACGATGGTTCGATTCAGACAAATCCGCGATCCGTTTTTTACCACGGTAAGAAGGAGTTTCAATCCCACGATGGTTCGATTCAGACGATGCACGTGACTTTATGCACGCAGCATTGGTAATGTTTCAATCCCACGATGGTTCGATTCAGACTCTATAATATTGTGCAGGGAATTAAAACTGGTCTGGGTTTCAATCCCACGATGGTTCGATTCAGACAAAGGTTTTGGCCCATACTTCGTTTCTCCAACGTGGTTTCAATCCCACGATGGTTCGATTCAGACCCGCCAAAAACCCCATAAAATAAGCCCTTTTTCAGGGCTAAAACGTCGTCTACCGGCAATCGCGTCAATGC
>JAKEEU010000430.1 GCA_022616415.1 Candidatus Zhuqueibacterota bacterium | reverse complement strand
TCTTTCCTCCTTGATTAAAGGTGCAGTCAACCACATCAAGGCGAAAAGAGTGTTACCCCTAAAGCTGACGAGTTTATGGCAATTCAATTTAGCAAAAACAACTATTCATACCGCAACGACTCAATCGGATCCATCAATGCCGCCTGGCGCGCCGGATAGAAGCCGAAAAGAATGCCGACGGCAGCGGAAACGCCGAAGGCCAAAATAACCGAGAAAATCGACACGATGGTTTTCCAGCCGGCGTATAATGTAATAATATAGCTCATCGACCAACCCAAGATGATGCCGATGACGCCGCCGAGAAAACTGAGCAGTGCGGCCTCGAAGAGAAACTGGCCCATGATGTCTTTGCGCGTCGCGCCGATGGCGCGGCGAATGCCGATCTCGCGCGTGCGCTCCAACACCGAAGCAAGCATAATGTTCATAATGCCGATGCCACCGACGAGCAGCGAAATGCCGGCGATGCAGCCCATGACGATATTGAAAATGCGCTGCGTTTGTTGGCGCTGGCGGAGCAATTCCTCCGGAATCGAAATTTGATAGTCAGCGGTGTTGTTATGGCGGCGCGCCAAAGTGGTTTGAATGATATTGGCGGCTTCGCGCACGCGGTCCGGCTCGCCGACACGAGCGACGATGCGATCGATCTCACTCTCGAAAGGATCCATCGTGAAGCGCTGCAAGGAAGTGGACAGCGGAATGTAAATCTGCTGATTCATGTCGTTCCCGGCCATCTCCGCGCCGCCGGCCAGCTTGCGTTCCATCACACCGACGACGGTAAACCAGTCGTCGCCGATTTTAACCCGCGCGCCGAGCGGATCGCGAAAATAAAACAAATCACGCTTGATGCCCGCGCCGAGCACACACACCCGGCGCGCTTCAAGTTCATCGACATAATTAAAAAATGCACCCTGCTGCGGTTGATAGCTCATCACGCCGGCAAAATTCGGCAGCGTGCCGACGACAGACGCTTGCACTCGCTCGGCGCCATATTGCGCTTGCACGTTCATGTAACGCTGCGGTACGATATCGCTCAACAGCGGGTTCACGTCTTCGATGCCGGTGGCATCGGCAAGCCGCAAGCCGCGCGACTTGTTGTCGGCATCCTTGCCTTCTTTTGTGTCTTCCGCCGGCAGATTTTGAATAATGATATTGTTCATCCCCATCTGCGAGATTTGCTGCAGCGCTTCTTCTTTCGCGCCCTCGCCGATCGACAACATGCTGATCACCGCGGCCACGCCGAAGATGATGCCGAGCATCGTCAGCAGCGAGCGCAGCTTGTGCGTCTTCACCCCCTCCAATCCGACGCTGAAACTTTCGCGATAATTCATGGTTGGTCTATTTGCTAGTTACCTGGTTGGCCGGTTGGCCTGTTTGCCCTGTTTAACTGGCAAACCGGCTAACCGGCAAACTGGCCAACTCATCCAATAATCATAAACCCTTCGTGGCCGCCGCCGGATTTTTTCTTGCCTTTTTCAATAGACTTCGGCGCGTCTTTGCCGATCTCTTCCAACGGCAAAGTCGGATCGCGCAAAGAAATTTTTTGTCCCGGTTTCAAGCCCGAATTGATCACAATAAAATCGGCATTTTTTTGCCCGACCTCGACTGTTATCGGCTTGGCGGAGCCGGCGGAGTAGACCACGGTTTTGCCGTCTTTTTCAAATACCGACTCCAGTGGCACATAGATCGCGTCGGTGAGACGATCCGTGACGATTTCAGCGCTCGCCGACATACCCGGCTTCAAGCGCGGATCGCTGCCGTCGATGAGAATCATGACCTCGAACTCTTTCACATTCGAATTGCGCTTGCGCGAGGCCAGTGTGGCAATTTGTGAAACGGCGCCGTGAAACGTCGGCTCCGGCAGCGCGTCGAGCTTGATGAGCACCTGCTGGCCTTTGGCGACGCGGCTGACGTCGACTTCGTTGATGCTGGCCTTCACTTGCATGACGGACAAATCGGGAATCTCGATCACCTCCTGGCCGCGCCACGGGGTATCCCCCACTTTGACTTTGGCCGCGCCGCTCGGTCCCCAAACTTCTTTATACACTACCAAACCGTCGATGGGCGCCGTCAGCGTCAGCGAAGCCAACTCCCGCTCGGCTTCTCCCAACTCCAACTTCGCGCGTTCTACTTGCAGATTCGCCTTGCTCAAATTCGCCGCGTCGATTTTTTTCTGCGCCTCGATTTTTTCTTCGGCCTGCTTCAATGACAATTCGGCTTTGCGCAAATTGATCTCCTGCTCGCGGCGCTTGGCCTCGGCCTCGTATTTCATTTGCTCGAAACGCAGCTTGGCCTGTTCGTGCGAATAGCGCTCGGTTTGCAGTGCGCTCTCGATTTGCGCCATGTTGGAGGCGATGCTCGCCTTCTGGCTCTCCAGCTCGGCCAGTGCATTTTTCAGCGCGTTTTGTTTTTCATCGAGTTTTTGTTGCGCCTGCGTCGGATCGAATTGCACGAGAAAAGCGCCGGCTTTCACGACACTGCCTTCGGGCGCGAGGCGAACGATTTGAATGTTGAAAGAGCTCGAGCGCGGCACGGTAACAGCTTGCGAATTTTTCGCCTTCAGCTCACCCTTCGCTTTGATGCTGACGATGAATTCGCCCTGCTGCACTTCGCCGCTCGCCACATCCGCCGAGGGCGAGCCGATGTTCCACAAAACCAAAATGAGAACAACGAGAACGCCGCCACTTATGGCAAGCAGGCGGCGGTTTTTGAGAAATTCTTTCATGGACATAACGATTTCCTCATCTGCAAACAATTGGGAAACTATTTGATATCCTGGATTATTCACAACCCGGAACCAAAAAGAAAAGCGCACGCAAAGACGCAGAGACGCAAAGATTCGCAAAGTTTTTCTCTGCGTTACCTTTGCGTCTTCGCGGCTTTGCGTGAATGTTTTTGATTTTTTTGCAAAGAACTCACTTTTTAGAAATTAACCACAAATATACAAGGGACAAAAAGTATAAAGAGGCTAATATTCTTTGTGCCTTCGTGGTGAGATTTATGGCTTATCGGTGCTTTTCTTGGTAGAATCCTTTTTTGCCTTCTCCGACTCCCCGTGCAAAACCATCATCTCGCGTTTCTGGCTTGGCGGCAAAGTGCTCATCATTTTCTTTGACACGCCGGCGCTATCACCCATGATCTTGATATTCGCGCCGCCCGCTTTTTGCATGCTTTTCATCATCTCCGGCGTGAGCGTGATTTGGCCGCCCTTTGTCGCCATCTCGCCGGAGGGGAAACCGAATTTTTTGAGCATGGCCTCCGTGCCGCCGGGTGCGCCGCCCGGCGGTTCGGGCGGGCGATTGCGATACGCTTCGTAATCGAACGTGAGCTGGCGCTTTTCCATTTCGGTGAAAAAAGTTTGATATTCATCCAGCGGCCGCCGCAAGCGTTTTTGAAACTCGGCGTAACCGAGCGGCTGCGCTTCTGCTGTGCCAGGTTTCCACGAAACTTCCGTGCCAGCTTCGAGGTTCTCGACGCTGATGTTGAAATCATCCCGCGCACCGAGCTTGACCAGTGCCGGTTTCTTCGGCGAATTTTTTGTGAACACCACGGGCTGGCCATCCACTTCAAAAACGCAGCCAATCGGAATGATCGTGGCGTCGGGGAGCACGTCGAGCTGCAATTTGACTTGCGCGGTCATGCCCGGTTTCAACAGCGAATCGCTCTCGGTGATGTGAACGATCGTTTCAAAAACGCGCACCTGGCTGTTTTCTTCTTTGATCGCCGCAATTTTCGTGGTGGAAATTAAGCGCCCGCGGAATGGCTTGGAGGGAAAAGCATCGAGGGTGATCTGCGCTGCTTGGTTCGGCAACAGGCGCGCCGCGTCGATTTCGTTGACGCGAATCTTGACTTGCATGCGCGAGAGATCGGGCAGATCGATGATGCCGCGCCCCGGACGAACTTTCTCGCCGATGGCTGGCTTGTTGCCGTTCCAATCCGGGTGATAAACCGCCAAGCCCGACAGGGGCGCCCGCAAGGTGAGCTGATCCAATTGCCGCTGAATCTCATTGACCTGGCCCTGCGATTGCAAAATTTTCAGTAGCTGTTTTTTCTCTTCCGCGTTGTGAATGATGGCCTGCGCCTCGAGCTTGGTCTTGGATTCTTTCAAAGCAATCTCGGCTTTGAGCACTTCGAGCTTGCCGTTCTCCTGGCGGGAGGCGGATTCATATTGAAGCTGCTCGAGCTGCACGTGCGCCAATTTCAAGGTGTAATCCGCCATCTCGACGCTGCGCTTCATTTCGCTGATGCGCGCTTGCTGCTCGGTGCGCATTTTGCGCAAATCCGCGCGGTGTCCGTCCAGCTCGGTTTGGGTCGCCGCGAGTTTCGTCAATAATGAAGCACGATCAAGCTGCACCAGTACCGCGCCGGAATCCACCCGCGTGCCTTCGGGAACCATGTCGATGATCTGCAAATCCTGCGACCAGATTGGCGGCGCCGAGACAATAGTGCTGTTCACCGCCCCGACCTCGCCGGTTTCCACCAGCTCCACGAGCAAAGTGTCTTTGCGGACTTTGGCGTAAGTTTGCGGCTGGGCCGCTGACGAATTGACGAGGCCAAAACAACAGCACAACAAGATCGTTGCAAGAAGGTGAAAGCGCATGGTAGGGTTTCCTCTCCTCTATATCTTTGACGCGCCTGGTATAAGCCGGATGATAAAAACTGCTCAAAATCGCAGGGTGCAACACCTTGATCTTAGACTCATCAAACAAGAGAAAAGTTGCAGGCTTTAAATTTTTGCAGAGTGCTCTGCCGTCTTATAGTGCCACCCCACAAAGAAATCAGGCATAAATATGAAAATTTCTTAACGAACAAAAATTTCTCTTGACAAAGAGTGCTAATCTTTCGTATATTGCGCTGGCCCGATACTCCGACATCATACTCCGACATCATACTCCGACATCATACTCCGACATCATACTCCGACATCATACTCCGACATCATACTCCGACATCATACTCCGA
>JAKEEU010000429.1 GCA_022616415.1 Candidatus Zhuqueibacterota bacterium | reverse complement strand
TCTTTCCTCCTTGATTAAAGGTGCAGTCAACCACATCAAGGCGAAAAGAGTGTTACCCCTAAAGCTGACGAGTTTATGGCAATTCAATTTAGCAAAAACAAGTATGATGCAGGCTTTAAAATCTTCTTCGGAAAGTTGCGGATAAAATTTGGTGCGAATATCATTAAAAGAAATGCCCGCCTCCACCAATTCCAAAACCATGTAGACTGGGATTCGCGTACCTTTAACGCAAGGTTTGCCGCCAAGCACCTTTGGATTGACAACAATACGATCGTTCATCGCTCAATTTTCTCCTTAAACTAATTGATGCATTCATTATTAGCAAGAATTCGCGAGAAAAGCAAATATTTTCCCTGCTCCGGGGGGAAGCACACAAGGGTCTTTTTGACATCTTTTGACCATGCAAGCCCGTAAAATATACGACATGCGTCGGCGAAGCGCAAGCCTCGCTTTTATCGATTTGCCACGAAAGCGCTTGCTTTTCTCTATGATGCCTGTTATACTATTTTAGAAAACGATTTTTTTATCCCGATGGTTTATTTGCAGACCAGCGGTCTGCGCTACGAAAAAAGGCGCGAATTTTAAAATGACTTGCTACCAATATTTTCGAAGCTCTAAAAATCTGTGGATGAAAGCCCTTTGTTTGACACTCGCGTTGATGCTGCCGATGAATTTGTCCGCGCAACAACAACGCGTTCGGTTCGAGCGCATTTCTTTGGAGCACGGCCTTTCACAAAGTATCGTGCGGGTGATCTTTCAGGACAGCAAAGGTTTTTTGTGGTTTGGCGCGCAAGATGGATTGAACAAGTACGATGGCTACGAATTTACGGTCTACAAGTACGATCCGTTTGATTCCACTTCGTTGTCGGAAAGCGATATTTGGTCGATCTACGAAGCACCATCGGAACCGAAAGTGCTTTGGATTGGAACCGGCGCGAGCGGGCTTAACCGGTTCGATCGCGAGACTGAAACGTTTACGCATTTCCGCCACAAGCCCACTGATTCTACCAGCTTGAGCCATGATTTTGTCGCGCAAATTTTCGAAGACCGCGCGAGAAATCTTTGGGTGCTAACCGGCACCGGCGGACTTGACCGGCTCGACCGCAAGACCGGTAAGTTTACGCATTATCGCCACGATCCCAATAACGCCAATAGTTTGAGCCATAATCGGATCACGGCTTTTCACGAGTCCGCGACCGAACCGGGCGTGCTCTGGATCGGAACGCCCGCGGGCCTCAATCGCTTTGATGCGAAGACCGGACGTTTCACTCGTTTTCGGCACGAACCGGATGATACCAATAGTTTGAGTTTTGACGGCGTTTTATCCATCTATGAGGCCGCAACTGAGCCAGGCATACTTTGGATCGGAACGGGTCCCACTGATGGCGAGCCGAAAGGAGGAGGGTTGAATCGCCTTGACATGAAAAGCGGTGCGTTCACGCATTACCGGCATGATCCAAGGAATCCCAAAAGCATCAGCAGCGACATCGTGGGGCCGGTGTACGAAGATAAACACGGCATGCTTTGGGTGGGGACTTTAGCCGGCCTTGATAAGTTTGATCGACAAGCCGGTACGTTCACGCATTTCGCGCTCAATACCAACAACCCCAACTTCTTGAGCCATGCCGCCGCCTTCATTTTTGCAGACTCCAAAGGCTACTTGTGGATTAGAACGCCATTGAACGATGGCGTGCATCGTTTCGAGCCGAGCGCCGGCGCATTCATTCATTGCCGGTTCGATCCAATCGATCCGCGCAGCTTGAGCAATGACGTGGTCTTTTCCATCTTTGAAGACCGTTCGGGCGTGCTCTGGCTCGGAACGGAAGCTGGCGGATTGAACAAGCTCGATCAATATGCGGAAAAATTTAAAGTCTTCGTGCCGGAGTCGAACAATCCCAATAGCTTGAGCAATTTCATGGTACGGGCGATTCACGAAGACCGCTCTTCGCCTAATATACTCTGGATCGGGGTGGCGCAGGGCGGCCTCAATAAGCTCGATCGCAAAACCGGCAGATTTACACACTTTCGTCATGATCCGAAAAATCCGGGCAGTTTGAGCAATGATAATGTGTGGGTGATCTACGAAGATCGTGCCGGCGAGCTGTGGGTGGGAACGCTGGGGGGAGGCCTGAATAAGTTTGATCGACACAAAGAAACATTTGCGCATTATCGACATGATTCGGCCAATCCTAACAGTTTGAGCAATGACAATGTCCGCGCCATTTATGAAGATCGCTTTGCGCCGGGCGTGCTGTGGATCGGCACGGATGGCGGCGGCCTCAATCGCTTCGATCTGAAAGCGAATCGGTTTACGCATTGGCAAAACGACCCGAAGAATCCGCACAGCCTGAGCAACAACCTGGTGCGCGCCATCCATCAAGAACAGTCGGGCGTGCTCTGGCTTGGCACTTCTACGGGTGGCCTTAATAAATTTGATCCCAAAACCAATGGCTTTAAGCGTTATCTGCACGACTCGATGAATTCCAACAGTTTGGGCGGCGACATCGTGCAGTCAATTTACGCGGATTCCATCGGTGTGCTGTGGCTTGGCACCTACGGCGGCGGACTGAATCGGTTCGATCCCAAAACCGAGCAGTTTACGGTTTATACTGAAAACAACAGCGGCCTCAGCAATAATGCGGTTTATGCGACGCTGCCGGATGATCATGGCAATCTTTGGCTGAGCACCAATGCCGGTGTCTGCAAGTTCAACCCGCAGTTGAACACCTTCAAAATTTATGACGTGGACGATGGCTTGCAAAGCCGCGAGTTCAACGGGCAGGCTTTTTTCAAAAGCCCCTCGGGTGAAATGTTTTTTGGGGGCATCATCGGTTTGAATGCTTTCCATCCGGAGAGCGTCAAGGACAATCCCATTGCGCCGCAGATCGCGTTGACCGATTTCAAGCTCTTTAACGAATCGGTGGCCATCGGCGGCAAATCTCCGTTGAAAAAGCACATATCGGAAACTGATTCGATCGTGCTGGCTTATTGGCAGAATGACATTTCATTCGAGTTTGTGGCGCTGCATTATGGCCGCCCCGAAAATAACCAGTATGCCTACAAGCTGGAGAATTACGACGACGAATGGCGATATGCCGGAACGCAGCGCGTCGCGACCTACACCAATCTCGATCCGGGTAAATATATTTTCCGCGTCAAAGGCTCGAACAACGACGGCGTTTGGGACGAAGAAGGCCTTTCCATTCGTATCACCATTACACCACCGTTGTGGAAAACGAGTGCGGCTTATGTCGTTTACACCTTGCTGCTGATCGCGGGCATCGTGGCGGTCGAGCGTTTGCATCGCGCGCGTCTGCTCGCCAAGGAGCGGGAGAAAGCTTATCTTCGCGAGGCCGAGCTGCGGGCGGAAGCGGCGGAAGCCAAAGCCCGCGCCATCCAAGCGGAGAACGAGCGCAAGACGCTCGAGCTGGAAGAAGCGCGCAAGCTGCAACTGTCGATGCTGCCGAAAACCGTTCCCTCACTTCCTAATTTCGACATCGCGGTTTATATGCAAACCGCCAACGAAGTAGGCGGCGATTATTATGATTTTATGATGCACGAAGACGGAACGTTGACGGCAGCGATCGGTGACGCCACCGGCCACGGCCTCCAAGCGGGGACGATGGTCGCGGCGACGAAAAGCTTGTTCAACTCTTTGGCGCACATGCCTCACCCCGTCCCAATTTTGGCCGAAGCCTCGCATGCGCTTAGAGGAATGGGATTTCATAATATGTACATGGCGATGACCATCGCCAAGTTCAAAGAGCGCCGCCTACGGCTGGCAACGGCCGGCATGCCGTACACCCTCATTTACCGCGCCGCGGCTCGTTACGTCGAAGAAGTTGAGCTTAAGGGCTTGCCGTTGGGAAGCTTTTCTGATGTTCAATATCAATGGAAAGACTTGAAATTGAATACGGATGACGTCGTGCTTTTTATGAGCGATGGTTTTTCGGAGATGTTTAATGTCGATGGCGAGATGCTGGGCGAAGACCGCGCGAAAGAACTGCTCAAGGAGGTGGGGCAAAGCGCGCCGGAGCAAATCATCGAACATTTGGTCATAGCCGGAAAAGCCTGGGCAAACGGCCAGCCGCAGAATGATGATGTGACGTTGGTGGTGGTGAAGGTGAAGTAGGTGCGTAGCCCAGACCGCTGGTCTGGACGAGCACACAAAACTCAGATAAATTTTGAATTCTTAGCCTCAAAACCCCACCGACATCGCCACCCCGAGCCGTTCATACCAAACATAAAGCAGCGAGAAGCTGAGCTGGCGATAATAATGCGTCAGCATCAAATGCGAGCGATCGCCGTCATACATCGGACGGAGCGAAAAATTCCACGGCAAATCGACGCTCGCGCCGAAGGGAAAATTCAATCCATCGTCCCACTCGGAAT
The DNA here is from genome assembly GCA_022616415.1 of Candidatus Zhuqueibacterota bacterium. Taxonomy (GTDB): domain Bacteria; phylum Zhuqueibacterota; class Zhuqueibacteria; order Zhuqueibacterales; family Zhuqueibacteraceae; genus Zhuqueibacter. The sequence goes on along the minus strand of JAKEEU010000429.1, from coordinate 24,290 downwards.
AATTCAAGCTGGCGTAAACTGACAGCGGCAACTGCCAGAGATGCTTCGCTCCCGTCAGAAAATAGGATTGCGCGCCTTTTGGCGAGCCGATGCGATCCGAGCTGCTGCCGAGAAAAATTGCCGGGCGTGTGTGGCTTTCCGTCAGCAAGTACCACGTCACCAGCGGACCTACCTCTTCGGCGGCGGCATTGAATTCCACGCCGACTTGCAACGTGCGCAGCAGCCGATAATTCGCCGTAAAACGCCAGCGCGGACGCTTGAGTTCCGTGTCAACGTAGCGCCCTGAAATATTCCATTTGGTTTCTAATCCACTCCCACGGAGCGGTGCACCTTCACCGGGTCAGCCGCTTCAAGTCGGCGCTTGCGAGGTCGGGCGCGGCTTTTTTCGGTTTGTCTTGCGACTCTTGGGGCAATGCCGTAGCCGAATACAAAATGAACCAGCCTAAAAGCAAAACGCTGAACATCATCGTGGTTTGCATTTCCGATTGCATTTCAATATTGTTAACACAGTCTTCCGACGATTTCAGTTTTAATGTAATGCACTCGTCAATATGATGCAAGACGAAAATCTGATACGAGGTTTTATTGTTCCGCAATCCAGGCCTGGATAAGCCACATTTTCAGTGGATGGCTTTCAGCGGCATTGACTCTTTGCAATAAATTTGTTATATTATGAACCATAAACTTTATGGAGAATGCTATGGAGAATCGAATAACTCTTGATGACATTATTGAAGACCTGACCGCAGTCGAGCCATTGCTCTTGAATTATGAGAAAAAGTATAAAGTGCGAACGCCGCATTTTTATGAGCTTTACAAACAGGGCAAACTCGAAGAACGTTGGGATTTCATCGATTGGGCGGGTCTTTACGAAATCAAACGAGACCGGGAAGAAGCGTACGAAAAACTAGCGATTGAAGCATTGCGGCAACTTCCTTTGCGGGAAGAATCAGCTCTGCAGGAGGTATAAAAATCGCAATGGGGAACCAGTTAGCGAGTGCGGCGAGCTATGAGCTTTTCATCTATTCCATTCAGCAGCGCTTTCCGCAAATCAAAATATCAACGCTGGTGTTGAAACGTTCCGGAAAGATGTTCGCTGAAGTTTCCGGCCAGCTCTTTTTTGAAAACGCTGTTCGCCTTTTTGTCAGAGAACGGGTTGATTTCAAAAACGCCGTCATCAAGGGCTACAGCTACGAAGTTTGGCAGAGGACACAGAAACTTTATTGGTATGATTCACAAGCGCACCCCAACGATCCCACGCTCGCAAGCACTCATCCACACCACAAGCACATTCATCCGGATATCAAGCATCATCGCATTCCTGCCCCTGAATTACGTTTTGATGAACCCAATCTGCCGTTTCTGATTCAAGAAATCATCGATACATATTTGCCAAAAGATTGATGCTGCTCCAGAACTGTTTGCTCTTTTGTTTTTGAGACACATTATACGCCGACCAAATCCATGCTTTCTGTTCTATTATCCGTAAAAGTAATTTGGGGAGTATGATTATGGAAATTCTCCTCTGGCTAGTTCTGCTCATCGTGTTGATTGCTTACATCCGCAAGACCAATCAGCTCTCGGAAAAAATTTTAAAATTGGAATCGGAGATCTACGGCTTACGGAATGCCGTGCACTCGCTGCAACCCGCATCAACACCGGCGGCGGAGCCGAGAGCCGAACGCGCCGCGCAACCTGCGCCTGCTGTTTCTCCAACACGGGCCACTTCGCCACCAATCGCAGCGCGTCCACAACCACAACCATCGATACCTCTACCGTCCGCTCCGCCCTCGCGCACGCGTGAAGAATGGGAAGCGCTCATCGGCGGCAAACTGCTCAATCGCATCGGCGCTTTTGCGCTCATTCTCGGCGTCGGCTTTTTTCTGAAATATGCGTTCGACAACAATCTGATCTCGGAAACGCTGCGCGTGGTTATCGGCTTTATAACCGGCGCCTCATTGCTGTTCGGCGGTGCGCGTTTTCATAAAAAAGGGCTGGCGATTTTTGCGCAAGGCTTGATTGGCGCGGGGATTTCGATCTTCTATCTCTCCGTCTATGCTTCATTTAATTTTTATCATCTCGTTTCGCAGCCGACCGCGTTCGTTTTAATGGCGTTGGTGACGGCGCTCACTTTTTTTCATGGAATGAAATACGATTCGCTGGCGGTCGGGGTGCTCGGCTGGGCCGGCGGCTTTCTGACGCCGTTTCTCCTCAGCACCGGCCAAGCCAATGAAGTGGGGTTGTTCACTTACATCACGCTGCTCAATATCGGCCTGCTCGCGATTCTGCTGAAGAAGGACGCTTGGGTCATTCTGGAACCGTTCACTCTGGCCGCGACTTATTTGATCTATTTCGCCTGGCAGGACAAATATTACATCGAAGACAAGCTGTTCGTCACGGCGTTCTTTTTGACGGTTTTCTGGGGATTGTTTTATGGGCTTGACGTCTTTAGGATCATCAAAGGCACGACGACTTTTGAGAAAATAAGGCAGGCTGTTGCCGGCGCCAATGCGTTTCTCTATTTTGTCGCGCTTAATGATATCGTCGATGCACAACATCACAACTGGATGAGTGCCGTGACGCTTATTCTCGGCGGCGTTTATTTTCTCACCTTTTTATTCATTAAACAGCGGCAGCCCGACGCGATATTGGCGCTCCGCCGATACACGCTGACCGCCATCGCCCTGCTCGTCATCGCCACGGAGATTCAGTTCGACGATTTTCAAACTGGCATCTTTTGGTCGCTCGAAGCATTGGCGCTCGTCTGGTGCGGCATGCATTGGAAAATGCGCCACGTTTGGCAAGCCGCGCTCGCATTGAGCGGTCTGGCGTTGCTCAGATTGATTTTCACCAATGGCGCACTTGCTTGTTCGCCGCTTTCGAGTTTTTCGCTTTTATTCAATCAAAGGGCTTTGGCATTTTTTGTTCTCTCCGCCACACTTGGCGCGAGCGCGGTTCTCTTCAAACGCATCGAAGAGAAGAATAGCGGGCTGATTCAGAACGTGCTGCACGGCGCGTGGAGTGTTTTGCTTTTTATTTTGTTTACGGTTGAAAGCAATGATTACTTCCGCCGGCGCCTGTTCGAGGCCACCGGTGAAATAGTCACCGGTTTGACCTTTAGCCGCTTCATGGCATGGGCAGCGATTTGGTCAGCTTTCTCCTTGCCGCTCGTTTGGCTGGGGTTTCGCCGGAACATTTTGCCGATCATCTGGAGCGGTTTTGGCAGCTTGGGTCTTGCCATTGTCATGATCGCCATTCAAGGCATCACTTTTGAACCCATCGCGAAATTCACTTTTTTGCTGAACTGGCGCGCCGCGGTATTCGTTTTGGTGATTGCCGCCACCGTCATCCACACGCGCTGGTTGAGCGCAAATCGGCAAAGCTACAATTGGGCCAAAGACGCGCTCGGCATCTTGCAAGTTGCCATCGTGCTCCTGCTGCTCGATCTGCTCACCGGCGAGACGAGAGACATTTTCAAAAAAGCGATCTTTTACGCGCGACAAAACGCCGGAGATTCCGAGGCCTCCGCCCGAATCACCCAATTGCAAAACTTGCAGCAGTTGGCGCTCTCCGGCGTCTGGCTTTTCTATTCCGTAGCGTTAATGGTGGCCGGCATCTGGCGGCGCATGCAGGGATTGCGCATCATCGCCATCGCGCTGTTTGGCATCACGATCCTCAAAATTTTTATTTACGATCTCTCTTTTCTCGAACGGCTTTATCGCATCTTCTCGTTCATCGGCCTCGGGGTGATTTTGTTGGCGGTATCGTATTTGTATCAGCGGTATAAAGCGGTGATTTTTGATTCGGCAAAGTAGTTGTCTGTCGAGATATCGGTTCTTTATAAAAGCAATCTCCAACGGATAGATTAAGACCAACGGATAAAAAAACCGTTGGTCGTAATTCATCCGGTGGCGATATTTTTTAACTAAAGTCAACTTTCATGATTGATTTGATCAAAGAAATCGGCATTGCAGGTTTTCTCGACATTGCGTTCATGTCCCTTTTGATTTATTCCATTCTGGTCTGGTTCAAGCGGACAAAAGCGGCGTTCGTCATGCTGGGCATGTTCATCATCGGGGTGTCGTATCTCGTGGCTCGCCAGTTCGATCTCTCGTTGACGACGACCGTGTTTCAAGGATTCTTTGCGATCATTTTGATTGCCGTCGTAGTCATTTTTCAGGAAGAGATCAAGCATTTTTTCGAGCAGGTGGCGAGCCGGAGTCTGATTCGCAATCTGAAGGGCAACCACGCTTTGCCAGAGCTTCGGCGCGAGACTGAAATTTTGGTCCGCACGCTGACGGGATTCGCCCGGGAAAAAATCGGCGCGCTCATCGTCGTTCGCGGCAGAAACCCCATTCGCCGCCATTTGGACGGCGGGATCGACTTGTACGGCGAGCTGAGCGAGGCGATTTTGCGGAGCATTTTTGATCCGCATTCCGCCGGCCACGACGGCGCCGTAATCATCAAGGACAATAAGATCACTCAGTTTGCGTGCCATCTGCCGCTATCGAAGGATTTGCGCAAGATTCAGCGAACGGGCACGCGCCACGCCGCGGCGCTGGGATTGGCGGAATTGACCGATGCGCTTTGCCTCGTGGTCTCGGAGGAGCGCGGCACGATCTCCGTCGCACGGAATGGTGAATTGCAGCAAGTCCGTGATGCGGATGAGCTGATTGTGCTGTTCGAAAGCTTTTATCGGGAAATCATTCCGCCTCGTAAGAAAACGCCGTGGCAGGATTTTTTCAAAAGGAACTACCGCGAAAAAGCCATTGCCGCAGGGGCAACGCTGATGCTTTGGTTTATTTTTGTTCATGGCGCCAAGCTGGAATACAAAAGTTTTCGCGTTCCCGTCGAATACGCCAATCTGCCGCCATCCCTCATTGTCGCGAAAATCGATCCACCCGAGGTCGAAGTCACCTGCTCCGGGTCCCGCCGGTCATTTTATTTTGTCAATCACCAGAGCATTAAATTGTTCTTGAAGCTTTTTCGCGCGCAAGAGGGAACGTTCCGGGTGAGCCTATCCAGGTCGAATTTTGCCATTCCCGCCGGCCTGGCGTTGGAAGATATCGATGCATCCGAGGTGATCGTGCGCCTCGAAACCAGCGCAAAATAAAAATGCGTGTAACTATTCAGCCATCCCCTCGCTTGTCATTCTGGAAGAATCCTGTTTCGCACCAGCACAGTGCTTGAAATGGAACAAGATTCCTACGGAATGACAGTCTCTTTATTGTACCTGAATAGTTACTATTGAGAAAGTATTAATTTTTACCAACAGTCGTCGAATAAAGATTGAACCGGAGGCAAAATGAAATTTGCATTTCAAAACACAAAAAAAAGACGTGCGCCTGCTGTGGCGAGTCTCCTGCCTTTGTTCATGCTTATGTTTGCATTATCGCCAAGTGCAGCGCAGTCCCAGGCAATGCCTGCCGATCTTATCCTCCACAACGGCTTCGTTTGGACGGTCGATGACACCAAGCCGCAAGCCGAGGCCGTTGCCATTCGCGGCGAGCAAATCATCAAAGTCGGCAGCAATGCCGATGTTCTCAAGCTGAAGGGAGCAAACACCCGCGTCATCGATTTGAAAGGCGCTTTCGTCGTTCCGGGCTTCAACGACAATCACGTACACTTCGCCAGCGCCGCGCTATTTTTTTGGAATATCCAATTGATGGATGTTCACACCGACGCGGCTTTCGTACAGCGCGTGCGCGAGTACGTTGCGGCGAAACCAAACGAGCCGATTCGCGGCGGCGGTTGGGGCGCGTATGAGCAATGGGAGCTGGGAGCGAGTACGGCCGGCGGGAAAAAAGAATTTTGGCGGCCGGATCGCAAGCTCATCGACAACATCACCGGCGACACGCCAATGCTCATCAACAAATTCGACAGCTCGCTGTACTTTGCGAACACCGCCGCATTAAAACGGGCCGGCATAGGCGATCGCGATACTGATTCGGAAAACATCGAGCACCTCCGCGACGCAAGTGGCCGCCTCACCGGCGCGATGCGCCTCAAGAATGCGCGGGAAATGGCCGACAAATTTCTCGGCAGCTCGGCGCCGCCGGATCGCCAAAAGCGCATGGCCATGACCGAGAATGCGCTCCGCCTGATTCGCGAGGCCGGCGTGACTTCGGTGCAGGACATGTCGGATCACGAGCAATTGCGCATTTACCACGAATTGCTCGACCAAAATCGCCTCACGTGCCGCCTCAACTTTCGCTACGGTCTCGAATATTGGGAACACATGAAAGCGCTTGGCATCAAGCGCGGCTTCGGCACGAACATGATTCGTCTCGGCGCTGTGAAAGGACACATCGACGGCATTATGGGCACCTCCGGCGCGCGCTTTTATGAGCCTTACGACAGCGATCCCGAAAAAAAGAACCGCGGCCACTGGCGGCCGCTCACCTGGGTCTCGCCGGATCGTCCGGCCGAATTGAATCGCGGCCCCTTTACGCAAATGATGATCAACGCCGACGCCTCGGATATTCAAGTCACCGTGCACGCCATCGGCGACGAGGCCAACGGCGTGATGCTGGACATGATCGAAGCGATGACCAAAGCCAACGGTCCGAAAGATCGCCGCATGCGTCTGGTACACGCGCAAGTTTTTGCGCCGCGTGATTTTGGCCGTTTGCAGGGATTGGGCATTGTTGCCGAAGTACAACCGTTTCATCTCAGCGATGACATGCGCTGGATGGAAGAGCGCATCGGATACGAGCGCTGCAAGGGCGCGTATGCGTTCAAAACACTGCGCGACAAAGGCGCGACGCTTTCGTTTGGCAGCGATTGGCCGGGCACTACGGCTTCGTATTATCCCATCAATCCCATCTACGGTCTGTATGCCGCAGTGACGCGACAAACAGTGAAGCGAACGCCTGCCGCCGGCTGGTTTCCGGAAGAAAAAATTTCGGTTGAGGAGGCGATAAAAGCTTATACTTGGGGATCGGCGTATGCCGGTTTTGAAGAGAATATAAAAGGAACAATAGCTGAGGGAAAGCTTGCTGACATTACGGTGTTAGATACAAATCTGCTGCGCACCCAACCGAGGGAGTGGATCGACGAACAGGGAAACGTGAAAGTGAAGACGTTGTACACGATTATGGGCGGCGGGATTGTTTACGCGCATGAGTAGGGTTTGAATTTTTTCTTTTGAATTTCGATAGAGCCGAATGATCAGGAATTTCTATGAAAGCCGCTCTCTATCCGCCCGGCCCCAAGTCAAACATGCCCTTTGAAGTTTTGCGGGCGTTTCGCCGCGATGTGATTGGGTTTCTAAAACAAGCCGCTGATCAATATGGCGACGTCGCGTATTTCAAAGCCGGCCCGCAAAAGATTTTTCTCCTGCACCATCTCGATCATATCAAAGACGTGCTGGTGACGCACCATCGCCGTTTCAGCAAGAGTCGCGGTCTGCAATTGGCCAAGCGCCTTTTAGGCGAAGGCTTGTTGACGAGTGAAGGCGGCTTCCATTTGCGCCAGCGCCGGCTCGTGCAGCCGGCGTTTCATCGGCAGCGCATCGAAACGTATGGCCGCGTTATGGTTGATTATGCCGCGCGAATGGGCGAGCGTTGGCAAGACGGCGAGACCAAGGACGTGGCGCACGAAATGATGCAATTGACCCTGGCAATCGTTGGCAAAATACTCTTCGATGCCGAGGTGGAAGCCGAGGCCGACGAAATTGGTAAGGCGCTGACGACGGCCATGACATTGTTCATGGAACGGCTCACGATGCCGTTGGCCGGTCTGTTCGATCTGCTGCCGCTGCCGAGCAATTTCCGCTTTCTCAAAGCCAAAAAACGCCTGGATGCCACCATCTACAGAATGATCAACGAACGTCGCGCCAGCGGCAGGGATCACGGCGATTTTTTGTCGATGCTGTTGCTTGCACAGGATTTGGAAGGCGACGGCAGCAGGATGACGGACTTGCAAGTGCGCGACGAGGCAATGACGCTTTTTCTTGCGGGGCATGAAACCACGGCGATTGCATTAACGTGGACGTGGTATTTGCTCTCGCAAAATCCGGAAGCTGAAACCAGGTTGCACGCCGAGCTTGAGAAAGTTCTGGGAGGGCGATTGCCCACCGTCGCTGATCTGCCGCAATTGCAATACACGCGAATGGTGCTGGCCGAGTCGATGCGCCTTTATCCGCCGGCTTATGTGTTTGGCCGCCAGGCGCTCCAAGATTTTCCGATGGGGCAATACGTTGTGCCGGCTGGCGGGGTCATTCTCATCAGTCCGTATGTGTTGCATCGCGATGCGCGCTATTATCCACAGCCTGAGAAGTTCGATCCCGAGCGCTGGAGGCCCGAGGCTGAAGCACGGCGTCCGAAATTTTCATACTTGCCTTTTGGCGCCGGCCCACGCGTGTGTATCGGCGAGTCATTTGCGTGGATGGAAGGCATTCTCGTGCTCGCCACGTTGGCGCAACGGTGGCAAATGCGATTGATGCCGGAACATCCGATTGCCCTGCAGCCGATGATTACGCTGCGGCCGCGATACGGCGTGCAAATGATGATTCATCGCTGGACAACATGATGAGGATTTTTAGCTTGATTTTCAATTTGCCAATATTTATGTTGTAAGATGTCTCGAGGCTAAAATTCGCCTCGCATGTAACTTGCAAAAGCATCAACAAGCATGCAACGGAATATGTCTGATGCCCTTGTCAACAATCACGAAATTGACTACGAAGAATACCTCGCGCTGCCGGAAACCATGCAGCGCTACGAAATTATTGACGGGGAATTGATTATGTCACCGGCACCAACGACGGGTCATCAATTAGCGCTCGGCAATTTCTACCGGCCGCTTTTTGATTTTGTTTCACAACGGCAGCTTGGCTTTGTCCTATTTGCTCCACTTGATGTTATCGTTCGGCGCAAACCGAAATTGCGAATGCGGCAACCCGATTTGATTTACGTAAGCAACGAGCGGCGACACATTATTTCCGAGCGGATCGAGGGCGGGCCGGATTTAGTCGTTGAAATTCTTTCACCCGGCGATACTCGCAAGCAGATTACAGCAAAATTAAAAGACTATCAAAGGATCAGTGTGCGTGAGTGTTGGCTGGTCTCCATCGAAGCTGAAACCGTCGAAGTGCTCCAGCTCACCTCCAAGAGCATGAAACGCCTCGGCCTTTACGGTATGGGTGACATCGTGCGCTCCAAAGTGCTTTCTGGTTTGGAATTGCCCACCAAGAAATTATTTGCATAAAACAACTTCAGGATTTCTTTCGCCTCTCCAAATATTCTTCGAACTTCATCGTTTTATGGTGGCCGCCGGAGAGAAACTCGAGAACCGGCAGAAATTTGTCGGCGGGGACGTAACCTGAAACGAGTGTGAGCACTTCGCCGTTGGCGTCGATAAACGCCGTGGCCGGATAGCCGCGCACCCCGAACGCCGCCGCCAGCTCGCGATAGGTGTAATCTTTCTCCCGAAAACGGGTTTTCTCGTTCGATTCCGCGTTGACTTTGACGAGCACCAGCTTTTCTTTGGCAAACTTGATGACGCTGTCATGGCCATACGTTTCCTTATCCATCACTTTGCACCAGCCGCACCAATCCGTATAGAAATCCACCACCATCATTTTCTTTTCTTTTTTGGAAGCGGCCAGGCCCTGCTCGAAGGTCAGCCACGATACCGCTTCCTTCTTGCCCTTATCGTCGCCCGACCACAGCGGCACCAAGCCTGCAACCAACGTGGCCAACAGCACTATGACGCCGATAAAAACAAACTGTTTTTTCATAAACGCCTCATTTTGTCGTTTTGATTTTCGTATTTTTAATCGTTAAAAAGTGAAATCTTTGCAGAAAAAATCAAACTCCAACGGATGAATTAAGGCCAGCGGATAAAACATCCGTTGGCAACAAATTTTTTTGAAGTGCGGCTTGCCTACGTTGAGGCTATAAAGACGTCGCGATTGATCCATTTAATTTGATGGCTGGCCGCACCTAAAAGTTACAGATTGGCCCCGACTTTCCTTTAATTTAATTTCTCACAAAGGGAAATCGGAGTGCTACCGCGCCACCACCAGCTTGCCGATCTCTTCGGCGCGCAAAGCTTCGCCTGTTTGCCGCTGGATGGCGATAATTTTGTAAAGATAAACCCCATTAGCCAGCTCGTCGCCATCTTCATCGCGGCCGTCCCATTCGATTTGGTTGAAGCCGCTCCTTCCGACGTCCTCTAATGTACGAATCAACCGCCCGGACAGCGTAAAAATTTTTATGCGCACCTCAGCGTCGCCCGGGCCCATTACAAATGTAAATGTAGTGCGATTGCGGAATGGGTTGGGATAATTCATCACAGTCTCTTTATCGATCGAGAACCGGCTCTCGGCTCGAACGACGAACTCCACCGCCGCGGTATTGGAGTTGTTGAGATTGTCCCACGCTTTGATCTCCACCGTGTGCCGGCCTTCGGCGAGATCGCCGAGCGGATAAACGACACTGCCGCGCGTAAAACTGCCGGAATCATAATTGAACAAATCCGTGATATCGGTTTTGTTGTCCGTCTGCCCATCGAGCGCCAGCGTGATCTTGTGGCCGATCTCGCCGGTGATGTTGATGCCGGAAAGGCTGTCGCTCAGCACCACGCGCAACGTCGGGTTCGCGCCTACCACGCCACCGGGCTGAAAATTATCGACGCCGGTGAACCCGAGGTTGATGTTCGGGCCGACGCGATCGACGATGCTGCCGGCGGTGCCGCCGACGGGCAGATTGTCGCGGAAGCCGTTGCCGTCAAATTTGGTGGTGTCCGTAAAATAAAGGCTGATGCGTCCAGTGGTGCCGCCGTAAGTGATGTCCTTAGGCACAAAGAACTGCACGGTGAACGCGCCATTTTTTACCGGCGCTTCGCCGCGAAAGAGCGAGTTGCCGGGCAGATCGTAAAAAATGTTGAAGCCGGCCGGCGAACGATACGCCACCTCGCGTCGCGAGTCGAGCGCTTCCAGCCGTACCGTGCCGTTGAAGTCCGGCCAATCCGCGCCGTCGCGCTGCACCTTGCCCTTGACCGTCATCACCGCCAGCGCCTTGATCGTATCCGGCGTGACCGAAGTGATATTGGCGTTATAACGCGGGATGGCGAGACGCAGTGACGGATCGCCCAACACGTGAAACTTCTCATCATTGATGGTGAAGCCGGTTACGGTGCGCGCCTTCATCATGGCCGTGCCGAGACGGGCGGAAATTTGCTGATTGTTGCCGAAAAAATGGCTGTAATATTGCTGGTTGAGCGCCGCATTCGAGCTGGCGTAGACGTCGCGCGAAGTGGCCAACACGGCGATAGCGCCGCGGCCGGACGCCAACACCAAGTCCTCGGAAAAACTCTGCCGCTCCGGAATGTCATACTTGCCGAACGTGCAGGTGGCGGCGATCCACAACGCCTGCCGGTCGCCGTTTTGAATGCGATTGAAATCCGTCGGCAGATTCAGCACGCGCTCGTGCGCCCAAACTTCCGAGTTGCCGTGGCCGGCGTAATTGATCAACAGCACGCCGTTATTGACCAGCCGCAGGAAAGCCTCGGTCGCGGTCGGCTTGCGAACGCCGGAAATCGAAGCGCTCTGCACCGCCGCATATTCAGTCAAGTAAATTTTTTTGAGGTCGAAATATTTTGGCGTATACTCGTTAATCAGCTTCTCCGTGTCGTCGATATGAACTTTTTCAATGCCTGAGGGAACGACGCCTTGCCCATATTCATCATCCGCGACCATCACCGCGGTGTTGCGCCACGCGCCGAACGTGGGGCTGGTTTCATATTTAAAAACTTTGTTCACGTACGCTTCAACCTCGGCCAAACTGCGCGCTGGAATGCGGCCGATGCCCATGTCCATTACCGCGTCATTGCCGGCTAGATAGGTAAACCAACTATCCGTGACCCTGCTGTCAATGTCATCGAGCTCGGCGGTATGAAAAGTGGGAATCCAGTTTTTGTCGGTTTTGTTGATAATGTTCTTGGGATCGTAATCACCGTCGCCAACCAACATCACGAAAGAGGGCGGGCGCTGCCAATTCTCAAACGCATATTTGAGAAAATCGCGAATCGCCACCGGATCGTACATGCCGCAGGAGAACTCGTCGAACACGTCCTGAATTTTGACGACGACGGTTTTCAACGTGTCGCTCGGATTGTAATTCTCGCGCAAGCTGACGAATTTCGCCAGCGGCCCCTGATCTCTGCCGGTAGTAGGATTGATGCTCAGAAAATCCTCGTGGGTGATAATGATCATGTCCGCGGCATGATTCGGCGTGCGCCAGCTCGAAACCTCGTCGCGCGTGATCGTCCCGATGCTCTTGAACCCCGCCGGTGTCGCGGCGAGGTAACGTCGTGGCACGTTCCCAGCCACACCCGCATCGGCAAAAGTCACTTGCGTGCCGTTCACCTGCCAGTTTTGCGCCGGCAAGCGCGTCACGCGGCTGAAATCGGAAACGTCGAAAAGCCAAAGCGCGCTCGCATCCGCATTGCTCAATGTGTAAGCCGTGTTTCCGGCAGCAACGCGGCCGTCGAAAATCAGCATGCCGTCGCTCAGCCGCAACTGCCGGTCGTAAACCAGCTCGAAATAATCGATGTACATCTGCGAGGCGTCGCCGCTGCCGCGATAGGTCAGCGTAATGTCGTTGTCGCCATTGGCCAAGCCCCCGCGTTTAGGCACGTTGAAAATTTGATTGCGGCTGCTGCCAAAAAGGGTCCAGCCCACCAGCTCCTGGCTGCCATATCTCACGTAGAGCGAATCGATACCGAAGCTGCTGGTGTGCGGCGCATAAAAGGCAAATCGCAGATCAGCCGTGCCCTCGCTCACCGGATCGGTCAGCTTGACCGGATAGCGCCGTGAGCGCGAGACATCGTCATTGGTAAAAAGAAACCCGTACCAGGTTTGGTCGGATTCGTAGAGCGGGTGCAAATCTTCTTCTCTGAACAGGCGATCCTTGAAGCTCGTCAGCGGAATAAGCCCGGCAATAGGTTGCGGCGTGCGCTCGGCCATTCGTATTCCAGTGTCGCCGCCGAAGCTCAGCCAGTAATAATTGTCAAAGCCAAAATGATTGATATAGTGGCTGGCTTGGCCGCTCGTCGAATCGTACGTAAAGCCCTGCACATCGCGGCCGTAGAACAAAATGAAATCATTGTCGTCAAACCGGCCATCGCCGCCGTCGGAAACGTAAATGGCATTTTCCACCAAGCCCTCCGGCCGCGGCAGAGAGATGTCGCGCGGCAGCTCACGGCCGCCGTTGTTGTACAGATGAATCGTGCTCGGGTTGATATCCGTGATGCCGGCCCTTCTCAGCGTCTGTCCATCAATTTTATAAATTCCCTCCTGCCGGATCGCAAACTTGTACAGCGGTCCATCGATCTGCGGGCTGGCGCTGCGAAAAAGGCTCGATCTTCCTGCTGAATTTTTAGCGGAAGATCGGGATGACCGAAATGCTTTGGCCTGCTCGTAATTCAATAGGATGTCGCGATACAGCTCTTCTTCGATTTTAGATGAAGGCACAACAGACGGGCGCGAGAGCGCGGGCGGTGCGCCGCCGGCGAAGCGTACGACGATCTGCAAATCGCGGTAAATACGCAACTGTTTCCGGACCGGATTGTATTGCACCGGCATCACTTGCACGCGCACGATGGTCTGCTGGCGAAATTGCGCCGGCGGATCGACGCGCACGAAATCGGCCGGATAAAACGCGTCGCGGCCATAAATTTGCGCATCGGGCGAGTAGCGCAATCTGGTCAAATCATCGGCGCGCTCTTTCACCGGCACCGGCGGCACGTAAATTTCGCTGCGCTCTTCAACCGTTCCGGGAACGATTGAAACCTCGGCGCGAGCCCCGGGCGGCACGCCGACGACGAACACGCGCGTGGGCAATTCCGGCGCGCCGGCCACATTGATTGGAATGGCGTTTTTAAAATCCGGCCGCTCAGCGCTCTCACCGTTTATCGTGAGCTGTTGAAATTTAAGATCAGCGAGGCGATACGAAATGGTCACCTGCCGCTCACCGGTCTGTAAGACTTGTGCGTCTTGCGCGGCGGCGGAAAGACTTATGGCGCAAAGGAAACCGGCGGCTAAAGCGTAAATTGGCGAGCACTTTGAAAAGGAAGAATAAAGTCGCATTGCACTAGCTAAGTTTTTTCTCAAAGGTGGATAAATTTAGAGATTCAAAAGCATCGATCACCGGATGACAAGGCGGATCGTCGTCAGGCCAAATGCCGGCGGCACGCACCGTTTCATCGTTTAAAACTGCTGCATAAGATTGATAGTTTTTCTCTTCCCATATGATCTCACCGATCACCGTCATAATCATGAAATTTCGCAGTCCCAATGCCAGAGGCTGTCCCAGGTTTTGGCCAATATTTCCATTCAAAACTGCCAATCTGCCCTGGCTGTCTGTAAAAGCAACGGCAGTTGCATTGGGAGATAAATTAACCGGCCAAAGTGAGGGAGAAACCGCAATTGCGCTCTCAATATCCCCGCTTGAAAGATCACCACGGGATAAAAGCGTTTGCCTTGTATGTTGATGGATGCGTTGAAGGTGGCGATTCCAAATTTCAACTCCTGCTCGCATCGATCCCCAAGGCGTGCATTTTGAATAAAAATATTCCAAATCCGAATGTGGGTTGCCGAGGGCACGCTTTAACTCTTCAAAATCTGCAGCGCGCATTGGAGTGTCGTCGAAAAACGTTACTTCCAACCGTTCTCCGACTTCCCACAACCAACGAAAAAACTCATCGTCAAAATTAGTAGGTGGAGGTGGAAACTTTCGACGAAGCCAAAGATTATTCAACATATTTTGTCTCCTTGATTTCACAAGGTTTTTAAGGCCGCTTTAAATTGACTTCTGGTCATTTCCGGCTCCGGCCGAATCTCCCAATGATTATCCTCAAGCTCATCATTTTGTAGATATTCGCAATCGCCATGAGTTTGAACGACTGTCAAGCCTTTGCTTTCAATCTCGTCAACACTTTTCGTATCAATGTCAGCGCCGGCTCTAAATTTGGCAAGGATGGCGATATCGGGAATTTTAGCATCAAAAATTGACAACCCTTCTTCACCCTGCCGAAGTTGATATTTGGGTTTGCCGCTTTCATATACTCTTTTAACCAGTGCTGGCTTCTGCCCGCCCTCTGGATATTTCGGCTTGCCGCACTTTTCACATTTTTCTTGCACTTTCCCTCCCTCAATCGTATCAAGAAATTTCAGCCGAGTTAGTAATTCGGCGCTCCAAACCAACTTTCTTACTCGCCGGCCTGCTCTTCTTCGGGAGAATCATGAGAACGCGTTGCCAGCACATAAATGCACGCGCCAATGACGAGCGCATATCCCGCCAGCAACGGCCACCGCACGAATTCGCTCTTGAACAATTCGTAAATAATGCCGAATAAAGCGACGCCCATATAGAAGAAATAACGAATCGCCCGGCGAGAAAATTTGGCCAAAATATCTCCAGCAATAAGTTCATAATGATACAACAGACCGAGTGAACAAAATGTTCCGTCACCACGGCTAACTGCTCTGCCACTTGCAGCTTGCCTACTTGCCACTTGCAGTACCGTTATTCCGCTTCCGGTTTGCTGCCGATCAAAATAATGTTGCCGCTGACCTGATAGCGCTCGTGCGAGTCGGGGTTTTCGATTTTGCTGTTGGCATAAAACCCGACGGAGCCGGACGAGAATTGCTTGGCAGCGGCGGTAATCGTGCCCCACACGCGGCCGTCGTTGTCTTTGATTTCCACAATCAGATTAGCCGGCGCTTGCGGATCGCGCTTTTTCGGTTCAGGCATGGGAATCTCCTTGATTTGAAGGGAGTGTGGACTTTCTAGTCCACACGAAACTTTTGAAACTACCTTTCAGGTCTTGTTGTCCGTTCAATCATGTCTCAAATAGGCCAAAGTAAAATATAAGACATCGACGCGATTTCCACAACGTTTATTTAAAATTTAACGAAACAAAAATTCTCTTGATATTTCAAGCGGAGTCAACTACATTCCTAATAGAAAAGTGGGACGAAATCAACAAGGCTGAGAGAGTGACCCCGCAAATTGTCGATACCACTGCGAAAATGCTTATGAAAAATCCTGACCTGCTCATGCAAACCGCCGGCGCCCTCATGAAGGCCCAAGATGAATTAAAGAACAAGCACGCCCTGCTTGGCTTCGACGGCTTTGTTGATGAGATCGTTCGCGTCGTGGATAAACGCTATTCACGCTCCGAGCACTCGCTATTTCCAAACATCGCGCAATTCGCTGAGCGCATTTTGCAAGCCGCGGGCAGAAGCACGAACATCGAGCTGGTGGTGCAAAAAATGAAACTCGGCGGCAATGGGCCGATCATGGCCAACGCGCTCGCGGTTTTGGGCGCGCCGGTGACTTACATCGGCAATCTCGGCTACCCCACGCTGCACCCGATCTTCGCAGAATTGGCCAGGCGCGCCGCGGTCATTTCCATTGCCGATCCCTGCCACACTGATGCGCTGGAGTTTGACGACGGCAAGCTGATGCTCGGCAAGATCGCGCCGCTCGATGAAATCACGTGGGAAAATCTCATGCGGCACGTCGGCGAAAAGAAATTCGTGCAATTGCTCGCAGAATCCCACCTCATCGGTTTGGTAAATTGGACGATGATTCCATATATGGCGGAGATTTGGGAAAATATGCTGCAGCGCCTCTGTCCGCAATTGCCCGCAGAGAGCAAAAGCCATTTCGTCTTTTTCGATCTCGCCGATCCGGCCAAGCGGCTGGCTCAAGATATTCGCGCCGCGTTGGAAATAATCGCGAAATTCCAAAGCTACTTTCAAGTCATCTTGGGGACGAATGAAAAAGAAAGTTTTGAAATCGCCGAGGTGCTGGGGATCGAGCAGCCGGACAATCAGAAAGCGTCCATGATGCGCATGGCGGAAGAGATTCGCGCCAGGCTTGGGTTACACAACGTCGTGATTCATCCGGTGCAATATGCGGTGGCCGCCTCGGCAAGCGAGGTCAAGCTCGTCGAGGGCCCATGGGATCCGAAGCCGCTCATTTCAACCGGCGCCGGCGATCATTTCAACGCCGGTTTTTGTTTGGGCCGCTTGCTGGGCTTGAATTTGGAAATGTCGCTGCTCACCGGCGTGACGAGCTCCGGCTTCTACGTGCGCACGGCGCAAAGTCCCCGCATTGAGGACTTGATCGCGTTTTTGCAAAATTGGCCGGACTGAAGCCTCGCACCAAAAGATTTTTCTTGACTTTCTCGTTTTTCACCCCCATCTTGCGCTTGATCGAATCCCCAATATAGTCTCGTCGTATATAAAAATAAGGCAAGTTATGCCAAACCATTTCATCCATATCGAAATCCCGTGCTCGGATTTTGACAAAGCCCAAAAGTTTTACGAAGGTGTTTTCGGCTGGAAAACCAGTTACGTGCCGGAGATGGATTACATGCTCTTCGAGACCGGGGGCGATTTGGAGGGCGGCTTTTACAAATCACCGGAACATACCGGCCGGCAAGGCGTGGTCAATTACATCGAGGTGGAAGACATCGATAAAACTTTGGAGGCTATTCAGGAACACGGCGGCACAACGATAGTGCCCAAAACTCTGGTCGCTGATTCGGGTTGGTTCGTGCTGTTCGGCGATCAAGACGGAAACGTGCTGGGATTGTGGAAAGATGTTTAGGAAAAAATCTTAATATTTTCCTTGACAAAATGTTAAAACTTATATATATTGGAAAGATAAACCTTATATTTTAAGGAAGACCTCACCTCATGTACTGGCCGCAGCCAAGGTGATATTATGCCCACCCCTGTTTTGGATTCGCCTCCGGTCATTTTATTGATAGATGGGAATGAACGCCATGCGCGGTTTTATCAAACTCAATTGGAAGCACAAGGCTTTAGCGTAATCTACACACAGCAAGGGCAACAGGCATTGGAACAACTCAATCAAAAAAAATTTGATATTGCGTTAGTCGACACCCAATTGGCTGATATCGATGGCTTGGATTTGATCAGCACCATTGCGCTTTCTTACCGCAGCACTGCCATTATTATTCACACCGCCACCCCGTTTTTTGGCAACAATTTTCGGAGTTGGGCGGCGGACGCCGTCGTCGTCAAATCCAAAAGTGCCGGGGAACTGCTGGAAAAGATGGTGCAGCTCTTGCAAAAGCGTTCCACTTCACCCGGGCATTCGTCACGTAAACCTAAAACCATCCATAGGTGACCCATGCAAGTTGAAAAGCTGGACGCCGTCGATCTCCAAATTTTGGAGGTCTTGCAAACTCAGGGCCGCACCAAGCGCAACGAGTTGGCCGACACCGTGAAGCTCTCGATACCGGCAGTGAGTGAGCGCCTGCGCAAGTTGGAGGACCGCGGCATTATTCGCAGCTTCAATGCCATGCTCGAGGCGCGAAAGGTGGGGTTGGAGGTCACCGCGTTTATTTTTGTGATGGCGGAATCATCGACGTTTTATCCCGAGATTATCAAACGGGCGACGGCGCACGAAGAAATTCTCGAATGCCACGCCATCACCGGCGAAGGCTCGCACATTTTGAAGGCGCGCACCCGCAGCACCTCGACTTTGGAAAAGCTGCTGTCGCAAATTCAATCCTGGCCCGGCGTCAAAAACACCCGCACCAGCATCGTGCTCTCCAGTCCGAAAGAAACCACGGTATTGCCGCTGACGCATCTGAAGACGGCATCGTGAGCCGGCGCGCCGGGCATTCTTTGAAGGCAAGATTTGGGGCATCGAGAGCTTGAAATCGCAGCAACTCTCCCTCGCGATGAAGACTGCGCGCCCGCCTGATTTGCTCAGCATCGAAATCAATTCCATATTTGTTTTCCTTACCTTAGTTCCGCTTGAGCCGTCCAAGAAACGGCGAACTCAATAACCACAGGAATCGATTCGCTCGTTCGTCTCGCACTTCTTCGAGCCCCAGTTCCATGGTTTCGTGCGGTGTCCGAGTTTCGGTGCGGAACGTTTTGAAGACAATATCCCCAATCGGAAACACGGCGCTGAAATTGCTGTCAGTCTCGATTTGCCACGAGGAGTGATGCACCCGGTGCAGATCCGGCGTGACGATGACGTAACGCAGCACACGGTCGAGACCTTCCGGCAGACGGATGTTCGCGTGCGAGAACAAGGTGACCACCGCATCGAGAATCTCGTACAGCATGAGCACCCAGGGTGACATGCCGAAGACAACCACCAACGGAACACCCGGCACCAGCGCGGCCAGAAATTCGAACGGATGAAAACGCACCGTCGTCGACACGTCAAGCTCGGTGTCCAAATGATGCACGCGGTGCAAGCGCCAAAGCAGCGGCACTTTGTGCATGAGATAATGCGTAAAAAACGAGATGAAGCCACGGGCCAGCAAAGTGCCGATCACGAGCACACCGAGCGGCAGTGCAAAGTAGTTGAAGAGACCGTAACCTTGCTTTTGTGCCCAAACCGCGACTCCGAAAAAAGTGACGGGCAGCATTCCCATCACGGCGATGTTGAGCGCCGTCATCAAGAGGTTGGTGAGCCAACGTTCCTTCCGGTGCATCGGCCCTGGCCGTTTCGGTGCAAGAACCTCGGCCAGGCTGAAAATAAAGAACAGAGCGAAAAATAACGCCACCTGAAGATCGTTGGCGTTTTGGCTGATCCATTTGTCGATCATGAGCATTCTCCTTATTGAAATGGTTTAGTTGGATTCGTTTCCCCAAACGCGGACAAGCCGCAACCCCAAATTGATCGTTCACGGAATTGGAACGGCTCACGGATTTGAAATTCGTAATGTTTTACTTCCGTGTGCTGTTCCATTTCCGTGCGCTAAAAAGTTCGGAAATTTTTCCTGTGTTTTGCTGCGCATTGGTTTTATGTTTTAGCCGCGGCCATTGCATCCGCAAGCTTGCCGCTGCCTTTGCAGGCTGGGCAAATGATCCACCCATTGCCGGAACAACGGCTGCACGCCGCGCTCGTGCCCATATAGAAAATTTTGCCGTCGATGCAAACCTTGCAATCAACCTTTGCCTTGCCGACGCAGATTGGGCAGGAATCATCATGGGCGAGCTGCTGAAGCTCAAATGCCGACACCGGCCAACGCGGCTCCGGACGCAAGCCGTTGCTCGGCGCGGTATAAATGGCGAAAGCCAGCACCAACGCACCCAAAGCGCTGCCGAGAATTATCTGCAACCGTTGGCGACGCACGTCGCGAGTGCAACGAGTCGAGCAATATTTTTTGCTGCCATCAAACACTTTGTGGCAATTGGGGCATATACGCGTCATAATAAACCTCTTGGCTAAGGGCGTGTGGACTTTCCAGTCCACACGCGCATGGCGGACAAGAAAGTCCGCCCTCCTCTTTTTCATGTAATTGTTTTTTTGAAAGATTAATACGCCACAAAGCGTCACGGGATTTGACGCCTTCTGCCAAATCTGTTGTCAATTTCTGCCAGGAAGAGACGACGACGGAGGGATATGTTTTTAGAAGTTGCTTTGGTGTGAATGATTAGAAGAATTGGCAAGCGCCTCGGCTCGAAACGCGGCTGGCGCTTTCCCGGTCCAGCGTTTAAATGCTCGCGAAAACGAGCTCAGCTCGGCGAAGCCAAGCAAGAAACCAGCCTCGGCAACACTGCAGAGTGGGTTGGCCAGCAGAGCTGTCGCGCGTTCCTGTCGCAGTTGATCGAGCAGCTCGCGAAAGCTCGTGCCTTCACTCTGCAAGCTGCGATGCAAGGTTCGCTCGCTGACGTGCAGCGCTCGCGCCGCCGAGGAAATCGTTGGCGAGCCGCCGTTAAGCTCATTGATCAGCCACGTGCGCACACGCTCGGCAAAACTTGTCTGACGAGGCGCTTGTTTTAGAAGTCCATCGGCATAGCGGTCGAGCAAACTCACCAAATTCGCATCAGCCCGCGGATTGGAAGTGTCGAGAATATGATTGGGGATGTACATCGCCGTGAGTCCGCTTGAGAATCGTATTGGCGCCCGAAATACACGCTCATGTTCTATGGTATCGTTTGGTGTGGCATGCGCGAAGCAGACGAGCGTCGGAGCCCAGTCATTGCCGGTAATTAGACGTCCTAAGCGCACCCACAAGGTGGCCAGAAACTCGGCGGGATGCCGCGGCACTGGTCGCCCGCCAGGCAACGCGTGACGCAGCACGCCCTCGTTGCTTCCCTCGTCGAACGTCAAATCAGTTGCTTCGTGAATGAGACGCTGGTAGCGGCAGGCGCGGCGATAAGCTTCGCGCAGCGTGGAACTGGACAGAAGCGCATAAGAATGAACTTCGAATGATTGGATGGGCACCGCCTCGGCGAGGTGGATTCCAAGGTAGTCGTCGCCTGTGACCATTCTCGCGCGTTCCCAAAGCAACATCATGGCGCTATGCGGCACGCGTCCATCTGCATTCTGGAGCGTCGTGCGGGAAATCTTCGCCTCGGCAAGAATGTTATCGACCTGATGGCCGAGAGCTTCGAGAGCAGCAACGACCGGTTGTACGGCGCGAACGGTAATGTGGGGCTCTAAGTTCATCTTTATTTTTGTCTGTACATTTTAAGGATAATCCATTTTGTTAAAAAATCAAGCGGTTTTTCCCAAAAACAAAAAGGCGATCCCGCTGAGTGGAATCGCCTTATGGAAAAGAGGCACAGGAAAAACGTCCGGGCGGCGTCATCTTCAACTCAAGCTGCCAGGAGAAACGAGTAGAACACCTCTTCCGGATCGTATTTCTTCTTGAGCCGCTGCAGCTTTTCCCAGTTTGCGGGCGCGAAGCACCGGCGGGCTCGATTGGCAGAAACCGTGAGGTCGGATTCGCCGACGTAGTATCCGATCGTCACGGGTTCCATGCGAGCGGTTATCTCTCTGGCCCAGGCGATATTCTTTTCATCATCATCAGCGTTTTCCCAGATGCCAAAAGCTCCCACATAAGCGCCTCCAATCATGGACAAGGCCACATCCGGTTTCGGCGCATCGGGGGGAGGAACCGGCGGGATGGCAATCAATAAAATGGACCGAGGCGAGGGGGCGGCAATCTTGGCATCGCCCACGCGTGCCAGGAAATCAATCGGCGCCGCGTTGGTCCAGAAAACGTCTGCCGCATAGCGAAATCCTGTTGGGAAGGCGTTGTCAAGTGTCGCGAGCAGCGCTGACATGGGCGTATCGACATAAAGCTCTTTGTGTATGGCGAAGGTCGCCGGTCCGTCTTCCAACGGTTGCAGCCATGTGCGCGCTTCGTCTTCCGTGTCAGCAAAGGCGGTTGCATTGACGACGAAAACGCGCTCCGTAGCTCTCAGTGGATTAGGTGGCGTTACCAACATGCAAATCAACTCAACCTCGGGCCGAAGTGAGCGCGCCAGCTCCGGTAGCCATGTCGCCACGCGCTCGAGGTCCTTCAAGGCATAGATGGCAGTGCTGGTGCGAATCGCTTTCGGCAACGGGTAGAGTCCGAGGTGGTAGCGGGTGACGATGCCGAAGAAGCCCGGCCCGGCGCCGCGCGCCGCCCAAAAGTAATCCGGGTTCTGCTGCGCATCTGCGTAGATGGATTCGCCTTTCGCTGTGACCAGTTCGATGCCCTTGACACTCATGCAGGCTGGCCCCCAGGCACCGCTGTTCCAGCCGATCCCGCCGCCGAGCAAGTAGCCACTGAGCGGCACCCTCGGGCAGTGACCAACCGGAAAGGCCAGGCCGAGCGGCGAGAGTTTGGCCGCAAGCTCGCCGCTCTTGGCACCCGGTTGCACCGCGGCCATGCGACGGTCAACATTCACTTCCAACTTGTTCAGCCCGGATAGATCAAGCAGAATGCCGCCATCGCGCAACGACGGCGCAGACCAGTTATGACCACCGCCGCGTACGGCGACTTTCAAACCACGTGAGCGCGCATAGAGCACCGTCTCGCGAACATCCGCCTCGTTCGCCACACGCACGATGGCCTCCGGCTGCCGCGAGATCTTGCGCGCATTCCATATCATCGCTTGGCGTGTGGTCTGATAGGTCTCGTGACCACGAGGCACCAGCGTACCGGTCAACCTTCTCTGCAAATAATCCCAGTCCTGAGACGCAACCTCTGCGGTCGTGGCCGGACTGGCGTTCACTGAACCACTTTGAAGGGTGACGAGCAAAGACCCTGCGCCTGAGGCCATCAAGCGCAAGGCCTCACGGCGGGAAAGGCTCGCCCCTTGCGAACTGGTATGCTTTGAACTCATAGATTCCTCCTAATGATAAAATGTGTCTCACGTCTATTCCTGAGTCGTTCATAAAAAGTCGTAACCCAGACCGCCGGTCAGGAAAATTACGCACGGTCCAGTCGGGCCGACTGGGTTACGGTATGAGTTACACATTCCTCTATTCGCGAATCATCAAACTGTTGCGATCAAACAACGGAATTTATTTTCCAGCCAGTAGCCGCCGGAGGCGGTCTTGAATGGAGACAGCGCATTGATGACAGCTTTTCGCACACGTTCCTCGCCCGCGGTTCGGATCGCCTCAACCGCCGTTCCATCCGACAAAAGCCCGGCCAACGCATGCTCCAAATCAGGATAAGACCAGAGACAGTCAACGTCCTCTAATTTGACGGGATTGAGTCCGGCTTCGGCAGCCATAGCCTCCAACTTACCGTTTTCGGATAAAGCAAGAAGATTCGTTGCCTCAGGTGGTGAAAGCGCGCGGAGGGCGTTGAGATAAGCCGCTGCTTCACAGTCCTTGGGATTACCCCAAGTGGCGATGGCAACCAGCGCTTGTGCACGAGCAACGCGGCGCGCCTCGTTCAATGCGTTGACCGGATTGGCCGCATATTGAACCGAATTGAAGTCGGTGACGACGTCGAACCTATTGTCTTCGTAAGGCAACTCCTCCATTTCGCCAACTCGAAAATCACCTTGTGGCGTTCGCTCCTTTGCGATCGCGATGAGAGCAGAAGCCGCATCAATCCCACAGACACGGGCTCCCTTCCTCGCCGACAATTGACAGGCCATCCCAGACCCGCAGCCAATGTCCAGATGTGAGATTCCTGGTTGGATTCCCGTTTTGTACAACACGGCCTCGAAGAGCGGACGACATAAGCCTCCCTGCACTTCGGCCCAATCTCTCGCCCGTGCTCCCCACAACTCGCCCTGGACAGCGGCAGAGCCGATAATCCTGGGTGCTTGTATTCGTGACATAGTTTCTTTGAAAAAACTTTCGTAGTAGCTCCCTATGAGCGCAGCCTTTAAGAGCCGGGCGTTCATTACGTCACGGTGCCTGCCCCGCTCCGCCTTTCCTTAAGTATACTCGTTAAGGGATAAAATTACAGTCATTGCGAGGCGCTTTTTGCCGAAGCAATCTCTTGATTTTCAAAGGATTGCTTCGCTGAAAAACGCTCGC
>JAKEEU010000428.1 GCA_022616415.1 Candidatus Zhuqueibacterota bacterium | reverse complement strand
GCTGCATTACACGGGATGGATGACACTGGTCACAACGCCCCAGATCACCAGATCGAGCTCTTCATGGAGGACAATATCCGGATAATCGGAGCTTTCCGCTTTCAATCGCCATTGCTCGCCGTCGCGTTCCAAACGCTTGACGGTCAGTTCGCCGTTCAGCGCGCAAATGACGATCTTTCCCGGCACCGGTTCCAGGGAGCGATCGACGACCAGAATATCGTTCGGATGAATGCCGGCATCGAGCATCGATTCACCCTGAGCGCGTACAAAGAACGTTGCCGCCGGCTTTTGAATCAGCAGCTCGTTCAAATCCAGGGTTTTCTCAACGTAATCATCAGCCGGCGACGGAAAACCGGCCGCCACCTTGCCGGTAAACAGTGGCAAGGCAACTAAGGTAGGGGTTGGGGCGGGGAAAAAGATCGTCGCGGAGCTGCCGTCCGGTTGCTCGAATCGCCTCTTTCTAGCATCGAGCAGGGCTTTGACGCCGGGCAGCAGGCTTTCCGGTAGGCGAATGGCTCGGGTGGCTTCGCCATAAGCAGACGAGCCTTTTTTGCGGCCAGCGCCTGGTCGTTGACCGCCGCGTCGGTCGGGAGTAGTTTTCGGCATTATGGATAAGGTTTTTTCTATTATGATTGATGTACAGTAATCAAAAATGCCGAAAAGGGCAAGATAGAAATGTGCGGACGTTTCACGCTTTATAGCGATCCATTTTCTTTAGCCAAACGCTTTGAGGCCGACGCCCTGCCGGAACTACGCCCGCGCTACAACGTAGCGCCGACCCGGAGCATTCCCATCGTGCGCGAGGAAAACGGCAAGCGATGCTTCGCTCCGACTCGCTAGGGATTGATACCGCATTGGGCGAGTGAGAAAGAGGGCTATCCTTCCGTTTGGAGTCAACGACACTTAAAAAAGTAGCGGCTTGCTTGTCATAGGTTCATCGAATTTGGGGGTCAGACACCAATACCGCAAGTTTTCCGCCAATGCGGTATTCTTCCGTCTCGGCGTGTTGGCCTACAACCTGTGTCAGGGGCTGATGAAGCGCTTTCCTGCGCGCCACCCCGTCCACGCCAGTACGCCAAACGTGTGGCGCTGGAGTCAAAAAATGCCCGAAAAGGGCAACCGGGCG
>JAKEEU010000427.1 GCA_022616415.1 Candidatus Zhuqueibacterota bacterium | reverse complement strand
TCAAAGAACGGCAAGGGTTTTGTGAACATCGCCAAGTGTGCGTTCACAAAATTTGGCCCCAAAAGTTTACCCTAATTTTTAGAATGAAAATCGGTGATTAAAGCAGCGGTTGGAACAGAGCTGGAGCCGGTCGTCGACACTGGATTTAACGGGCACTTAGTTCTTCCTAAGCGGCATCTGAAGAAGCTTGATTTTGTCTATCGTGGCTGGAGGCTTGTAGAGCTTGCTGATGGCTCAAAACTTCCATCGGCGTTTTATGAAGGCACGATTTACTGGTTTGGTCGAAAGCGAAAAGTTTGGGTTCATCCAACCAAATCGGAAGATGCCTTGCTGGGAACACAGATGTTAGTCGGGTATGTTTTCGAACTCGACATCGCCGGCGATCACGTGGTTATTGCGACGAAGAGTACGAAAGGCAAAAGCCAATGAGCATTGGCGAAAACTGGAAATTCTCCTCAGATGATGAAGGACAAGCAAAGTTTCGTCAATTGCCGGCGCCCTTTTATTTGTGGCGCCGGCCTACTTGTCTTGGCGATTCTTGAACTCGCCGTCACCCCGCCGAATATTGCCCTTCACGCTCCGCGACCAGCCGCCTCTTCAAGTTTGCAAAACAGATCGTGGGATTCCATTAAAACCGAGCGCCAATATTTCTCCGCCTTGCGCGCCGCCGACTCCACCACATTTCAGAACGAGTTCGAGGCTGAATTTCTGCTGCTGCTCGAAAAGCGGCTGCGGCAAGCTTACGATAGCCTCGCCACCACAGAGGAGCGCAAAGCCTTCATCGAGTATTATTGGAAAGCGAGCAACCCCGCGCCGCTGCTGCCAATCAACCTGCGTTTGACGGAGCATCTGCGCCGCCGTGAATTTGCGCGCCAAAATTTTCCGGCGCCCGATCCCCCGTATTTTGACGATCGCGGCAAATATTATATGAAATATGGCACGCCGATCAATCGTTTCGAGGATCCCGGCGGCCTGCGTCGCGTCGGCTTTTTCAGCTCCGCAAACTATCGCGCCATCCAAAGCCAATATTCCTACAAAGGCGGTCCGGAAGAGCATTACACCGTGAACGCCAACGAGACGTGGGCGTATCCAAACGTCGCGCGTGATTTCGTCGTCCACTTTATGAAAGACGGCCCGACGTTTCGCGAAATCGAAAGCTTGACGGAAGTGTTGGCCTCGCGCCAAAGAAAAAATCTGTCCTGGCAATGGAGCGATCTCATCAAGCAACGCGCCGCCGTATCACCGTTTTTGGGACAGACGGCGCAACAGATCGAGCAATTCGAGTCGGCGGTGCTTTCCGCCGCCGCCAATCCCCAGCGCCCCGGTTTGTTGCGCGCCGAAGTGCAGTCGGTCAATGAAAGGTTGATGGAAGTCGCGCGACGATACGAGAACGCAACGAGCCGGGCCAGACACGATCTGCCGCCCACCGCGCACGAGCCGGTTAAAGCGATTAATCGCCTGGCCTTCCATGAGAGTATCGCACAATTCCGCGGCCCGGCCGGCCATACCCGCGTCGAGATCACCTTGCTGGCGCCGCTCAAAAAGAATTTCGTTGACCGCCTCGACTCGCTGAGCCTCGATACTATTGCCGTCGAATTCGCCTGGATGCTGCGCGACGAAAATCTCGATTCGTTGGCGGCGCAGCGTTGGCAAAATGTGTTTCCGGCGACGTGGGCCGCGGTGGAAAATCTTCCGAACGCCGTCGGTCGCTCGTCATTTCTCTCGCCGCCGCAACAGGTCGAGCTGGCTTTGCAAGTTCAAAGCCGGCGCCTCGACAAGCTCGGCTACGCCAAACGCGCCCTCGCCATCCGTGATTTCAGCGGCCCACAGTTGATGCTTAGCGACTTGCAATTTTATACCGAAGTGCGGAACGAAAACCAAAGCTTGATTTTGCCGACGGTCGAAAAACAGAATCTCTTGCTGGCGCCATATCCGCATCTCAAAATCCGCAAGCGCGCTCCGTTGTTTTGCTATTTTGAAATCTACAACCTGCGCGCCGCTGGCATAGCCGAGTCCTACGAGATGACTTACAAAGTCATCTCCGATAACCGCCAGGAAAGCTTGCTCAAAAAATTCTCCCGCTGGCTGGCCGGCGAAAAAGAAACCGCCGTGAGTCTCTCCCAAACTCAGCCGGTGGTGGATGACGCTTCGCAAGAATTGATCGCCCTCGACCTCAGCAATCTCAGCAGCGGCGCGCACCGCCTGGAGATCACGGTTGCCGATGCAAAAAATGCGAATCTCAAAGCGAGCGTGGCGAAAGAGATTGTTGTTGAGGAATAAACAAAGGCAGAAGTCGGACTTCGCTCACGCGTTGAAAATTGAGCCGTAATTTTATCATGAAAAAGATATTTTTTCATGCACCGTTTTATCGGAGGTTCTGCGCCTGCCTCGCCGTTTGGTTGATTTTTGCCACGAACTTGCCGGCAAACGGGCAACCCGTCTCACCGGCGTTTCAACAAAACTTCTTGTGGGATTCGATCACGACCGAGAAACAATATTTTGTGGCGCTGGCGGCGGCAGACTCACTCACGTTTCAATATGAATTCGAAGCGCCATTCCTGTGTTTGCTTGACAAACCACAAAAAGAATATTATCTCAGACTGAGCTCGTTTGAAGATCGCAAGAACTTCATGCGTTCCTACTGGAAGGCGGCCAATCCGAACCCGTTATTGCCGGACAACGATTGGCTGTTGGATTTCATCCGGCGATTTTCTTATGTCAAAAAGAATTTCGCTTCGCCCGAGCCGCCCTATTTCGACGACCGCGGCAAATATTATCTGAAATATGGCAAGCCGCAATTTCGTTTTGAAGATGCCGGCAGTATTGAGGTCTTTCCGAACGAAAGCTGGTCGTATGAGAACGTGTCACACAATTTTCTGGTTCATTTTGTGCGTTTGGGCCGCCGTTATCACGAAGTGGAAAGCCTCGCCAAAGCGATCATTAGCATGCGCCGAAGCAAGAAAGCCAATGTCTGGGCCGTTCTGGTCACCCAAAGAGCGGCAGCCTCTCCCGTTTTTGCCCGCGTTTGGGGATTTCTCGAAGAGCAGAAGACGGCCCAAATTCATGCCAGGTTTACGAGCCGACCCGGATTACTTGCCGCGGAATTACAAAATCCGCCAGAACGAATTTTTCAGTTCATGCGCGAGCAAGAGCATGAAACAAGTCGTGCCAAGGAGCGTGCGCCGGTTGTTGCTTATGATCCGATTAAAGCCGTCAATCGCTTGAAATTTTTTCATAACGTCGCGCAATTTCGCGAGCCGAATGGCTATACGCGCGTCGAAGTCGTTCTCTTGACGCCCCTGCGCGGAAATTACAGAAAGAAGCTCGATCCTTTGTCAAGCGACACGCTCGATATCGAATTCGGCTGCATGTTGCGCAGCCTGGAATTCGATTCGTTGTTTGCGGCGCGACAGCAGAGAAAAATTCCGGAGAAATTGGCCGCCGCGACGAGCCTGCCGCACGCCGTTGATCAAATGGCATTGGTCTGTGCGCCGCCGCAAGCCGAGCTGACATTGCAAGTGCGCGACTACCAGCGTGAGAGCCTCGGCTTTCAACGCCAGACGCTTGACATTCGCGATTTTAGCGGGCACGACCTGATGATCAGCGGCATCCAATTTTATACCGAAACGAACAACGCCGATCAACGCCAATTTTTACCGCTGATTCAGAAGCAGGGCATGGCGTTGACGCCTTATCCTTATTTGGAAGTTTGGAAAAACCTTTCCTTGATTTGCTATTTTGAAATTTACAATCTGAAAACTGCCGGTGCGATAAATGAGTATGAGATCACCTACAAAGTTCTGCTCGGCAAAAGCGGAGGCAACGTGATTAAAAAATTCTCCAATTGGATAAGCGGCAGCAAAGACGTATCGGTCGGCTTGACCCACACGCGACCGGTTATTGACGACATGGCAAAAGAACTGATCGGCATCGATCTCAGCCATGTTCCGACCGGTGTCCATCGGCTTGAAATCTCCGTCACGGCTGCAAATAATCGCCGCCTTGCGGCGAGCGTGCAACGCGAATTGAATGTTGTGGAGTAACCGCTATAAATGTTGATGTTGCGCTTTTCATTCTCATGCGTTACCGGATGCCCGAGATGAACAGACAAACACGCGTATGCATTTTGAGCTTCTGCTTGGCGCCATGCTTTTTGCTCCTGCCCGGCCTCGGCAAGCTCGAGACGCAATATTGCCATTTTCCTCGGCAATTGTTGGTCTCGTTGCAACAAGTCCGCTTGGATTCTTTGCGCACTGAGAAGCAATATCTCGCCGCCCTACACGCTGCTGTTGAGACAACTTTCAAGAATGAATTTGAAACGGAGTTTTTGCTCCTGCTTGATGCGCAGCAGACGCAAGCTTACGATAGTCTCACGACGTTGGACGGCCGCAAAGCTTATATTGAAAATTATTGGAAAGCCTCGAATCCCAATCCTCTTCTGCCGGAGAATGATTGGCTGGTGGATGTTTTGAAACGCCGCGCTTATGCGCGGGAGAATTTCCCGGCGCCGGAACCGCCGTATTTTGATGATCGCGGCAAGTATTACTTCAAATATGGGAAGCCGTCGTTTCGTTTTGAAGACGCTGGCGATTTCAATACTTATCCCAATGAAAGCTGGTCTTATGAAAACGTGACACGAAACTTTTTAGCGCACTTTGTCAAAGAAGGCGCAGCTTATCGTGATATTGATGATTTGACCATGATTTTGATTACGGGAAGAAGAATGACGCCGGAAAAACGGGCAGCGAACTGGAGCGTGCTGGCGATCAAGCGCGCCGCGGTTTCGCCGGTTTTCGGGCGCGCTGCGGTTAGACTGCACGAATTGGCAACAGCTCAATTGCATGCTGCAGCTTTTTCCAACAGCTTGACGGTGTTGACCATCGAAGCTGCCATACCCCATACCATCCAGATGCAAATTTCTGATCAAGCGCAACAAGACG
The DNA here is from genome assembly GCA_022616415.1 of Candidatus Zhuqueibacterota bacterium. Taxonomy (GTDB): domain Bacteria; phylum Zhuqueibacterota; class Zhuqueibacteria; order Zhuqueibacterales; family Zhuqueibacteraceae; genus Zhuqueibacter. The sequence continues at coordinate 11,771 of JAKEEU010000427.1, read as the reverse complement.
TCATAAAAGCGCGCGACGCCACGCCGCCGGCAGCACATGATGAAATCAACGCCGTTAACAAGCTGCAATTCACGCACGATCTCGCGCAATTCCGCGGCCCCAAAGGCGCGACGCGTTTGGAAATCGCTCTCTTGTCGCCGTTCAATAAAAATTTGCTCAAGAAATTCTCGCGCGATTCTGGTGATACATTGCGGTTGGGGTATCGCTGTTTGTTGCGGGATCGGCAGTTTGAGCCTATCGCTGAAGATGCCATGATGAGCGAGTTTCAAGCTAAATTGGCGGCCACGGCAAAATTCCCCAACGCCGTCGGCAAACTAACCGTTTCGGCGCTGCCCGGCGAGAGTGAATTAACCCTGCAAATCAAGGACGTGCGCCAGGACAAAATCGGCTTCACGCGGCAAACGCTCGGCATTCGTGATTTTCGTGGCGATGCGCTGATGATCAGCGACATTCAATTTCTGACGGAAGCGACCAGCGCCAATCAACGGCAAATTCTGCCGGTTTTCACCAAACTCAACACCGCGGTGGCTCCTTATCCGTTTGAGAAAATCAAGAAAACAATTCCCTTGCTTTGTTACTTTGAAATTTACAATTTGAAATCGTCCGGCATCACCGACAACTATGAGGTGGTGTACAAAGTCATCTCGGAGAAAAGCGGCGACAAAAACATCGCCGTGAGCGTAACCTACACGCGCCCGGTGACCGACGACACCGCGCCGGAGCTGATCGGCATCGATTTGCGCCAAGCGCCCAAAGGCGCGCATCGGTTGGAGATCACGGTGACGGCCATGAATGATCGCAGGATTACAGCCATCACACAAAAAGAGATAATAATTGAATAGAAAAAACCAAAAAAAATCACGCAAAGACGCAAAGACGCAATGGCCGCGCAAAGAAAATTCTTGTGAACGTGGCCTTTGCGTATCTTTGTCCCGCTTGCGGGACGTCTTTGCGTGCGCTTTTCTTTTTGGTTCCTGCTTATCCGGCTTATGTTTTGTAAATAAAAGTCTCGCTCAAACGATAGCTCCATTGACTGCCGAGCAATTGTTGAAAGATTTAGCCTGCGCCAATTGCCATCCCGGCATCGCAATTGAAAGCAACATCCACGACAAAACGCCGAATTTGAGCCACGCCGGTCTGCGTTTCAACCCTGCGTATCTTTTCGATTATCTGCAAAATCCCACCCGGGTTCGCCGGCACATTGGCCTGTCGCGCATGCCGGATTTCTTTTTTAGCCCGAAAGAAGCGCTGGCGCTGGCGCTGTTTTTGGAGAAGCAAACGCAGGTGGAGGGAAAATGGCCCGAATACCCTGCTGCGCTGCGAAGTTTTCAACCGAAGCAACTCAATAAGCAAGAGAACGCCGAAGCCAAAAAGCTTCTCGTCAACGAATTGCGCTGCACGACATGCCACACGCTGGAAGGCGAGGGAGAGAACGCTTCGACCGACTTGACTTCGGTGGGTTATCGTTTGCGTCCCGAATGGCTGCAACGCTATCTCGTCGCGCCGCATGTTTTCGACGGCGCGAAAACCGCGATGCCGAATTTCTTTTATCAGCTTGATGTGAGCCAAACCAAATTTGCGCCGATGCTCTCGCGCGCCGATGAGATGATCGTGCTGATTGCGCGCTATTTGGTGGCGCTGGATCAAAATAAACGCGAGCAGTTGCAAAAGGCTTTTGAAAAAGCCAAAGCCGATTCCCCGGAAATCAACGCCAGCCTCGGCGAGAAAATTTTCGCCTCTCAAAATTGCGTCGCCTGCCATCGCCATGCAACCCTCGGCGCCTCGCCCGGCAAAAACGCGCCGGATTTGAGTCTCGAGGGCACGCGAGTAAAAACCGAATGGCTCTCTGCGTATTTAAAAAGGCCGCAGCCGATTCGCCCGTTCGGATTTTATCCCGGCTCCGGCAGCCGCATGCCGGATTTCAAATTGATGGAAGCGGAGGCCGCCACAATCTGTGATTACTTGATCAAACAAGAGCGCAGCGTCGCCTCAACTTTTCAACCTCGAAAATTGTCCGCTTTCTCTATGGCCAAAGCCCAAACTCTATTAAAGGAAAAACTGTCTTGCCTGGGTTGCCATCAGTTGGGCAACGAAGGCGGAAGAATCGGCCCCAATTTCTCATCACTTCATACGCGCTTGCAGCCGGCGTTCGTTCATCAGATGATCCAAAACCCGCACGCGCTGTTGCCGGAAACGGTGATGCCGAAAATTTTGCTGCCCCCAAAGACACTCGATCTCATCGCCAACTACCTTTTGCAGCAGCAAGCCCCCAAGAGTGATTCGCCTTATCTTTCACTCGTTGACAACCCGGTGCATTTTTCACAAGAGAACAATCAGGAAGAAAATCTGTATTTGAAGCACTGCGCCGCCTGTCACGGTGTCAACGGCGACGGCAAGGGGTACAACGCAAAATATTTGCCTAAAACGTCGGCGAGCCACGCCGATAAAGCGTACATGTCCGCGCGCCCGGACGACACGCTGTTCGACGGCATTCACGCCGGTGGCTACATTCTCAACAAGCATCATTTCATGCCGCCGTGGGGACAAACGCTGAGCCATGAAGAAATTCGGAAGTTGGTGGCGTACATGCGTAAGCTGTGCCAATGCGAAGGGCCATTGTGGTCGAGGGATGGAAAGTAACGCAGACGGCTCGTCTGCTGAAAGCGTTTTAAAAATTTTAAATTGCAAATTTTTAATTTGTAATTTAAATGACAAATAGTTGAGTTCACCTATCCGTCGGCACAAAGACCCCAATGGGCAAAAAGAAGAAAGCAAAGCCGGCCCCGCAGACGATAAGCTCCGTCGCCGTTTCGTCTCGCCAACGCATCATCCGCATGGGCCTTGCGGGGAGCGGCCTAATTGGTATTTTTCTATTAGTATGCTTTTTTAAAGACCGTTTTTTTTCTTCCTCCGGCTTGAAAACAACGAGCATCTCATCCAACGCCCGCGCCCCATTTCCGCCACCACGAACAGCCAAAAAATCAACCGTACCATCCTTTGCTGATTTCCTCGGCTCGGAAGTCTGCGCCGAATGCCATCAAGAGCAATATGACTTGTGGAAAAATTCGACGCATGGACGCGCCGGCGGGCCGCCGGCGCCACGGAATGTCATTGGCCAGTTTGACGGCAAACCGCGCCGCTTCGAGGATGCCGTTGTCACGCCAACGCTGAAAGATCAAAAATATTTTTTCACTGTTGAACAAGAAGGCTTTCCCCAAAAAATTTTTCAAGTCGATGCCGTTATCGGCGGCGGGCACTTGGAAGGCGGCGGCTCGCAAACTTATTTTGCGCACTTTCCGGACGGCACGCTGCGTTTTCTGCCGTTTGATTTCATCCGCAAGGAAAAAGTTTGGTTCGGCGAGACGAAAGGCAATCGCGGCTGGATTCCCATCAGCGAAGCATTGTCGATTACGGATCTCAGCGAATGGCCGCCCTCGCGCATTCTTGGCGCGGAACCCGGTTTCAACAATTGCCAGGAATGTCATGGTAGCCAGATTCAAACGGCTTTTGATGCACAAACAAAAAAGTACGTGACAAAATACAAAAGCCTGAGCATCAACTGTGAATCGTGCCATGGTCCAGGGAAACGGCACCTTGAATTGGCGAAATCCGGCAAGATTGAAGACGTTCCGGATATCGGCATGCAGCCTCTCGCGACGCGGGGCAAAGACGAATCACTCGAAGTTTGTTTTCGCTGCCACTCGTTGAAAGATGTCATAACCAACGGCTATTTGCCCGGAAAAAATTTGCAGGAATATTACTCGTTAAAATTTCCCATTCTCGGCAAAAATCCCTATCATCCGGATGGCCGCACCCGCGCGTTTGCCTATCAAGAGGGGCATTTGTATAGTGACTGCTATCTCAACGGCTCGATGACCTGCGTCGATTGTCACGATCCGCACGCGCAAAATTATCGCGACATCAACGGCATGCAGTTGCACGGCAAATTCGATAACCGCCAATGCACGGGTTGTCACGCGAGCAAGGCGCAAGCGCCGGAACAACATTCTCATCACAAAAATGGCTCGCCGGGAAATCTATGCACCTCCTGCCACACACCCTATTTGCAGCATCCGGCGATGGGCAACCACCTGCGCTTTGCACGCTCCGATCACACGATTCCGATTCCCCGCCCGGAATTTGATGTAAAGCTGGGCATCGAAAATGCGTGCGCAAACTGCCATGCGGATAAAAAAACGGCATGGCTGCAATCTAAAACTGTTGAATGGTTTGGAGAAATCAAGCCGCATAAACCAATTGTGGCCGGCTTGTTGCAGGCGCAAAATGTGAAGGATAGAAAATCCGTCGCGGCGCTCGTGCTCGACGATGCCGCCAATCACCTAATGGCGCAAGTCGCCGGCTTGTGTTATTTCATCGAAAATTACTTGCGTCCCAATATGCCGGACTTGGAGCCGGAAATCGTCGAGAAGCTCAAACGGCTGGCGGCGAAAGATGACGTTGATTTGAAAGCGCTGGCGCTGATGAGCTTGCATTTCTCCCAAGATCAAGTTGCGGAAGTGCATGAATTTCTTGCTGGCAAGCTGCAAGCATTGGGTGACGAAGAAAGTTTGGTGAGAAATCGCTGGTCCATCGCGCTGGCATATTTGGCCGCGCGCTTCCGCGATCGAGGCGACGCCGCCAATGCTGTCGTGACATTTCGCCAGGCGCTCGAAATCAAGCCCGATGACGCCACAACACTGCTGAATCTCGGCATCACTTACAGCAATACCGGCGATTTGGCAAATGCGATCACTTGTTATCAACAAGCCGCCAACTTCGCGCCGGACGACGCGATGATTTTTGTGAATTGGGGGATCGCGCAGCGACGACAGGGCAACGCGCAAGCCGCCATCGAAACCTATCGCAAAGCCATTGACATCAATCCGCACCAGGCATTGGCGCATTTCAATTTGGGCAATGTGTATTATGAAAGCGGTGATTTCACGCAAGCGATTCCGGCGTATGAGAAGGCAGTCGAGCTTGATCCCAGTCTTACCGTCGCGCATTTCTTTTTGGCGCGGGCGTATATCAAGTCGCAGCAACTACAGCCGGCGGCGCAGGCGATTAAGGCGGGTTTGCAATATGATCAACAAAACAACGGGGCGCGGAAAATGTTAGCTGAACTCGAAACGTATTTGGTAAAATAGAACAGTGGTATGAGGACAACCTCGTGGCGGCTATGCCACCGATATGGGTTCCCCGAGCTGGGCATAATATTTTTCCCACACCCATCGCACGATTTCCGGGAAGGCGGCGTTTTTTACACGAGGATCGCAAATCACAGCGATTTTGTCGCCTTCGTCAACCGACTCTACGGAAAATTTTCCGGGGATGGGTTTGGCTTTAAGGCCTTGGAGAATTCGATGGTAGACTTCGGGAAAATCCAAACTCATAAAGGCAATAATTTTCCCATTTTTTTTGTCGCGCCCCGCTTCCAGACCAGGCTGCCCTATATCATCGAACACAATACGGTTGGAAGGGCCGAATATAAATTCCACCACACCGCCTTCCAATCTTATTTCCATTTTTTCCATTTGAATCCACCTCGTAAGTATAAAAATTCACTTGGTAAGAGCCGGTTTTCTTTAAAGCCTTTAATGCGCAAGGTATCGTACATTGTAGCTACAAATCTAATTTCATTTTTCATGTGAACGGCTATCGCCAGAAGTATTTTCCCATAAGCTTTGTAGAAAATATGCGTCTTGGCGTTATCGGGATTTGCCGTCACTAAATCCGGATTGTTCAAAATGTACGAAATATCATTTTTGTACTTTGCCGCGATCGGATGTTTCTCGATATATCGAAGTTTTTGCGCCGAAACACAGGCTTGATAACCCAAGGGCGTTAAAATGGAATAGAGGATTTCATTGACTCGGTTTTTGTAATCAATGAACGGCTCTCCCGCTCTCGAAAAATCCCGCGCCGCCAAAGCTTGCTCGCGTGTTAGCGGTTGCCATTTTCCAGCTTCGGTTGATCCGATGGCGCTGTCCTCCTCCGATGGTTTTTGCTCGTTTCCGGCTGTAAGGTCATTTTAGCACAAATTGGTTTGAAAAGCAAGCGAAAAATCAGCACGCGTACCGACCAGTACTGGCCATCTTTGCGCTTGATGTTGTGATGAACGTTTTACCCCGAAACATTCGGCACTTTCACATAAATATCTTTAAGAGAAAGCCCGCAGTTGATGCTTTCGAACTTGACAATATCTTCGAGATTTTGGTACTGAGAATACATCCACGTGCGATCGCTTTGCCGCACGTATTGCTCGACGCGAATCCTGTCCTGCGCGATCAAAATGTACTCAACCAAAGATTCAATGAACTGATAATGCTGAAACTTCTCGCCGCGGTCACGCGCTTCGGTGCAATGAGATAAAATCTCGAAGATCACAATCGGATTCAACAGCGTATCAACATAATCATCTTCAAAAATTTCCTTGCCGCAGGTCACGGTAACATCCGGATAAGTATATTTCTCAATCTTTTTGATTTTAATCCGCATGTCACTCGGATATACGTTACAGTCACGCTCCAAAAGTTGATTGCCGAGCACGCGAATCACATTTGAGACGATAAGGTTATGCGGTTTGAGCGCGCCCGCCATGGCGAGCATTTCACCCTGATAATACTCGCTTTTGAACTCGGCTTTGCGCTCGATGGCGAGATACTCTTCAGGGGTTAAGAGTGATCTTTTCGGCAGTGTTGACATAGGCTAACCACCTTGAAAATGTTGGCACGGGTAAAAGCAAAAAGCCTGTAGGAATTGATCAATTGCAAAGATACGAAATTTTATCAATAAATTCAAGGGTGGGACTGCAAATAATCGCTTTGATCTTGCTTCTGGCTATACTCGGAATTATATTAAAAGGGAAGGCTTTTTAATCCAAAATCCAATTTTCTCACTCAACCCAGAGGAAGGAGAGCGCGAGATGAGCACAATCCGCAAAACCACGGCACTGGTTTTGGTGTTGGGGATCGTCACGTTGTTGCTGTTTGAAAGCGTTTTAGCACAATCTGCGGCGAAGAAAGCAGCAGCAACGACAACAACCGCCACCTATGACACCAGCCTTTACCGCGCGATGAAGTGGCGCAGCATCGGCCCGTTTCGCGGCGGCCGCTCGACCGCAGTGGCCGGCGTGCCGAATCAGCCGCTGGTTTATTACATGGGCGGCACCGGCGGCGGCGTGTGGAAAACCGAAGACGGCGGCATCAATTGGCGGCCAATCTCGGATGCGTATTTCAAAACCGGCTCGGTCGGCGCGATTGAAGTGGCGCAATCCGATCCGAATGTGATCTACGTCGGCATGGGCGAGGCCTGCGTGCGCGGCAATTTCTCGCACGGCGACGGCCTGTACAAATCCACTGACGCCGGCAAAACGTGGAAACACATTGGCTTGAGCGACACACGGCAAATCGGCAAGATTCGCATTCATCCGCAAAATCCCGATCTCGTTTACGTCGCGGCGCTCGGCCACATTTTTGGCCCGAACACCGAGCGCGGCGTCTTTCGCTCCAAAGACGGCGGCAAGAACTGGGAAAGAATTCTCTACAAAGACGACAAGACCGGCGCAGTGGACATCGCGATGGATCCGAGCAACTCGCGCATTCTTTTCGCCGGATTTTGGCAGGTGAGCCGCACGCCTTACGGCATGTACAGCGGCGGCCCCGGCAGCGGACTTTACAAATCCACCGACGGCGGCGATACGTGGACGGAATTAAAGGAAGGTTTGCCGAAAGGCATCAAAGGGAAAATTGGCGTCACGGTTTCGCCGGTGAATCCGAATCGCGTGTGGGCGAACATCGAGGCCGAAGACGGCGGCGTGTTTCGCTCGGATGACGGCGGCAACAAATGGCGCCGCGTCAGCGAAGATCGCAACCTCCGGCAGCGCGCCTGGTATTACACCCACATTTACGCCGACACCAAAGACCCGGAAACCGTGTACGTGCTCAACGTGCAATTCAACAAATCCATCGACGGCGGCAAAACCTACGAGACGATTCGCGTGCCGCACGGCGATACGCACGATCTGTGGATGGCGCCGGAGGATAACATGCGCATGATCAACGCCAACGACGGCGGCGCCTGCGTGACCTTCAACGGCGGCAAGGCGTGGACTTCGCTCGACAATCAACCCACCGCGCAGTTCTATCACGTCATCACCGACAATCGTTTTCCATATTACGTTTACGGCGCGCAACAGGACAACAGCACGGTTGGCATTGCCAGCCGCAACAACGGCTTCGGCATTACGGAACGGGATTGGTATGCGGTCGGCGGCGGCGAGAGCGGCTACATCGCGCCGCATCCGGTCGATGCGAACATCGTGTATGCCGGCAGCTACGGCGGTTACTTGACGCGCTACGATCATCGCACGCAAGAGGAGCGCAACATCATGGTGTGGCCGGAGAACCCCATGGGCGCCGGCCCCGCAGATTTGACCTATCGTTTTCAATGGACGTTTCCGATCGTGGTTTCGCCGCACGATCCGAACACCATCTACGCGGCCGGCAACGTGCTCTTCAAATCGGCCAACGAAGGGCAAACCTGGGAGCCGATCAGTACGGATCTTACGCGCAACGACAAGAGCAAGCAAGGCCCCTCCGGCGGCGACATCACGAAGGACAACACCAGCGTCGAATATTATTGCACGATTTTTTCGGTGGCTGAATCTCGGCTGCAAAAGGATTTGATTTGGGCCGGCTCGGATGACGGACTCGCGCACGTCACCACCGACGGCGGCAAGAATTGGCAAAACGTCACGCCGAAGGGCATGCCGGAATGGAGTCTCATCAGCAATATCGACGCTTCGCCGCACGAGGCCGGAACCGCCTATCTCGCGGTGAATCGTTACAAGCACGATGGCCTCAAGCCGTACATTTATAAAACCAACGACTACGGCAAAACCTGGACGCTGCTCAATAAAGGCATTCCCGAAGGCGCGTTCGTGCGCGCGGTGCGCGAAGATCCGCAGCGCAAAGGTTTGCTCTATGCCGGAACCGAGACCGGCGTGTTTGCCTCGTTCGATGACGGCGCGAATTGGCAAAACTTGCAGCTCAATCTGCCGGTCGTGCCGATTACCGACATGGTGGTGAAAGACAACGATCTCGTCGTGGCGACGCAAGGCCGCTCGTTTTGGATTCTCGACGATCTCACGCCGCTGCATCAACTATCGGACAAAGTTGCGGCCTCGACAACCCATCTGTTCAAACCGCGCGCTGCGTATCGTTTCGGCGGTGGCAGTTTCCCACGACCGAATGTTGGCCAAAATCCACCCAACGGCGTCGTGATTCATTATTATTTGAAGACCAAGCCGGAAGGCGACATTCGCCTCGAAATTTTGGATGCGAAGGGCGACACCATCAAAACCTTCAGCAGCAAAGAGAGAAGACAAGAGGGCGAAGGCGGCGGTTTCCTGGCGGAGTTTTTCGGCGTGACCAGTCGAGGCGATCAGCTTGCCAAAGAGGCCGGCATGAATCGTTTTGTGTGGGACATGCGCTATCCCGACGCGGTGAGAACGCCCGGCGCGGTGTTGTGGGGCGGCAGCTTGCGCGGGCCGGTGGCGGTGCCAGGCAATTATCAAGCGCGGCTCATCGCCGGCAATCAAACCCTGACCGAGCCGTTCGAGATCAAAGCCGATCCACGCCTCAATCTCCCGCTGGCGGATTATCAGAAGCAATTCGATTTTCTCCTCAAAGTCCGCGACAAAGTTTCGGCGGCGCACGAGGCGGTGAACTTTATTCGTGACGTGCGCAAACAAGTGGACGATTTATCGAAGCGCGTGAGCGATGCGGGAACCGATGGCAAAGCCGTCACCGCCGCGGCGAAAGATTTGAATGACAAGATGAAAGCGATTGAGGAAGAGATCATTCAAGTCAAAGCCAAAAGCCGCCAGGATCCGCTGAATTATCCGATCAAGCTCAACAACAAGATCGCGGTGTTGGCGGACGTCGCCAGCAGCATGGACGCCCCGCCGACGGATGCGTCGCATACTGTCTTCAATCAGATCGCGGCGCAACTCGACGCGCAGTTGGCCAAACTCGAAGAGATTAAAGCGAAGGATTTACCAGCGTTCAACAAGCTCGTGCGCGAGCAGGAGGTGCCGGCGATTGTGGTGAGCAAAAAGGTGGCGACGGGCGGGATGAGGTAACCCAGTCGGCTCGACTGGCTCAGCAACTGGCTTAACTAATTTTCGGGCACGTTATATTTTTAAAAAGCCCCTAAAGTTTCATGAAGCTTTAGGGGCTTTTTTATGCTAAAGCCTTGCGTATTCGGCGCAAATTGCTTGGTGAAAATCATGCTATGGTGGCAACAACCTATTTGAATATCGGAACCGTTTATGACGTTAAAGGAGATTACGGCAATGCTTTGGAATGTTTCAACCAAGCGTTGGCGATTTGGCGAAAGGTGCTTGGTGAAGCTCATCCGAATGTCGCGCTTTCTTACCTGAATATGGGGGTCGTCTATCATGAACAAGGCGAATATAAGCAGGCGCTGGCGGCGCACACCAAAGCGCTGGAACTTTTCAAACACGCTCACGGCGAAACAAGTCTCGATGTGGGGGATTGTTACGGCAATATCGGCAATGTTTACGCCGGCATGGGCAAATACTCCGAAGCCATCGAGTTCTTCAACAAATCTTTGGTCATCATGCAGGCGGAAGTCGGAGAGAATCATCCGCTCGTGGCCAAGCGTTACAATAACATCGGCGAGGCTTATTACCGGCAAGGCCAATATGACCAAGCGATTGAGTTTCATCAAAAAGATTTATCCATTCTGCAAAAGATTTATGGCAAACAACATTGGGATCTCGCGCAAGCGTATCAGGAATTGGGCAAATGTTATTATGCCAAGAACGATCTTGGCCGCGCGCTGGATTATTATCAAAAACCCCTGCTCGCGCTCGTTCCCAACTTTCTCAGCGGCGAAGTTTATTCAAACCCCGGCATCGGACAATCCATTTCCCCGATCAAATTGCTCTCTGCTTTGGAGCTGAAGGCGGAAGCTTTCGCCGGATTATATTCCACTCAATCCCGCGATCTGAAAGACCTCGAAATGTGCATGTCGACGTACCGGCTCGCCTCTGATTTGATCGACAAAATTCGCAGCAGCTATCTTGCCGAAGGGTCGAAGTTATTCCTGGGCAGCAAAGCTTCGCACATTAGCGACAGCGCAATTTATGCTTTCGCCGTGACCAAAGAGGCCTTGGAGATAGCGGCCATTCCGAAGGACTCGACTTTCGATAGTCTCGTGCAGACTTTGGCCGTTTCCCTGAGAAATGTGGCTCGGAAGACCGACTATCTCCGCAGCGCCACGCTATTGCATCAAACTCTGGTCAAGCCGCTGGCGCCGTATATGGCTGGCAAATCCCGCTGGGTGATTATTCCCGACGGCGAGCTGTATCAAATTCCTTTTGAAGCGCTGCTCCGCACCGAGGTTGTTCCCGCGCTTGAAACAGATTATCGATCGCTGCCTTATTTGGCGAAACAGCACGAAATATCTTATCATTAATGTAATCGAAACCCTGGGCGCGAGCGGTCTCAACGGCTTGCCAACAATAAAATTCCGAATCGGCGCGCAACGTCACTTTCCCAATCGCGCTGGGCAACTGCGGCCGCAACAAGGCGATAATACCCCATTGGATAGCTTTTCCCGTGAGAGAATTTCGCGTGATTTGCCCGGCGTCGGTTACGACGTTGACGTTTGGACGGATTGAGTTTGACCACCATTGGGGTGTCCTCCAAGCGTAAGGTTAGAATCGGAACCACTGGGATTCG
>JAKEEU010000426.1 GCA_022616415.1 Candidatus Zhuqueibacterota bacterium | reverse complement strand
TCAAAGAACGGCAAGGGTTTTGTGAACATCGCCAAGTGTGCGTTCACAAAATTTGGCCCCAAAAGTTTACCCTAATTTTTAGAATGAAAATCGGTGATTAATTAGAGAACAATTCATTCTTGATGCAATCGGCGAGAAAACAACATCTTTTTCGATACCAGAACCTGTAGGAATGATTTGGCATGACGGCAATTTGATAGCTGTCACGTCATTTGTAGCAGGCATGCCGGTTGATTTAAGAGCATCTCAATCGCATCTCAATCGTCCTTGGGAAATTGTTGGAAAGATTGCCGCCGAAGTTCATAAATTGCCGATTCTCAATTTACCTCAAAGCATCGAGCGATATTCTACGCGACGGGAACAAGCAATGAGCACTGTCAATGGGTTTCGAGGGTTCAACATACCGGAGATTCAAGAAGCGGTACAATGGATTTGTGAGAATTTGCCGCCAGATAAAGAATCGGTTCTCATTCATGGCGATCTGCTTGGTCAAAATATTTTATGGACATTAGAAGGAGGGCTATTTGTTATTGACTGGGAATATGCATTTATTGGCGACACAGCTTATGAGTTGGCGATTGTAACGCGCGGCGCGAAAGAACCCTTTCGAGTTTCGAATGGATTGGGACGTTTGATTGATTCATATCTGTCTTCAGGAGGACAAGAGATTTCCAAGAAGGAGGTTCACGTTTATGAGCTTTTGCTTTGTCTGGGATGGTATGAGCAGTCTCTTGATAGATCAAAAGGCGGGCAGGGACCCGATTATTATCTGGATTTTCTGAGAAGCTTGCTAAAGAGAGTTGCAAATAAATGAGTGCGTGGAATTTATTCCACTCAATACTAAACCAAACCCAAAACGAAGGAGGAAGGAGAATGGATATCAAAATCTACTTGCGGCTCAGCCTGATGATGTTTCTGCAATTTTTTATTTGGGGCGCATGGTTCGTCACTTTGGGCACGCATTTGGGGCACATCGGATTTACCGGCAGCCAAATCGGCTATACCTATTTGATGAACAACATCGCGGCGATCGTTTCGCCGTTTTTTGTGGGGATGATTGCCGACCGGTTTTTCGCCTCGCAAAAAGTGATGGGCGTTTTGCATTTGCTGGGCGGTTTCCTGATGTATGTCGCGTCCGACATCACCGCCGTTGGCACGTTGATCGGCAGTTTATTGCTTTATAATCTCTCTTACATGCCGACGCTGGCTTTGGTCAATGCCGTTTCATTCAACCAGATGGACAGTCCGGACAAGCAGTTCCCCAAAGTGCGCGTGTGGGGAACCATCGGCTGGATCGTTGCCGGTTTGGTGATCACACTCGTCCTTTCCGATTTTATTCCCGAGATAGAAAAAAGCGCGGTGCCAATGAAAATGGCGGCTCTGGCTTCCGTCTTGATGGGATTGTACTCATTTACTTTGCCCAACACGCCGCCGCAAAATGTGGGTAAGGAGGTCAGCATCGGCGAAGTGCTGGGGCTCAAGGCGCTGCGGCTTCTCAAAGAAAGAAACTTCTTTATCTTCGTGCTCTGCTCGCTGCTCATCTCCATACCTCTTGCCTTTTATTATAATTTCACCAATTTGTTCCTGAATGAGCTGGGCATGACCGGGGTCGCTGGCAAGCAAACCATGGGGCAAATGTCGGAAGTTATTTTCATGGTGCTCATGCCGTGGTTCTTTGTCCGGCTGGGCGTGAAGAAAATGCTTTTGGTCGGTATGTTGGCCTGGGTGGTTCGTTACGCCCTCTTTGCCTATGGCGATCTCGGCGCGTTAGTCTGGATGCTCTATGTTGGCATTCTTTTGCACGGCGTCTGCTATGATTTCTTCTTCGTTACCGGCCAAATCTATGTTGACAAAAAGGCTCCCAAAGATGTTCGCGCCAGCGCCCAAGGATTTATTGCGTTGATCACTTACGGTGTCGGCATCGGCCTGGGCTCGATTCTCTCCGGCAATATTGTCGACATGTTTACCAAAGACGGCGTGAAGGATTGGACCGTCATTTGGTGGGTGCCTTGCGCGTTCGCCGGCGTGATCGCATTGTTTTTTGCCTTGACATTCAAAGACGAAGCCGTGAAAAAAACGGCGTGAGCGTAACGCAACATTCATGTTGCACTTGCGCCACCTCCAACATGAATGTTGGATTACATCGCCGAAGCCGTGAACCAAAAAACGCGAGCGTAACGCAGCATTCATATTGCGCTTCGCATGTTGCGCGGAAAACCCAACATGAATGTTGGATTACAGCAATCCACTGTCCGGACGCTTTTTTGTCACATCGCGTAGCGTCCTGACGGTTTTTCAGGCAGAAAGAGCACGAGCAGGAAAATGAAAGCAAAACAATTATTCCTGTTGTCCGCAATTTTGTTCTTCGGGTATTGGGGTTGCGGTGAAAGCAAACAGCAGCCTCCGCAGCCAAGCTTTGTGCGCGTGGAAGGCAAGCAGATCGTTACGCCGGACGGCAAGCCAGTCCAATTGCGCGGCATCAATCTTGGGAACTGGCTCTTGCCGGAAGGATACATGTTCAAGCTGGAGGTGGCGACGGCGCATTGGCAAATTCAACAAGTGATCAAAGAAAATGGATTCAGCGAGCTGCATTCGTACTTTCGCGCGCCCGCCGTATTGGGACGAAATTATCGAATTTGCCAAAATCCATCACGTCGATCCTGCAGACATCAAAAAGCATCGTCCGCCGTTGGAACACGGCCGCGCTGCTTTGGCTGGTCTGCTGGCAAACGTGAAGTTCGAAAATAATCACGTGAATCAAGGCTACATAACTGCGTTGGGGTTATAACGACGAAAGGAGGAGGTGATGAACAGAAGAGAAGCTTTAAAACGTGTCGCCTGGCTCATGGGCGGAACGCTTTCTGCGCCCGTGATCTCGGCGGTGTTGAGCGGCGCCCGGCCCGTCGCCGGTAAAGCGTCATGGTCGCCGCAAACCCTCAGTCTGGAACAAGACAAGCTGGTCAGCACGATTGCGGAGCTGATCATTCCTGAGACGGATACGCCCGGCGCCAAAGCCGCGCGTGTCAACGAATTCATCGATCTGCTGCTCACCGAGTGGCTGCCGGCGAAAGATAAGGAACGCTTTTTGCGCGGCCTCACCGATTTCGACGCACGATTTCAAAAGTCTTATGGAAAACGTTTTCTCGATGGAACGAGTGAGCAGCAAACCCAAGTGCTCACCGAATTGGATGGAGAAGCCGCCGAGGCCAGACGCGCCAAATCGAAAGACAAGCCGTTCTTTGGCATGATGAAAGAGCTCACGCTGGTTGGCTACTACACTTCCGAAATCGGCATAACCGAGGAACTACGATTCCAACCGGCCACCGATATGTACGAAGGATGCATCCCTCTCGAGCGCGTGGGCCGATCGTGGGCCGAATTGGGGTGAGGAATTAATTGGCCATTTCATTGTAATCTTGCCCCCTTGCCCCGCGACTCTTTTAAATCAAACCTTGAAACGCGGGGCTTGTGGGGCACTCTTAACCTTCGACAGCGGCCCACAAGGGGCCGAGACTACTTTAGCAAAAACGCGGAGTAACATGCCATGAAAAATTTCCATATACAAAAGAAAAAAGTCTATGACGCCATTGTGGTCGGTTCGGGAATTACCGGCGGCTGGGCGGCAAAAGAATTGACCCAGAAGGGGCTCAAGACGCTCGTGCTCGAGCGCGGGCGCCATGTCGAGCATGGCAAAGATTATATCACCGAAGACTTGTCGGCAGCCGAATTTCATTTTCGCGGCTTTGGCGATCGCAAGCTTTTCGAGGCGGAATATGCGATTCAGAGCCAGTGCTATGCGTTTGGCGAAGCGACGCAGCATTTTTTCGTGAACGACAAAAAGCATCCTTACTCGCATGATCCGGACAAGCCGTTTAGCTGGATTCGCGGCTATCATCTCGGCGGCCGCTCGCTGACGTGGGGACGGCAGTGCTATCGCTGGAGCGATTTGGATTTCGAGGCGAACGCGCGCGACGGCTTCGGTGTGGACTGGCCGATTCGCTACAAAGACATTGCGCCGTGGTATGATTACGTGGAAAGCTTTGCCGGCATCAGCGGACAGGCCGAGGGCATTCCGCAGTTGCCGGACGGCAAGTTTCTGCCGCCGATGGAAATGAATTGCGCCGAGCTTTACGTCAAAGAACGCATTGAAAAAGCTTTTCCGGGACGCAAAATGACCATCGGTCGCGTCGCCGTGCTCACGCAGCCGCACCAGAGGCGCGAGCGGTGCCATTATTGCGGCCCGTGCCATCGCGGCTGCTCGGTTGGCGCTTATTTCAGCAGTTTGAGCTCGACGCTGCCGACGGCAAGAGCCACAGGCAACCTGACGATTCGTTGCAACAGCATCGTTCACAGTATCATTTACGATGAAAAAAAGGACCGCGCCATTGGTGTGCGGGTCATCGATGCGGAATCGAAAGAGGCTCTTGAAATCCATGGACGAATCATTTTTTTGTGTGCCTCGACCCTTGGCTCAACCCAGATTCTGTTGAACACCAAGACGCCGCGCTTCCCCAATGGTCTCGCCAACTCGAGCGCCGCGCTCGGCCATTACTTGATGGATCATCCTTATCTAGCTGGCGCGTCCGGAGAGATTTCCGGCCTCGAAGACAAATACTATTCCGGCAATCGCCCGAACGGCGTCTACATTGCACGCTTCCGCAATGTGGATGAAAAGTCGAAACATCCCGATTTCCTTCGCGGTTATGGCTGCCAAGCAGGCGCGAGTCGACTCGGCTGGCGCCGCGGCTCTTCGATGCTCGGTTTCGGCGCCGAGTTCAAGCGTGCGCTGCGACAGCCCGGCCCGTGGCAGATGTGGATTGGCGGCTGGGGCGAGCATTTGCCGCGCTATGAAAACCATGCGGAACTCGATCCGCAATTAAAAGACGAGTGGGGCATTCCTCTGCTCAAAATTCATTGCATTTGGAGCGACAACGAACAAAAGATGCGCCAGGACATGGTGGTGTCGGCGGCGGTGATGCTCGAAGCGTGCGGCGCAAAAAATATCAACCCGTTTAACGAAAACAGTCCGCCCGGACTGTGCATTCACGAGATGGGCACGGCGCGCATAGGGCGTGATCCCAAGACCTCGGTGCTCAACGGCTATTGCCAGGCGCACGAGGTGCCCAACCTCTTCGTTACGGACGGATCGGCCATGGCTTCTTCCGCCTGCCAGAATCCGTCGATCACTTACATGGCGCTCACAGCGCGAGCATGCGATTATGCCGTGAAAGAAATGAAGCGTGGCAGGGTGTAAGATTGAGCGCCTGCTAGTGGAAGAAAATGCTTGATTTTAGCGCTTTTCATTGTATAATGATCTATGTCAGTTTTTCAGACAGGCTGAAAACTTAGGCTCCTACGGGCGGAGCCTGGTGAATTACACGCGGAGGTAACAAAATGAGAGACAATTCGAGCTTTAGCCCCAAGCGCAACCTGCCTTCGTTGCTGCCGGCGCAATTAAAAGGACTGTTGATCGTCGCCTTGGCGCTGGCTGCGTTCATGCTGGCCAACACGTCCTATCTTTTACTCAACCGGCTGGCTGACGCCCTCGGCTGGCGTTTCTTTGCCGCCAATGAAATCTCTTTGCCACAGTTGTTTCAAGCAATGGTGTTGACCCATACCGGCGTCGGCTTGCTGCTGGCAACACTCATGCTGATTTTTTTTGTGGCCCATCTGCCGAAAGTTTGGAGACGCCATCACAAGTCCAGCGTCATTTCCGGAATTAGTTTCGTGGCCGTCGCTCTCGTTTTGGCCGTGACCGGTTTGTTCATTCTCACCGCGGCTGCCAGCCGGAACAATAAATGGGCGTGGTGGGCGCATGTAATTTGCGCGGCGCTTATTCCGCTGGGATATTTCGCGCATCGCTTCGTGAGTTATGTTCAACCCCAGCGAGTTACACTGCGTCGATTCCTTATTGTTGTCGCAGCAATCGTAGTGACCCTGGCGATAGCGCACGGCTTCACCCATCGTGGCATCGTGCGAACCCAAGAGGCGCAAGCGGCTTTGGAAAAAGGCCTGCATCAAGGTCCGGGCGCCAAACATCGCAACCTCGAAAAATTTTTCCCAGCAACCGGCAACCAGCAACCAGCAACCAGCATCCAGTCGAAGCGCAGCGGAGATCCCGCTTCGGCGGGACAACCAGTCTTCATCCCCACCGGATTCGTTCCGCCCGGCAGCCCTTTCTTTCCTTCTGCGGCTACTACAAGTTCCGGCGGCTATCTCCCCTCGCGCATCATCACGCGCGGTGATTTGGGATTGCCGGAAAAACTCAAGAAAGATCTCGACAAATACGGCTTCGTGAAAGACACGCCCATCGGCGCGGAAACTTGCAATCGCTGCCATCAAGATATTGTGGCGCAATGGGAGGCTTCGGCGCATCGCTTCTCGTCATTCAATAATCCCTTTTATGAAGCGACGATCAATGACATGCGCCAGAATGCCATCGCGCCGAATTTTTGGGTCGAGCAGCATGTCCAGTCTTTTCCCGAAACTGCCGGTCGTGCCGGCATGGTGAAGAGCAAATGGTGCAGCGGCTGTCACGATCCCGCGCTCATGCTGGCCGGCAAAATGGATTCCGAGATCGATCGCAACACCGCGGAAGCGCAAGCCGGCCTCACCTGCCTCGCCTGCCATGCCATCGATCACATTCATAATCAAACCGGCAACGGCAACTACAACATTGCCGACGAGCAAGAAGATCCTTATTTATTTGCGGCATCGAAAACCGGCAGCGCCGGCGCTTATTTGCACGACGCGGCGGTCAAAGCCAAGCCCACGGTTCACAAGCGCCAGATGTTGAAGCCGTTTTTCCGAACCAGCGAGTTTTGTAGAACCTGCCACAAAGTCGCTCTGAACGTGCCGGTCAATAATTACCGCTGGCTGCGCGGACAAAATGAGTATGACAATTGGCACGACAGCGGCGTGGCGCTCAACGCCTCGCGCACCTTTTATTTGCCGCCCCAGAAGCGCGTGTGCCAGGATTGCCACATGCCGCCGGAGCCTGCCACACGCGGTGATGTCGCGGCCAAAAACGGTTTGGTCAGATCGCACCGGTTCCTGGCCGTCAACACCGGCTTGCCCTTTGTTCGCGGTGATCAAGAAAGCCTCAGAAAAATCGAGGCCTTTTTGCGCGACGAAAAATTGCGCGTCGATATTTTTGCCGTGAAAACCGAAAAGGTGAAAGAACCAGTCCTGGCTGCCAATCACGCCTTGCCCGCGCTATTTGCCGGAGAAAAAGCAACGGTCGATGTTGTCGTTCGCAATAAAGGCGTCGGCCATACTTTCCCCGGCGGCACCAATGATTCCAACGAGGGCTGGCTGGAGTTCAGCTTGCGCGATGAGGCCGGCAACGTTCTCGCCATAAATGGTGATGTCGGCAAAGACGGCCATCTCGATCCGATGGCACATGTTTACAAAGCGCTCATTCTCGACAAGCACGGCAACCCTATTCACAAACGCAACGCGCAAGATATTCACGTAACGGTATTCGCCAACGTGATCGGCCCAGGCACGGCGGATATCGCGCACTATGAATTTGTGGCGCCGCCCGAGCTGGCCGGAAAAACGCTCACCATGCGCGCGCGATTATTGTGGCGCAAATTTGATCGTGATTATACCGAGTTTGCTTTTGCCGAAAATCCGGCTGGTTTTAAGCAGTTTGATCAAACACCGAATCTTCCCATCACTGAAATCGCCGGCGATAGTGTAAAACTGCAAACTGCAACTGCCAGTGCCAACCCGCCTCTACACGAAGTCACGGACAATCCCTCTGAGTGGATGCGCTATAACGATTATGGCATCGGCTTGCTGCTGGAAGGCGACACCCGCGGCGCGGCCCGCGCTTTTGCGCAAGTCGCCAGGTTGCAACCCAATTCGATCGAAGGCCCGTTGAATCTTGCCAAGACCGCAGTGCGCGATGGAAACATCGACAAAGCCTACGACTATCTCCGGCGCTGTGAGAAGATAACCTCAGGTGATGCGCGTGTTGCATGGGTGTGGGGTCTGGTTCTGCAAGAAGATGGCCGCTATGCCGAAGCGATATTGGCGTATCAACGCGTGCTCGAGCAGTTCCCCGAAGATCGTGCGACCTGGCGGAATTTGGGGCGAACCTATTATCTCGATCAGCAATATGAGCGTGCGTTGGAGACATTCGCGCAAGTCTTGAAGATCGATCCCGAAGATCGAATTGCGTACTATCATCAGATGCTATGCTATCGCGCGTTGGGACGCCAGCAGGAAGCCGAAGTGGCCGCTGCCGCTTACGAGCTTTATCAAATCGATGAATCAGCCCAGGAAATCACTCGCGCTTTTCGTTTGAAAAATCCTGGCGCTAATTTGATGACGCAGCCGATTCGCACCCATAAGTTGGTTTTTAAAAACATGCCGTCAAAGCCGGCGGGAAGCGAGGTGGCGATGAAATGAGCTTGTTTTTGGCAATTTTCAATGTAAACAACGATTGGCGCGAGCTTGAGCAACTTTTAAACGGAAAAAAGTAATGGCAGAACTGAGCAAGCGTCTTCTACTTTTCGCTGTGATCGCATGTTTTTTGTCATCCTGCAGCAAGAAAAAACCTGCCGTTGAATCCGCGCAGCCGGCTTACGCCAAACCCAGCTACGTCATTTCGGACACGACTTCCGGACCAGCCGCGATCCGGTTTACCGATATCACCGCCGCCGCCGGCATTCATTTCACGCATGAGACCGGCGCCTTCGGCAGGAAATGGATGCCGGAAACCATGGGCAGCGGCGGCGGATTCCTTGATTATGACAACGATGGCCGGCCGGATATTTTTTTGGTAAATGGCTCAAATTGGGCAGGCCACGAAAAAGGGGACGCACCGCCGACCTCTCATTTGTATCGCAATCTCGGCAGCGGCCGATTCCATGACGTGCCCTCGGCAGCCGGCCTCGATTTCACGATTTACGGCATGGGCTGCGCGTTCGGCGATTACGACAGTGATGGCGATCAGGATATTTATTTGACTGCTGTCGGCGAGAACAAACTTCTGCGCCATGACGGCGGCAGATTTACCGAAGTGACCAAAGAGGCAGGTGTAACTGGAAATAGCAATCGCAGGGGGGAGCCACCGGCGTGGTCCACGAGCGCCGCGTGGGTTGATGTCGACCGCGATGGACGCCTCGATCTCTTTGTTTGCAATTATGTGAAGTGGACTCCCGAGACGGATTTATTTACCACCCTCGACGGCAAAACCAAATCGTATGCCACGCCCGAACAATATCAGGGCGAAACCTGCCGGCTGTATCGCAATGTGGATGGCAAGCGGTTTAAAGACGTCACCGAATCAGCCGGCGTAATGAATCCGGATGGAAAATCGCTGGGCGTGGCAGTCGCTGATTTCAACGACGATGGCTGGCCGGATCTCGCCGTCTCGAATGATACGCAACCGAATTTTCTTTATATCAACGACGGCGATGGCACCTTCACCAATGTGGCGCTGCAAGCCGGCGTCGCTTACGATGAAGTAGGCCGGGCCCGCGCCGGCATGGGCATCGATGTGGCGGATCTTGCCAACAACGGCAGTCTGGCAATCGCCATCGGCAACTTTGCGCGCGAACCGGTCTCGCTTTACACCCAACTTAGTAACGAGCTGTTTCAAGATCTCGCCGGCGCTTCCCGCCTCAGCAAGCCGACGCTTCTGATGTTGACCTTCGGCCTGTTGTTTGCCGATTTCGATCTCGACGGCTGCACGGATCTGACCATCGCCAACGGCCACATCGAGCCGGAAATCAACGCCGTGCAACAAGACATCACTTTCGCGCAGAAGCCGCAACTCTTTCGCAACAATGGGCGCGGGCAATTTGTCGAGGTCAGCGATCAAGCGGGGGAAGCTTTCGCCGCGCCGATCGTCGGCCGCGGCGTCGCGACGGCCGACTTTGACGACGACGGCGATTCTGATTTGCTGATCACCGTGAACGGCGGCGCGCCAAAGCTCTTGCGCAACGAGTGCAACTCTGCCAATTGGATAAAAATTCGCCTGCAAGGGAATTCCCCCAATCTCGACGCGGTGGGCGCAACCGTAACGGTGTGGGCAGGTGATCTCGTGCAGCGAAAAATGGTGCGAACCGGCTCGTCGTATTTGTCGCAGTCGGAGATCAACCCACTCATCTTTGGATTGGGCTCGCACCCACAAGCCGACAGCCTCGCCATCCGTTGGCCCACGAGCGGGAGCGTGCACAAGCTTGGCGTTACTCGCGCCGGCAAAACGCATGTGATTAAGGAAATTCCTTCAATTTAGGGGGTGAGATTTAATAATTGGCAACAGCTTTTATGGGTAAGCAATTTTATCTCACCCCCTTAACTGACGCGGAGGTTCTTCAGACGAATTGCCGGGCAAACAAAAATTTGCCTTGGCTTTGAAAAGTCAAATTACCTTAACCACTTCGGAGGAAGGTATGAAGAACCAATTAAACTCGGTGAATCAAATCTCCAAAGCGCGCGAGTGGTCGATCTTTTTGTTTCCTGCTATGGTGAAAATGTATTCTACCAAAATAATGGCAACGGCACATTTACCGACAAAACCAAAAAAACACGACTTGGCGGACTGAAAGGTTTCTGGGAAAGCGCCGCGTGGGCGGATTTCAATCGCGATGGTTTTCTTGACCTTTATGTTTGTGGCTATGTGAAGTATGCCTATCAGGAGGAACAGCAAGTCACTCTGCAATATGACGTCGAAGTGCCGACCAGCCTTAATCCTTCTGCGTTCGAGCCGGAGCGCAATCTGCTTTATCGCAACAACGGTCACGCCGAAGCGGGATTCACGGAGATGGCGGAAAAAGCCGGCGTCGCCAATTTGCAGGGCCGCAGCCTCTCCGCCGCGTGGTGCGATTTTGACGAAGACGGCTGGCCGGATTTGTACGTGGCCAATGATGTTTCCGACAACGTGATGTTTCGCAATCTGGGAAACGAAAAATTCGAGGACATCAGCCACGCCGCGTGGGTGGCGGATTATCGCGGCGCGATGGGATTGGGCGTCGGTGATTGGGAAGGCGATCAGGACATGGATATTTTCATCACGCATTGGATAGCGCAAGAGAATGCGCTTTACAGCAACCTGCGTTCCCAGCTTCATGAAATGAAAACGGCCTCCAACGCGCTGCGCTTTATGGATGAAGCCGACCGTTTCGGACTTGGGCAAATCGCGCTGGATTTCATCGGTTGGGGGACGGCTTTCTGCGATTACGACAATGACGGCAAATTGGATTTGTTCGTGGTGAATGGCAGCACGTTTCAGCAAAAAGAAAAACCGTGGCTTCTGGAACCGATGTCCTATCAGCTTTTCTGGAATCGCGGCGCGAAAGACGGTTTCTATGAAGTCGGCGTTGTCAGTGGTGAGATTTTTCAACGCAAATATGTTGGTCGCGGTGCGGCGTTCGGTGATTATGACAATGACGGCGATGTCGACGTTTTTGTTGTTGAAAATTGCGGCCCCGGCATGTTGTTGCGAAATGATGGCGGCAATCAAAATCATTGGCTCAAAGCTCAGCTCGAAGGCCGCCAGAGCAATCGCCAGGCCATCGGCGCAAGATTGCGTTTAGTCGCCGGCGAGTCGGCGCAAATTCGCCAAATCGGCGCCCAGGCTTCCTATTGCTCGCAAAATAGCCTGATCGAACACTTCGGTTTGGGCAACGCCGCCAAAGTGGATACCCTGGAAATCATTTGGCCCAGCGGTCTTCGCCAGACTTTGCAAAACCTCGCTGCCGATCAAACCGTCAAAGTGATTGAAGGAGAAAATTTTCTTTAGTTGAATATCAACATGAAAAAAGCCGTCTGCATCTCTCTTCCCGTGCTTCTTGTTCTTCTCATGGCCATCGCATTTCTGAAAAATCGATCTTCTCACGATGGCTCCGAAAATGATTCTAATACCAAAACATTGGCCGAAAAAGAGCGCATCAAACGCTTTTGGGAGATTTACCGCGAAGCGACGGACCATCGCATGGCGGGAAAAATAAAGGAAGCAGCGGAAAGTTATCGCCATGCTTTGGCGCTGAACGGCAGGCACGAAGACGCCTTGTATTATTTGGGCAATATCTCCCTGGAATTGGGTGAATACCAAACTGCCGAAGACTCGTGGCAGCATCTGGCGCAAATCAATCCGCACAGCGCCAGGGCGCATCTGCAGTTGGGCAATCTTTACCTCAGCTTCGGGCAAAAAGAGTTTTTCAATCTCGACAGCGCCGAAGCAGAATTTCAAAAAGCGCTGCAGATCAATCAGGAAGAAACCGGTCCGGTGCTGCGGTTGGGCCATATCGCTTTGATTCGCGGCGACTTGCCGAAGGCGCAGCACTATTTTGAGGCCGTGATCGCGACCAACTTTAAAAGCGTGGAAGCTCATTTTCTCAACGGTTATGTTGCCCGGAAAGCCGGAAACGCCTCGAAAGCGAAAAAATTGTTCAGCGAGGCGATCAAATTCTCTCAAGCCGAAAAACCCGTGAAAGGCGTCATGAGTGAAGGCGACACCAAATCGGGACGTCCGCACGCTTTGCCGGAAACGCCGAAACGGCACACGCTTTTTCAGCCTTACTTCGGCGATCTGGCAGAAGTGGATGAAACAAGCGCCGCGCAACAAATGCAAGTGCGGTATCAGAAGCTGGAGGCCTTTCTCGCGCAAATTCGGGAAAAGGCGCAAGATGGCGGATTTTGATGATAATAGTTTTCTTGACATTTTCATTGCCAACGGCCATATTTATCCTAATGAATATCCGCACCCTACTTGTCCTCATCAGCACCGCGGCTCTTTTTGCAACCGGCTGTGAGAAACAAAAAGTTTTGGACAAGCAAAAGCTCACGCAAATCATTATCGCGCGAACTCTCGGTTTGGCGTATTTGGAAGAGAACCAGCTCAAAGAAGCCGAGGCCGAGTTCCGCAAAGTGATCGAACTCGCGCCGAAAGAAGCGTTGGGATTCGCCAATGTCGGCCTGGTTTATTTTCGGAAAGGCCTGCCTCCCGAAGCGGAGGAATGGATTACAAAAGCATTGGCAATCGTGCCGGACAATCCCGACATTCGCTTGTTGCTGGCCAGTGTGTATGAGGCAGCCGACCGCGAGAACGAAGCGCGGCAAGAGCTGGAGCAGACGCTCAAAAATTCTCCCGATCATGCCAGAACGCTCTACAATCTCGCCGCGCTTTATCTTAGATCCAATCAAAAAGACGCGCCGCAACGCGCCGAGGAGCATTTGAACAAATTGGCGCAACTGGCGCCGGCGAATATCGTCGTTCGCCTTCAGCTCATCGAAACCCTGCTGGGCAACGGCAAGGCCGGCGAAGCGGTGCGGCATCTTGAAGCACTGCGCCAGCAAATGCCTGAGTTGCCTGGCGAAGCGGCCGAGTTTTATGACAAAGCTTTGGCCGGGGCACAGGCAAATCAAGCCGAAGCCGCGCTCACGCCGGCGCGAATTTTTCACAACACGCTCAAATCGGCGCCGCTTTATCAAGCCGGAATACTGGAGCTGCGCGGCCCCGGCGGCCCGCTGATCGGCTTTCCAATTCTCAACTTTAGCCAGGATATCTCGGCGCAACTGCAAGAGCAAAAAGCCGTGCCGGCGGCCCTGCGTTTCACGGAGGTACCTTCCGCCGTTGGCCTGGATGTGGTGAAGGGCAGTGAAAGTGAACCGGCGCCGGCCTCGGAGCCAGGCACACATCTCGCGGTGGCGGATTACGACGGCGACGGCGATCAAGATCTTTACGTCGGCAGTTGGGAGGCGAGCAGAAATCAAAGCAAACCTTTGCTTTTTAAAAACGATTCGGGAAAATTCATTGAAACGTCTTCCGCCGCCGGCATTGTGCACGCCGCCAAAGAAACGGGGGCGATTTTTGCCGACTACGATAATGACGGGCGTCTCGATATGTACCTCACCGCCGACGGCCCGAATATTTTATATCGCAATCTCGGCAACGGCAAATTTCTGGAGGTGACCAAAACCGCAGGCATTGGCGGCGGCAATCTCAGCTATGCGGCGCGTTTCGTCGACTTGGATCACGACGGCGATTTGGATTTGTTTCTCGCCCATGCGAGCGCCAACCGGATTTATCGCAATAACGGTGACGGAACCTTCAAGGAATTGGCCGAGAAAATGAATCTCGCCGGCAAAAATCTCAAAAGCCGCGAGGTTGAATTTGGCGACTTTGACGATGACGGCGATGTCGATCTTTTTGTCGCCAATGAAAACGCCGGCAATATTCTCTACACCAATTTGCGGCAAGGCCAATTTCAAGACCTCGCCGCATCAAGTGGATTGGCGAGTGACAAAGGCTCTGTCGCCGTGACCGCCGGAGATTATAACAACGATGGTTTTTTGGATCTTTTTGTCACCGGCCTCGACCGCGGCAGTTTTGATTTATATCGCAACAAAGGCAATGGCACATTTGAAAAAGACACGCGCTCTCAAGAAATGTTGGAGACGCTTCGCGAAGTCATTGGCCTGGATGCTGATTTCTTCGATTTTGATAATGACGGATTTCTCGATCTTTTAATCGCAGGCAAAACCACGGCGCAGACCGGCCGCGGCGTATTTCTCTTTCACAATGACGGCGCGGGCGAATATAAAGACGCTTCTTCGCTTTTGCCGAATAATCTGTCCTCAGGCCGAGGAGCTGCTCTCGCGGATTATGATGACGATGGCGACCTGGATGTCTTCATTGCCGGATCGGATGGTCGTGTTCATCTGCTGCGCAATGATGGCGGCAATGTCAACCATTATCTCAAGATTCAATTGGTCGGTCTCCGCACCGGCAGTTCCAAAAATAATCACTTTGCCATCGGCGCGAAGTTGGAGGTTTGGGCCGGTGATCTCCATCAAACGCGTGTGGTCACTGACCCCGTTTCACATTTCGGCCTCGGCCGGCGTTCAAAAGCAGAGGTGGCGCGGATTTTATGGCCAAATGGCGTTCCGCAAAATTCTTTCGATCTTGCCAGTGATCGGAAGCTGGTCGAAGAACAAATTCTGAAAGGCTCGTGCGCTTTTCTTTACACGTGGAATGGTCGCGAATACACGTTCGTTACGGACATGATGTGGCGGAGCGCTTTGGGCATGCCACTGGGAATCATGGGTGGCTCGACCGCGTATGCTTTTCCGGATGCGTCGCAAGAATATCTCAAAATCTCGGGCAATCTGCTCAAAGCCAAAGCGGGGAAATACACCTTGCAGATCACCGAAGAGCTTTGGGAAACGGCGTACTTCGATCAAGTGAAGTTGCTGGCCATCGACCATCCTGATTCGGTGGACATTTACGTGGACGAGCGTTTCGTGCCGCCGCCTTATCCACCGCTGCGCATTTATCAAGTCCGCCAAAAGCATTTGCCGCAATTTGCCACGGATGAGCAGGGCAACGATCTTCTTCCGGCGTTGCGCGCGAAAGACGAGGTCTATGCTTCGAATCTGAAACCTGGCAGATATCAAGGCGTCACGGCAATGCACGATCTCTTTCTTGACTTGGGAAATGTCGCTCAAGGCGATGGCGTTATTTTGTTTTTAAACGGCTGGATTTTTCCGAGCGACGCCAGCATTAACGTGGCGATTACGCAGTCTGGCCAGCCCAAGGTCATTTCGCCGTATTTGCAGGTGAGGAATCGTCAGGACGAATGGCAAACCGTCATTGAAAACATGAGCTTTCCCGCCGGAAAAAACAAAATCGCCGCCGTCGATCTCCGCGGCAAGTTTTTATCCGGCGATCATCGGGTTCGCATTCGCACCAACATGGAGATTTATTGGGATCATATTTTCTTCTCAACCGGAGAGGCTGAAATTCCCCTCCGTCAAACAACGCTTCGACCTGTTGCAGCGGATATTCATTATCGCGGCTTTTCACGAATGTATCGCAAAGGCGGGCGCTATGGCCCACATTGGTTTGATTATCAGGAGGTCTCAACCGAGCCAAAATGGCGCGACTTGGAAGGCTTTTATACTCGCTATGGTGACGTGTTGCCCCTGCTCTTGGAAGCCGATGACGAATATGTGATCATCAATTCCGGCGACGAGGTGACGGTCGAGTTCGATGCCACTTCAGTGCCCAGCCTGCAACCAGGATGGAGGCGCGATTATCTCATTTATAGTAACGGTTGGATCAAAGACGGCGACCTCAACACCGCGCATGGCAAAACCGTAGAGCCTCTTCCGTTTCACCGCATGTCGCGCTATCCATACGGGGAAGACGAGTCCTATCCTAAGGATGAAGCGCATCAAGAATATCTCAGAACGTACAACACGAGGAAAGTATCGCAGGAGAAATTCAAGACATGGCTGTTGAATCCCGATGGTCCGGGATTTAAACCCACAAGTGAATAAAGCAAAATTTAATCCCAACGGATAGAAACAACGCAACGGATTTTAAGCATCCGTTGCGTTGTTTCTATCCGTTGGGAAAAACTTGCTTTTTTGTAAAAAATTTGTCGCTCAAAATCTACGCATAAGCGGCGACACATTTATTGATGCTAACTTTTTAACGAGGAGGAATATCATGATGATGAATCGTCGCAAGTTTTTGCAACACTCCGCGCAACTGGCCGGAAGCCTCGGTTTTGCCAGTTTAGCCGGACAAGCATTTTTCGGCTGCAAGAGCTCGGATTCGCCCGCGGATAAAAAATCCACAGCGGCATCCGGCGCTGGTAATGGCGCGGCCTCGTTCAAAATTTCATTGGCCGAATGGTCGTTGCACAAAACGATTTTCGGCGGCCAACTGCATCATCTCGATTTTCCCAAGGCCGCGAAAAACGATTATGGCGTCGAGGCGGTCGAGCTGGTCAACCAGTTTTTCATGGACAAAGCCAAAGACACGGCTTATCTGCAGGATTTTAAAACCCGCGCCGACGGCGAGGGCGTGCCTATTCTCTTGATCATGTGCGATGGCGAAGGCCGCCTCGGCGATCCGGATCCGCAGAAACGCACGCAAGCAGTCGAGAATCATTACAAGTGGGCCGACGCCGCAAAATATTTTGGCTGTCATTCCATTCGCGTCAACGCCGCCAGCGAAGGCAGTTTCGAGGAGCAACAGAAACTTGCGGCGGATGGTTTGGCGCGTCTGACCGATTACGGCGCCAAGCTTGATCTCAATGTCATCGTCGAAAATCACGGCGGCTTATCGAGCAACGGTGAGTGGCTCTCCGGCGTGATGAAGCTCGTTAACCATCAGCGCTGCGGCACGCTGCCGGATTTCGGCAATTTCTGCGTGCGTTTTGAAGGCAACGCCTGGGAAACGCCGTGCGCCGAAGAGTATGATCGGTACAAGGGCGTGCAAGAGTTGATGTCGTTTGCCAAAGCCGTGAGCGCCAAGTCACACGAATTTGATGCGACTGGCAACGAGACGCACACGGATTACAGGCGCATGATGAAAATTGTTTTGGACGCGGGCTATCACGGCCATGTGGGCATTGAATACGAAGGGCCCACATTGAGCGAGCCCGACGGCATTCGTGCGACGAAAAAACTGCTGGAAAAAGTTCGCGAGGAACTCGCGCAGGCGTGAGGCGCGATAGAAATGAAAGCCACCAACGGATAGAAATCCCGCCGCGGCGGGACAACGGATAAAAAAATTTTATCAATTGTATTGTTTTTTTACATTAGAGTGAAATCTTTGCAGAAAAAGCAAAGATTTTCCTCGCCCCAACGGATAGATGAACCCAACAGATTTTTTTTATCCGTTGGGTTCATCTATCCGTTGGGAACGTTGTTTTATTAAAAACCTGCTTGATTTACGGCTCGTCCTTGTGAATATTTTTAAAAATATCAGGGAGAAATGCCATGGAAAAATCCCACAAGATCACGATGCTGGGCGCCGGCTTGATCGGCTTGTTTTACACGATGACGCTGCACGGCCAGCGCAAGCGTGATCGCGTCCACGTGATCCATTCCCGCAGCGAAGAGCGCGCAAAAAATTTTGCCGCCGAGTGGAAAATACCGAAATGGACCACCAAGCTCGCGGAGGCCATCAACGATCCGGAAACCGATGGCGTGGTGATCGGCTTGCCGAATCATTTGCACGAGGAAGCGGTGAGTTTGGCGGCGAAAGCCGGCAAAGCGATTTTGTGCACCAAGCCGCTCGCACGCAACGCGGCGGAAGCCAAACGCATTCTCGATATTGTCGAAAAAGCCGGCGTCTTTCACGGCTATCTCGAAGATTTGGTTTACACGCCGAAAATGCTGAAGTCGCTGAACGCGATCCAGAAAGGCGTGCTCGGACAAATTTTGTGGGCGCGTTCACGCGAGACGCATCCGGGCCCGCACAGTGCCTGGTTTTGGGATGCGAAAGAAGCCGGCGGCGGGGCGATGATCGACCTGGCTTGTCACTGTGTTGAGATTATTCGCAACTATGTCGGAAAAGATATTCGACCGGTTGAAGTGATGTGTTGGGCTGATACGCTGGTGCATCCGATTGAAGCGGAAGATCACGGCATCGCCTTGATCAAGTTCGCGACCGGCGCGGTGGGACAATTCGAAGTGAGCTGGGCGTTTCGCGGCGGCATGGATTTGCGCGATGAGGTTTCCGGCACCCAAGGCACGCTTTGGCTCAATCATTTTCTCCGCACCGGATTCGAGATGTTCACCAGCGGTGAAAGCGGCGGCTACGTGGCGGAGAAATCCGAGCGCGAGAGCGGCTGGCTCTTTCCGGTTGGCGACGAAGTGAATGAGTTGGGCTATGTCCACATGTTTGCGGATATGCTTGACGCGTGGGACAGTGCTAAAGCGCCGAGAGAAACATTTTACGACGGCTATGTCGTCAACGCCATTCTCGACGCGTGTTATAAATCGGCGCGCACGAAACTATGGGAACCGGTGGAATTGGAAGTGTGGCGCGGCGCCACGCGGGTTGAAAAAATCAAAGCGCCGACGCAGGAATTTGAAGGCCAAATTTTGATCAAACGCGAGCGCATGCCGGACGGCGTGACGAAATACATTCTCAAGGACAAGAAGAGCGGGCAGATTACGAATGTGATGAAATAGGATCGCGTAATGCGACTTTTAAGTCGCCATCCGAAATCTTCGTTATCGTGATAATTATTTCGCAGTAATACTGAAATTCAATTCGAGCTTTTCAAAATTTCCCCCAACGGATAGAAATCCCGCCCGCGGCGGGATTTCTATCCGTTGAGAACATTTTTAAACCTAAAGCTCCCGATGGAGACATCACCATGTTAAACCAAACGAAGTCGTTTTTTATCTTTGTCCAATTTATTCTGACGATCATCATGATTGGAGCGCCGCCTATGGGCAGCAACGGCTGGGCGCAATCACCCTCGCAATGGAAGATTCACGACATGAATCGGCCACATCCGCCAGCGATTACACCAGGAAAAAATGAATTACCGGCGCCGCCGCCTGCCGAGGCGCTGATCTTATTCGACGGCAAAGACCTTTCGCAGTGGAGTGACATGAAAGGTGGGCCGGCAAAATGGAAAGTGGAGAATGGATATATGGAGATCGTTAAAGGAAGTGGAGATATTCAGACTAAGACGGGCTTTGGCGACGTGCAACTGCATATTGAATGGGCCGTGCCGACGCCCGAACGAGATAAAGGACAGGATCAGGGAAACAGCGGCGTTTATCTGATGGGCTTGTATGAAGTGCAAGTGCTCGATTCGTATCAGAGTCCGACTTATGCAGACGGCCAAGCGGCTGCTATTTATGGCCAATATCCGCCGCTGGTCAATGCCTGCCTGCCGCCGGGTGAATGGCAAAGCTATGACATCATTTTTCGCCGGCCGCGATTTGATAACAACGGCAAGCTTTTGCAACCAGTGCGCATGACGGTTTTGCATAACGGCATTCTGGTTCAGGACAACGTTGCGCTCTGGGGGCCGACGAACTGGTTGGAATATGATCCCTACAAAGCTCATCCCGATAAGCTTCCGATGTCGTTGCAAGATCATGGCAGTCCGGTGCGCTTTCGCAACATTTGGCTGCGAGAATTGCCCGAACCGGTTGCGCTAATCCCTGCGGCTGACCTTGCAGGAAAAGTGATCACTTTATCGCCAATAGTTCTTGACCGCTACGTTGGCCAATACGAGGTGAGCCCGGGCAGAAATTTCAACATCAAGCGCGAGGGCGATAAGCTCTTGGCCAATTTTTATGGCGAGCGCTGGTTTGAGATTGTCGCGCACTCGGAGCGCGAATTCTCCATGAAAAGATCCGCGGTCGATTTAAAATTTGATCTCGATTCAGATGGACGACCGAAAAGCTTCGTGTTCCACATCGGCGGGAGGCAGGAAGTGGCGAAGAAGGTCGGTATAAGATGAGAAAGACCGAAGATGAACAGATTTTCATCGCCATGGCGTATTATGAAGGCGAGACGCTGAAAAAGAAAGTAAGCAGTAACCAGTTATCAGTAAACAGTGTGAGATTGGAATCAATCTCAATGGGAACTCGGCATGAACCTCGACATGAATGTCGAGTTACGGTGTAATGCGACATTCATGTCGTGCGAACGATGATCGCTTTTCCTATTACCTGTGCAAACCCCAATAAATTCCTTCGACTCCCTCCGTTTTTGCTGGCATTGCTTTTGACCTATCTACCAGCGTACCGATTCAAAACTGATTTTTCGATCCGCTTGTTTAAGTTAATTGTGCCATTTCAATTTATGTCATAAGTTTCACAGTTGCGTTCTGAAAAATGTATGGCGTGCAATCCGATTTGTTCCGTATTTTAAAGTCTTGGCGTGTATATTAAGAGTCATTGTTTTTTGTCGAAAGGCGTCCCATCAAATGGGGAGTTTTATCCTGGCATTGATATCTTTCGGCTGGTCGGGATTCTCGCCATGACAAAACAACCGCATTTTCAAAACAAATTCATTTTTGGCACGTAAAAATTGTGCTGAATATCCTAAAGAAATTTTTGTAAAATTGGGAAATTTTTGCCCAATTTGGTGTCTTAAATAGTGAGGGTCACGCCAAAGAGGATATTTCTTAACTGAACTCTAGGGGTTTTATCTAATGAAACGAACGATTCTTTTTGGTGTCTTTTTGTCCAGCCTGACATTACAAAATAGCTTTGGACAAAATTCAAAAACCGCCGCTCATCCGAATGTGCCGAGTGATACTGCCGGCACCGTGTATCCGGAACAAAATTACAACTCCGATTGCCTGTCCATGCATGACACAAGATTAATGCATGCGTGGTTCGGTTCGGGGAGCGCTGGAGATGGCGTTTGGTTTGGCACATGCGGCAAACATGCGCTTTACTTTTTTACCGACAGCGGCAAGGCCAGCCTTACCATTCACCCGTCAGGCAAAGCATATTTCGCCAATTCGATTCACGTCAATGGCACGACGACAACCAAAATTCTGACCGTGACTGGTGGCTCTGACCTTGCTGAACCTTTTCCAATATCCGAAAACGACTCCATTCCGGCAGGCGCAGTCGTTGTCATCGACGAGCAGAATCCTGGCAAGCTGAAACTTTGCCGGAAAGCTTATGATACTCGCGTCGCCGGTGTGGTCAGTGGCGCCAGCGGAGTGAATCCGGGACTGACTTTGAAACAAGAAGAGAAGCTTGAGAACGGACGCAATGTGGCGCTCAATGGTCGAGTGTACGCGTTGGCAACCGCCGGCAATGGTACGATCCGGCCAGGTGATTTGCTCACCACTTCAGATATTCCTGGCCATGCCATGAAAGCCACAGATAAAGAATTATCCCACGGCGCCATCATCGGCAAAGCTTTGACTTCGCTCGATGCCGGCGAGGGATTGATTTTGGTCTTGGTGAATTTGCAGTAACGCAACATTTCATGTTGCGTGGTCACTCTGAGTGGCCGGTCAGTGAGTAACTCATACGAACACAAAAGAACAATGGCGATAAAAACAAAATTGCTCATAGCTTTTACATTCATCATCGGATTTTTCTTCAATGCCAGTCCGGCTAATTCGGTGGATGAAGACGGTGTCATCAAAATTCATCTCTCCTACAAGATCATTCTTAATCCGAAGAATCTTGCCAGACCGAACCCCTACTCGCAACCGGGTGAGTCGGTGACGGATGCAATGATTGAAGAAGCTGTAGCAGAAATGAATGCGCTGTTGGCTTCGTATTGGCGCGGCTACCGCTTTGAAGTGGATGAGATTCTGGAAATCGGCGCGCTGGGCGGATTTGCTCCGGACCCCGGCCATTGGTTTGACGTTGATTTTGTCGAGGTCGATAAGAAGCATGAATTAATCAATGAAATGATCACCACTCTGATCAATCATCCGCAACCTTATGCCTGGCGGGAAAATGCCATTAATATTTACATCAATCAAGCGACCAGCGGCGCGAAATGGCGCATAAAAAAATTCAAAGACGTGATCGTGATGGGGGCCGACTCGGTGAGCGCCGGATGGCTGCTGTTGCATGAAATTGGCCATTATTTCGACCTTCGCCATACGCATGGGGATCTGGGCATCGCGTTGCCCAATCAAATCCTCGGCCAGAAAATTCCCGGCGACGATAAAGTCGATGATACCATCAACGACCTGGCGAATTGGGATCGTGACGATATTGCCGCATACAACTTCACCGGCAAGTACGATCAGCTTCAGCCCAGGCAAAAAAAGCAGGTGGACGATGTCGCGGAGAACATCATGTCCTACCATTTTCTCAAGCCGATTAAAGCCATACCGAAATGCCTGACCGAGGGACAATTGGACCGATGGGCCGACACCACGCTGGACTTCTATCGCCAGCAAGTTCGCGATGGCCGCACCTGGTTTGTCGATCGCCAAACCCCTGGCCATGAAGGCACCAGCACGTACCCTTTTGATTCCGTCAACCTCGCCATCGCTGCCGCCAATAGCAACGGCGGGGATATTATTCTGCTGCGGCCGGGCGCATTCAATGAAGCGGTGACGATTAGCAAGCCGGTCACGATACGCGCCACGCGCAAAGGCCCGGCGTCGATTGGAACTTCCATCATGCTCGCAGAGATTTCCACCGAATAAGTTTGCATCACTCCCGCGCGCGCTTCCCACCTTCGGATTTTCCGCGGATAACGCTTGACTTTTTCGAGCCTGCGTTTATATTGCATCTGACCAGATCACTCTGATTTCATGCTTGCTCTTTTCTACATGGCTAAATTTTTTTCGTTAATATTCATCCTCGCGGTTGTCGCTATGGTGTTTGCTCAGGAGACGCGAGAGAACGAGCAGGGCTCTTCAAGCCTATCCGATACGCTGAAATACTCCCTCGAACCCATCGTCGTCACGGCCACGCGACAGGAACGCCCAATTGACCGCGTTCCGTACGCCATTGACCTGATCGAGCGAAAAGAGATACAGCGCGGCGAAGCCGGGCTTTCGCTTGACGAAGTGCTCCGCGCCGTGCCGGGCGTGGCCGTGAATAATCGCTTCAATTTCTCGCAAGGCGATCAAATCAGCATTCGCGGGGTTGGCAGCCGGGCGCCTTTTGGCGTGCGCGGCATCAAAATCATTCTTGACGGCATCCCGCTGACGATGCCCGATGGCCAGTCGCAATTGAATAACCTCGACCTTGGATCGGTTGGAAAGATCGAAGTGCTCCGAGGGCCAAGCTCCTCATTGCATGGCAACGCTGCCGGTGGACTCATCAATATTCAGACGGAGCCAGCGCCGACGATATTTTTTCTGTTGGCGCCACAGTTTATCGCCGGCGCCGATGGACTGCGGAAATGGCAGGGAAAAGTTTCCGGCAAAATTGGACGGCACGCGTATCTCGTCAATGTGAACAAGCTGGAGCTGGAAGGGTACCGTGAGCATTCTGCGGCCAATTCTGCTTCCGTCAATGCCGTAAGCCGGCACGATATTTCAAAACACCTCAGACTGGCGGCCGTATTCAACTACTTCGATGCGCCGCACCTTTTGAATCCCAGCTCGTTATCAAAGCCTGATGCTGTGACGTCGCCTGCCAGCGCGCGGTTTTTCGTCAAGCAACAAGGAGCGGGAAAGCAAACACGGCAAGGTCAGGGCGGCATAACCGTCCAATATGATGATGGCGAATTCAGGCAATACGAAGCAACCTTCTACGGTTTGTCGCGCTCGCTGCTCAATCCAATTCCAGGCCGGATCATCGAGCTGGATCGGATTTCAGGCGGGATTCGTGCCGTTTTCAGCCAACGCCGGCAATTTGATCGCACGCTGCTGCGCTGGACTTTGGGGACTGATTTTGAAGTCCAAGATGACGCGCGCCTGGAATTCGAGAACCTTGGCATACCAAACGATCAAGTTGGCCGGGTGGAGGAAAGCAGCATATTTGACTTGCTACAATATGGCCCGCGCCTGCTGGATCAGAAAGAGGAAGTTGTCGGCATTGGCCCATTCGCCGAGCTTGAATTTGCGCCCGATCCACAATGGCGGCTCACGCTCGGAGGGCGTTACGACCGCTACAAGTTCAAAGTCAACGATCGCTTAATCGAGGATGGCATCGATGATTCCGGCGCGAGGAGCATGGATAAATTTAGTCCCATGCTCGGGCTTACCTACCACCCTCATCATTTCATCACGTTTTACGGCAATTATTCGACGGCTTTCCAAACGCCGACAACGACTGAGCTGAGTAACCGGCCAACAGGAGAAGGCGGCCTCAATGCGGCGCTGCGGCCGGAAAGAATCACCGGCTTTGAGCTGGGGCTGAAGGGAATTTGGCCGGCAAGGCATTTCAATTGTGACCTGTCGTTTTACATGATCCAAATCGCAGACATGTTGATCCCTTATCAAATACAAAATCAACAGAGTGAAGAGATCTTTTTCCGCAATGCCGGCAAAGCGGAAAATAAAGGTTTGGAAGTAAAATTGGCGTGGGTTCCGGCAAAAGGTTGGCGCGCCGACCTGGCGTATACGTTGATGAATTCTGTATTCAAGGATTTTCTGGTTGAAGCTTCACCCGATAAATTGGTGCAATTGGCCGGCAATGCGGTTCCCGGCGCGCCGCCGCATCGACTTTTTGCGGGCCTTGTCTATGAGCACGCAGCCGGAGCTTATGCAGAAATCAACTTGCAGTGGGTGGATCAATTCTTCGCCAATGATTTCAATGGTCCGTCACCGGGCAGCAATAAACCTGTGCAAGACTTCATAAATGACGCTCACCTCACAGTTGATTTGCGTCTGGGATTTCAGCGCCCATTCAATAAAATTGGGATCGAAATCTTTTTGGGGAGCAACAATATTTTCAATGAGCGCTACAACGGCTCTATCGTGCCGAACGCTGCCGGTGACCGTTTCTTCGAGCCGGCTGCCGGACGGAGTTGGTATATTGGAGCCCGTGCGCCATTTTCGTGGCAACGGGCGCCAGATAAGGTTCCTCCCGAATGACTGCTACAAGACGCCGAGCTCCTGCAAAGACGATTGTTTCGATACTTAAGATCTGGTGATTTTTTAAGAGATCGGTTGTAACTATCCAGGGAGTATTGTCGGAAATGAAGATATCAAGGCAAAACTATTATGGGCAAAACGATTAAAAAAGCGGTTAATTGTTTTGCCCTGAATAGTTTTGCCTTTCAATTATGTGGCTGAATAGTTATGATCGATTTAGTATCGGAGCTTCCGCGATAGGATTGAGTTGCCTCTCACCTCGGCTCCGGCAAAGCGAAGGCCACATACGCATCGCCCGATTTCGTTCCCATTTTGCCGCCGCCCGCGGCGATCACGACAAACTGTTTGCCTTGGTATTCATAAGTGCTGGGCGTGGCATAGCCGCCGGCGGGCAGCCGCGTTTCCCAGAGAACCTCGCCCGTGCTCTTGTCAAAGGCTCTGAATTTTTCATCCTTCGAGGCGCCGATGAAAATCAGCCCACCGGCGGTGACAACCGGCCCGCCGTAATTCTCCGTACCGGTCGGCGGCATGCCTTTTTTCGTAAGCTCTTCAAATTCACCCAATGGCACTTGCCAAACGATCTCACCTCGGTTGAGATCAATCGCATTCAATGTGCCCCATGGCGGACGAACCACCGGATAGCTTTCGTGATCCAAAAAGCGATGATAGCCGGTTGAGACGAAGGGAACGATAGGGGCTTCCAATGGCCTGGATTGGCGGCTGTGCGGGTTAAGCGGTTTGGCATCTTTTTCTTCAAAGAGAAACGCCAGCAAATTATGTTTTTCTTCTGCCGAGAGAAAATCGTTCGAGGGCATTGAGCCTTTGCCTTTGACGATCAGTTGCAGCACTTCATCGTTTGATTTGCGGCCCTTCAGCTTCGTCAGCGCCGGATATATTTTTTGTTGATCGCCCTCCATTTGGCCGCCGTGACAACTAGCGCAATTTAAAGCATAAACCACTTTGCCTTGGTCATAAGGATTTTCCGATTGCGCCAATTCAATATCGATCATGGTGAGAATCCACGGCATTTCGTTGGCGTTGACATAAAGTATGCCCGTGTTCGGATCAAAACCAGCGCCGCCCCATTCGGCGCCGCCATCGAATCCGGGGAAGATCATCGAGCCTTCTTTGCTCGGCGGAACGAATTGCCCGGCGCTGCGCACTTGCCGCAAGCGAGCCAGCGCCGCCTCGCGCGCTTCCGGCGTGATGTTGGTGACATCTTCTTCCGTGAAGATTTGTCGCGCAAACGGCGGCGGTTTGAGCGGCAACGGCTGCGTCGGCCAAGTTTCTTCGCCGGGCAAATCAGAAGCAGGGTACGGCTTCTCCTCAATCGGAAAGAGCGGCTCGCCGGTCTCGCGATTGAACACGAACACAAAACCGGATTTCGTGATTTGCGCCACCGCATCAATTTTCTTCCCGTCGCGTTCCAGCGTCACCAAATTCGGCGGCGCCGGCAAATCGCGATCCCACAAATCATGATGCACGGTTTGATAGTGCCACACCCGTTCGCCGGTTTCCGCTTTCAGCGCGAGCAAACAATTGGCAAAGAGATTTTGTCCTTTGCGATTGCCGCCGTAAAAGTCATACGCCGCAGAACCGGTGGGAATGAAGACGAGGCCGCGTTTGTGATCGACGCTCATGCCGCTCCAGCAATTCGCGCCGCCGGCATTTTTCCATGCGTCCGGCGGCCAGGTTTCGTAGCCATATTCGCCCGGATGAGGAATCGTATGAAAAATCCATTTTACGGCGCCGCTACGAACATCAAAGGCGCGAATATGGCCCGGCGCTGAAATCGGGCCTTCGGAAACGC
The DNA here is from genome assembly GCA_022616415.1 of Candidatus Zhuqueibacterota bacterium. Taxonomy (GTDB): domain Bacteria; phylum Zhuqueibacterota; class Zhuqueibacteria; order Zhuqueibacterales; family Zhuqueibacteraceae; genus Zhuqueibacter. The sequence continues at coordinate 64,768 of JAKEEU010000426.1, read as the reverse complement.
GCGTGCCGAGAATGAGCAGGTCTTTATAGACCACCCCCGGTGTGGTGGCGCTGACGAAAAGATCCCAACCGCCGTCACCGCCCAGCTCGCGATCAAGACCTTTATCCAGGCGAATTTTGCCGCTGCCGCCGAAAGCCATAATCAGCTTGCCGGTCATGGCTTCGACCGCGAACAAATGCGCGCCGGCGGTGAAGAGAATGCGCTTGTCTTTGCCCTCGTCATCCTGCCAATAGGTCACGCCGCGATGACGTCCCTGCGTCTGGGCATTCTCCGGATTATCGGCAAATGGATCGAATTTCCAGATTTCCTCTCCGGTACCGGCATCCAGCGCAAAAATTTTAGTCATCGGTGAGCTGCCATACAGCATGCCATTGACGATGATTGGATTGCATTGCATTTCTCCCCGATATTCCGAGGGGAGATCACCGGTGTGATAATTCCAGGCCACTTCAAGTTGCTTGACATTTTTCTTGTTGATTTGATCGAGAGCAGAATAATGGCTGCAGGCTTGATCCCCAAGATAAGCGCGCCATTCTTTTTTTGCATGTTCACTACTTAGCCATTCAGGCTCATAAGTTCCGCATCCCGCCATGGCGCTCAAGGGAATGAGAACGAGCGTGAGCCTGGAGGCGCTGCACCAGCGATTGGCTTGCTTTTGCATTGGAACGACCGGTTTTGAGATGAGGTGAAAGCGAGAATTACATCGGTGAATATCGGCGCTAAATGGCTTATTCTTTCCCGGTAATAATTTCCAACAGCTCGATGTCATAGATCAGCGTTGCATTTGGCGGGATATTGGGCTGTCTACCTATTTTCCCGTAGGCAAGATCGGGATGAATAAAAAAGCGATACGTGCCGCCGACGCGCATGAGCTGAAAACCCTCCGTCCAGCCGGGTATGACACCTTTGACCAAATAAGTTGAAGGAATTCCCAGGCGTTTCTCGGTGCTCTCAAATTCGCTTCCATCGAGGAACGTTCCGCGATATTTCACTTTGACTCTGTCGTCCGGGCCGGGCCACGGCCCACTTCCTGCGGCCAATATCATATATTGCAGCCCACTCGCCGTGGTCACGACGCCCGCTTTGGTTTTGTTCTCGGCCAGGAATGCTTCGCCGGCTTGCAGTCTTTTTTGTTCTTCCTCTTTTTTTTGAGCAATATATTCATCGCCGATGCGGGTGAATTCCCGGCTTCTGATATCCTGGCGTTCCGGTTGCGACACCAAAGCCGGCTTGCCATTGAGATAATCTTCAAGACCGCGCATGAAAAGTTGCAGCTCCACTCCGGACTTGATGTGTTCCATGGAGGGTCCAAAATCGTAGCCCAATGAATAGCTAAACTTTTCTCGCGTGGTTTCCAATTTTAGATTCCCGCTCGTGGAATTCCCGCCTTCGCGCGTGCAAGTCAAGGCCAACATCGGCAAAACGAGTGCAATGATTGTTTTTAACCGCATCTCTGCCACCTTCTTTGCCTGGGTGAAAAATGTGTGCTTATGTTTTATATACAAAAATCTGACAGCAAAGTCAAGCCAGGGTGAAAAATCAACTCACGAAAACCTCAAAAAGAGAATTGAGAAATCCTAGGTTGCCATTATCGAAAAGATAATTTCGCTATTATCAATTTGATAAAACGAGGAAGAGGTTCAATGATTTCCATTGGTCTAAGCTTTTGAATTTTATAACATGTTATCTTAGGATTTCTCTGGTGCAGTTTTTGTATATAATTTATCCATCTTCCCATTCGCTCAAATATGAACAACGATGATGCAAGGCAGAGTAGGCTATCATGAAAAAATAGCTTGACATTTAAAAAATCTTTCTACTTGACATTGGCACTTTGCTTTTATATATTACGGCAGTTTTTTTGAATATTTCAGACTGATGCTATGCAAATTTTTGTCATAAAATATGCAAAATATTGCATTACATTTTTTGTTGTGTATGGGGTTGTTGCTTTAATTTTAGTATTAATAAAGTCAATTTTTTGTCATTTAATATGGCATAAAAATTGTACATAATATATAACTGCGCGTAAATAATCTGAGTTGATTACTTGCCTCATTTCGACGTTAGTATTGCCTCTGTTTTCTTCTCAAACCAGGACCGGTTCTAGCGCTATCCTCGACAGGACTCAGATTTCAGTGATTTTTTCGCCGAGTAAAGAGAGTATCAAAGTCAAGTCTCGATTAGTTAAGTAGTATCAGGGTTGCTGAGACGTTGTAAGTGGTATCCCCAATACCGCCGGTCACGACAACGAACTACACTCTAATGAGAACTTTATTGCAGTTTAAAGACAAGGCGAATCACTCCGCCTCGAGGAGAGGGGCGTCATTCACATTCCTCTGTGTCTTCATCACAGGCTTTACCTTACCTTATACAGCCGTTCGTAGCGCGATACTGCCTACAACCTCGATTTGTTTTTCCTATACAATTGGCATTTTAAATAACGTAACCCAATAACCAGCAAAGGAGGAGGGTTAGTTATGAAGGCTTCACTTATCAGGTTGTTCGGTGTTCTCACCATGGGCGCATTGGTGTGCGTTGTGGCGTGGTCAGAGCTTGATGCCGGCACCACTGGCACTTGTCAGCTCTCAAACTCCGGTTGAGAAGGCACCAATCAAAGCGTTCTAACCAAAAGTCATTGCTGTCATACTGAACCAAAAGTAAGGAAGGTGTCTTATGAAATGCTGTAGGTTACTCATTCACCTTGCGATAATCATTATGCCTGCCCTTACGTTTGCGCAAACCGGTAAGATTAGCGGGCAAATTCGGGAGAAGAATACCGGCGAACCCCTTCCCGGGGCAAATGTTGTTATTACCGGGACAGCCCTCGGCGCTGCAACCGACGCGAAGGGATATTATACCATACTCAATGTTCCTCCCGGGAGCTACACGTTGCGGACGACTTTCATTGGTTATGCAAAAATGGCCATCTCCGATGTGCGTGTCAGCATTAACCAAACAACCACAATCAATTTTGACCTTAAGTCCGAAGCTGTGGCCGGAGAAGCGGTTACGATCGTTGCTAATCGTCCTCTCGTGGAGCCGGACGTTTCTGCCAACGTAGTGAACGTGCAATCGGAGGCCGTTGAATATCTGCCGATTGCCGGGGTTGACAGGGTTGTTACACTGCAAGCCGGTGTTGAGCCCGACATGAGTATTCGTGGAGCCCCAACGGCCCAGCTTGCATATAGCGTTGACGGTATCTCTCTGCGTGACGGCCGCGACAACGAGCCTTTTACCGGTGTCAGTCTTACGGCTCTTGACGAAGTGCAAATCCAGACCGGAGGGTTTAACGCCGAATACGGCAATGCGCGTTCGGGCGTCATTCAGGTAACCTCCAAGACGCCATCTGCAAGATATACCGCTGATCTGTTTGGGCGCTACATACCGGCTCAGGATATGAATTTTGACGGTAAGCCCAATGATCCGAATGCCTACTGGATGCGCCCTTATTTCGATCCTGCGGTTAAAGGAGGCGGCACGGCCAGTGGCGCCTGGGATACATATACCCGAAGGCAATATCCGGTATTTGGCGGTTGGAACGCGTTTGAAGGCGTGCCGGTAAAGGATGATTTCGGCAATGAGCTCACGGCGACCGCGGCCATGATGGAGAAAATCTATAGGTACCATACCAGAAAAGATTTCTCAAATCAAGATGGTCATGACCTCGACGTCACCGTCGGCGGTCCGCTCGTTCCGGGTTTGAGCGACAAGCTTGGCGACCTGCGCTTCCTTTTGTCCTATCGTAATGTAACGCAGCCTTATCTCTATCGGCAGAACAGAGATGCTTATACCACCCAAAGTACGCAGTTCAAACTGGTCGCCAGCCTGACCCCCAAAATGAAGGTTTCAGGGCTCGGTTTGATTTCGCGTGAAAAGGGGACGGCCTATACGGACTTTGCGCGACTTGACAATAGTGCGCCCATCCTTGGCCTTACGCCGCACTACCCCTGGGAATGGCAGGGTATTGTCAGCGACATAAATGACCATACCGGTCGCAGTACCTTGTTCGCATTTGACCGGCATGCCCTGACCGATGTCGATCGCAACGTCTTTGGCGTAAAGCTCACCCACAGCCTGAGCACGAAGAGCTTCTATGAAGCCCGCCTGCAATACAGTGAGTCGGATTACCTCACCGGCCCGGGCGAAGCCAGGGATCTGACTACGGTGAACGAAACCATCGACGGCTATCAGTTAAATGAAGCGCCATTCGGATGGCAGTCGGCGCCGGTTACGGGTCCGGGCTCCGAGCTCCGCCTGGGTGGTCACTGGGCTCGCGGACGCGATACCACCAACGTCAAACTCATAACGGCTAATTTCGATTACACCACCCAGTTCGACCGCGTGAATCAGATCAAGGCAGGTTTCGAGATTATCACCAACGACTATGACTTTAAAGCAGGTTCTTTCGACGCGAACATTTCGCACGTTCAAAGGTCATTTCAAGTCTTTAATGCAACGCCGTGGCAGGCCGCCCTTTACGCTCAGGACAAGCTCGAGTTCAAGGGCATGATCATGAATTTGGGATTGCGTCTGGAGTATTTCAATCCCAACAGCGATTGGTGGGTGTACGACCCGTATACGCGTGCTTTCAGCCCGGCGAAAGTGAAAACGCGGGCTGACGAAGAGCTTCTCAGTCAGGAGCTGGACAGGGCCGCTGCGGATAAGCAGTTGGATTTGAGCCCGCGTCTGGGTGTCTCTTTCCCCATTTCCGTTGTCAGCAAACTTTATTTCAACTACGGGCATTTCCGCCAGAACCTCGACCCGACCAGCCTGTATGAGTTCGAGGAGCGCAAGGATGGCAAATTGGGCAGGATTGGAGACCCATCGATGCCGTTTCAGAAGACGGTTGCTTACGAGTTGGGGTACGATCACAGTTTCGCCGATCAGTACCTGGTTCGTGTATCCGGCTACTACCGCGACCTCGCGGATCAGCCGGCCTATATCACCTTCACCAGCTTCGATGCCTCCACCCAATACGAACAGCGGGTACCATTCAACTATAGCGACGTCCGTGGCCTCGAGTTGACTCTGAATAAGTTCTCCGGTCGCTGGCTGCACGGCTTCGTGACCTACACCTATCTGCAGACCAAGCAGGGGGATTTCGGATTCGAGCAAAATTACCAGAACCTGGTCGAGCAAACCGACTATTTGCGCACAACGAATGACAACTTTCAGAATCGGCCCATCGCCCAGCCGTTTGCCAACCTTAACCTCGAGGTCCTGGTGCCTCGGGATTACGGCACGCTGCTCGGAGATTGGCGTCTGAATCTCCTGGGTGAGTACCGTTCGGGAGATTATTTTACCTGGGCCGGTCCCAGCGGCGCTACGCTTCGCGGCTTGGAGCAAAACGTGCAGATGCGCGATTTCTGGAACCTCGACCTGCGTTTGAGCAAAGATCTAAAATTCGGGTCGCGCCGCGCAACTCTTTTCCTCGATATCAACAATGCCTTGAATCTGCGCTATATGTTTTTCTCGACGGCCGGTGTGCCGTTCTTTAACGACGTAAACGGCGGGCCGTTTGAAGGGCCGGGTAATAACTCGTCTGACTATGATGCCTACATGACATCACTGCACCTCAACCCGAAGGTTTTTGGTGATCGCGATATCAGTACCTACACCAACATTCCTGGCAATGACCGGCCCGGCGATTATCGGCCCAATAATGTGGCGTTTGTGCCCATCGAAGTGGCGGCCAACAAGGCTGCGCTGGATGGATTGATCTCGGGGATAGGCGCACTCGAGGCGGGAAGGCGCGTGCTCGGTTATGACGCTGCGGCTGCGAAGTACTATGAGCTGCGGGGCGGCGCCTGGGTAGATGCGGATCAAGGTTTTGTCAAGCAGGTTTTGGATAGCAAAGCCTATATCGATATGCCGAACGAAACCTATCGTACTTTCTTGAACCCACGTGCATTCATACTGGGTCTGCGCTTGTCATTGTAGAAAGATCGGATCAGCTCTTTCGTTTCAAATATGAGAACCCTAACGAAGGAAACAATCGTCCATGAACAAGCACAATCATTCATACGCCAAATATTTAGGAGCAGCAGCATTGGCGCTGCTCCTGATTATGGCTTCCGGAGATGCCTTTGCTCAAATCGAACATAAATGGTTGAGCATTGGCGCCCTGGAGTCTCCTTATTCCGGTGTGGGGACCACGCGTGAGCAGGAGCCTGGGGAAAATTCGGAAATGAGATTTCCGGCCATCGATCGTGAGTCCGGTAATCTTCGCTCATCCGCGATGAGGGTAGGCGTCCGAAATTTTACCGACGCCGAGGGCCGGCACTGGGATTATAAAGTCGTGTCTCATGGGCCGAGGCAGGATCCTATTGCATTTGTTCCCATATCATTTGAGACCCGCAGCCGGTTTATGACCCAGGTGACCGTAGATGGAGCGGAGTCGTTTCGCCGCTTTGTAGTCTTGGACTCGGATCCTGATCCCAGCCTGGCCTCGGAACGACAACTGGTTGCGAAGTGGACCACGAGTCTTGGTCTGGAGTTTGAACGCACCGCGTACGCCTGGAGTCAGGAGTACCACGATAACTATCACATTATCGAGTACACCATCACCAATACCGGTGACGTAAATGGCGATGGAAGTGCGGAGTTGAACGCTCCCCTCGAGGGCGTGTATGTCTTTTTGATGACCCGGACTTCGGGCCACCTGGGGTCGGCATGGTCAAATAACAACGCCAATGCCTGGGGGCAGCAAACCATGAATGACGCCGTTGGCGACGGGCATGAGGATTATGGCGTCGATTTCTTTGCGCAATATGCCTGGTCAGGCCATGCGCCCGACCGCGCTGAATGGAGCATTCTGGGCGGCCCCATGATGGGTACAATAACGCAATGGTCCGCTTCCGACGATTCCCTTGGTCGTCTGGCAAACGCCCAGATGAATGGCCGCGTTTACCTGCATGCCGACACCGGACCTGGAAACACGGTCAACGATCCCGGTCAGCCGAGCACAACACTCGCGATCGGAACCGATCATTCAGACTGGGCACACGATGAATTTAATGCCGACCAGATGGCGCGTATATATCACAATTGGATGGAAGGTGCCACGCAAGTTGGCGGAAATCGGCGCATGTACCCGCACCATGCGGACCTCGTTCAGCCGGATGGCAACTTTACCTATGGCACCAATTCGCCGAACACCCTGCCCGGGCCATACGTCTCAGCAACGTCAGCGTATATGACCAGCGCACCCGACGCCGGCGGGGTTGCTTTCGCTGAAGCGTATGGCCCGTATAACCTGGCCATCGGTCAAAGTGTGCATTTTGTCAACGCGCGTGCCGTTGCTGGCCTGACAACGGATGCCAGAGAAGTGATCGGCCGCCAATACCAACTGAACAACCGGCGGGGGCTGCCTGAAACCACACCCATCACATGGAATGGCATATCCATGGCCAAGAACGAGTGGGTCATGACCACACGGGACTCTCTCTTCCAGACTTTTGAACGCGCCAAAGCGAATTATGAATCCGGATTCAACATTCCGGATCCGCCACGTCCACCGGCGACCTTTACTGTGACCTCCAGCCCGGATAAGATTTCACTGGCATGGACATTGTTTCCCGGTGAGTCGGCCCCTGGCCAGTTCGAGATCTGGCGTGGCCCTACCCGCTTCGACGACCCGGGTGGCTATTCGCTGCTCACAACTGTGCCTGGCTCCGCGCGCTCCTATGAGGATAATGCCGCGCAACGCGGTATTCAGTACTTTTACTATATTCAAGCGGTTGCCGCAAATGTCAATACCAATGCAACCGGTTTGACGCCTACGGGGGTCCGGCTGAAGAGTGGGAGATATCATACGCAAACATATTTGCCTGCGGCCTTGACGCGTCGCCCGGGAGCCGAGATCGATGATGTGGTGATTGTTCCGAATCCGTTGAGTATAGCCCAGGCTGAAGGGAGTGTACGCTGGCCATCTCAATTTGCCACCAGGTTGGCTTTTCTCGAGATTCCCGGTCAATGTACGATCAGCATTTATACGCAGTTGGGTGAGTTGGTGAAGAGAATCGAACACACCAATGGCAGTGGCGACGAATTCTGGAATTTGTCCACCGATGGCAACCAGGTGATCGTGAGCGGTCTTTATATTGCCCATATCAAGGACAATGAGACCGGAGCCGAGACCATCAAGAAATTCACCGTGATTAGATAACGCGGTTTCACCGAATCGTTTGGAATTGAGAGGAAAATAACCATGACAAAAAGAATGAAGAGTCGCACATGCCTGGGAGTGCTGCTGTCCCTGCTGATTCTAGGCATAGCCGGATCCGCGTTTTCTCAGTCGCCAGCCGATGAGGTCGTAACTGAAAAACGCGGACAGACGGGAATGAAGTTCCTGGCTTTCTCAGTCGATGCGCGTGCGGCTGCTCTTGGCAACGCCGCTACGGTTGACATGAGCAGCGGAGCGGTAGGCTTGTTTTATAATCCGGCAACGGTGGGATGGCAGGATAAAACATTTAGTGTGGCTGCCGGCATCACTCAGTGGATTGCTGACATTAACTACAATGCCTTTGCTGCCTCCTATCGACCAAGTAATGGCGAGTACGGTGTTTTTGGCGTATCCTTCATGAACGTCGATGCTGGTGAAATTCAAGGCACGGCTATTGACGCCAGTGCGCAAGGTTACCGCCTTACCGATTCATACACGCCGACGGCTTGGGTTTTGGGTATTGGCTATTCGAGGCAGTTGTCGGATAGGTTCTCGTTCGGTGCGCAGGCTAAATACGTGAGCGAAAATCTTGCCACTGCGCTGATCAGCACGACGAACGGTGATCAATACAAAAAATATGAAGAATCAGTGATCGCGGCTGACTTTGGAATTATCTACCGTACCGGGTTTAAGAGCCTGACCCTGGGCATGGCTGCGCGCAACTTCGCGGGTGAAGTAAAGTATGAAGAGGAAAACTTCGAGCTGCCACTTACCTTTAGAATTGGCCTCTCGATGGATCTGCTGGACTTCACCACAAGGGATCCTAATAGGCATTCGCTGGTGCTCAGGGTGGATACCGAACGCCCTCGCGATTTCTCCGAGCAGCTTAAAATCGGCGCCGAGTACGTCTTAATGAATCTAGTCTCATTGCGTGCCGGTTACGTGACGCCAACGGATGAAGAAGGCATTTCGCTGGGGGGCGGTCTCCACAAAGATTTTGACACGTTTGGGTTTATGTTGGACTATTCATACACCAGCTTCGGTGTGTTTGATAACGTAAACCGCTTCACAGCCAAGTTCAGCTTCTAGTGGCTTTAAAGTAGCCCAGTGCAAATAATGCTGTCGGCGATGGTGCTTTGACCTTATCGCCGGCAGCTTTTTTTTGGTTCCAATTATGAAAAATCCGGTCTTTGCCGCACGCGCCTTCTGCAAGGATCCAGTGCCCTCCCGTATTCTTGTTATTCTTATATTCCTATTTTCCATTATAGGCTGCCGTGATAAAAGCGATATCGAAGCCCGGCGCAAGGCAGCCCATCCAAAGGCTGTTCAATTCCTTGTGCAGGCCGAGTATCTGTATAAGGAAGGCAGATATGGCCAAGCGCTATTTCTGGCCGATAGTGCCGCCTATTACGAGCCTGATTTGGCCGACATCTGGATGCTCGAGGGGATGATTTATACCCAGTTGCTGCAATTCGACAATGCAGAGAAAGCCTATAAGCGTATTCTGGAAATAGACCGGAACTATCCGGGCATCCATCTGAATTTGGGCAACACGGCGCTGAGGAAAGGGGAGCCTCGCAGGGCACTTGGGTTCTATGACGGTGAGAAGGGTTCGGAGGTGAAGGCCTCCGTGGCTCTGCAAAAAGGCCGGGCATACGAAGCATTGTCCCGACCTGATAGCGCCAAGATGATGTATATGGCTGCAATCGAAGCGGACTCCACGATGGCGACTGCCTATATGCGGTTGGGCACGCTTTTCAAGAATGAAGGAGAACTTGAATCAGCCCTGGGGTATATACGAAGCGGCCTTCGGCTTATGCCGGACAATCCAAACTACCGATATGTTTATGGCAGTATTCTCCTGCTCAATGGTCAAGCTGCCGAGGCTGCGGCCGAATTCAAGACCGTCGTTGAAACACAACCTTGGAATTATTGGGCAAATTATAGTCTGGGACAGGCATTAGTCCGTGCGCAGGAGGTCGAGCTTGGAAAGAGCTACCTGGCGCGAGCTGAGAACTTGACAAAACAGGTTCGAACGCTCCAGGATTGGGAGAATTTGGCAAGAAGCAACCCTGATCAGCAGGGAATATGGCTCAACTACAGTGACGTCCTTGCTCGTTCCGGCCAAATTGAAAAAGCTATTCATGCCGCTAACGTTGCCAAATCACTTGGCCCGATCAGCCTGGCTTTTCAATGCAATTTGGCCACTCTGCACATGTTGAATGCAGACACCACCACTGCCATGGCGATGTATCGCGAGCTCGTTGCCATTGACTCAACGTTTGCCGATGGCTGGCTTAATCTGGGGGTTGGTCTTGCCGCAATCGGTCAAACTGCCGAAGCAGGAATGGCTTTCCGGAAAGCCCGCAAATATAATCCGAACGATCCGTTGCCTGAAAAGTATCTCAAAGAATTGGAAGGCAGAGACCAATGATGGTTAGTCTCTTTATAGTCAAATCTGTGCAAAAAAAGCAAAGATTTTTACACCACAAAGGCACAAAGTTCACAAAGAAAAAAAACGAAAAGGCTTTGTGTTCTTTGTGCCTTTGTGGTGAAGTTTGGTTGCGGCTCGTCCGCGTTGGGTTTTTCGCCATGGCTTTGCTTTTCATCGTCAGTTCGTGCGGGCAAAACACGGTATCTACGGAGGTACAGAACCGGTCGGTTTCTTTGCTTTTCAAAGCAAATGAGGCGATGACGCAACATGAATTTCTGGCCGCCCTGGCTTTGGTGGACAGTGCCGCGCTATATTCTCCGAAGTCGCCAAGCGTCCATTTTCAACGGGCTCGTATTTTCTCCGAGCTCGGCAGGTTCGCCGAAGCCAGATCTGAGTATGATGCCGTACTCGACCTGGATCCCAACTATCGAGGAGTATGGCACAATATTGCGAACAACGAGTACAGGGAACGCCATTTCGAGAATGCGATTGGATATTATAGGAAAGCTCTGGAGCAGGAGAATTCCCCGACAGTGTGGCGCGGCCTGGGGCGTGCGTATGTCGAACAAACGGAATTTGATAGCGCCAGGGTTGCATTTGAGCGTGCAATATCCTTGGACAGTACTTACGCTCCGGCTTTTTCCAGTATGGCTTTTCTGGAGCAGGATGAAGGTCATCTTCAGGAGGCGCTTCGGCATGCGATGATCGCCTTAAGCCTGAAACCGGATGAAGTGAGTCACGCGTACTTGACCGGATCGCTACTGGTGAGCCTCGGTAGAGCAGAGGAAGCCATGCCGTACCTTCAAAGGGTCTTGAAGGAGCAGCCGTGGCATGCCGGCGCGCATTATAACCTGGGGCAGGCTCTCGTCCGCCTAAAGCAGCCGGAACGGGCTCAGAAACATTTGGATCTAGCCGAAAACCACCGGCAAGCCGAAGCAAAAATCAATTTGTTGCAAGAGAGCGCGCTCTCCAGTAAAGATCCGCTGACGTTCGCCGCCATTGGGTATGCCATGCGGCGGGAAGGGCGTTATAACGATGCGATGCACGCTTACAAAGCCGGGCTTTACCTGGAACCAAATAATATTGAGATAAGGAATAATATTGCCATTCTGCACTTGATACGTCAAGATACCACTCGGGCAATTCAGGAACTCGAGAATATCTTAAAAATAGATCCGTCGCTGAGTGATATTTGGGTAAATGCCGGCACGCTTTACGCGCTTTCCGGGTCTCCTGAAAAGGCCGAAAAGGCGTGGCTCACGGCACTGCAATACCAGGTGGACCATCAACAAGCAAAGGCAAATCTATTCAAGCTTTACAGAGAAAGAGAAAGGTAGATGAGAGTGTTTCCGAAGGCCTTCATTTTACTGACCGTTATCGTCTTTGCTGCATGCGGAAGCGATGATGACACTGCGACTTTTCAAAAGGGCTCTGAAATCTATGATTTGGCCCTTGCCCTTTCCGATAGCCTGCCATTGTTAAATCCTGATAAGAACAACGTGTGGATTAGCACGTCAGATTTCGACATACGAACTGCCTCTATTCTTGACCATATGAATGGAACTTACGGTTTAAATGTCGACATGATGAAAAACATGTCCGGTGTCAAGCTCAAGAATATTTTCACTGAAACCGCCGCCGAGGTGGGAGAAAACAGGCTGATTCTCGAGGCTGCGCGTCGGGACCGAATTGTCATTGACGAATCCCGCGTCGATACCGCCTATCAGAATCTAGCCAAACGCCACGGCGGGATCGAAAAATATGAAGCCGGTTTGGCTCAGTCATATCGAACTCCCCGGTCCGTAAGAAAGCAGCTACGGGATAACCTTTTAAGAGAAAAATATCTGGAGCTGACTTTGGGTGAAAAAATAAAAATTGCCGAAGGTGAAATAATTGCCGCGTATGCAGAAGTGAAATTTGCAGATGTTCGACAGATTTTTTTCCGCAGCTCCCACCGTGAAATTGCCAATGAGGTCTTAAAAAAGATTGCGAACGGACAGGATTTTGACAAGCTCATCGATCGGTACTCTGAAGAAGAAGCTACAAATAAGGGGAAACGTTACAGGATAGTGAAAGGTGACACCGCGAGGGCAGAGGCGCTTCATGATGCTGCTTTTTCGTTACAACCTGGTGAAGTCAGCGGTATAATCAAATCCTCCTTAGGCCTGCACATTATCAAGGTCGAGAGTCATCTTGAAGATGGCCGACAGCTTTCCGATGTGCGTGAGGAACTAAAGGCCATCATACGAGAAAGGAAGTTCGAGCAAGCTTATGCCGTTTTTTTAGACAGCCTTAAAAAGGCGACGGATTACAAAGTGATTATCCAATGACACGATTTATTCAGCATATACTTTTCTTATTCATTGCATGCTTATTTCTTTTTGCGTGTGGCAATAATGACCGCTCTCCTAAAAAACGCGCAACGGATAAGGGGAACAGCCGTTCCGGCATTCTTCATTTTACCGACATCACCCATTCAGCGGGCCTGGGAAATTTTCTGCATATGACCGGGGCATTTGGAAAGAAGTGGTTTCCCGAAACCATGGGCGCCGGTTGCGGGTTTTTTGATTATGATCGTGACGACTGGCCCGATATCGTTCTGGTGCGAGGCGGAACCTGGGCTGATAATGACACGACCCCCGTCCTTGCCTTGTATCAAAATTCGGGAGCCGGGCATTTTGTTGAAGTGACCGAGAAAGTTGGCCTTAGCGAAGCGCGAGGTTATGGCCTTGGGGTGACGATCGGCGACTATGATAACGATGGCGATGATGATATCTTTTTGACCACGGTCGGCCGGAATCAATTATTTCAGAATAACGGGGGGCGGTTTTCCGAAGTCTCACAGGCGGCGGGCCTCGCCGGGGACGAGGTTTGGAGTACTTCCGCCATATTTTTCGATGCGGATAAGGATGGCTGGCTGGATCTTTACGTCGGCAATTATGTGGAGTGGTCGCCCGAAACCGATATCTGGTGTTCGCTCGATGGTAAGACCAAGAGCTATTGCACGCCGGAGCTTTATACCGGAATCAACAGCCGTTTCTATCATAATAATAGCGACGGCACTTTTTCGGACTGGACCGCGCGAGCCGGATTTGCCGGCGGGCCGGGAAAGACACTCGGCGTCGCGGAGTTCGATTTTAATCGCGACGGCTGGCCGGATTTGACGGTTGCCAACGATACCCAGCGTAATGAATTATATGTCAATAATGGCGACGGCACTTTTACGGAAAAGGGCATCTTGAGCGGGATTGCGTATGATGAAAATGGTCGAGCCCGTGCCGGAATGGGAATCGATGTCGGAGTCGTCGATAACACCGGCGAAGAATCCGTATTCGTGGGAAATTTTGCAAAGGAGATGATCGGGGTCTATCGCCATGCCGGGGACGGGATTTTTGTCGATCGCGCAGCAGCTTCGAAGATTGGCAGAGTGAGTCTGCTGACCCTGACTTTCGGTCTCATGTTATTAGATATTGACCTGGATGGAGACCTGGACCTGTTTGCCGCGAACGGACATGTCGTTCACGAAATCGAACGAACGCAGGACGGCGTCAAATTTCGTCAGCCGCCGCACTTGTTTTTAAATGATGGCAAAGGCAATTTTTGGGATGCGGCCCCCGAAATCGGCGGCGTTCTCGCTGCTCCGCTGGTGGCCAGAGGCGCGGCCTGCACTGATTATGATCGCGATGGCGACCTCGATATTCTTGTGACGGAGAATGGCGGCCCGGTGCATCTATGGCGCAATGAGAGTGCAGGCGCTGGCAAGCATTATTTGCGTGTGACTGTAGAAGGCAATACCTCCAATCGCAATGGCTACGGCGTCCAGTTGATCGCGACTGTCGGTGAGATGCGAATGTACCGGCGAATTCGCTCCGGTTCGAGCTTTCTGTCACATTCTGAAGCCGCCGCCACCTTCGGATTAGGCGCCGCCGCCGAGGTCGATACCTTGGTTGTGCAATGGCCGGCGGGAAAGGTCGAGCGCCTAACTTCCATTAAAGCAGATCGTGAAATCAAGCTTTTTGAGGCTGCCGAAAAAAAACTCGCAAACAACTGAGCACACATTGCTTTGCAATTCTCTTTTAAGTGAGAGATGTTAGATTGTAGGTTAAAAAAAGTTTTGATCTGTTGCACATTTCTCGTTCTCTATTATGCCGGTTGTGACAGCGAGCAAAAGCAAGAGTATGTTGCTCCATACGAGGGACCTCGTATCACAAGCATGCTCGATTCGGCCGGGAAAGCCCTGGCTGAGGGCGCGTTTGGAACGGCGATCGCAATTTGCGACAGAGTCATTGCGCAGCGACAGGACATCCCATATTGCTATTTTATTAAGGCACAGGCGCTGACCGCGGTTAACCGCTTCCCGGACGCCAAAGTTGCGCTCACAACAGTTTTGCAGCTCGACCCCGGTTATCCCTCGATTTGGTTTAACCTGGGCAATAACGCATTTCACCGTGAGCAATACCGGGAAGCGCTCACGCATTACGCTCGCGAGTGGGAACGGGTAAGTTCCGGTGATTCGAAAAAAGAAAAATGCGCCATCCTGATGCAAATGGGTCGTTCACATAAAAACCTCGGTGAAATTGATGAAGCCATTTCGGCCTTTGAGTATGTCATAAAATTGAATGAAAATTACGTCGAGGTCTACAATGACTTGGGGCACATCTACAGCGAGAATGGCGAATTTGAAAAAGCGCTCGAATACCAGATGCAGGCATTGAAACTCTATCCCGAGAATGGCGAGTACCACTACTACGTTGGCACGCTTCTCTATCAGCTTAGTGAAATGGAGAAAGCGATTCCTTACTTGACAACCGCCGTATCGAAAAAACCCTGGTATCACGGCGCCCATTATAACCTCGGCCGGGCCTTGATTGCATCAGGGCGGCTTGACGAGGGCCAGGCTCATCTGGCGAAGGTCGATAGCCTGCAACAAATTGCTTCCGATATTGGCCTGGCTCGTTATTCTGCGCAGACCCATCCTGATCGGCCGATATTATGGGTCACACTCGCAGATTTACTTTATGTTAGCGGGCGACTTGATGAAGCCCTGAAAGCCTATTTGGTCGCTCATTACCTGGAACCCGCGAACAAGAACACCGAACGCGCCGTAAAAAATCTTAAACGCCTGACCGCCTCCAGATGAATGGAAAGAAACGAAGATTTTATCCTTGAATTTTCATGCCGACTCTCTTGCGAACGGTTTTCCCGGTTTGAAGATCATTGATATCGAGAACTAATTCGTAGCGCCCGGCGCCATGACCTTTGAGATCGAAGTTTATATAGATTTTCTCGTTGCGTGTTTGTCCCGAATAATCGTAGAATGTGCTGACGGCCTCCTTGTCTTTGTCGAAAAGGCTTTTAAAGAACCCAATTATATTTTTGGAACCGGCGGCACCCACTCCGTATGACTGCAAAGTACATGTGATTCTGAAATTGGTTTGACCCTCAGCGTTATAAAAGAGGTTGTAAATCTCGAAGTATAGCCCGATCCCTTCACCTATTTTGAAATCGGAAAACATATGTGGAATGTAGCGGATCCCCTCCTTCACAAACTTGCCGGTATTTTCGGCCGGCGTTATCGGGCCGGAAAGAATGACATCGCTGACCAGGAGAGAATCCTTGCTCCATAAATCTTCAAAATAATGTTCTCCCTTATAGACACCCATTTTGCCGGAAACCCGATCCCGTATCTGAACTTCAAAATGATGTTTTCCCGGCATTACTTGAAAGCGACGAACATCGACAATATTAGCCAATCGCCATTGTTCCGGGGTTAGTCCAACCTTTATTTTGTTTTCTGAACGCAGTTTGCCGACTTCGTTCCAGTGCTCGTCGTAAAAACCAAAAAACTCATCCAAGGCCAGAACCGTCCCCTCTTCCGTTGACTTTAGCAGGGTCCCTTCACCGCTGAGGCCGTAGTAAACTTCAAGAAGCAGTTTTTCTTCCTCACCCCGGAACGTGGTAAAATGTAACGGGAATTCCAACGATTCGATTTCGGTATACTGGTAGTCCGAGGTCTCTGTTCGAATGCCAATGCTGGCTTGAGCCTGGGCGTCAAGATCAACCTGTTCGTAATAATTTGCGAGATCGGAATAAGTCAGGTTCTCGTACCCGGGGGTTTTCGGATCCAACCGTGCATAAATGCCGCCAAGGTCCCACCGATCTTCAAAGGTTATCGGCAGTGATGAGATAATCCATCCGGAACCGCCGCCCCATTTGGTAAAATGAAAGGTCAATTCCGGGCGGTTCCATTTTTCATCGAATTTCCATGACACGTTTTGCGGCAATTCCGGGTTCGGTGCAGTGGCGGTGTGGTCGGGTTGGCCGTGTCTTATGTAAATGAGACCCATGTCATCCAGATCGCGATTTTCTTGCAGAGCATCAAGCAGGAAACCTGCAAACATTTCACTGCCGACTTTTGGATGGAAACGATCATTTAAAGGGTGTTCCAGCTTGAACCGTCGGTCATCGACTTTTGTCGTTCTCCGGTACGATTTGCGCGCATAGCTCAACCGACGATAGTACTCCGGTATCCGTTCATTTTCATCCGTGCTGGGATCGGGATCGCGTGAGCGCCAGAACCCATAGTAGAACTTCCAAACTTCGGCCATGGGCACCTTCAGCAGTCTGGCGTATTCTTCGTTGCTCATGATATAAATGGAATCCCGCAATAATGCCGCGGCATCGGCTTCACTCTGAATGCTGTTCACGGCAGACCAGTAATAGGCAAGTCCGGTCGTGTTGTTTTCATTCTCAAAATACAGATTGGCCTGCAATAAATTGATTCTCGTATTCGCGATGTGCGGTGGAATCGTGCTGACGATGGACATGCTCCTGTCGAGGTCTCCACTAACAAAATAGAGATAGGCGATGTCGGAACGCAATTCGTGGTTATCGGCGCTCCCGGCAAGTTCTTCCAGGTATGCGATAACCTTGTTCTCCTCATGAAGTTTGATGCTGATGATGATGAGGCGGTTGTAAAGATCTTCATTATCAGGATTGTTGTTGTAAGCTTTTAAGTATGCCTCAACCGCTTTGCTGCTTTCGCCGTGTTCCGCCTCGACCTCGCCAAGCCTTAGCCAGGCGTCAACGAATTTTGGATCTTTTCGAGTCGCCGTGTAAAGGAGGTCGCGGGCGTCTTGGAACTGTTTGATATTGATGTAAACCAGAGCGGATTGGTAGTAAGCTTCAGCGTAATTCTCATCGATTTTGATTGCCTTTTTGAATTGGTTTAGCGCCTCCCGGCTATTGGGTTTCTCGATGGCATAACTCAAACCGAGGCCGTAGTAAGCTTGAGCTATATTTTTATTTCTTATCAAGATTTTGCTAAACTGTTCGCGGGCGGCGGCGAATTGCTTTTGCTCGAGCAGCGAAAGCCCCGTCTGGAACATTGGCTCCCACCAAACATTGCCGGTTTGAGACAGAATGACATCAACACCGGCGAAGAGGAGTATCAAAGATAAAAGCAGATGCTTCCATGCAAATCGCATTCGGTATCGCTCCGATTTTAATTTTCTTGACCTTAGGTCTCCTTGATTGATTTAAGTATACTCAACCCAATATACCAAAATCAACTCAAAGATGCCAACATTTTATTATCAAGAACTTTTGCAATAAAAACAGAACCTTCGATGCCAAAACTTTTAGTTGCATTATTTCGATATTATGTTATATTTATAGGCTGGAGCGTTGTTGAGAAACATGGTCTCCTATGAAGAGTAAATGGAGTGATGCATATTCTTACGATTAATACTGCTGACTTCAAACGCTATGCTAGTGCAGGGATTGTGGCGATTGACCCCGCAACAGTGTAGCATTCGCTTTTCATTTTCTCCCCATGGCTTATCGCACGACACATGTGGAAGCTATGCGATATCTTTCCTCAGGAGCTGAAGCGATCAAATCGCTTTGTCGGATTGACTTGCCTCTTTTTTTTATCACGTTATTAATTTCAATTTTAGGGTTTGGTTGTAACTCAGAAACCTCAAAACAAGAAGGGTCTGTTACCGTTTCCAATCATGTAGTTATGCCGGCTTTCACTGACGTTACTGCAGCCGCCGGACTGAACGACTTCAAATACATCAACGGCGCGTTTGGCAAAGTTTGGTTTCCGGAGCAAATGGGCGCCGGCTGCGGCTTCATCGATTACGACGGCGACGGCTGGCTCGATATTCTGCTGGTCGGCGGCGGCGCTTTGGCGCCCAACACCCTTCCGCAGGAGCCGCCGGCGTTATGGCTCTATCGCAATAACGGCGACGCGACATTTTCACAGAAAACCAAAGAAGCCGGACTCGAAGGCATTCGCGCCTATGGCACCGCCATCACGGTCGCGGATTACGACAACGACGGCGATGAGGATTTCCTTTTCACAACGCTGCACGAGAACATGTTGTTTCGCAACGACGGCGGCGTTTTCACGGAAGTTGCCAAGAAATCCGGCGTGATGGCCAAGCCGATTCGCTGGAGTAGCTCGGCGATTTTTTTTGATGCGGATAAGGACGGTTGGCTCGATCTTTACGTGTGCAATTACGCCGACTGGTCGCCGGAAAAAGACATCCCGTGCTATGTCGAAGGCGGCGTCAAAGAATACTGCCCGCCGGGCATGTACGTGGGCGTTCCGAATAACTATTATCACAATAATGGGAACGGCATATTTACGGAAATGACCAGCAAAGCAGGTTTCGGGGCCGAGCCGGGCAAATCTCTTGGTGTCGCCGAGCTGGACTTCAACCGAGATGGCTGGCCCGATCTCGTCATCTCGAATGATGGCGAGCGCACGCTCTTGTACGAAAATAATCGCAACGGCACTTTTGCGGAAAAAGGCACGATTATGGGAATTGCTTACAGCGAGTTTGGCGAAGCCCGCGCCGGTATGGGAATTGACGCCGGCGTTATGGATACCACCGGACAAGTCTCGGTGTTCATCGGCAACTTTTCCGAAGAAACCATTGGGGTGTATCGTTACAACAAACAAGGTTGGTTTGTCGATCGCGCCGCGGTTTCCAAAATCGGGCAGCCAAGTTTTCTGACGTTGACCTTTGGTCTCTTCCTCCTCGATGTGGATTTCGACCGCGACCTCGATCTTTTTGTGGCGAATGGCCATGTTTATCCGATTCGTACCAAGTTCATGAATGGAATCACTTATGCACAAGCGCCGCAGCTTTTTTTGAGCAATAACGACGGCACGTTTGATGAAACCGGCAAAAAGATCGGCGGTGTTTTTAGCCAGCCCATAGTGGCGCGCGGCGCTGCTTATGGCGATTTCGATCGCGACGGCGATCCGGATATTTTGATTACTGAAAACACCGGGCCGGTACACTTGTGGCGGAACGACTTTGAGAACCCTCGTTTTTTGCGAGTTCATTTGGAGGGGCGGCGCAGCAACCGCAACGGCGTTGGCGCGCGTGTCGTCGCCGTGGCCGGCAGCCAAAGAATGGAGCGGCGCGTTCGCACCGGTTCCAGCTACCTTTCGCATTCGGAAAAAACCGTGACGTTCGGCCTTGGCAATGCCACGCGTGTCGATTCGCTTTTTATTTATTGGCCGAGCCGGCAGATCGATCGCTACGTTGGATTCGAATCGAATCAGGAAATACACGTCGTCGAAGGCAGCGGCGCTTTTGAACAAAGACCCTTGCCAGGCAGAAACTCTAATAGTACACAACAAATTGAACACAAAACCGAGCGGCCATGAAAAGTCTCATCCTTACGGCTGTTGTCACTTTCGTATTTGTCGGCAGCCATTACGCACAGGTTCCACCAAAAGCTCATCCCGATACCACAGAACCAGGTTGGGTTGATCTGTTCAAGCCAGACTTGTCGAACGCGATCCGCCCTGAGGGAATCTGGAGCTTCCAAGGGGGTGTGCTTACAGCAAGCGAAGACAGAGCGATTTGGAGCCAGGGACAATACGGCAACTTTATTCTGGACCTGGAATTCAAGACCGCACCTGGCACCAACAGCGGTGTGATCGTGCACGCGAGCAACCTCGAAGATTGGATTCCGAATTCCGTCGAGGTCCAAATTGCCGATGACCACCACGAGAAATGGGCTAACGCGCCGGCAACGTGGCAATGCGGCGCGATTTTCGGCCACCTCGCAGCTCGCAAGCGCGTTGTCAAGAAGCCGGGCGAATGGAATCGCTACACGATCACTTGTGTTGATAAGAAGATCTGGGTTGCGCTCAATGGCGAGCTTATCATAGAGATGGATATGAGCCGCTGGACCTCGGCCAAGACCAACCCGGACGGATCGGAGATCCCTGCCTGGCTGAGCAAGCCGCTGGATGAGCTGCCTGTCCGGGGACACATCGGATTCCAGGGCAAACATGCAGATGCGCCGATCTGGTTCAGGAATATCAAGATTAAGGAGTTGAAGTAGTGTCTATCCGTATGCCAAAACTGCGAAACAAGACTTCCTGTCTGTTCATCGCTCTCCTTGCATCAATCTTGTTGAGTGCGGGCTGGCAGTCAGACAACGAAAAACGTTCAAGTACGGAGAAGCAGAGACGTTCTGCAAATTCGAAAGCGCCGCAATTTTTGATTCAAGCGCAAGATGCGTTTAGCCAAAAAATTTACACTGCCGCTCTGCTATTGGCGGACAGCGCGGAATATTGGGCCAATTATAATCTTGGCCAAGCTTTGGTTCGCCTCGGCCAGCAAGGAGAGGGCAAGCGTTATCTGGCCAAAGCCGAAAGCTTGCAGGCGGAGCTCAAGAACATTCAGGATTGGGAAAATCTCGTTGAAAACAATCCGGACCAGCTCATGCTGTGGGTGAATTACGGGGAATCATTGCGCCGCGCCGGGCGGGTGGATGAAGCCATCGAAGCGTTTCAAGTGGCGCTGTCGATCGAGCCTCGCTTTGTTGCCTTGCGGAATAACCTGGCAATCTTGTACATGATGCGTGGCGACACGGCGGCAGCTCTTTATAGTTACAAAGCGATTTTAGAACTGCACCCCTCCCTGCCCGACGTCTGGTTGAATCTCGGGGTGTTTTACGCAAAATGCGGCAAAATGGAGGAAGCGCGGAAAGCCTGGGAAAATGTGCTCAAATATGCGCCCAAGGATTCAACCGCAAAAGCATATTTGGCGAAGCTGCCGGGTAAGTCGTAGCGCTGGCATCTTGCCTAATGTCGCTAACTTTTCAAAAAAGCAAAAAAAATCTCACGCAAAGACGCAGACGCAAAGGCTCGCAAAGAAAACATGCACATTGCTAATGGCATGATCATCATGAACCGCCGTCAATTTCTAAAAAGCGCTTTCGGTGCTGCCATGGCTGCGCCGTATTTTATTCCCACCTCCGTGTTGGGTAGAAACGGTACGGTCGCGCCAAGCAACCGCATCACCATCGGCTGCATCGGGGTCGGCGGCATGGGCACGGCGAATATGAAAAGCTTCCTCGGCAATCCGAATGCGCAAGTGCTCGCGGTTTGTGACGTGGATACCGAGCATCGCCACGAGGCGCGCGCTGTGGTTAATAAAACTTACGGCAATCAGGATTGCGCCGCCTACAATGATTTTCACGAATTGCTGGCGCGAGATGACATCGATGCCGTGATGATCGCGACGCCGGATCATTGGCATGGCCTCATTGCCGTGGCCGCCGCGCGCGCGCGCAAAGATATTTACGGCGAGAAACCGCTGGCCTATACCCTTGCCGAAGGCCGCGCCATTGTCGACGCCGTGCAACGATACGGCGTCGTTTGGCAAACCGGAAGCTGGCAGCGCTCGCAACGCAATTTTCGTTTTGCCTGCGAGCTGGTGCGCAACGGTCGCCTCGGCGAAGTTCATACGGTGAGAGTCGGACTGCCGCAAGGCAATGAGATTGACCATCGCGGCCAGCAACCAGCGCCGGTTCCCGCCGGCTTTGATTACGACTTATGGCTTGGCCCGGCGCCATGGACGCCGTATAATCCGAGTCGATGCCACTATAACTTTCGCTGGATCAGCGACTATTCCGGCGGGCAGATCACCGACTGGGCCGGCCATCATTGCGACATTGCCAATTGGGGCATGAACACCGAATCTTCCGCGCCCGTCGAAATCGAAGGCAAAGGTGTTTTTCCGAAAGCGGAGGACGGCCTTTTCGATACGGCGGAATCTTATTACTTCGAGTGCAAATACGCTGAAGGCTTCACACTGATCGTGGCGGATGAAAAGCAACAACCCAAAGGCATGGGCACGCATTTTCTTGGCAGTGAGGGTTGGCTCTATATCGATCGCTCCGGCATCGAAGCCCATCCCAGATCAATCTTGAAATCCGTTATCGGCCCGAATGAGATTCATCTTTACGAGAGCACGGATCACGTTGGAAATTTTCTTGATTGTGTTCGCAGCCGCGCCAAAACCGCCACACCGGCGGAAGTCGCGCACCATTCGATTATGATCGGCCATCTTGGTTTGGTTGCGATAAAGCTGGGGCGGAAAGTGCGATGGAATCTTAAAGCAGAGCGCTTTGTCAATGATCCTGAGGCTGACCGTATGTTGTCGAGGCCGATGCGGAGCCCGTGGAGTGTGTGAGTAATCAAGCGAAGTCCGACTGATGAAGTGAGCTGAATGTGATGAACCCCGGAAAAAAACTCCTTCTTGCCATCTGGAATCTTATGCTCCTGCCGAGCCTTGTGCCCGCACAGATTCCTCCCGAAGATGTCCATAAAATTGAGCAAGCCATTCCCCAACGAGCATCGGCACAGCCCAAGCAAACAAGAAAACTTTTGATTTTCACCCGCGCCGAGGGCTACAAGCACAGCTCGATTCCGTATGCGGCGAAAGCGATGGAGTTGATGGGAAAACAGACCGGCGCGTTCACCACCATGCAGAGCGAGGACATGGCGGTTTTTGCGCCGGAAAACCTGAAGCAATTTGATGCGGTGCTTTTGGTCAACACCAGCGAACTGGCGTTTGAGGATCTTTCGTTGCGCCAGAGTTTGATGGAGTTTGTCAAGAGCGGAAAAGGTATGGTCGGCATTCATGCCGCCACCGATAATTTTTATAATTGGCCCGAGGCAGCGGACATGATGGGCGGGCATTTTGAGGGACATCCCTGGCATGCCAACGGCACGTGGGCCATCAAAATTGCCGATCCCACGCATCCTCTCACCGCCGCATTTCACGGCAAAAATTTTCAGATCAGCGATGAGATTTATCGCATTCGCCAGCGCAGCTTGCGCCAAAACTGCCGTGTTCTGGTGGCGCTCGATATGGCGGACAAAACCAATCGCGCTGCCGAGGGCGTGCGTTTCGGCGATCGCGATATGCCGATCAGTTGGGTGCGCCGCTTCGGCAATGGCCGCGTCTTTTACAGCTCGTTCGGCCACAATCATTCGGTGTATTGGAATCCCGCGATTTTGCCGCATTACCTCGACGGCATTCAATTCGCGCTCGGCGACTTGCCGGTTGATACCACGCCGCTGCCATTTGAGGTGGAAACGTCTTTTGCACCCGATGAGCTCAATCCGCTTTTCGAGAAAATCGCCGTGTATGAGTATGGCGAGAGCCGCGAACCATTGATGAACTTAACGGAATACTTTCGCCTCGCGGCGGTTTCACCGAAATTGCAACAGCAGAATGAAAAACGCCTTTTGCAAATTCTATCGAGCAACGCGACGCTCGCGGGCAAACAGTTTATTTGTGAACGGCTCAGCCGCATTGGCTCGAAAGAATCCGTGCCCGCGCTGGCAAAAATGTTACAAGATTCCACCACCTCTGATATGGCGCGTTTTGCGCTCGAGCGCATTCCCGATCCCGCCGTTGACAAGGCGCTCCGCAAAACATTATCTCAAACCACCGGCAAAATCAGAATTGGCATCATCAACACCATCGGACAGCGCCGCGATGCCAAAGCAGTTACCGATCTCAGCAAGCTGGTTGAAAATTCCGATCCGTTGACGGCCGCCGCAGCGATCACCGCGCTGGGAAAGATTGGCGGAAAAAAAGCTGCTCAAACTTTGGCGGCGGCCAAGGACAAAACTTCCGGCGAATTGAAGGCGTTGGTGTGCAATGCTTATTTGAATTGCGCTGACATGTTCTTGCAACAAGGCGGGAAAGACCAGGCGTTGCTCATCTACGCGCAATTGAACGCACCGCAATTCACCGAGCCGATTCGTTATGCCGCCATGCGCGGCATGGTTCGTGCGCGGGGCGAAAACGTCAGCGAATTTATTCTGGGTCTGTTGATAAATTTCGATGCGGCAACGCAAGTTCTCGCCGCCAATTTAGTGAATGAAATTCCTGCCAAAGAAAGCATTGCCGGAATTGCGCAAGCCTTGCCTAACTTCGCGCCAATGAGTCAAGTGCAATTGCTGACTTCATTAACCGAACGGCGGGATGCGGAGGTGCGACAAGCAGCGATGGCGGCAACGCAAAGCGAGCATGCGGAAGTTCGCGCCGCAGCATTGCAAGCGCTCGGCAAAATTGGCGATGAAACAACCGTGCCACTCCTGGCAAAAATTGCCGCCGGCAAGAGCGCCGAAGCGACAATGGCTCGCAAGAGCCTCTATCGCCTAGCCGGTCCGAACATCGACGAGACGATTGTTTCAAACATAGCCAACGCGGTGCCAGATCTCAAAGTTGAATTGATTCTCGCGGTCAATCAGCGTCGTATTAGCGCTGCCACTCCGCTACTTTTGCAAACAGCAAAGTCCCCCGAATCTCAAGTGCGATTGGAATCCACTCACGCTCTGAAGACGGTTGCGAATGAGCAGCATTTGCCCGATCTCGTTGAGCTGTTGGTGAATGCGCCAAACCCCTCCGAACGCAGTGAACTGGAGAAAACAGTGGTTGCGGTGGCGCTGAAAGCGCCGCCGGAGAAGCGCAACAGCGCCCTGGTGAGGGCCCGTCTTGAAAAATTTCCTGCCGGAACGAATTCCGAAGTGCGCGAATCTTTGCTGCAAGTTTTAGGCGGCATCGGCGACCGGGCGGCTTTGCCGATTCTGCTCGCGGCGCTCAATGACACTTCGGCCAATGTCAAAACCGCGGCGATTCGCGGCCTTTCCGAATGGCCCACCGCTGAACCGAGCAAGAATCTTCTTGTCATCGCCGAAAAATCCAAGCATAATATTCACCAGATTCTGGCGCTGCGCGGCTTCGTTCGCTTGTTGCGCTTTGAAAGCGATCTTCCTTCCGAAGACACCGTCAGCAAATTCCGGCGCGCGATGGAATTGGCGGCCAATTCGATTGAGCAGAAAATGGTTTTGGGATGGCTCGCTGAGGTCAGAGCGCTGAGCGCGTTGGCGGCGGCGGCGGCCTACATGAAAAACGAAACGCTGCGGCCGGATGCCGCGGTTGCCGCCGTGAAAATTGCCGCCGCCGTGAGCGGCGTTCATCCGGTTGAAACTAAAACGATTCTGCAGCAAGTTTTGCAAAACGCGAAAAACGACACCATGGCGCACGCGCTGGAAGCTCGTGCTTTGATTGAGCAAATTGATCGCTTCGAAGATTACATGACGGCGTGGTTGGTTTCCGGGCCGTACATCAATAGCGAAGTTAATCTTTTTGAATATGCGTTTCCGCCGGAGCAAACTGGACAATCGAATATCAAATGGCAAGTTATGCCCGCCAGCACCATCAAAGAAGCTCCGTGGTTTCTGCAACTCGACAAAGTTTTGGGAGGAGAGAATCGTGTGGCATACCTGCAAAATCGCCTTTGGTCGGATAACGAACAGCGCGTCAAAATGGAATTGGGGAGCGATGATGGCGTCAAAGTCTGGTTGAATGGCGAATTGGTGCACGCCAATAATGCCAGCCGCGGTGTTACGCCGGGCGATGATATTATCGAAATCACCTTGCGCCAAGGCTGGAATCCGCTCCTGTTGAAAATCATCCAAGGGACAGGGGGCTGGGGTGCTTGCGTCCGCCTGCGGAATTTGGATGGCAGCAAGGTGCATGGTGTGAAAACGGCGTTGTTCGAGCAAGTGAGTGCAATGAACTGAAGTGAAAAAATAACTTGCAAAACAAGCCTCGAAAATTTATTTTATTTATCAAAAAACCACAATCCTAATTAACCCCGAAGAGAAGAAAAAGTGGTTGGCAAAACTACCCCGCGAAGCTCCCTGCATGATTTTCGTTACTACTACACCACCGCCGATATCGGGCTGGCGCCCAGGCTGTGCGCCAGTTTTCTCATCACCTACCTGGACGGCTTTGAAGGGCCGAAAGGTGACATGGAACGTAACACCGGTTTGTCAGATGCCTGGGTAAGCTTGAAATACTGTTTTAAGGAAGGGACTTATCCAATCGGTCGTTCGCTGCCGAACCGTGGCTGGGCAAATGCCGAAGTCGGATTTACCTGGCGTGAAGGCGCGCCCGCCAACCAGACTCCGTTCCTCGCCGAAGCTGGTTATGGCTTGCCGTGGAAAAGTCTGCGCATCAAGGGGAGCTCGCTTTGGGTATTCAGCCTGGGCAATGACAGCCCTCGCAAGCCGGAAGATCGGTTTGGTTTTACACCAGGCGGCATTCAGAACTTCAATGACGCCAGCATGGGCCGCCTCGGCGTTTCGCTGCTCGTTGATATTGGGCAGACAACGGGCCTGATGTTTGAAGTCGGTTACAACCAGTGGGTTTGGGGCCGCTCAGCACGTGAGTACAAGGAGCCTATTATTGCCTTCAGTAGGCGGATATAAGTCGCGTTACGAACATCGCATTCCAGGAGTTCTGGCATTCGTGGCGAACATTTCATCCGCAGACGACACAGTACGGCGCATCAAATTAAGGGCTAAAGTTTAGAATTTTTTCTTAACTTTGCTTCGCAAAGGCCAAAATGAAGCTGGAACCTACACTAATTTTCCCGTATAAAGTTCTTCAGGCTCCGTGGCGCCACTTTCTCCAGATATGTATGGTTTTTCTTGCCGCCGGCTGGCTGGGCTGTCGTGACTCGGGAACGGCCGAACAGCCAAAAACCAAATCCAAGGACACAAACACTGCGACCTCGGGTTTTACCGAGACCGCGGCATCAACGGGACTCAGTGAATTTCGGCATGTGACGGGCGCCGTCGGTGATAAATGGTTTCCGGAGTCCATGGGCTCAGGCGGCGGCTTTATCGATTACAATGGCGATGGCTGGACGGATATTTTGCTCGTCGGCGGAGGCGCTTGGCCGAAAGAAAAAGAGAAAAAAGTTCCGGCGCTCTGGCTTTATCGCAACAACGGCGATCAAACTTTTACGAACGTGACGCAAGAAACCGGCTTAGGGGATTTATCGGCTTACGGCTTTGGCATTGCCGCGGCGGATTTTGATAACGACGGCGACGAGGATTTTTATTTTACCACGTTGTATGAGAATATGTTCTTTCGCAACGACAACGGCAAATTCACGGAAATCGCCGAAGCCGCGGGCGTCACTGGTGGGCCGGTGTGGAGCAGCTCCGCCATCTTTTTCGATGCCGACCGTGACGGCTGGCTCGATCTCTACGTCGGCAACTACGTCGAGTGGTCGCCGGAAAAAGATTTGTGGTGTACGCTCGACGGCAAGACAAAGAGTTATTGCACGCCTGAACTCTACAAAGGCATTCCAGGGCGCTTCTACCACAACAATGGCGACGGCACTTTCACCGACCAAACTCAGGCCGCCGGTTTTCTGAACTCGCCGGGGAAAACTTTGGGGATCACCGAATTCGACTTCAATCGCGACGGCTGGCCCGACCTCGTGGTTTCAAATGACACGCAGCGCAATTTGCTCTACAAGAACAACGGCAACGGCACGTTTTCCGAAAGCGCAGCGATGAGCGGCGTCGCTTATGATGAGAATGGCCGCGCTCGTGCCGGCATGGGCATCGATGCCGGCGTCGTGGATCACACCGGACAGGAAACCATCTTTATTGGCAATTTCTCCAAGGAGATGATCGCCGCTTATCGGTATATCGGCAATGATCTCTTCACCGATCGTGCCGCGGTCGCCAAAATCGGTCGCCCAAGCCTCTTGACCTTGACATTCGGCTTGTTTCTCTTTGATTTCGACTTCGACGGTGATCTCGATCTTTTTGCAGCGAATGGCCATGTGCAAGAAGATATTGAAATCACGCAGGATGGCATCACTTACCGGGAGCCGCCGCATCTTTTTGTCAACAACGGCGACGGATTTTTTACGGATGAAGCGCCAAACATTGGCGGTATTTTAGCGCAACCCATCGTCGGTCGCGGCGCCGCGTATGCAGACTATGATCGCGACGGCGATGTCGATATTTTTGTTACTGAGAACGGTGGCCCGGTTCATTTGTGGCGCAATGAGCTGAATAATGGCAACCATTTTCTGCGCGTGCATATTGAAGGCCGGACGGGCAACCGTGATGGAATTGGCACGCGCCTCGTCGCCATCGTAGATACGCTGCGCATGGAGCGTCGTATCCGCACCGGATCGAGTTTCTTGGCAAGCTCCGAGAAAGTCGCCGCCTTTGGTTTGGGGCAAGCAACGCAAGCTGACTCGCTGATCGTATATTGGTTGCATGGACACGTTGATCATTTCGCGAATATTAAAGCTGATCGCGAGGTGTTTCTCATCGAAGGCTCTAATGAGTTGGTTGATTATCCCAAGTCACAGGCGGTGGCGGTGAATAGATAATGACTCATCAAACGCGCCAAAGCCGCCAGCGTCAAATTCACCTTCGGCACCAACAACGCCGGCGCCGACGATTTAGGCAAACTGTCTTATTGTATCGCGATGGCCGAAGAATGTGGTTTGACGGATGCTGATATGTGGAGGCCGCAGGAGAAAAAACCGTAATGCGACTTTGAATGACGGCCAAAGTTGGCAACAAGCCGCGTGATGAACAAGACCGTCATATCTTTTGCCATTAATTCAAGCGGCCATATTAAGGGAATTAGTGCTGGCAAGATAAGTGGGATGATTTGGACATCATAAAAAAACCGTTAGCTTTGGTTAATCGCCATGCAAAAACGAACCCGTAACTCTTGGCAAGCAATCATTACATTGATTTTATCGGTGGTCGCCACATCTTTCTCACAACAAAAGCCCCTCGGCCTGTTTGAAGGCCAAACCGACGTCGGTCAGGTCATTAACCCCGGCTCGGCAACCTACGATGCGGAAAAGCAGGAATATACTATTACAGGTTCCGGCACGAATATGTGGTTCGATCGCGACGAGTTTCATCTCGTGTGGAAACGCATGAAAGGGAATTTCATTCTGCGGACGCGAGCGCAATTCATTGGTCAAGGCGTGGACCCGCATCGAAAACTCGGCTGGATCGTGCGCGCCAGCCTTGACCCAGACTCGCCGCATGTCAATGCGGCGGTGCATGGTGATGGCCTTACGTCTTTGCAGTTCCGGCGAGCCAAGGGAGATTCTACCGAAGAAGTGAAATCGTCGGTCAAAGGAGCGGATATTATTCAACTGGAGAGAAAAGGCAACACCTACATCATGTCAGTGGCTGTTTTCGGCGAGACCTTCGTAACTGATCAAGTTGCGGATTTAGCGCTGAGCGCCGAAGTCTACGTCGGGCTGTTCGTTTGTTCGCATAATAAAGATGTGATTGAGAAGGCGGTTTTCCGTGACGTGCGGATCATCGTGCCGCCTGGCGACAACTTCGTTCCTTATCGAGAGTACATCGGGAGTAATCTGGAGGTCTTGGACATTGAAAGCGGGAACCGAAGAATAATCCATCGCTCACCCGAATCCCTGCAAGCGCCCAACTGGACGCCGGACGGTAAGGCTTTGATCTATAACCACAATGGCCGGTTATATCGTTTCGACCTGGCCGAAAAAAAGCCCGTGGCTATCAACACGGATTTTGCCACGAGCAACAACAATGATCACGTTTTGACTTTCGATGGAAAGATGCTCGGCATCAGCCATCACAGCAAGGATGATGAAAACAAATCGATCATTTATACGCTTCCAGTGCAAGGCGGCAAACCCCAGCGCATCACTGCCAAAGGTCCCTCCTACTTGCATGGTTGGTCACCCGACGGAAAATTCTTGATCTACACCGCAGAACGGAACGGCGACTATGACATCTACAAAATATCTGCTCAGGGAGGCGAAGAAACGCGGCTGACCAGCGCGCCGGGCTTGGATGATGGCTCGGAATATACGCCGGACGGCAAATATATCTACTTCAATTCCGTCCGTGGTGGAACGATGCAAATCTGGCGGATGAAGCCGGATGGCAGCGAACAGGAAGAGATTACCGATGATGAATTCAACAACTGGTTCCCCCACATTTCTCCGGATGGAAAATGGATCATATTTCTGTCCTATTCCAAGGCAGTGGCGCCGGGCGATCATCCTTTTTACAAGCAAGTTTATCTCCGGTTAATGCCTTTCGAAGGAGGAAAGCCCAAGGTGATTGCATACGTCTATGGCGGCCAGGGCACGATCAATGTGCCGTCGTGGTCGCCGGACAGCAAACAAGTGGCGTTTGTCAGCAATACGGATCTAAAATGACAACTATGCAAAACCAGTTTCCAATCATTCACTGTCTCATGCTCGTCTCATTACTATCCGCGCCTGGTATGGTCATCATGGCACAAAACGTTTCATCTCTCAAGCTCGAGAGTCTCCGCGTCGAAAACCAAGTTGATCCCGTTGGCATTGATGAGCGGCAGCCGCGCTTGAGTTGGCAAATCGTTTCTGCGGCGCGGGGTGTAATCCAGAAAGCCTATCAAATTCGAGTTGCAGCGACGACCTCGGACCTCGGACAAAATGGACGCCTTATTGGGGATACGGGCAAGGTTGCCTCGGATCAATCGATACATGTTATCTATCAGGGACCCACCTTGCAATCTCGACAACGCCTCTATTGGCAAGTTCGAGTATGGGATGGCAATAATAAACCATCTTCGTGGAGCGCGCCAGCGTATTGGGAAATGGGATTGCTTCAGCCCTCGGATTGGCAGGCCGCGTGGATTCAACCCGATATTGCGGAAGACCTCACTAAATCACAACCATGTCCCTTGCTCAGAAAAGAATTCACGATTCGAGGAGCATTCAAATCCGCCCGCGCTTATGTTACCTGTTTGGGTTTGTACGAGATGGAATTGAATGGCCGTCGCGTCGGCGATCAAGTCTTCACGCCCGGCTGGACCAGTTATGGCAAACGGTTGCAGTATCAAACTTATGAGGTCACGAACCAACTGCGGCCAGGAAAAAATGCCATTGGCGTCATCTTGGGAGATGGCTGGTATCGCGGCTACTTGACCTGGGACATGCGCAGGAATTTTTATGGCGACAAACTGGCTTTGCTGCTGCAGTTTCATGTGGTTTATGAAAATGGCGACACAGAAATCATCACCACGGATGAAACCTGGAAAGCCTGCACCGGCCCGATTCTGAGCTCGGATATCTACAACGGTGAAATTTATGATGCACGCCTGGAAAAAAAAGGATGGAGCGCGCCGAATTTCGATGATACCGGATGGTCAGGCGTAAAAGTCATCGAGCATAGCAAAGCGATTCTTGTTGCGCCTGTCGGTCCGCCGGTGCGAAAAATTCAGGAGATCAAGCCCGTCGCCATTATCAAAACGCCTGCGGGTGAGACCGTCTTTGATATGGGCCAAAATATGGTTGGCTGGGTTCGCCTCAAAGTTCAGGGCCAAGCAGGCGCGACGGTGACGATGCGCCACACCGAAGTTTTAAACAAAGACGGCAATTTCTACCGAGACAATCTCAGGAAGGCCGAACAGAAAATTCAATATACTTTGAAAGGAAGCGGTGTCGAAATCTATGAACCGCATTTCACCTTTCAGGGATTCCGCTATGTCAGCGTCGAAGGTTTTCTTGGCGAGCCGGCCTTGGAAAATCTGACCGGCATGGTGATTCACTCGGATATGGCGCCGACCGGCAGCTTTGCGTGCTCGCATCCGTTGCTCAATCAATTGCAGCACAACATTCAATGGGGGCAAAAGGGCAACTTTCTCGATGTGCCGACCGACTGCCCGCAACGCGATGAACGCATGGGCTGGACCGGAGATGCGCAGGTGTTTTCACGCACGGCTGCTTTCAATATGAATGTCAATAACTTCTTTGCCAAATGGTTGCGCGATGTGGAAGCGGATCAACAACCCGATGGCAGCGTGCCATTTGTTATTCCCAATGTGCTGGCACCAACCGCAGGAGGAGCAACCGGCTGGGCAGATGTGGCAACCATTATCCCCTGGAACATGTATCTGGCTTATGGCGACAAAAAAATTTTGGAACAACAATATGCCAGCATGAAAGCGTGGGTCGGTTTCATGCAGCAAAACAGCACGGATTATTTATGGAACAAAGGTTTTCATTTCGGCGACTGGCTTTTTTATCGCCCGGACGATGACAACGACGGCAGGGCTGCCGTCACCAACAAATATTTGATCGCCCAGTGCTTTTTTGCTCATTCCACGCAATTGGTAATCAATGCCGCGAACGTCTTGGGCAACAAAGATGATGCCGCTCAATACACCGAGCTTTTGCAGAAAATCAAAGACGCCTTTTTAAAAGAATATGTCACGCCCAACGGGCAACTGGTTTCGGCCACCCAGACCGCTTATGTCCTCGCGTTAAATTTCGCCATGCTTCCCGAGTCGCTTCGCCAACAGGCGGCAGAACGGTTGGTGCAAAATATCAAAAGCTACAATAACCATCTCACGACGGGCTTTCTCGGCACACCTTATCTGTGCCACGTGCTGACGCGTTTCGGTTATGCCGAGGTGGCTTATGCTTTACTCATGCAGGAAACTTATCCCTCCTGGCTGTATCCGGTAAAAATGGGCGCGACGACGATTTGGGAACGTTGGGACGGCATCAAGCCGGACAGCACTTTTCAAACGCCCGGCATGAATTCTTTCAACCATTATGCCTATGGCGCTATTGGTGATTGGATGTACCGGGCCATCGCCGGTATCGACACCGATGACTCCGGCCCGGGGTATAAGCAGGTCAAGATTATGCCGCATCTCGGCGGGAACCTGACTTTTGCCCGCGCCGATTTGCAGACGTATTACGGCAAAGTCAACTCGCATTGGAAATCAGAAAATGGCAAGCTGCAATTAGATGTCGAAATACCGGCCAACACCACGGCAACGGTTTACCTTCCTGCTCCTGCTGTCGAATCAGTTAAAGAAAGCGGCCTCTCCCTTTCTTCTGCAAAAGACCTCAAAGCAAAAGGCAAAGAAGGCGACTACGTGGTCGTGGAAGTAGGTTCGGGAAGCTATCATTTCACTTGGGAAAAACGGTGACGCAACATTCGTGTTACAGTGTTTTTAATAAAGGCAAAACGATTATGGGCAAAACTATTAGAAAAGCTTTCAATGACAGAATGATTAAGTGACAAAATAATTTTTTATAAAAATTGATCATTTTGTCTCTAAATTATTTTGTCTTATGCTTTTGCTTCTCATCCGTTGTCCCGCCGCGGCGGGATTTCTATCCGTTGGTCTAATTTTTTAAACCTGTATGGAATCCACCCCAAAATCAGCCTTGACAAAAAAGCTCGACGCCGTCAATGAATTCGAGCGCACCCCGGTTCCCGAGAACAAGCTGAAAGGCGCGGCCAGCTTTTGGGGCATGTACGCCGGAGAGCATATCGCCGGAACCGAGTTTGTGATCGGGCCGTTATTCGTGGCGCATGGGATCAGCGCCGGAGATCTGGTTTCCGGTCTGCTGGTGGGAAATCTTTTGGCGGTGCTAAGCTGGGCCTTGATCTGCGCGCCCATCGCGATCAAAAGCCGAATCACCCTGTATTACCAACTGGAAAAAATTTGCGGCACGCGGCTGACTTTGGTTTATAATCTCGTGAATGCCCTAATGTTCTGCTTCTTAGCGGGCTCAATGATTGCTGTTTCCGCCACGGCGGTGGGCATCCCGTTCAAAATGACCATGCCCTCATTAAACGATTTTTATCCCAACAGCATCGGTTGGATTGTCGCCGTGCTGGGCGTCGGCGCTGCCACCACGATAGTCGCCATGTTCGGCTACACCCAAGTTGCGCGTTTTGCCAAGTATGCGGCGCCCTGGATGATCCTGATGTTTATAGCCGCGCCGATTGCTGTGTTCCCGGCTTTGGGCGTCCATTCTTTATCAGAGTTCTGGCCGGTGGCGAACCAGAAAATCTGGACAGGCATCCCGTTGGCAGGTCAGAGCAAATTCACCTTCTGGCATGTGATGTTTTTTGCCTGGTTCTGTAATCTCGCCATGCACATCGGCATGTCGGATTTGTCCATCCTGCGTTACGCGCGAAAATGGCATTACGGCTTCGCCTCTTCAGCAGGCATGTTTATCGGGCATTACCTCGCCTGGCTGGCCTCCGGCATACTTTACGCGCTGTTCCTGTTGGAATCCAACCAGAGCATGGAATTTGCGCCCGGGCCGGTGGCTTACCGTGCTGCCGGGTTTGCCGGCGTGGTTTGCGTGATCGTTGCCGGATGGACCACGGCCAACCCGACGATTTACCGCGCCGGTCTGGCGTTGCAGGCTCTCATGCCCGGTTCCAAAACCTGGAAAGTGACCATGATTATCGGAATGATCACAACTCTTGCGGCCTGCTTTCCGGCGCTGGTGATGAAGCTGCTGGATTTTGTGGCGCTGTATGGATTGATCTTGATGCCCATGGGCGCAGTCATATTTGCCGATTTTTGGCTGCTGCCAAAATTGGATTTAAAACAAGATTATGCGGAATGGCAACACATCGTTTTCAGTTGGCCGGCGGCTTTCGCCTGGGGAGTTACGTTATTGATTTGCTTTCTGTTGCCGTTGGAGCTCTTCTTTAAAGCTCTTCCCGGCTGGTTTATTGCCATTGGCTTGTATGTTTCCCTGAGCTATGCGCAGCAAAGAGTGCTATCCAAAGAATTGGCCGGAGCAAAGATATGAGCCCGTTATTAAAACTGCTTTCGTTTATCGGCCTGGGATTGACCGTTATTCCAGCGTTCCTGGTTTTTGCCCAAATCATAAAGTGGAATGCCTATCTGGCGATGATGACAGTGGGAACCCTGCTGTGGTTTTTTACCGCGCCGTTTTGGATGAAGAAGGAAACGTAACGCAACTTTCAAGTTGCGGTCCATTCCGAAAGAAAGTCAGACATGCGAAAAGTAAAATACTATGTCGCCATCACCGTTGACGGGTTTCTGGCTCGCGAGGACGGCTCTTGGGATTTTTTTATTGCCGAAGGCGGGCACGTGACGGATTATCTTGATTTCATCAAATCGTGTGACGTCGTTTTGATGGGACGCAAAACTTACGAGGTCGGGCTAAAGGTAGGTGTAACCAATCCGTATCCGCACCTGAAGAGCTATGTCTTCTCACGAACGATGAAAGAAAGCCCGGATAAGAATGTTGAGGTCGTAACGGAAAACGCAGGTGAGTTGGTCAGAAAGCTGAAGAATGAACCGGGCAGAGACATCTGGCTCTGCGGCGCCGGCGATTTAGCTACCACGCTGTTTGCAGAAAACTTGATTGACGAGGTCATACTGAAGGTGAATCCTGTACTGCTCGGTTCGGGCATTCCGCTTCTTTCCAACATCGGCAGGCATATCGATCTGGAGTTCACCGACAGCAAGATTTACGGGAACGGGGTCGTATTGCTTTCTTACCGTGTGAAAAATAATGTGTTTTGAAAAAACCAGTTGCAAGCCTCTGATTTTTTGCTATAAATAAAAACAGGCTAATTCGTGAACATTGAAATGTCAACAATATAAGAATTCTGTGAATCGCTGGCTGCTAAAACGGAAATAAGTTTAAGGAGTGCAAGCATGTTGAGTCATCGCAAGACTTTTCAATTTCTGATCATCTTATTGTTATTTGTGGCTGGCACCGCCTCGTTAAGCCAAACCCTCGAGTCCGGGCCGCAGGTGCTGACGTTTTTTTCCGACGTCGATGATACGGAACAACCGTACGGATTGTATCTGCCCAAAAACTTTAATCCAGCCAAAAAGTATCCACTCGTCATCATGCTGCACGGCGCGGGCTCGAATCACCGCCTCGCCCTGCGTCGCGTCTTCGGCAAGAGTAACCTGCCCGGAAGCGAAGCCATTGCCAGCCGGCACATCTATGTTTACGGCGATGCCGATAATCCCTCGCCTGAAGAATTGCAGGCCCGGCGTGAACAGGCCGAGCATGCGGCAAACTGGCCCGTATATCGCGGCGCTTTCCTCGGTCGTGTGATGGTGTTCCCGCGTGTATTAGCCGACAAGGAGGTGAGGCCAAGCGATCTTGAGGCTTCGAACCTCATCCTGTTTGGCACGAAAGAGACCAACAGCCTGATCGCGAAATTCAGCGCGCAGTTGCCAATGCATCTCGATACCACCGCCAGTGATTACGGGCTGGTCTACATCTTTCCTGTGGGGGAGCATTATCTTCTCATCAATTCGGGATTGCCGTGGTGGTCTGTTGCCGGTTCCGGCCAAGCCAATCCTCCAATGTACGGCCCGCCCGGCTTGCTGATGGATTTTAAAGATTATCTTCTCTTCAAAGATTCGGCGGACAATGTGGTCGCGGAGGGTCGCTTCGATAATAACTGGCGCATGCCGGAATCCGATGCTGAAAAAATGAAAGTGAAGGGCGCCGTCAACTTCACCACGGTGCATAACGAACCCAACGAATTTGAGCACTGACAGTTTCCGTTGGGAAAATTGTTTTGAAATATCTTTCGACCAAGTATGATCAAGCCGTGTTCATTCGTTGTGATTTTGTTTGCCGTCTCTCTCTGCTCGGGCTGCAACTCCAAACCAGAGGAATCATTGGAGCGCATGGCGCGCAGCGATTTTTTAGCGCGCCAAGGCGAAGAGGCGCTGCGCCAGAATGAGTTTGATTTTGCGCTGATGTTTGCCGACAGCGCGGAAAAACTCGCGCCGAAAAGCGCCAACGTTCACTTTTTGCACGCACGTATTTATTCGGAGCTGGGACAATGGCAAAAAACGGAAACCGCCTACCTGCAAGCACTCAAGCTTGAGCCGGGCTATCGCGGCGCATGGAATAACTTGGGGAATAATGCCTACCGCCAGCAGAAGTATCATCAGGCCATTGCTTTTTACCAAAGAGAGCTGAAGACAAACCCTGCCCCCATTCCCTGGCGTGGCATGGGGCGCGCTTATGAGGAACTGGGAAAGGCTGACAGCGCCCGGTACGCCTTTCAACGCGCGATTACAATTGACAGCTTGTATGCTCCTGCCCATTTCAGCCTGGCGCAGCTTTATGATAACGAAGGCGAGGTTGAAAAAGCCCTGTATCATGCGCAGCGCGCGTGGCAACTCGAGCCGGGAAATCTGGAATACCGCTACCTCGTCGGTTCCCTCCTGGTTAAGACGAAGCAATATGAACGAGCTCTCGGCATCCTACGTGAGGTAATTGAAAAGTGGCCATGGTATCGCGGCGCCCAATATAATTTCGGCCAGGCTTTGGTGCACTTGGGCCGCCAAGTTGAAGCCAAGAAATATCTCGACGAGGCCGAGCGTGTGCGCGCCGTCGGTGCTCAGATCGAACATTTGGAAAACTCGGTCCGTTCCCTCCCGCACGATCCTATGGTGCATGCTTCTCTGGCGTTTGCACTGCGTCGAGTCGGCCGCTATAATGATGCCATGCATGCCTACAAAGTTGCAGCGCATCTCGCGCCCAATAATATGGAAATCCAAAACAATATTGCCAATCTGCATTTGATCAAAGGCGATACGACGAGAGCGATAAATCAGTATCACATGATCTTGCAACACGACTCCACGCTGGTGGACATCTGGCTGAATCTTGGCATCGTTTACGCACTATCCAGGCAAATTGAAAACGCGCGGCGGGCTTGGCTCAATGCGCTGAAGCACCAGCCGAATCATCCGGCGGCCAGGGCTTATTTGGCAAAGCTACCAAGTGCTCGATAAAGGCAAAACCATGCAAGCTTTTTATGCCAAGCTCGGCCAACGCGCCAATATGGCGTTGGCTGGCCTCGGCAGCCTATCGTTTGTCATCTACATCTTTTTAGGTCGTTTAAGCGTCGCTGGTCAGTCCGCCCTCATCAAAGAGACGCTAAATCATTTTTTTGCGATGCTCGCCGGGCTGTTTTTGTTGCTGGTCTTTGCCATCATCAGCGTAAAGGCGGCCAATCAGAACAAGCGCAATGCTCGTATAAGCCTGTTGATCATCGCCATTGGCGCCGTTCTTTTCAGAGGCGCGCTGGTTGGCCAATCGCCATGGCTTTCAAACGACATCTATCGGTACCTTTGGGATGCTCAGCTTGTCGATCAGGGTGTTAATCCCTATTCGTTTCCACCGGCGGCGGATGAGCTGGCAAATTGGCGTGACGCGACGATATATCCGAAGGTGGATCACAAACATGTCCACAGCGTTTATCCTCCTTTTTTGCAAATCTTATTTTGGACAGGCCGCCAAGCGAGCCAAACCCTCGGCCTCCAATCTTTCGCCGGTTTGAAACTGATCTTTGTGCTCGTTGACTTGGGCCTGGTGCTCTTGCTCTTTCGCTTGCTCGCGCAAGTAAATATTGACCCGCGCTGGGCCATTCTTTATGCCTGGCATCCGCTGCCGATTATTGAGATTGCCGGCAGCGGACATACCGACGGTGTGGGCGCGCTCACGCTCGTTTTGACGATTGCCTTTCTCGTGCAGCGGCGGTATGCTCTGGCAGCAATCTTCCTGGCGCTCGGATTTCTGGTCAAATTTATCACCGTCATATTTCTGCCTTTTCTCTTCGTGGCAGCTTGGAAAGATTTGAGCTTTAAAA
Source organism: Candidatus Zhuqueibacterota bacterium (assembly GCA_022616415.1). Taxonomy (GTDB): domain Bacteria; phylum Zhuqueibacterota; class Zhuqueibacteria; order Zhuqueibacterales; family Zhuqueibacteraceae; genus Zhuqueibacter. The sequence goes on along the minus strand of JAKEEU010000426.1, from coordinate 25,531 downwards.
AAGCCTGGTGGATCGTCGCGCTATTCGCTTTGCTTGCGGCTGGCAGCTATGCTCCATTTGCCGCCGCCGGTGAAAAATTAGTTTCCGGCTTGATGGTGTACTCTGAAAAATGGCGGTTTAATGACGGGATCTTTTCTCTCGTGTTTGCCTCGATACATCGGTTATTGCCGGATCGGCTGGTTGCTTTTTTGATGATCCCGGCGGATTGGGAAATCAACGCCGTCACGCTCGCCACCCGCAGAATCGATCTGGCTTTGATCATCGCGAAGATCATCGTTGGGAACTTTTTTATGCTCATTTATTTTCAATTCTTGTGGCGAGAATTAAAGTCGGAAGCTTTGCGCCATGCCGATTCAAGCTGGCTTGCAATCGTCATCACCATTCTGGCGGCTTTCTTGCTTTTATCGCCAACATTGCAGCCTTGGTATCTTCTGTGGATTTTGCCGTTGTTATGTCTAAAAGATGCCATGCCCGGTTTTGAATATTGTAAAAAAATGATTTTTCCGCTTTGGCTTCTCAGCGGCACGGTTTTTCTCTCCTATTGGGTTCTCGCCAACTACATTCAGTTTGGATTGTGGCAGGAGCCGCAATGGGTCAAATGGGTCGAGTATGGCATCCCATTGGTGATTTGGCTGCGGTCTTCTGTATTGTAGTTGGCCCAACGCGGAGCCGCGACCAAACAGGTTTTTACAAATTACGCCCGCCGGATAGACTGCGTCCGGAGGAAACAACCCGACGGAAGTGTGCTGCGCGAAACCGCCGGCAGCGGCTTTTTTAATATGTGGAAACCCCTCACTGATCCCAATTTCCCAGTGTGTTTCTCGCGATCCTAGTCGGGCTTTTTTGGATTTATTTCAGCGGTTGATGTCGCTTCAAGCATTTGCTGAGAAGTATTGACAAAAGCAGGCACATCCGAATCGAGAAAGCGCTTGGCGCCACAGTGCCGGCAAATGGACCACGGTTAAAGACGGCACCCACACCCAAATGCGAAAATAAAATTTGAAGACTCGCGCGCTTTACCTTTTACTTCTCACGGCGTCACCACCATTTTCTTCGTCGCCACAAAATTTTCCGACTCCAAACGCAGCCAGTACAAGCCGGTGCTGACGCGCAAGCCATGGTCGTTGCGGCCGTCCCAAAGCAGTTGGTGTACGCCCGCGGATTTGGCGCCGTCAAACAGCGCGCGCACCGATTGGCCGAGGGCGTTGTAAATGCGAACGGAAATTCGGGCCGGCAGCGGCAGGGTGAAACGAATCTGCGTCGCCGCTGCCGGCAGAACGGGCGAAAATGGGTTGGGATAATTTTGCTCGAGCACAAAATCCAACGGCGTCTGGCCACCCTGCGCGACGCTGACGGCGTCATTGGCGACGACGAAGCTCTCGATGCCGCTGGCGACCGGGGCGGTCTGGCCGTCGCTCGCGGTGGCGCGCCAATAATAGCGGGTGTCGCGCGTCAAAAATTTTTGGACCCTGACGGCGGTCAAGTCCGTTCCAAGCGTATCGTTGAGGGCGGCGAGTGTCGGTGAGGTGCTATAAACGATGGTGTAAAACAGTTTGTCGCCATCCACGTCGGTCGCGGCGCGCCAGCGCAAAACCGGGTTGAGGCTTCTAATGGCAACGCCGGCAATGGGATCGAGCAAGACCGGCGCGGTCGGCCGATCTTGAAGGTTGTTCACGACGATTTTCACGTTGGCGGTATCACCGGCGCCAGCGGGATCGGCTACGATGAGCGTGCAGTTTTCGACGCCAAACCAATCCGGCTTGGGGGTGAGCTGCAGGACGCGCTGGCTGGTGATCGTCGCCGTCAGATTGGGGCCGCATTCGACTTGCCAATTGAGCAGCGCGACGGCGTCATTGGGGTCGTTGACGTTGACATCCAAGTTCAAATCAAAACTCGTGTCTTCGTCAAAGCGAATGGTGTCGAGCTGTGAGGAAATTTGGGGAGCAAAATTGAAGGCGACGCTCAACTCGACATCCGCATACGGGCCGAAGTCGAACGTGCCGTTGCCGAGGCGATAATTGGCCGCAGCGTTCAGCTCGGTTTGGGTGGCGTTGTGCCAAAAGCGGAAACTCATGCTCTCGCCGGGGATATAGCCATCCACTGCCGGGGTCTGCGAATCATCCTGCCAGGCAGAAAATCCCAAATTGCTGGAAACCGCGACGGCGCCAACACAGAGTCCGGCCGGGGTGAACACGCCGATTTCGTCGCCCGTAATGAGAGGCACACCATTGAGCGTAGCGCTGCGGACGAGAATCGAATAGTTCTCGCCGGTGTTGTTGGTAAAGCGAAAGTGTTGGGTGGGCGTTTGTGCGGCGGCGACGAGCGGGAACATCAAACTGATGGCGGCAGCGCGCAACAAGGCCGACTTGGCCTGGTTCAACCAACGTCCATGTAAAGTTCGCATAATCTCCCTCGATGGGTTATTGCGCAACGTAGCCCCTACGGGCGTAGCCAGACAGCATGTCTGGAAAAGGCTTGCAACGAAAAAAGCGCTCATATTCTTGCAACGAAAAGGGAACCACAACGAAAAAAGCTTTAATAATCTTGCAACGAAAAGGGAACTGCAACGAAAAAAGCAAAAACTCGCAACGAAAAGGGAACTGCAACGAAAGAGCTCTAAAATATTCTTGCAACGAAAAACAGCTAGCAAGATAATTATGGCAAGATGATTAAATCATTTAGATCAATTATTTTTCCATAATCATTTTGCTTTTACACCAACGCTCACGGGACAACGACGACTTTGCGTACGGCGGTGAAGACGTTTTCTTTGCGTTCACTGCGCACATGCAGGCGATAGAGATAAACGCCGGCGGCAACGAGGCGGCCCTGCTCGTCGCGGCCGTCCCAGACGATTTCGTGAAAGCCGGCCGGCAGCGCCGCCTGGTGGAGCGTGCGCACGACCTGGCCGAGCAGATTATACACGCGCAACTCGGCGAAACCCGGCTGCGGCAATTCGTAGCGGATGACGGTTTGCGCCACTGCGCCATTCAGCGGATTGGGGAAGCTCTGGTGCAACTGATATTTTTGCGGGAGCGGGTTCGCCGCCAATTCCACGATGGCAAATACTTCGCTATCGAACGCGCCGCTGCCGCGCAAAAATTTCGCCGGCACGTCAATTTCTTCCGCGGCCGCGGAGGCGGAGAAACCGCCCGGGCGCCAGGCGCGAAAGATCATTTTTTCGCCGGGCACAAAACCGTGGCGCTCGTTATTCGTTGGCGCGTTGTCATCGTCCCGGCGCCAAACCGCAATGCCCAAAGGCCCGCTTTCCGGCCACACGCCGGCGCCGGCCAATTTTCCAGCCGGGGTAAACACACCGATCTCGTCGCCGGCTTGCAGCGGCTTGCCATTGACCGAGGCCGAGAGAATGACGAGGCTATAGCTCTCGCCGGTTTTGTCCGGCGGCTTGAAATGTTGTGGCACGAGCGGGACCGCGGTGACGCTTCGCGAAGCGGCTTTCGCCTGGGCACGCGCGCCGAACGGATAAATCAGCGTGTCCGCGGCGTTCATATAAAGCCGGTAACCGCGACCAGGTTGCATGCTGCCGAGGGTGTTGATGAGGTTGGGAATGTAGAATCCGCCGGCGTCATTTTTAGCAAGGGCCAACTGTAGGGAAACCCCGGCGAGCGCGGCTTCGGCAGCGATCGGCATCATCGGCAGAAAGGCAGAAAAATTCCAACCCTGACGCAAGGGAATAGGGGTGTTCGGCAACACTTCGTCGCCGATGAATTTCACCGAGTCCGGCGCGTTCAAATAAACTTTGTAGCCTTGCCGCACGTCGAGCGCGCCAATGCCGTTGATTTGGCCGGGGATGAAAAAGCCGCCGTCGCCATTGACCATGATAGCCAAATTCGCCACGCTGTCCATAAGCTGAGCGACGTCGAGATTGTCCGGCATAATATTGAAAGAAATCCAGCTCCAGCCGCTGCTGAGGTTGAGGCGGCGGGCAAAGCGGGTTTGGGCGGCGAGCAAGCTGATGCGCGCCGAGTCGCCGGTGCCGAAGCGGCCGTCGCCGCGGCTGTAGGTCGGCGTCGCGGGGTAATCACGATTGCCGGCGCGATCCCAAACGCGGAAGAACATGGTTTGGCCGCGCGTGAAGCCCTCGACTTTTTGCGTCGTGGAATCATCGCCATACGCGATCAAGCGCGCCGGCCCAGTCGCGTTCCAAATTGCCGCACCGGCAAGCAAACCGCCCGGGGTGAAGACGCCAATTTCATCGCCAATTTCCAACGGTTGGCTGTTGAGAGTAGCTTGGTCGATGTTGACGACGTATTTGATATTAGTGGTGTCGAAATCATTGAAGTGCTCCGGCACGTCTTTGCGTTGCACCACTTCGAAGGCCACAGGCACGAGCACGAGAGTTTCATCGAGGTCGTTGCTCTCCACCTGCAACTCAGTGTGATACGTCGAATCGGGTTCCAATCCGGCGGCGTTGAACTTGACCTGCACCGTAGCGCTGCCGGCTGCCAGACGCCCGTTGTTGGGTGAAAAGCTCAACCAACTCGACGGCCTTTCGATCAGCACGGCCAGGCTGTCGCGTGCGAAATCCGTATTGAACGCAATCTCCAAGCCCTCGGAGCCGTCGCTGTTTTGAATGCCGACGGTGCTGAAATTCGTTGCGCCCTCCATGCGCAGATATTGAAAAATAATATTGCCTTTTGGCGTCAGGATCAGTTGAAAAGTGAAAAGCCCATTGCCGCTGACGCTGCGGGCATTGGTCCACTGCACGATGAGCTGATTTTCGCTGGACAGATAATAGGCCGCGCCGCCGGCCAGATCGAGGTCATCCCAAAACGGCGCCACCAAATTGGCCACGCCGCCGCTCGGCAGCGGATCGTTGGTAAATGGCGCCGCGGTGCCGGTGAAAGAAATGAAGCCGTTGGTGCAAAATTGAAAGCTGGTGAAAACGGAATCATAAAATGGAAAGGCGAAGCCGATGCGAAACGGGCCGACGTTGTCATCGTCTCCCAGTCCCGGGATGAGCTTGCCGGTGGCCGAAATGTCCGTCCACTGAAATGCCGGGCCCTCAGCTTCGCGGCTGTCGCGCCACACGTAGCCGAAGTTATCGGGCCCGCCGCTGCCGAGGATCACGCGTTGACCGGCGCGCCAGTCCGGTTCGTTTTTCTGCAAAGCGTGCTGATAAAAATTTTGCGGATATTTCAACGCCGGCGGAGAAAAAATATTCGCGGCAAAGCCATTGGCGTTGCTCGTCGCGCCAATTGGCGGGGCGACGCGCAAGCGAAAAAAAAGCTCGCCCGGTCCGGCGTTGCTGATGACCAATTCTTTCGTGGTGGAATCGCCGGCGAACAGCTTCGCGGCGAGCGCCGTTGGCGTCACTTCGATTTCCGGCGGCGAAAAGACTTCAATTGCGATGTCGTCAATGAACCAGTCGTCAAAACCGGGATCGCCGTCGGTGCGAAAGCGCAGCCGGAAGTCGCGATGATAAGCGGTTGGCGGCAGAAACGCTTCCTGGCGGGTAAAATTCGGCAAGCCGCCGTCGACGCCCAAGTGTTGCGCCAGCCGCCGCCAAGCGCCGCTGCGATCGAAGAACTCAACGAACAAATCGTCGCCCGCTTCCGGCTCGTCACTGAAGCCGCCTTGTTGAAAATAATATCGCACCGCCACGGCGCTTTCACGCGAGAGGTCGAGCGGCTGGGTTTGCAGCAAGCTGCTGCCTTGCAGATTAGCTGAAAACGGCGCGCTCGGCTCGTCGCGGCCGAGCGTGTCGACGCGAACGCCGGCGCCGATAGGCCACTTGTCGGCGTCCAATGTAGCGAGGGGAAAAGTTTCGATAAAAGGTATGCGGCCGCGAGTGACTTCAAAAATTCTGATGTCATCGATGTACCAATCGTCAAACGGCCCGACCGAGGCGATATTACGAAGGCGGAAGCGAAAGCTGCTGTGATAGGCATCGTGGGGCAGAATCACGGATTGCATGCGGAAGCTCGTGGTCACCGGACCGCTGCCGGGCAGGACGAGCAGATTGATCCATTCGCCGTCGGCGTTGAAATAATCCAACGACAGGTCTTCGCCGTTTTCCGGCGCGTTGCCGGCGCCGCCGCGCTCAAAGGCAAATTGCAGCACCGCGTCGTTCTTGCCGAGAAGATTGATCGGCTGCGAGCGCACTTCGTCGCCACCCGTCGCATCGCCATCGAAGTGCAGGGCAAACCCGGAGCTTGGTATGTTCACGGCTTTGTCGTCAACCTCGACCGGACCGAAGTTGAATGGAAAACGTGTTTGATAACGCCAGGGCACTTGCTTTCGCGATTCCACCGCAAACGGCTCGATCCACGGCAGGCTCCCGGTTGGCCCAAGCGAAATGGTGATGAACGACGACACGTCATTCACCGCCGGCGCCGAGATGGAGCCCACGAAGACGCGAGCCGTATCGCTGGCGCCAATAGGAACATTGCCAGGAACGTCGATGCGGATGACGAATTGAAATTGTTTCCCAGCGGGCACGACTTCAGACTTTGAAATTTTCACGGCACTATCGGCGCGGAGCAGGGTCACGGGCCAACGATGGCCGGCCGTGGCGAGCGTGTACTCGTCATCGACATTTCCCAAATTGGAAATGGAGAAGGTGTAGAACAACGCATGCCCGGCCGCGGCCTCCCGGTCCACTGCAGCGGGAGCAAGCCCCACGCCGCGCACGGTATCGGCGTGAAACGCCGGCGTGGAGAAGTTTACGAAACGAGATGAAGCGGTGGATGATTTCAGGAGAACTTCAAAATGTCGCGGGGTTGTCCCAAAAGAAAAATTTAACAACGGCAAGTGCTTGGAGTCAGCAGCCAAGACCAGCGGGGCGCCAATCATTCCAAGCAACAGGAGAAACCACGGGGCACGCTCGCGTAAGCAAAACCAAGCAGTGTTCCCGAACATAGTGACCTCCCTCCCTCAAGCTGTGTGTTCGGTTAGCAACGGAAGTTAATTCGCGCGAGAATTTATCATTGAGCCTCCTGCCCCAAAGAGCGACGACCTGATTCTACTGCACAGAAGTTCAATATAAAAGAAGAAAATTCAGATGCAAGAAGATTTTGTAATGGCAGAATGATTTATTGGCAGAATAATTATCTCGTTTGATTCGGTATGGTTTCGAAAGAAATAAACAGGCTTGTTTCCAGATAAGCTCCCCAATCCATCACCAATTCCACGATCAGTGCTTTTAACCAAGTGCTATCCTCATCCAATGCAAGCCACTGTTTGTCGTTAAAAACAAGATCATAGCGATCTTCCGGAAGCAAAGTTGTCGAGACAAACCGTTTTTCAACTGATGCCGGTCGAAAGTTAATCACCTTGCCATGTTGCAACCCAAGCAAAAATAAATACTGAAGCGCTTGTTTGTCGTGTTCCGGGCTCAACTTGCTAACGGTCTTCAACTCATAAATTTGATAATCGATCTCGTGGAACTCTTGCTCACTGATTCTCTTGATATGGCGCGCAGTTTTAATAGCCATAAAAACCTCATCAAATAATCATTCTGCCGATCAATTATTCTGCCAATGATAGTTAGGATGATTTTAGCAACCGCAGCGCCTCCAGCCGCACCACCTCCGGATAAAGCGTTTTATAAATCCGGCAATTCGGCGATTGAATGTCGTATCTCCCCGTCGCGCGAAACGTTGCTTGCGGGCAGCCGCCGGTGCACCAGTATTTCCACTCGCAATCGCGGCAGCCTTCCTTCTCTTCCACAGTATAATTTTGCACGCCGATCTGGTCGGAACGAATGACAGCCAGAGGATCTCGAACCGCAATATTGGTGATCGGCTTATTCATCTCCATTTGGCATTTGGCGACGCGGCCAAAATGGTCGATCACCAAATAATTGTGGCCAGCGGCGCACGGCCGAGAATGCGGCGCGGAGAGATTGGCGCGATCGACCAATGAGGCCAATAAACTCCGCCGCGGCAAATTGGCTTCGATCACTTTGAAAGCCGCCAACATGCCGTTGATGATGCGCTCTTCATCGAGCTGTAAATCAGCAAAAGAGGCTGACAACTCATTCTCGCGATAAAAATTGAGGCTAAACGGCAAGTCGCGATCAAGAATCCAGCCGATGAGATCGGGCAATCCTGCGGCAGAGCGGCCGGAGACGGTAATGCAAATGTCTGGCACAAGCCCCTGGTCTTTTGCCATTTCGATGTTGCATGTGACCATATCAAATGAGCCGCGTCCGTTGGCAAAATGCCTTTGCGCATCGTGCTGCACGCCGAGTCCGTCCAAAGAAATCATCAGACGCAGTTGCCGCGCGAGCATACTTTTGATCATCTCCGGCGTCAGCCGCACACCATTGCTCAACACCACGCCGGACAATGAGATATTTTGCTCGTCCGCTAATTGCCGCGCGTAATCATGCAGCTTCGTAACGAGCCCAAAGTTCAGCGTCGCCTCACCGCCGGCATATTTGATTTTGACTTTTTGAAAATCATTCATGAAAGCCGAGCGGAAAATCGCGTCAATGGATTGACGGCCGATTTGCTCGTCCATCATTTCGTTGGTTTTGGCAAGATAGCAATAATTGCAGCGGAGGTTGCAGGCGTTGGTGGTGTGCAGCCAGGCGATGAGGGTGTCTTCGCGGGCGAGAGGAATCGGGGTGTTTGGTGCATCGCGCAAAAAGCCGCTCCAGCATAAATCGACCAGGGCTTCGTGATAATAATGTAAAGCTTTCGTTTCGATGCCTAGCTGGTGGAGAGCGGCGTTGGGGGAGCGCGGAACTTCAAATCGTTGCCACAAATTCAATGCGGCAGCATTCAGCAGCGCGATGCCGGCATCGGCATGCGTCGAGGCGAAGACGGTGTAATCCGCCGGCCCTCGCCATTGGGTTGCCGGGGTCTGATGGAGAAGCTGATCGAACTTTAATGGCGCGGCATGATCTGATCGGTGACGCGGTGAGATGGAGAGCGGACAAGCACAGTCGGCCCCATCAATTGCTGCCACTTGCCCGCGCAGCCTTTCCGTGTCAACGATCACGCGTGGCATGGGCGCGTGACGCAATAGCATGTTTTCCTCTTTTCCTCCGGGGCGGCGCGACTTAGAAAGTCGCAAAAGCGTATCGGCTCAAGTGCAAGGTTTCATTGAGAAAAGTGCGCAAGACTGCAAGCTGAGAATTAACCTCATCCGAAAAATCATCCATCCAGCCCAGTATTTGTTGGGCATATTTGGCTTCTTCCGGCATGGGAAGCGTGTGCAATTTTTGCTGCAAGCGATTGGCGTTATCGGTCAAGCGCTGCTGCAATTGCATGGCAAATTTGCCTCTTTCGGTGGCGGCTTCCGCAATCAAATGGCAGGAATTGAGAAAGTGCTTGAAGGCCTTCTCGTAATCCTGTTTTTCAAAATCGATTTCTCCGTTCGTGCGCTCGACATTCGCCAAAATCGTCTTTAAACCTTGTTCTTTGGCAATGGTTTCGGCGGTGCGACCGTATTCTCTGGCCTGGTCCAAATATTTTTCAGCTTGCTCTGGCTCGCCCTGTGTCTTTAAAGCCGAACCCCAATGGTAAAACAAAATTTGCAAGTCATCAAAATTGTCGGCGATGGCTTGATAATTGTTTATCTCCTCGCTTAATGCCAGGCTTTTTCGCAAGTATTTTTCCGCTTCCTGTCGCGTTTCCGCTTTTGCTTTGGCTTCGGCAGTTGCCTGTTGGCGGTAGGCGCAGCCAATTTCATTGAAGGCGACAATAAGGTAGGCTTTATCGCCTTTCCTTTCGAGCACCTTGGCGGCTGCATGTAGATACTCCAAAGCTTTGTCAAAGTCACTGGTAAGTCGCATCAACCGGCCGAGGCTGATTTGCACCAGCGCCAAACCACGATCGCTGCCGCCGGCTTCAAAATAGTTATGGGCTTTGCGATAAAGCGCCGCCGCATCGCTAAGCCGTCCCATGCCTTCCATGATCATGCCCAACGTATTGCTGCCGAGCCCCAATTCATAAGCAATGCCCAAATTTTGGCGTATTTGCAAAGCCTTATCAACGTAGGTAACGGCTTTCTCCGTACCGCCCTGGAGAAAATACACGTAGCCGATATTGTTCAGAATACGCGCGATATTTTTCTCCGTGCCGCCTTGCTCCAGCGACTTTTCATAATAAGCCAGCGCCTGATCCAAGCGGCCCTGGACGCGATAGGCATAGCCGCGATTGTGGTACAACTGACCGAATTCTTTGACGATCAAATTGCGCCATTCTGTCTCCAGATCATTCTGCTGCAAAAGCTCATTATAGATTTTTTCCGCCGCTTCCGCGTGCGTCAAAGCTTCCTGATAATCGCCGGTATAGCTTTCCGATTCAACCAACATCGTATGGCAGGTTCCCCGCAGCTTCTTGTCGCTATCCGGGCGGCGGATCAACGAGTGCCAGAGCTGGTTGGCCCAGGCATAATCATCTTTCCGAAAGGCCACCAAGGCTTGCTGAAACCGCAACTGATCGATACGATCGTTGGACAACCGTTCCTCGAAGCGGCCGATTTCATAATTCAGCAATTCGCAGAACGCCAGATCGACGAAATGGATGCTGCGTTTGAAAAGACACTCACCCGCCTTCGAGCCGGCATTGGGATCGCGCTCGCATTCGTAGTACAAGTATTCGGCCAACAAAGCGCGTTCTTCGTCCGTTTTCGGCCGTTCCTTTCCTTCAATCAGCTTGGGATTGCCGATGCGGGCTTTGTACCACTCGATGATTTCTTGCAACCTTTTTTTGACGCTCAAATCACTTTCGAGCCGCCAAAAACACTGCTTGATCAAGTCACGCATTTCGTCGTGCAACTGAAAACTGCCTTCAAAACCCTTCTCCGGCGGGCGATATTTGACAAAACTAAATTGCCCGAGCTTTTCCAAAAGCGTCGTGGCTTCATTTTCCGGGATGGCCAGCAATTTTGCCAATAATCCCGCTTCCATGCGCTGCCAAGCCAGGGCCGCCATTAAGATCGCATCGCTTTGCAAATCCTTTAAAGGCGAAATCCAGTTAATCAGTTTTTCTTCAAATGGAACATGATTGCCGAGCAAATCGTCGATCACGCCGGCGCCGTTTTTCAACCAGTCATAACTTAAAGCAACATACAGCGGGCGCCCGCCGCAACGCCTGTTAAGCTGCTCCAATTGCGCCAACCTGAGCTTGCGGGGAAACCATTTCGCCAGCTTGAAAAACTCCTTCACCTCGGCCAGGCCGAGCGGCAAAAGCTCAATGGTCAGAAGATGCTTTTCGCTCTCCTCGGCAAACGGCAACGGGTCACGACCGGCCCAGACGGTCACGGTTTGGAGATGAAAATCAGGCGAGGCCGGAACGGAGGAATTGCTCTCGGCTTGAATTTCCTGTTGAATTTTTAACAGCTCCGGCAGCAGCGTTTGCATCACCCAGGCAGCCAGATCGTGCATTTCCTCACAGGTATCGAAGAGCAATAGAAAGTGCGCGCCATCCTTGAGCAATTGCCGCCAATCCTCAAAAAAAGCGTTGGTGACCCGATGCACCGCATCCTGATACAAACTTGGGTCTGGGTTGGTGGTGAGCACTTCCCAGGAAGCTTCACGCTGCTTTTCAAATTGCGGAAAACATTCGCGACCTAACTGCCGGGCAATCTCTGCTAACAAGCCGAACGTCGTGCGGTTGGAGGTTTTGTAAAAGTCGATGAGATCGGTACATCGCCAGGTTTTTCTTCTGCCGCCTTTTCTCACCTCATCCCGCAACGATTCCAATAGCCGCGTCTTGCCGATGCCGCCGTCACCGTAAATCTGAATCAGCCATTTGGCTGGCCGGCCGGAATCGAGAATACTGGTGATTTGCTTCAGCTCGCGCTCGCGACCGACGAACAATTGCTTGCTCTCGGTCGGCTGAAATGGTCTTGCCATGTTCGCACCTCAATGCTTAATGCCCACCCTTGTCGAAGCCAAAGGATCAAAAAACGGATCGCCAAAATGCACCCAGCTCGCCCAACAGTCGAGCTGGCGGCGGCGAACTTTTTGTCTCGCCTTTAATACGGCCTCGCCACAATTGGAACCTTGCAAAAGAAGTTGATAAAATGCAAGCGCAAAATCTTTGCCGATGTGATCGCCGATTTCCCACATCGGCCCCAGACAGCCGCAAGCGCCGCCTTTCAAAGCCGCGACGGCCAAATTTTGAATGAACTTGCCCTGAAAATTGACTTTGGTGGTTTTGGGATGCGCGGCGGCGGCCCAACAAGCGCTAAAAAAGATGAACGCCGGGCCTTGCAGAATGCGCTCCAACTCGTCTGCTGAAATCATCATCCGGTTATGCCGATCGAAGAGCAAACCGCTCAAACTCGGCTCTCGTTTGTTGAAGAAACCGTGGCACGCGAAATGAATGAGATGATAACTGTTATTCGCCAGGAGCCTGACTACGTGGTTCAAGTTATCGGGATCGCGGCCGATACGACGATCGACCTGAAACTCGGCGGTTTCGAGCAAATCGGCAACCGCCCCGGCCTCTTGCTCGGCATGTTTCAAATCGCCGGTGGGATTTCCCACAACCAGGGCGCGAGGCGTTTTCGACGGAGGCGTGTCAAATTTTTTGGGCGTTGCTTTTAATTCGATCCGGCGGCTGAAGGGACGGGATAAACAAACGAATTGTTTGCCGTCATACAACAATTCAAAAGGAATATCCATCGTGTCCGTGGTCAGAAGCACGGCGGGTTGGCGCCTTCTCTTGATAAACAGTTGCGCCTGGTCAGTCAAGTACGTGCGAAAGGCAGCTCCCCCTATCGTAATCGAATCGTCGCGCCATTGTTGAATGGCAAACTTGGCGTGCGTGTGAATCGTCTGCACGTCGACCAAAGTCGGATTGCCCGAGTAACAACCGATTTGGTAAGCGGCCGGAGGCTTGTGGCGAATAATCAAATGCGTCACCGCATGGGGAGACTTAGGCGACTCTAAAAAGCGCTTTACGGCGCGATCCAACTGATGGAGCGTTGGTTTTCCCAAAATTTCATGCAAGTCGGTGTCGTCTCGGAGCAAGGCGCGAAAATGTTCCAGTTCAACGGAGTCATCGTGTTGATGTGGGTGAAAATGGGCGCCGAGTTTGGTTACGAGCAAATTTTTAATGGCGTCTTGCGGCGGCCGGTTCGATAAGATTTCAATTTGTGCGTGATGGTAGAGCAATTCCAACAACGCCGTCGCATTGGGCCGGCCAATCCTCGTCCCGGCCACTAATTCATTCTCGTGAAAAGTTTTGAGTTTCTCATTCCATTCCAGGGCGCGCGCCGGTTCGAGGATCGACACGGCGGTGTGCAGCAGCCGGCGCAGCGTGCTTTCGAGACGAAAGCCCAACATGCCGTGCTCCACCTCGACCAAATGAATATCCGCCCTTTGCAACTCCCGCAAGCCCACGGCGTATTGCTGCGACAAACGCTCCGGCGCAATTTTTTCGAGCAAATCCGGATTGAATCGCCGCGGCATGCACGCTACGTCGAAAATCGCCATATCCCATTCTTTTACGCCGGCGCAAAGACAGCGTTGAATGACTTCGTCATAAAGCCGGCGGGCCAGCTTTTCACGGTGTTGGGGAAAATCCTGCACCTTGATATCCAACGTTTTTAAAAAATAAACCACGGCTTCGGTGCTGAACGGATGGCCGGTGGAAAGCGCGTGGATATCTTTTTCTCCGCCTTTGCAGCGCGGCGGGTCGTCGATGGCGACAATGTGTTGTTTAGTAGCTTTGAATTCAAAAGGCGGGAGATGGTGCAAGTGGGTCGCGCCGATGATTTCCGGTGGCCACCGGCTCTCGGTTACCCTCGGCCCGCGGCTGGCCAGAAAAAGCGCAACCGGGCTGAGGCGAAAATTTCTGAATTGGACGAGGAACTGCCGGCCGATCCAATCAAAAATTTCGGCGGAACAAGACTCGCAATTGTCCATTAACAAAATCAAGGGGGCCCTCCGCAGTCTTTGTTTCGCCCCATGCGCGAACGCTTTCAAAACCTCCGCCAACCCTTTTTCCGAATCCGAAAAATCATTGGCGACCGCCCGCAGCGAATCGCGGAAGCCGCGACCGTTCCGACGTCGATCCAATTGGTCGGCGACATGAAATAGATAATTCTGGCAAGAGCCCAAATTTTGCGTCTCGAAATCCACCCAGGCGGGAGAGAGTGCGGTGTCTCGACAAACCGTTTCAATGCGCCTCAACATTCTGGATTTGCCAATACCGGGAAGGCCCCAATAAACGTAGCCCTCGTAAAACGGCGGTTCAACCTTAATGATCCGGTTCAGAGCTTGTTTGACCTTTTCGATTTCCGAATCACGATTGATGAACCTTTCGGTTCGCGGGTATTGGGATTTTTCCCCATCCCCGTTGTTAGGTTCGTGCTGCTGATCCTTGTGGATGCGGGCAGGGTTCCCTTCGTTCATGTTCAGCTTCCTAACCTCCCGAGTGCTTATGTTTTTATTTAGTGAGTGCTTTGAGCGTTAATTTCCTGGGACTATCGGCAAACAAAAAGTGTACCTTCAACGGATAAATGCGCCGCCTCGCCGATGAAATCATGTTGCCAACAACTATTAAATCTACACTCAAACCGCCGGTTTTGAATAGACCCGACAGAGAAAATGCGAAAGTTTTACTTTTTGACAAAGAATTGACCAACGCAATAACTCAGAAAATATGCTTTTTGCTGCAAACGGGAGATGTCACAGCAATGGTGATAGCGCTCACCCCGATGAAGCTTAAAATACGCCAAACGCTTGAAAAAGTCAAGCATTAATTGTAACAAAAGTGTAAAACTCAAGCGAGATTCCAAAATCGGCTGGGAATCAGCACGCGCACTTCGTTTTCCGAAACGTGAAATTGCGGCTCCGGATACCCCTCCTGCCGGCTGATGTGGCGCGTTTTGGGAATGCCAGTGCCGAGGCGCTCGCCGTAGCCCATGCTTTGGAGGATGGCAAAAATGGTATCGTTGCGGCTGTAATGAATTCCGGCAAATAGCAGATCATAATTCACCGTGTTCGGCAGGCCGCCTGGACTCATAATCTCCAGACGATCATCAAAGATGAAAATTCTAATGCGTGAGCCGTGAATACCGTAGTCGCGATGCGCCACGGCATTGATAATCAACTCTCGTATCACGCGTGGGTGGTATTCCGGCGTATCTATGCGGCGAACCGCTTCGATCTTTCCTTGTGTCGCGGAATTGCGTTCCACAAAGGCGACGGCAACATCGATGATTTCATCGAGCGTGCCGCCAAAATCTTTACGGTCGATAAACTGATCCGTCACCGTCGTCCCTTTGAATCGTGCGCAAGAGACCTGGCTTTGGGGCGTAAACTGTTGGGGCAATTTACCGAAGAGCAGCATGCCGGCGAGCGTGACGACGTGCTCACCGTTTTTCCTTTTTATTATACCTTTGTTGATTAGCAGATTTTCAAGAGGAATCGGGAAGTCATCCGCGCGCTGGCCGGTGGTGCGCTGCAAATAATTATTGAATTTTTCCAAGTCAAGATCCGCCGATGAACTGTTGTCGAGCGGAGTACGATCGTAACTAATAGCTTCGCTCTCCTGATAAAGCCGGCGAATTTCCTCGCGCGAGGCTTCCTGCTTCGTGCTGCCACGGCGGATATAAAAGGGCTTATGCGGGCGATGCGGGCCTTTAGGGATTTTGACAACGATGATATTTTTATCATCAATCTCAAACAAATGGAAAAAGGGAACGATTGGCGGTAGAATGCTGTTTTCCGCCAGATTCATAATCCACTCTTCAAAATTCGCCGGCGCTTCAAAACCAGCGATTTGGCCGCTCTTATCGACACCAAAAATAATCCAACCGCCGTCAGAATTGGCAAACGCTGCCATTTCTTTGGCAAGATCACTCTTTGTAGGCACTTCCCCCTTAAACTCGACTTTGTAGCCTTCGCCTTGAGCAACAAGAGTTTTAACCATCTCTAAATTCATATTCATTCACCTCGTTTTTCTTAAATTTTCTTGTTCTGCTCCAACAAACCCACAATCACCTCCACTTCCGTCGTCGGCAATTGGCAGGCATAATTCTCACAAACGTAAGCTGTCGCCTTGCCATCCAGCATTTTCACAGATTCGATAATCGGCAAAAACTTGCCGAGATAAACTTGTCCTTCGCCGCCGTCAGCGAGCAAGAGAATTTTGTTGGGAATGAAACGCTCATGCACGGCGTGCAGCATGGCGCGGGTGTCCGGCGCATTCGACTTGCCGGCAATGATGATCTGCTTAGGCTTGTCGAGGCTGAAATCGATGGCGGCGAGCATCTGCGGCATAGCGTGGGGTGCGCTTTGCAGGCGGTTGCCGAAGAGCCGCAAGGTTTGCTCGGCCATGTCCCACCACTGTTTGTTGTCGAGCATCTGCGAGAGCCGCAGCAGGTTCAACGCCGCGATGGAATTGCCGGAGGGCTCGGCGCCGTCGTAATCTTCTTTGGTGCGCAGCAAGATGGTTTCATCTTCACCGGAGGTATCGAAGAAACCGCTGCCGTTCTTATCCCAGAACAGGCGGTTCTGCGTTTCCGTGAGCGCAACGGCTTTTTCGAGCCATTTGATGTCGAACTCCGCTTCGTAGAGATCGATCAGCCCCTGCGTGAGAAAAGCGTAGTCATCGAGATGTGCGGGATATTTTGCTTCACCGTCGCGATAACGACGCGTGAGTGTTTTCGTCGGCGCATTGTAAAGCTTATTCAACACAAAACTTGCGGCGCGCTCGGCGGCTTGCAAATATTTTGGCTCATCGAGCACTTGATGCGCGCGGGCAAACGCCGAGATCATCAAGCCGTTCCATGCGGTGATGATTTTGTCATCGAGATGCGGGCGCGGTCGGATCTTGCGGGCTTCGAAGAGTTTCTTGCGGGCTTCATCCAAAATCGCAGCGATTTCAGCTTCCGAACGCTTGAAGCGGCGCGCGGCATCGGCGACGGTATACGCGGCATACAAAACGTTCTTGTCGTGAAACTCGCCTTGCGGGTCGCTGATGGTGTTGCCGGTGTCGCTCACGCCGTAACAGTAGTTGAAAATCTCGGCGTTTTCTTTGCCGAGCAAATCGACGATCTCTTGCTGGCGCCAGAGATAAAACGCGCCTTCTTCTTTCTCTTCCGGATGCGCTGGATCGGGTGCGCTGTCGGCATCTTCCGCCGAATAAAATCCGCCTTCGGGATGCGTCATGTCGCGCAACACGTAGTCAAGCACATCGCGCACCACGTTCGCAAAAAAAGCGTCGTGGGTAATTTGATAAGCTTCAAGATATGAGCACACGAGCTGGGCTTGATCATAAAGCATTTTCTCGAAATGCGGCACGCGCCAATAGGCATCCACCGAATAGCGATGAAAGCCGCCGCCGAGATGATCATACATGCCGCCGGCCCACATTTTTCGCAAGGTGGCGAGCGTCATCTCCAACGCGCCTTTCTCGTTGTGGCGCGCGTAATAACGCAAAAGAAAATTAAACGCCACCGGACGCGGAAATTTCGGCACATTGCCGAAGCCGCCGAGACGCTCATCGAAGCTGCTATAGAATTGCGAATAGGCAGTGCGCAAAGTCGGCGTGAAAAGCAGCGCCGAGTCCGGCGCGGCAGAAAGCGCCGTGTGCTCTTGCAAAACTTTGATGATTTGCTCACCGGATTGCACCACTTGCTCGCGTTGCTCCATCCACGCGGTGTGCAGACGCTTGAGCAAATCCGGAAAACCAGGGCGGCCGTAGCGCGAATCCGGCGGGAAATACGTGCCGGCAAAAAATGGCTGCAAATTCGGCGTCAGCCAAACCGACATCGGCCAGCCGCCGCTGCCGGTCATCGCCTGCACCGCAGTCATGTAAACTTTATCAACGTCGGGCCGCTCTTCACGATCGACTTTGATACAGACAAAATACTCGTTCATGATTTTGGCGATGTCCGGATTCTCGAACGACTCGCGTTCCATCACGTGGCACCAGTGACAGGTGGAATAGCCGATGGAAAGAAAAATCGGCTTGTTCTCCTGCCGCGCTTTTTCAACCGCTTCTTCACCCCACGCGTACCAATCAACCGGATTGAAGGCGTGTTGCAAAAGATACGGGCTTTTCTCGTTGATCAAACGATTGGGATGATGGCCGGCTTTGAGCTGGCGGGTGATGTATTCTGAAGAGGGATTCATTTTGTCCTCGGCAAGTTTTTTGGCAACCACCAGCCAAGCGGGAGGATTGTCGTTAGTTGTTTGGCCGCAATGTTGCTGGCTGAGACCGTAAAACGCCAGCAGCGCCAAAATGATAAAATGGCAGCGCCTTTTTGTTCCGGTCATGACGAAAGCTTGCTCGGCGGCTCGAAATTCGTCCGCACGACATAGGTATAAATTTTCACGCCGTCAATTTCTTCCTGCTCGAAAAGCGTGTCCGTTTCTTTGTGCTGGCTGCTAAAGACAACGTAAAAACCTTCGGGCAACCCCTCGCTTTTGGCGTAAGCGGCGAGCTGGCGCTTGCCCTTTTGGTAATAGAACACATCTGACCAGCGTTTGATCTCAATTACATAAGCTTTGTCGTGATAGACGATTAAAGTATCGAGCCGGCCTCGTGTGGTAGGCACTTCCATGTAAGTTTTGCCGCCAAGCCGTTCGATAAAGAAATTGATATAAGCGTCAAAGGAATAGTGGCAAGCCGACTCTTTGAGATTTTCCGTATCAAAAGCGTGGAATCCCCGCCGTTGGACGTAAGCAATATAGTGCCGAATAATTTTGTCGAGGTTCAGTCCATCATCTTTATAGAAATCTTCAAATCTATCGTTGGGGCTGGTGTAATGCACGGTCTCGCCATTGATGAGCGGACGAAAGGCGGTGATCAGCGCATTTTTATAAAGCGGAATCGGGACATCAACAGCACCGGTTTGATCTTTGGCAACAACGCCGTGGCTATGGAGAAATTTAATGCGTTCGTCATAAATCTGAAAAGGCACTTCAGTTTCACTAAACAACACCGCCAGCATAAAATCTTTGTGTTCTTTGGCCTTGCTGACAATATTGGAAATGTTGCGGTCAATACGCTCGGTTAGAAAATAATCTAAGACTCTGCGAAAGCCGGCCATATCGACGGGCTTGGTGCGATCCGTGCAGAACCTCTCCACTAGCTCCCGGCACAAAGCGTTGACCAAACCCGGCTGCCCCAGCGTGTTCTCATAAATCTTGGCAACAACCTTTTTCTGAAAAATTTGCCCGCTTTCTTGCTCATATTGAGCGATCAAATTCTCCACTTCGGCTTTGCTGAAATAAGGCACTTCAATCTCATCAGCAATGTTAAAAGGAGAAGCCTTATCCAGCACCGCTCCGGAAATGTTTCGCACGCCAACCAGAATCAGCGAATGCAAGCCGTAAACGGCCTTTTTGTGATACGTTTTCCTGAAGGTATGCATGAGATCGCTAAGCACTATCGAGGGAACACCGTCAAATTCGTCGATAATCAAAACGATCATTCTTCCCTGTTGCTTGAGTTCTCCAAAGAATTGCATCAAACTCAAATTATCGACAATTTGGGTCTGCGGCGTGATAGCCAATCCGGACAGTTCAAGCCTCAAATCGTGATCCAGGGTTGCGTAAAACTTCTCTACAGAGGCATTGGCCACATCTTCCAGGCTGATCCAAATTGGCAAGTAGGCCGTTTTCTCCAATTGGCGAATCATCAACTGGAAATAGGTGGTTTTGCCGGCCTGCCGCGGCGCAAAAATGGTGAAGTACTTGCCCTTTTCAACTTTCTCGATGCCTTTGCGCACGAGCGCCTCCCGCATCACGGTGAAGTGCCGCGCGGGATCGCATGGGCCTTCGACATTGAATTCCCGCATAATCTTGCCTCAGCCAAATAATGAGTTGGATTTGGTTATTGTTGATTGATTTAATGTAACGAATTCTGCCTTAGCGATCAAGGAGAAATCTACTATGATTTTCTCGGCAATGTCAATCTTTTTCACGGTCGCGTGGAGGGCGACAAGCTCAATGTCGGTGGGATGCTCATCGACAAGCCCGAGGGGGTGGAGTGCGAGGCGAAGACCGCGACGATTTACATGCGCCCGCACATGCTGCACATTGACCCGCAGCCCAATCATCGCCAGCATTTTCGCGCCATCGTCAAACACATCAATGCCGCAGGCCCGCAAGTCAAGGTGGAATTGACCACCGCGTGGGGCGCCCCGATTTACGTTGAGCTGTCCCAAGAACGCTTTCGCACGCTGGCTTTGCAAAAAGAAACGGAAGTCTTTGTGAGTCCGAAGGAGATCAGGATGTTTGAGGAGTAACGCCAAAATTAGCCGCGGGAGGTACGGGCGTCGGCTGCATGGCTTTGTTGGGCGAATGGAATTTAGCTATGCCACCTTGTAACCCCTTGGCGATTCCAGCAGCCTAAGCTGGCCATCAGTATGGCCATTGCGCTTAGCCACTCCGTACAAGGAGTTCTCTTCGACGTCTTCATTCCCCCATTGATGCCATCCCGGCTGACGGAACCGTGCGAATAATTCTAAATAAGGGCCTGGTGAGCAGGCCTCAATGAGATCGTATATCTCATCCGGCTTTCGTGAATGCTCGCGTTTACGCGTTGCAAATAGATTGACCTGTGTTCTACCCGGCAGCAGCGTTCTCATGCTTCCACGAACCCCAAAAAGAATCAATTCGGTCACATTGCGGAAATAGAAGCCAACACCCCGCCCATCTGGCCCTCCATCCTTACGGACTTTGTACCAAACAAGGTTGGTTTTGTACGTGAAACCCCATGCTTCCATTACTTTTAAGCCTTCCATCAGAAGGGCATTTGGTACCCATAGATATAAATGCGATTTTGCAGCGGCGAGCTTTGAGACAGGAAGGTCCATGATCTCCTTGATCTCCATAGTTGGGTACCTAAGTTGGGTACCTAAGAAGCCGCCTATGCTCAGGTGCTACTTTTCCAGTCCGATTTTGAAATTGCCACGGTGGATCGGCTAGGATGGTGGAGTACTGGCCAGTAACTTTGTCGACAAGATCATTAGATGGATTTGGTTCTGCGATATTATAAACTTTTCCGACCATTTTTCGCTCCTGTAATTATTGAAGGATAAATTGAATTATTCCCACTCGCTGAGTAGACCGTCCTATACATTTACGCTCTATGATGTTAAGCGAAGATCTCGAATTTGTCATTTGGTATGTCGTAGTGCATATAGAAAACCGCTATTCCGAAGCGACTTCTCAAGGACGATATGTAGGTTAGGTCATCGTCAGTTGGTTTGTCCGGCGCGACAACGACAAGCTCATCTGCCCTCTTCACATCCGGCCTATAGGCACAGGACGAAAGTTGAGCTGATCCACTGCTCCCAAATCTGCATCATCTTGAAACGGCTCATCATTTTTTGCTTCAAGTTCAGGAGTTCCGACTGACAACCAGGACCGATATTCATTGTCAGTTAAGCCAAGGACCACATTCAGCTCTAATTGAATCGCGGTCTCGATCAATATTGAGTCGTCAACGGATTCATACATACCGCATTCAACTAGTTTGTCCCTGATCATTTGCCTATATAGTTCACTGAATCTAGGAAGAGTGAAAGCATGACTGAAATCGTACTCAAATCCTTGCTCGTTATGGTGTATTGAGAAGCCGAGTTCCTCAAAATTGTTGGCTAGATTGGTGTACTCTTTACCATCCAAAATCTGCCCCCTGAGAACGACTCCATTACCAAGCCTTGGCTTCGAGTATTTTAATGCCTCTATTATCGAATGATGACTATGGCAGATCGAAAGCAGCACTAGAAGCTTGAGATTTTGTTCGCCATTGTTTTTGGCGAGCATCCAATATCCTGGGACACTACCATCAGAGCGAATCGACATATTTTTTTCTTGTTTGGGCAGCATCAATAATGGAAAAGTCGCTTTTAACGCGGATGGCGCTGAGAGAACACGGAGAGCAATTTATAAATTTTAGAGCTTTTTCTCCGTGGCATTCCGAGCCCGCCCAAAATGCAAAAACCCCGAACGACGTCTGGCGCCCGGGCAAGCCCATCAGTCTCAGGGGTTTCTTTCATTCGGTGTCATGTCGTCATTGTCTCCCAGATTTGATCTTCTATCTATTACTCGGTTAATATGATCAATTCAGGGTAAAAAAGCAAGTATTTTTTAATTGATTCAACTTAACGCGCGCGGAAAATTTCCACAACCTTTTCCACATCGCTCAGATCTGCAAACAGAAAATCCGGTTTCTCGGCGCGCAGTTGCTCGACGGAATATTCGCCGGTGGCGACGGCGATGGCAACCGCGCCATGCGGCCGGGCGCAGTGGATGTCGCGCGGCGTGTCGCCGATGACGTACACCGCGTCATGATTGGGCTGAATGCTGAATTTTTCCTTGGCGCGGCGCAAAGCGTGCGGCACGAGCTTATTGCGGTCGGTTTCGTCGTCGCCAAAGGCGCCAAATTCAAAATACGGCCACAGGCCGAAATGCGCAAGCTTTATTTCCGCGCCGCGAATCCAGTTTCCGGTGAGCAAGCCGAGGTGCATTCCCGGCTTTTGGCGCAATGCTTCCAACAACTGCGGAAAGCCGGGCATGATGCGCCGCTTCGGCCGCGGCTGTTGCATGTCTTCGGCGAGATGGATGAAATAGCGCTGTTTGAAACGCTCGACCTGCTCGTCGTTCCAAGTCAAACCATGTTTGGCAAAAGCGTCCAGAAGAATTTTGGGGTCGGTTTGTCCGGCCAATAAAACACTTTCAAGCCCATCGGTAATTCCATAAACTTCTTCAAAGGCAACTTCCATGGCATGTTTGCCGGAGCCGCCGGTGTGAACGAGGGTGCCGTCGATGTCGAAGAGGAGGATTTTCATAAAAGATAAAAAGGATAAAAAGAAAAATAGATTTGCATATCACTACGCGAGTTGAAACTCCAAAACCTTGCCCCAACGGATGAATTAAGACCAACTGATAAAAACATCCGTTGGTCTTAATCTATCCGTTGGAGAAAATTTTTGAGAATCTCGGAACATCCCAATGCCCCTATTTTCAGCTTTATCGAATCCGCTTCAGCGTTTTGCCGTCGGTTTCAAAAATCACCGCGCCGTTCTGATCCGTGCGCAAAAACGGAATTTCCAACGAGTCGTAGCGGGCGATCACTTCCGGATCGGGATGGCCGAAACGATTCCAGCGGCCAACCGAAGCCACCGCCCACGACGGGCTTACGGCATTGAGAAACTGCGGCAGGCTCGAGGTGATGCTGCCGTGGTGGCCGACTTTCAGAATGTCGCTATCCAATATACGCGCCGTTTGGAGCAGATGGCTTTCGCTTTCAAACTCGGCATCGCCGGGGAAAAGAAAAGCGTGTTGACCGAAGACAACTTTGACGACGACGGAAGCGTCATTGAGGCGGTGAAATCCGGCTTCATCGCGGCGCGGGTGCAAAGCCCACACTTGCGCCGGAGCAAAATCCGCAAGGCGATCACCGGCGCGTAAGGCCGACAACGGCACGCGCAAGCTATCGGCAAGCTTCTCGCATTGCTGCTCCAGAGGGGCGTCGGTTTCGACGCCGCAAACAAAAACTTTTTTGACTTTGATCCCACGCAGCAGCGCCGGCAAGCCGCCGAGATGATCCGCGTGCGGATGCGTGATGACGACGGCATCAAGCTCGCGAATGCCGCTGCGCCGGAAAAATGGAACGAGCACCCACGAGGCCGCATCATATTCTTCGTCGTACGGGCCGGTATCGATGAGCAAATTTCCCTGGGGAAATTCCAAAAACGCCGCATCACCTTGGCCGACGTCGAAAAAAGTCAAACGCAATTTCGGGCCTGCAGACCAAGCCTGCTGCCAGACAAAAATATTCAAAACCAAAAGTCCGGAGCAAACCAACCATGGCCTGGCGAGACGGGAGCGCCGCCATTCCACGAACGTGAAGATCAAAATGATATAAAAGAGCAGCAGCCACGGCGAAACATGAATGCCGTCCACATAAGCAAGTGGAACGTCGGCGAGCCATTTCGTGAATGCGATCATCGCGCCGGCCATGAAGTCGGCAACAAAGCCAATCGCTTGCGACAAAGGAGCAATAAATGACAACGCGCACGCTGCCGTTGCGGTCGTCACAATAATAAAAGCGGCGGGAATCACGAGCAAATTTCCCAAGATTGCAGTGACCGGCAAACGGCCAAAGGCGTTGAGTGAAAACGGCAGCGTCGCCAATTGCGCGGCAAATGAGACGGCCAATAATGAAATGGTCAAACGCGCGAGTTGCCAGCGCAGCGGTATCATCCGCCTGAAAAGCAGAGCCAGCGGCCGGTAAAGATAGGCGATGCCGAGGACCGCAACAAAGCTGAGTTGAAAGCCGAGCTGAAAAAGCTGCAGCGGCTGCCATAATAAAATCAACAAAGCGGAAACACCGAGGCTGTTATAAATGTCGGCGTCGCGCTCGAGGTACTCGCTGATAATAATCACCGCCGCCATGATGGTGGCGCGAACGACCGGGGGCTGCGCGCCGGTCAAAAACATGTAAAAGCTTATGCCCACCAACAAAAAACTCGCATGCCACCGCCTCGGCACTTGCCAGAAAAAGAGCACGGCGACAATGATCATCGCAATGAAACCGACGTTCGATCCCGAAACCGCGAGAATGTGAACCAGGCCGGTGCGGGAAAAAGCGTCGATGATGTCTTTGGAGATTTCGTCGCGCTCGCCGATGAGCAGGCCGCCGAGCAACGCCAGATTTTGGCCGCGCGAAAAACCGGCGAGCTGGGTTTCAATCCAGGCTTTTGACCGGGCGATGGCTTGCCGCCACGGCAGCCATTCGTTCGGCTTCTCCCGCCAAAGCGGCGCCCACTCTTTGCAGCGAAAAAGTGCGGAAATATCCTGCGCCTGCAAGTACGCGCGATAATCGAACGCGCCGGGGTTGCGGCTCGCATCAGCCAGCCGGAGAAAGCCGTGCAACAAAAGCGTTTCACCGATTTCGACGTCGTCAAGACTATCGGTGGAAACGAGCACGATGCCTCGTGCGGCGGCCCACCCCGTATCGGTTTTGACTCGTTGCGTTTGGAACGGAAACCGGTAACGTGAGCCACGACGCTCGGGAGACCCATTGACTTTGCCA
The DNA here is from genome assembly GCA_022616415.1 of Candidatus Zhuqueibacterota bacterium. Taxonomy (GTDB): domain Bacteria; phylum Zhuqueibacterota; class Zhuqueibacteria; order Zhuqueibacterales; family Zhuqueibacteraceae; genus Zhuqueibacter. The sequence goes on along the minus strand of JAKEEU010000426.1, from coordinate 542 downwards.
AAGAGCAAAATTTCGCGCGAAGCCTCGGCAAAAGCGCTGACGTCATTCGCCGGCGCCGTTTGCGCGAAATCGGTTCGCAGCGCGCCGGCAGCCAAACAAGCGGCGAGCAGCATCACGTCGACGGCGCGAGCACGTGGCGTTATCACCGCGGCGTTTTTCCATCGCCAAAACAGAACGAGGGCCGCGGTCATAAAGAGACTGAGGCCGATTACCAAAAATCTCGCCGGCAGTTGGAACATGTGTTCCAAACAGATACCGAGACAGAAGGCGAGGGCGATGAAAAAGACCGGGCGACTGGCCATACGGGCAGATGATTTAAGAATTAGCCGCCAACGGATAGATGAACCCAACGGATAAAGCTCTTAAACAGTTGGGTTCTTCTATCCGTTGAGGCAATAGTTTAGTTGAAAAAAACTTTGTAATGGAGCTGGGTAAGAATAATTGTAACTATCCAGCGAAGCTTCGCCTCAAACCGACAAGAAAGAATTTTCCCAACTGATAGAAACAACGCAACGGATAAAAAATTATATCCGTTGTCCCGC
>JAKEEU010000425.1 GCA_022616415.1 Candidatus Zhuqueibacterota bacterium | reverse complement strand
GCTTGGAGACATTTCTCGAAGGCGGGGCGCATATCTTCTCGATGCCCCAGAAAAGCGGCATATCGCACCAGCATCCGACTATAGAGGCGCGGCGGATTATCGTCATCGATGTGGGGAAATAAACGCTGGCGGGTGCGGACGAAAAATTCCTGCCGTTCTTCATAACGATCCCGCATTTCGCAAAACAGCTTCAGCCCTTCGAGCATCTTATCAAGTAAAGTTTTATCCCGCTGATCCACTACCCAATACCAGGCAGCACGGATATTTTCAAAATCCGCTTCGACCTCGTTTAAGCCCTCGACCTGACGGCGGCCTTTAATATCGAGTTCGCGCTCGTGCATAAAATCGGCATAGTAGGCGGCGTAAGCCTGGCGGATCGTTGCGGCGTGGCCGGAGGATTCAAGCCGTTCTTCGGCATATTGGCGCAGCAGCACATGAATGTCATAGCGGCCTGAGATCACATCGCGTTGCAACATCGATTTGCTGCTCAGATTCATCAGCAGGCGCAACGTTGCCCCCGCGAGATCCTGCGCCGCTTCGCGTGTGAAGCCGCCGCGAAAAGCCGATAATGTCATAAAAACTTGCTGTTCGTCGGCAGTCATCAGATTCCAGGAATAGTCGAACACCGCCCGAATACTGCGCTGGCGTTCGGGAATATCCGTCATTTCGGTGGCGAGAAAATCCAGGCCGTGACTGATCTCAGCGGTAATTTCTTCTAGTGAGAGCATTTCTAGCCAACTTGCCGCCAGCAAAATCCCCAGCGGCATCCCTTGAACCAATTGGCAAATTCGCGCTACATCCGCCATGTTTTCAGCGGTCAATTCAAAGGCTGGTTGCACTCGTTTGGCGCTCTGCATAAATAATTTCACAGCGGAATATTCGAGCGCGTCGGCGGGTTTTTTCCAATCGGGAAAATCCATGCCACCGAGGTTAAAAACGGTCTCGCCAGATTGGTTAAGCCGTTGGCGCGAGGTAGCAATGATTTTTACGTCTGGCGCGGCTTGCAGAATCTCAGTCACAAACAACGATCCCGCGATCAGATGCTCAAAATTATCGAGGATTAAAAGTTGGCGTTTATCCTGGAAATATTCTAATAACTGTTGTTTCGGCGAGCGCTGATCGGCTTGAAAAGGATAATTTACAGCATTGGCAATCGCGGGAATAATGTTATCAACCTGATTTAACGGC
>JAKEEU010000424.1 GCA_022616415.1 Candidatus Zhuqueibacterota bacterium | reverse complement strand
TCGTAACATCCGCAAGACTCGGTAAGGGTGGTTGGCTAGACCTTACCCTGCATGGACTTTCACCTTGCCAGAAACATTAAGCTTTTCCTAGCGCACTAACAACCCGGCTTCACCAACCCGTACCGTATTAAAGAATAAGGAAAGCGCAGAAGTGGTTCAAGCGAAGATTGGCGTTGTCGTGAATGTGGAGCATTTTGTTTATCGAGTTGATAACGTATCTTTCAAAAAAACTGTTGGAGATTTCTTTCAGGAAACTGCTGACGGGATTTATCTCATAGTTTCTTTGTCCATCAAGAACGTAAGTAATGAAACACGAACACTTGATGGGTCGATGTTTAAACTCATTAACTCGCAAGGGCATGAATTCGAGCATTCGACTAATGGCTCAACTGCTCTTGAAATGAGCGGTCAGAAGTCTCTTTTCCTAAAACAGTGTCAGCCCAATATCCAAACGGCGGGCAAACTTATTTTTGAGGTGCCTGACGCCAACGACCGCTATACTCTCAAAGTTAGTGGAGGTTTCTGGACTGGTAAGACGGCTGATATAACATTAGTGAAGTAGCTGTCAAATAGGCTGAAAATATTGCCATGTTCTGTCTATCATGACTGCGGTTGAAAGCGGCTCGACTCCGGACTGCTTTTGGTAAGGTGTTAAAGTACATATCGCAAAGGTCAAATCTTCATAATTGATGCAATCATTTCTACCAAGTTTTGACGCTGCAGTTCAAGGGCGATAAAAGGAGCATGTCGTTTCAAAAACTCAAAAGAGCATCCTGCGCAGAAAAATAGAACCCAATGTTGCCGAGCTTGTACACAGGTATCGTCATCATTCAATTTCAAACGTTTGATCGTGGCGATGACTTGTTCTTTTTGATGTGCTAAAAGTTTCGGGTTCGGCTTGATCAGAAGAGAGGGGAAATCCAGGGTAAACCAGTTCGGCTTTAATTTGAACGGATCTAAAACATCTTGATAGCTTCCTTTCCTTCCATTTAGTTTCAGAGAAGTGAGACGATAATTGCTCCACTCATACGCAAGGTGGGGAACTTCCGATTTGGGAATGAAATGATCGACCGTAGCAACACCCGTGTCGTTAGGAATCCAGTGTGCGGAATACGCACAGATGCCGGCATACGCCTGATAAAGAGCGGGAAGTGCATTCCGCCAGTATTCTCGATTCTCCCAATTGGTCGGGTGATTGACTTGCTGGAGGAAAGCCATTCCTGGCTTTCTAACTTTCTGTGCGAAGTCGGTGGGTTCAGGCTGTTCTTGAACAGGAATCACAGATGCACCCCTCGCTGTTCTGCAAAGTATTTCCAGCGGGGCCAAAACTCGTCGTCTTCCGCGAGATACCTAACCAGCCGCCCCGCAACATTTTGAATGTCTTCCACCGTCGGATTCTCTTGCAGTTGCAGGGATTTTGCATCTTCAATGGCGGTCTCTGCTTGCAAAGAACGAGCATGCCGCAGACCAAAAGCCTCTGACATAAGCCAAGAATTTACCTCGCCACGGCGAATAAACGGCAACTCTTCCAGGCGTACTTCATTTGTAGATATATCCAAATGAAAAAGTTTGTCTGCGCCGGCATCAAATATGGGTTCGGTAGACGCGAGTATTAATGGAGAATGCGTCGTAATCATGAACTGCACATGCAAATCGACGTCTAACTCCTCGCTGACCTCCAAAAGCGCGGGCAGGATGACGCGCTGCCATTGCGGATGAAGATGCGCTTCAATTTCATCGATCAAGATCACCATCTGTTTGTGCGGTTCCCGGCGAATCAAATGAGATTGGGTTTGGTGCTCTTGCCATGCCCAAACGATAAGATAAGCCAAAGTGACGATGCGACGCATGCCTGCGGCCGCATACACAATCGGCACCTCACCATACGGATGTTTCAAAGTAGGTATTTCTCTAACATCGTAAGGAAGCCTGACAGGGTTTCCCGGCTCCAGCACCAAGTCGCGAGGGGAAAGCCGGCGCAACACCTTCTTGAAAATTTCAAAAGGATACTTTTCCGGATTATTCTGCCAGATAATCCAGTCACGCAGCAAGCCGCTGATGTAAACCCGGGTTTTTCCCTCGAGCTTTTCCTCCAACCCATCCCATACTTGATCCTTGTTAAAAACAAAAGGGCGCGGTGTCGCACCGTTATCTCTTTTCGCCAATTGAGCTGACCAATAATCCTTTGCCGGATCCCATATCGCAAACGAGCTGTCTATCCGCGCATAAATCGAAAGGCCGGAAAAGGTGGGGCGTCCTGTTGTTAATGGCCAACTTTGCGTCTGCCAGTCATAACTGATGTCTGCATAATCTCCCGCCACCTGAAAGCTGATTTGTGGCTCGTTGGCATTGGTGTCCTGTCTTGGGTAAGCAGGAAGTCCGGCCCATTGGCCGGTCAGCGCCCACCAAGCGCATTCGAGAAGAAAGGTCTTGCCAAGCCCATTATCGCCTGTTATTAGGCTAATCCGTTCTGCCGGCGTAAATTCAATTGCTTTCGCCGGCCCGACGCCGCGAAGCCGCAAATATGTGAGCGTTTTCCCATCCTTTAGCGGAACATTGGGAGTTTTTCCCGTGAGCATTTGTTGTTTCTCCTACGAAATCTTTTAAAAATATGTGGAAAAATCCGTCAATCTGCAAGCTCAAAATAGTGAATTTTAAGTTAAGGTAGAGAGATGCACCTCTAAACCGTTTTTAAGTATTGATGAACAAACGACACCGCCACGGCGCCTTCACCAACCGCCGAGGCGACGCGTTTGATCGAACCGTGCCGGACATCGCCAGCCGCAAAGATGCCAGGCACGCTGGTCTCGAACAAGAAGGGATCGCGTTGCAGTTTCCAACCTTTGGGACGGTGGCCATCTTGCATCAAGCTCGGCCCGGTTAAAATAAAACCGGCGACGTCACGCTCGACCACGTCAGCCACTAAATCCGTATGCGCCGCCGCGCCGATGAAGATGAACAGCGCGGCTGCGGACAGCGTTTGGGTTTCTTCGCTTTGGTTGTTGCGTAGCACGATTTCTTCGAGCCGATCATTGCCTTTGACTTCGGCCACTTCGGTGTATATCAGCACTTCAATATTTTTCGTCGCGGCGATTTGATCGATCAAGTATTTCGACATCGTCGCTTCCAAGCCGCTGCCACGCACGAGCATGGTGACTTTGCCGGCGTAGCGAGAAAAAAACATCGCGCCTTGGCCGGCGGAGTTGGCACCGCCAACCACAAAGACCGGCTGACCGGCGTAATGCGCGGCTTCAGTCAACGCCGCGCCATAATACACCCCGGCGCCGGTGACCGCCTCGATTCCCGGCACTTTCAGCTCGCGAACCGACACGCCGGTCGCAATGAGCAACGCGTGACAACTCAAGTCGGTCCCATCGGTTAACGTGACGAAGCGATACGGATCATTGACCCGCACGCGGCTCACGGCTTGCGTCGTCAAAATTTCTGCGCCGAGACGTTTCGCCTGTGCCGTGGCGCGACGAGCCAGTTCGGCGCCACTCAACCCATTTGGAAATCCCAAATAGTTCTCAATACGAGAGCTCGTGCCCGCTTGTCCGCCGGTGGCCTGCTTCTCAATCATCACCGTACGCAAACCTTCGGAAGCGCCATAAACCGCCGCAGCCAAACCCGCTGGTCCCGCGCCCACGATGATCAAATCATAAAACGGTTGAGTCGCGCGCGTTTGCAGGCCCACCTTCTCTGCCAAAGTTCGGTTATCCGGCGCGACCAACACGTTGCCATCCGGAAAGAACACCACTGGCAACTGATGGCTTTCCTTATTAATAGCATCTACCAGCGCTTTGGCTTGCGAGTCTTTTTCAATATCCAACCATTGGTAGGGAATTTGATTGCGCGCCAAAAAATCTTTGACCGCATGACTGTTGGCCGACCAGAGCGCGCCGGCGACACGAATGCCATCGTAAGGCACCGGCACCGTCGCGGCCCATTCACTCAAGACCTCGTCCAACACCGGATAGAGATGTTGCTCCGGCGGATCCCACGGCTTCATCAAATAATGATCCAACCCGATTTTATTGATGCTGACGATGGCGGCCTCGGTGTCGGCATAAGCGGTGAGCAGCACCTTGCGCGTGTCAGGATAAAGCTGGCGCGCTGCCTCCAAAAATTCGGTGCCGCTCATCTGCGGCATGCGTTGGTCAACCAGAAACAACGCCACGGGCGCATTGCGCTGCTTGAGCTGGCGCACCATCTCCAACGCCTGCGCGCCCGAACTCGCTTTGATAATGCGATAGTCATCGCGATAATACTGTCGTAAGTCACGTTCGACCGCGTTGAGAACGTGCGGCTCGTCGTCAAGAATTAGAATACTGGGTTTTGCCATGTTACACTTTTTCCTTGAAAGCTCTCCTTATATTTTCAAGCTGATATATCAGGAAGGGGATTGGAGGGGCTAAGAATACTTTGCAGTTGCTGATAAAACTCAAAGGCATTGAGCACTTCCACACCATACTCGAAAAGCTGTTTTCTGAGATTCTTATCTTCCAACAGATCATTGTCCTCCGAAACCAAATTTTGCACACGTCCTAAAATTGAGCAATCAACAAACTTGTCACTAATATTTCCCTTGCGAATCAACGATCTGAGGAAAATATTCGTGTCCAAGACTACCCGGATAACTTTAATCTGCTCGGCCACTTCTAACCTCGTTTAACGCCCTAGTCAAATCCTTTTCAATTTCCTCATCGGAAAATTTGGCGAATATTTGATGAAAATGTGCCACAGTTTTTTCCCACTCTGCCTTCCAATCTATGCGAGTCTTGCTTTCGAGAAATTGCCGAAGCTCCTCACGCTCCACTTCACTAAGACGGTCAACAAGAGGAATAACCTCTCTAAGGGTAACTACTTCTGATACGCTAATGCCCATGTTTTCGCCTTTCGATAATTAAAGCTGAACGGTTAGCTTGCCATCAACCGAGACAGTGGCAGTTGTTTGCATGGATTTCATATCGTCCTCAATCTTTTTCGCGAAAACGGATTGTTTCGATGTTCAGGTCGTCATACAATTTTGAATATAACACTTTGAATAATCGGTTTCAATAATTAAATTTTTCATATTTATCCAAACAGTTTTTCAAAATTCCTCAACATAAGTGAAATATCCTTGAGAAGGTTTACTCCTTTCGGTGTGCTTAAACCCTCTACCAGTTCAAACGAAAAGGTTGCTGGAGTATGTACAACCCCATCGGGACTCTCCCAAGGATATTCGGGATTTACTCCACCACCTGCCAGAGCGGGAGCTAACCGTTCAATGGCATCAGCTATGGGCAATGCGCTGGCAAAATGCGCTCTGATTTGTGCACCCGTCATACCCATTTCAAGACGAAGATTGCGGTTCCGAAACGCGAGGCGAAGAAATTTGGTAAATGCCAAATGGCTATTCCGGAGTTCATCCGGTTTCATGCCGCCTGCAAGCAACGCCGCTTTTGCAAGCTTTTCAGTTGCCATTTGCAGATAGTGCATAGCATGACATGGCGGGAGTGTCGAGTGATAAACGAGTTGATAGGCTTGCCAGTCAGAACGCGCTTGGCCCACAAAGGCATTCATCCAATCGCTCGTCCGGCTCATGCGAAAACGTGCTCCCGAGTAAATATTTCAGCATGTTCAAGTGACCAATTTTCCGGAAGGACGATTTCGCCATTTTGTACGCGTTCCCATTCGTCCGGAGTAATTTCCGCGATACGGAGCGGGTAGGGCACGTCTGCTGATGGAGCGAAGCCAAAAACCTCCACCATGCCAGTCGCTGCTGTATTGCGATTGACTTCCAGCAAACGAATTTCACTTGTCGCCCCTTTTTGCAGCCAGATAATCTGATCAAGGTCTTCCTCGAGATCGAAGTGTTCTTGAACTATAGAGGCCACGAGTTTTTCAATATCATGATTGGTTGACATCTTGCTATTCTCCGAATTTTGATTGTTTGAACAAAATACGCAATTCGCTGATCAAAGCAAAGTGTTTTTCGAGCAGACTTGGCTATTTTTCAAAACTAATCGGCAGCCGAATTTCAAAACAAGTCTTTCCCGGCTGCGAGCGCACAGCGATCTTGCCTTTGTGCTTTTGAACGATGATATTGTGGCTGATGTTCAAACCCAGGCCGGTGCCTTTCCCAGGCGCTTTGGTCGTAAAAAACGGATCGAAAATTTTCGCTTGAATCGCTTCCGAAATTCCCGGCCCATTATCTTCGATTTCGACGACCACCCATTGTTCTTCCTGGCGCGTCCGTAATGTAAGCTCACCGCGGCCTTGCATCGCCTCGACGGCATTGTCGATGATATTCGTCCACACCTGGTTCAGCTCGCTGCCATAAGCCTGGATACGCGGGAGATTTTCGGCATACTGGCGATGAACATCGATTCCAACTTTCAGCTTGTTGCGCAGCATCACCAGCGTGTTGTCCAAGCCCTCGTGTACATCGACAGATTGCACCGGCGCTTGATCCATGTAGGTGTAGGCTTTTAACGCCCTGATGATTTCAGCCATGCGACCGGAGCCTTGGCCGAGTTCTTCGAGCAGACTATAAATCAAATACGTGCTGCTGAGCCAGGCAATAACCGCGGGGATTTGTGCCGACGTGAAATTTTCCGCCAGCGCCGCCAGAGCGTTATTGTCATAGCCAAGATTCACCAACGCCGGCGCGAATTCCCACGCGTTTTCAATCCCGCGCGCTTCCATCCAAATTTTTATTTCGTCTTCGCATTCACAGCGCATGAGAGAATCGAGATCGGTGGGTTCGGCAGCGCGCTTTTGAGCCAGTTGATCATACGCCAACAGTATGTCGATTTGCGCCTTGGTGAGACTTGACTCGCCCAGTTTCAGCAGAGCTTGCTGGGCTTGCGTAATGGCAGCGCGAAAATGTCCAGCCCCGCGCTGCACTGCGGCAATGGGGTTATTAAGCTCGTGCGCCATGCCGGCGCTGAGCTTGCCGAGCGTTGCCAGCTTCTCGCTTTGCCGCAGCATGACTTCTTGCTGCAAATACGCGCGCTCCAAATCGCGCAATTTTTTCTTTTCGAGGCTGGCGCTCAACCGCGCTTTCAACAAGACCGGATCAAACGGCTTGGTGAGATAATCCTCCGCGCCCATTTCAATGCAGCGCACGATGCTATTGCTCTCGTCCAGCGCCGAGATGACGATGACGGGAATGTCCCGCAGCGTGCTGTCGTTTTTTATTTGTTCCAAAACTTGATAGCCGTCCATCTCCGGCATCATAATGTCGAGCAGCACCACGTCGAACGACTGCGCGCGCATCATCTCCAACGCCTGCTTGCCATGCTCAGCCAAAGTCACGCAGTGACCCTGCTGCTCCAGACCGGCAGAGAGTTTGATGCGGTTCATCCGGTTGTCGTCGACGACGAGGATGTGGCCGTGTTGGTTGGTCATGGAATGCTCCTCGCTTAACGGCTTAGCCTTCGGAATTCAAACGAGTCGGAATCAAACAAGGTAAATGTGTTGAGATGGGCATTCGGAACTAATTCAATCAGCATTGATTTCTTCAATCTGAAAAACGCCGGTCTCATCATAATCTTGGTTCATTTGTTTTCGCCAAATTTTTTCTTGTCGCAAAGCCGCCTTTTCTGTGCGGAAAGCTTTTATTTCATCAGGAAATCCACGCCAAACTTTGACGGCCACCAGATGTCGTCTTTAACGGATATTTTCTTCCGATCCTTCATAATTGAACTCCACCTTACTTTGCTTAATGATCTCATTGAGAATCTGCTGCAAATAGCCTTCTTTTACTGCTTCGTTGAACCTATCTTTCAACACAGGAAGGTTAATGATTTCCTCAATACAACTCATATATTTTCGCACAATCGACTTTACCGAATACTGTTTTTCGGCTCCCTCTTTCAATCTTTGCCTGAGTGCATCCATCGAGTCTTCGGATTTAATGACGAAGGATATTGGGTAACGCTCGATTTTATCGATGTCCAAAAAGTATTTTTTCACATCGAGGGTCTCGGTTACTTGAAAAAATCTGCCCAGCGGGCGCATGACAAAGTCAATGCCACCGTCATTGGCGTTCGTCCTTCCGGTTTTGTAGAGTTTTAGATTCTCTTCTTGTATGTTGTCTAAATCAAACCCGAAATATACAGTTTGATCGTGGTAATAAAATTAATGAATTTTGAGGATGGCTTTAATTTGCTGTGTGAATTCGTGTTCCATCTATTTTTGGTCAAATAGTATGAGGCGCTGTTGCTCTGGAGAATCTTTTTTTCATAAGAACGCAGTTCCCGCCTCAACTCCTCACCTTTATAATGCGTTTGAATTTGAAGCCTTCTTAATCCGATCTTGATGTATTCTTCCTCTATTTCAATTCCGATCGATTTGCGCCCCAGCTTCTTGGCGACGAATGAAGTGGTGAAAGTTCCGGAAAATGGATCTAAAACGACATCGCCTGTATTCGAGCTGGCCAGAATGATCCGTTCCAAAAGCTCCACTGGTTTTTGGGTTGGATGATTTTCATACTCGTCCATTCTGTAACGAACTCTTGGAATTTCCCAGACGTTTCCAGGCACTTTATTGCTGTTATAAATTGCCGGCACCGGTATCCTATAATCGATCAAGCGACGCTTGGCGCCGGTCTTGGCCTCGACCAAAATATCGCCGGTATTGAATGTATACTCATTTTTGTCCTTTACACAAAAAAGTATTGGCTCATACAAAGAACCGAAGTACCTTCTGGCTTGGACGCCGGAACTGTCATAGTACCAAACGAGGCGGGAAAGGATATGTATTTTTTTGCGCAAATAGAGATCAAAATACGGCATGTTTTGCGTCGCGGCCATGAGATAAAAACTGCCGGTGCTCTTCAATTTCTGTATACACAAATCAAACCAACTGTAGCACCATTGCAAATAAGCTTCTTCCGATTCCCACTTGTCTTTTCTGCCGTTGAAGCTTTTGCCGATATTGTAGGGAGGATCGGCGAAGATTAAATCAACTGAATTGTCAGGAATGTTGCCCGACAAAACTTCAATTGCATCTCCCCAAAATATGGCGTGATCGTCTTTTTTAAATACTTCCATATCCATTTGCGTTTTTACATTTTAATTCGGTTGAACTGAGATTAGAGGATTTGCCAGAATAATCGCCTCACCCTTGTGATGGTATAAATTTAATGAAAATCTCGTAATATTGCAAAAGAAAGTTTATGCAACACGCTGCACATAAAATTGCTCATCACCCTCGCAACCCCTCCAACGCCGTCCTCACCTTTTCATATTCCACCTCAACCTGCTCCACCAATGCCGTTGCGCCATCCAAAGTGCCAGCTGTGCCAAGCTGTTCCAATTCTTTGCATAAATTTGAAAAGTGCATCGCGCCGAAGTCGGCGGCGTTGGATTTGAGGCTGTGCGCGGCCAGACGGACGCCAGCGGCGTCGCCCTTCTCCGAAGCCTGCTGAAGGGTCATTAATAATTTGGGAGCGTCTTCGAGGAAGCTGTCAATCAGTTCGGCCAATACGGCAGCGTCGCCGCCCACGGTTTTACGCAGCCGCTCGAGCGCGGCGGGATCAAGAACTGCCGGCTGTTGTTGCATCTTATCGTTTTGCATTTCGATTGTTTGCGGCATTGTCTCGCGCTCTTGCGGCATCCTTCGTGGCGCGCATTTGCTCAACGCGGCCACCAGCTCTTCGACTCGGATCGGTTTGCTGATGTAGTCGTCCATTCCTGCCGCCAAACACGTGTCGCGGTCTTCTGAGCTGGCGTTGGCGGTCAGCGCGATGATGCGCGGCCCCAACTCGTCCGGCCATTCTTTGCGAATGAAGCGCGTCGCGGCCAAGCCATCCATCTCCGGCATTTGCATGTCCATCAGCACCACGTCGTACTTTTGGCGCTCGAGGGATTGCAGCACTTCCAAACCATTCGCCGCCACATCAGCGCGATAGCCCATGCGCGCGAGAATGTGCAATGCCAATTTTTGGTTGGTCGTATTGTCTTCCGCCAGCAAGAGGCGCAGCGGAATCCGCTCAGCCATCTGCGCGTCGAAGAGCGATTCTTCTTTTGCCTCGCGGCGATGAACTAACGCCGGCTGTCCGGAGAACACACTCACCAGCACGTCAAAAAGTTGCGAAGGTTTGATGGGCTTGGTCAAAAACGCGGCGAATTCCACCGCTTTAGCTTCTTCGCTGCGGTCGTCGCGATTTCCCAGCGAAGTGAGCACGATCAATGGCAACCGGCTGGCATCGCGAATGCGCCGAATCTCGGTCGCCAGCGTCAGGCCGTCCATTTCCGGCATTTGCATATCAAGAATGCCGGCATCGAACACCTCGCCTTGCCGAACCCAGTCGAGCGCTTCACGCGGAGATTCCGTATCCCACGCCGACATGCCCCAAGTTTGCGCTTGAAAAGTCAAGATGCGGCGATTCGTCGCATTGTCATCCACGATCAACAAGCGCTTGTCCCGCAAAAACGTGCGGGACTTCGCTTCGTGCCAATGCGGACGCACCGCCGTATCGCTGGCCTCCACGATGATGGTGAAATGAAAAGTACTGCCCATGCCTGGAATGCCTTCACTCTCGGCCCACATCGTGCCGCCCATCACCTCAGCCAGTTTTTTGCTAATCGCCAAACCGAGTCCGGTGCCGCCGTAACGGCGCGTCGTCGAAGTATCCACTTGACTGAAGGATTTGAACAAACGATTCGTGCTGTTTTGCGGAATGCCGATGCCGGTGTCCCGCACCCAAAAGTGCAAAACATGAGGCGTATGATCGGCTGGATCGGTGGCGTCTTTCTGCAAACGATGGCTGCTCACCGAGACGACGATTTCTCCGGTCGCAGTAAACTTGATGGCGTTACTGAGGAGATTGACGAGAATCTGGCGCAGCCGAGTGACATCGCCGACGATGATCTCGGGAGTTTTTTCGTGGATGAGGTAGGCCAGATCAAGGCTTTTTGCGGCCGCTTGCGGCGCCATCAAATCGAGCGAACCTTCCAAACTATCGCGCAGCGAAAAGCGTTGATGTTCCAGCTCGAGCTTGTCCACTTCGAGCTTGGAAAAATCGAGAATGTCGTTGATGATGGTCAGCAAAATCTCGCTGCTGTTGCGAATGGTCATGGCGAAATCGCGCTGCTCCGGCGTTAGATTGGTATCGAGCAGGAGGCTGGTCATGCCGATGACGGCATTCATCGGCGTGCGAATTTCGTGGCTCATGTTGGCAAGAAAAACGCTTTTGGCCAGTGTGGCGGCTTCGGCGGCAGCACGTGCTTCTTGCGCCTCTTTATAAAGTCGGGCAATCTCCAAAGTCGCGGCGTTTTTCTGGCGCAAAAAATAGCGCAACAACACAAAGGCCGCGCCGGAGACACCGCCGATGTTCATCACGAAGAAGACGGTCACCAGAAATTGCGGCAGGTTGTTAGCGGGGCGTCCGAAGGGTTCAAGCACGGCGTTGATCGCGATCAGCGCGAGGTAGGCCAAGAACCAACCGCTGGCCTGGCGAGGTCCGGCCACAAGCAATGCGCCTAATGGAGCAAGCAGCGACCACAATATCACCGCGCTGGAATTCAGAAATCTCCCTCCCAGCGCCACCATCACGAAAAATGGCAACAGCAGAGTCAACAAAAGCTGAGCAAAGCGGAACACTTCGTAGCGCAGGATAAGCCGGAAGACGGCGATATTGAGAATGGTTAAAATGGTGTAAGCAAAGGGGAAAATAGCCGCTACCGGCTCGGCAAATTTAAGATAGATAAAGCCCCACAAAATTCCTGCGAAACTTATCATCAAGCCAAAACGCGCCAAGATGATCTTCTGCAAGCGAACTTCGCCAGTGTCGTTCGGATCGACGCCAAGACTTTCGATGGCTCGCCCGAGGCGCGCGCCCAGATTTTGCCAACTCTTCCACAACATGGGATTTCGTTGTAATCGCTTAGTTATAGGGGATGTCATTCTCTGGAAGAATCTTTTTTGACTCGAAGAATCAGCTTGAATTTAAACGAGATTACTTCGGAATGACACGAAAGTCCTCCCGTGACTTTGAGGCATTACGATTCGTTCACAATTGAAGTTGCAATTCGAGCTGATTGATTTCCCTTACTCCAGCTCCTCTGCTCGCCATCCTTTGCTCTGCCGCGCGCCAATCACGCCGAGAATTTTATCGGCAAACGCGCGAACGTACTCGTCAACCGTTTTTGGCAAAAAATAAAGCGGCGGTGAGATGGGCATAATGATCACACCGTCGCGCGAGAGTTTTAGACATTGCTCCAGCGCGATCGAAGAAAGCGGCGTTTCGCGGATGCACAAAACCATTTTGAAGCGCTCTTTCATTGCCACTTGCGCGGTGCGGGTGATCAGCGTATCGCCAATGCCGCTGGCAATTTTTCCCAATGTTGAAGTCGTGCAAGGGATGACCACATACGCGTCAATGGAGTTGGAGCCGCTGGCGAGTGGGGCGTGCAGATCGTCGTTGGCAAAAATCTTTTTCACGTAGGGCTGCAAGTCGCGCTCGGTCAGGTTCATTTCATCCTGCAGCACGACTTTGCCCCACTTGCTGGCGACGAGATATTTATCACCGGGACATTGCTTCAAAAACTCGACGGCATAAACCGCGCCGGACGAGCCGGTGATTGCTATTGCGATTCGCATAAGAGTTGGTAGTATCGTCTTTAGGCGTCAGGGTTACAACGTCAACAGAATCCTAATTTGTAAAATCAGCGCCTGAAGGCGCAACTACGAACTTTTTACGGAAAATGCACACCCACCATTACCATCACCAAAATCACAAACCCCAACGCCGCATTAATCTTAAAAAAAGCTAATTCAACATCCGAAGCTTTGGCGTGTTCGAGATACAGAAGAAAGCCCGCCAGCACCAGAAACGGCACGGCAATCCAGGAGTGGATATAAACGGCAAAAATATAAACGAGCGCCACAAAAGCGAGCGCATGCAAGTAGCCGGAAATTTTCAACGCTTTCTCTTTTCCGAGACGCGATGGCAGCGAGTACAAATTCTCGCGCCGGTCAAATTCTTCGTCAAGCGTCGCGTAGATGATGTCGAACCCAGTAACCCATAACAAAGTGAAGAAGCCAAGAATGAAGCCAGGGATCAAATTGCTGAGCGACTGGGTGACGGCCACCCATCCTGCCAGTGGCGCCATCGCGAGTCCAAGCCCGACGCCGAAATGCGCCAGCGGCGTGAAGCGCTTCATATAAGGATAGAAAACAAAAACAGCGAGCGGCAGCGGCGACCAGATTAAGCAGAACCGGCCAATTAACTCGGCGCTGCCAAAATAAAGGATAAGTCCAAAGACCAAAACCGCCATGGCTTCCAGCAATTTCATCCGCCCGGCGGGCAGCTCGCGAATGGCAGTGCGGGGATTGCGTTTGTCGATTTCTCGGTCGATAATGCGATTCAACGACATCGCGACAGTACGCGCTCCCACCGCAGCGACGAGCATGAGCAAGGCCAGGCGCAGTGGAATCCAACCGCGTGCCGCGAGCAAAGCGCCGCTATAAATGAGTGGCAGAGAAAACAGGGTGTGTTCTATTTTAATAAAACGCGCAAATGTTGAAAGTTTCAATATTGTCTCCTTAAAATGTTTGCCGTCTACTTCATCCGTCTTCATCAATTTCCTTCGCATGATGCCAAACGCCATTTTCCTGTCATGAATTTTTCTGTCTTTGCTATGGTTTAATATAAGAAAAATATCGGCCAAAGCAAGCACGATAGCAAGGCAACGGACATTATATGACCTTGGACTTCGGACAATCGACTTCGGACATTATGACCTCGGACTTCGGACAATCAACTTCGGACTTTCCCCTTGCTTCTATCGCCTTTTTCCTGTAATTTTTCAATATGCAAACTTCTCACAGTACAAATTTCATCGAGCTATTTCAGCGAACGCTGCGCGTGCGGCAGAGCCTTTTGTGCGTGGGGCTTGACCCCGATCTGCAAAAACTGCCGGCGAACCTGCCGCGATCAGCGAAAGGCATCATCACTTTCTGCAAGGAAATCATTGAGGCAACGCACGATTTCGCCGCCGCTTTCAAAGTCAATTTTGCGTTTTTTGAAGCGTTGGGCAAATCCGGTTGGGCAGCTCTCGAAGCCGTTGCGGCGGCGCTGCCGAACGATGTGATCAAAATCGCTGATGCCAAACGCGGCGACATCGGCAACACGGCGCAGAGGTATGCCGAGGCGATTTTCCGCCAATTGCCGTTTGACGCGATGACGGCAAATCCGTATTTGGGCGAAGATGCGGCGCAGCCTTTCCTTGACGATGCGAAAAAGGGCGCTTTTTTTCTTTGCCGCACTTCCAATCCTGGCAGCAGTGATATTCAAAATTTCCCTGACCGCACGAGGCCGCTTTATTTGCACGTCGCCGCGCAGGTTCGGGAGTGGAATAAAAAGGGCAATGCGGGATTAGTCGTTGGCGCAACCCATCCCCGCGAACTGCAACAAGTGCGAAAAGTGAGTCCGGAACTGCCGTTTCTCATTCCTGGCGTCGGCGCGCAAGGCGGCGATTTGGAAACGGCGGTTCGCGTTGGCGCAACGGCATCTGGTGACCTCGCTATCATTAACGCCAGCCGTACGATTCTTTATGCGGATTCCGGAAATAAATTTGCTGAAGCCGCCGCACGCGCGGCTGAGAAAATGCGCAATGAAATGCGCGCGATTTTACGAACGACGATACCGCAATCAAAATAATCTCAATATGACGACAGAACAAGTTCTCCAACTCTTTCGCGAAACCGAAGCGTTGTTGGAAGGCCACTTTCAACTAACCTCGGGATTGCACAGTCCACAATATTTTCAATGCGCCAAAGTTTTGCAGTATCCGCAACACGCCGAGAAATTATGCCGCGTCGCGCAGCAACATTTTTCCAAACAGGAAATCGATGTGGTGATTGCCCCGGCAGTCGGCGGTATCATCGTCGCGCACGAAGTCGGGCGGCTTCTGCAAGCTCGCGTGTTGTTCGCCGAGCGCCAAGATGGCAAAATGTCGCTGCGACGTGGCTTTCATATTTCACCTGGCGAAAAAATATTGGTGTGCGAAGATGTGATAACCACCGGCGGCTCGGTGCGCGAAGTCATCGATTTGGCGCGAGAGGCCGGCGGCGAGGTGGTTGGCGTCTTTTGTATCGTGGATCGCAGCAGTGGCAAAGCAAATTTCGGCGTGCCGTTAATTTCAACTTTGCAGCTCGCGCCGGAGACGTATGCGCCACAAGCGTGCCCGCTGTGCGCAGCGGGTGGCAACGCGGAGAAACCAGGGAGCAGGTTCTTAAAAAAATGATAAAAGACAAAACAGCAAAACGAGTCAAATCGAAAAATTTCAACAGTGCTTTGCGTTGCCAACTGATAGATGAACCCAACTGCTGAACTTGTCCGTTGGGTTCATTTAACAGTAGGGGATGATTTCTTAAAACCTTTTTCGCTACAATTTGTCTGCATTACGAAGTTCTGATAACATGCCCCCACTCACCCTCCGCGTCCCTGCTTCCACCTCCAACCTCGGCTCCGGTTTTGATGCGCTCGGCTTGGCGATTGACTTGCCGCTCACGGTAAAATTTGAGATCGTTGAATCCGGACGACTAATTCACGCAAAGGGCGAAGGCGCGGCGTTGATTCAGCAAGAAGAAAACAATTTGCTACTGCAAGCTTTTGATCGTGTTTGTCGGGAAATCGGGCGCGAGCCGCCGCCGCTCAAAATTGAAATGAATAATCGCATTCCGCTCAAGCGCGGGCTTGGTTCCAGCGCGGCGGCGATTGTTGCCGGAGTCGTTGGCGCCAATTTGCTTTTTGGCGAAAAACTTTCACAGCAACAAATTCTCAACATGGCTTGTGAAATGGAAGGGCATCCGGAAAATGCGGCGGCGGCGTTGCTCGGCGGGCTGAAGGTGAGCGGCGTTGAGCATGGCAAGGTGCGATCTGCCGGCATTATTATGCCGCGAGAATGGGTGGCGGCTGCTTTCATTCCAGATTTGGAAATCTCCACGCATGAGGCGCGCCGGGTGCTTCCGGAAACAGTACCGCGCGAGGCCGCAGTGAAAAATATTCAGCGGGCGGCGATGTTGGTGACTGCTCTCTTTCAACGCGATCCGGAATTGCTGCACTTCGGCGTGCAAGATTGGCTGCACCAGCCTTATCGTAAAGCGTTGATTCCAGGATTTGATGATTTTCTTGCGGCAGCTTACAAGGCCGGCGCTTATGCCGGTTTCTTGAGCGGCTCCGGATCAACCATTCTCACAATTTGCGCCAAACACCAAGCGCAACAAATCGCACAGACGATGGCGGAAGTGGCAAGGCAATATCAATTGAGCGGTCGGGCGGAGATTTTGAAATTTGCCCATCGCGGCGCGCACGTTTTGAAACCACGTTAACCCCGATAATTCACGCGGTGCTTAAACAGCTACACTCTGCTTCTCAGCTTAAGCTTAAAAATATAGTTCATGAATTATCGGGGTTAAACGGATTTTTACGAAAGGGAGACAACCCCATTCCACGCTTCTGTGTGAGGCGCGTCGCGATATCTGGCGATTTGTTCTTGCAGGAAAAGCGTGATGGCATCTTTCGGAGCGTCGCGCACCGCCGCCGCGGCCGCAGCAAAATCCCCGTTCTCGAAGAGCGTCAAAGCCGTCGAATAAGCCGCAATGCCTTTTTCGTCGATGCCGGTTCCGCCAAACTCGGGCGGCAAGATGAGCTCGTACACCTCGACGACGTCACGCATGCCAGGCGGCTGCAATCGCCCGATGCGGCGCAGCGACAACTTCTCGTTGGCCACGGCGCGGGCCAGCGCGCCATCCACCAGAACCGGCACACCGAGTTTTTTGGTCATGGCTTCCAAACGCGCGGCCTGATTCACGGCGCGGCCAATGACTGAGTATTTCGAGAGCTGGGTGCGATTGCGCCCTTGCGCGGTGAACAATCCTGCCAGCACTTTCCCGCACGTCAGGCCAAGGCCGCAACGCAGGGCGACGCCGCTTTCGGTAACGACCGCCGGCCACTCATATTCCGCCATCAGCTCGACGATTTGCCGCACTGCGATGATCGCTTGCCAGGCCGGATTCGCTGGCGCGCCTTGCCGCGGAATGCCCCAGCAGGCGAGCACACCGTCACCCTGAAAATCAATGACAATGCCGCCGGTCTCAAAAATCACGCTGGCGGTGTTGCCGAGAATTCTTTCCAAAAAAGCAAAGTGGTCTATCGCCGAGTGTTTGCCGGTGTAAATATCCATGCCTTCGGCGAGGCGGGAAGAGCCGCGCAAATCAAAAAAGCAAATGGCGGCTTCGTGCTCCGCCGGCTGCAAAGTGCGATCGGCCTTTGTAATATCTCCGAACAGGATGTTGCGCAATGCCGGTGAAAAGAATTGGCCGATTTGGCCCTGGCGCTCTTTGGCGCGGGCGGCCAGCAAGTGTTGCTTGGCGATGGCGCCGAGCGCGGCAAAGAGCCGCTGCACCTCATCGAGCTGTTCGCCGAGGAAAAGGTGCGTGCTGCTCGCATAAAGCGCAAAGCGTTCCTGCTCGGAAAGTGAGATGGCGATGCACATCGCCCATTTGGCGCCGGAAACCATCACGGATTGCCCGGCCTCGCTCGCGGCGGATCCGCTGCGCCATTCGCTCACGGCAAATTCATCACCGGACAAACTCAACGCTTGCCGGATCAGGTGCCGGCTCGGCCTGACTGGCGTCTCCTGCCCGGCGAGATTGGGCATGGACTCGGAGGCGCGCAGAGGCGTGAGCTGAAGCAAATCGCCATCCAACTCGACAGCCCAAGCTGAGACGTGTACGCCGGAAATGTTCGCTCGCAAGGTTTCACACAAAGCCAGCAGAAAATCCGCCGGGGTTTCGTTGTTCCGCATCAGTGTGGGCATCTGCCCGACGACGTTCATAAAGCTGCGAGCCTCGGTTAGAGCGAACGCAAGAGCAGTAGGTGGCGACGAGAAGATGAAAGTTCTGTCCGGAGGCGAATCATCGCCGGCGTCTTTGACGAATTGAAAAACACTCATCCCGGCAGTAAAACTCTCGCCCTCGGCAAGCACCAATTCGGTTACAGTTGCATCGCCATTGAGGGTTTGGCTGGCTTTAGGATGGCGTTCTACGCACAGCTTGTCCTTGACGATCTCCAGAAAAGCTTGCCGCCGGCTCAGAGAGCGGTCGGGCGTGAAGACCAGCATGCCAGGCTCCATCTCGGCGCTGCCAAGCAGATAGCGCCGGCCCTGCACGAGCGAAAAGGCGCGCACAATCTTGAGAGAGGGGATGGTGGCAATCAGTTTATGTGAGTTGGTCGTCATGGCAGACATGATAATTTTGTCTATTTAACACTTCATTTTACTCACCACACCTCCCACCAACGCCGGCCGCTGCCCGTAATCTCGCGCACAAATTCCGCGAACAAAGTTGAAAACAACTTGCCATTCAACACGAAACCGGCTTGCGTGAGATATTTAACAGCAAAGGCGTGCTCGCGCGGCGGCTTTTTGCCTTTGGCCAAGGCGGCCACCACAGCTTTCTGTGACTCGTCGAATCTTTCCCAATATTCTCGAAAATGGGGTCCGGCCTCTTCCATAAAAGTTTCTCTCGCTTTTTTATAAGCCGCTTTGTCAAGGCGATCCATTGAGAACAATGCCGCGCAAGCCATTTGAATAAAAAATGGAAAATGCCCAGCAATCTCCAGCACAAAATCGGTGTGCGCGGCGAGCGGCTTTCCGGCCTTGCCCGAAGGCTCGGCGATCAGTTGCCTGGCTTCTTCGGGCTTGAAAGGCCCCAAGTGCAGGTTGGTAAAAATATTGAAAAACGGCGAATCCGCAATCGCCTTGGTATGGCACAAGGTCTGTAATTGCGCCGAGGAAGTGGTGATGTAAGCAACGTTATAGTTATTGGCGAGGGCGCGAAAATAGGCGTAAAATTCGGCGCCGATGTTGGAGTTTCTGGTTACGCTTTCAAATTCATCCCACAAGAAAATCAATTTGAGGCCGGCTTCCTGAAAGGCGTGAACTACCTCCATCAGCCCCTCGTAATCCGGCTGCACTTTGAGCTTGAGGCGGCCGCGATATTCGTTTTGCAGCGCGCTCAAAATGTGACGCAAAATCTCCGCCGGTGCGACGTTGCGCTTCTCTTGAAAATCCATGTAAACGCAAACGTACTCCTGCGGCACGGGCAAATATTTTAGGCGATTGGCCGGATGGTGAATCGCGCTCAACAAGGATGACTTACCGATGCGGCGCACGCCGACCAGCGAGACGCTTTGCGGCCGGCCGGCCTTGATGCGCTCGTAAATGCGGCTCAGCTCCGAACGGCGGCCATAAAATTCATCCGGGTTTTGAATTCGCACCCGATTCAGATACGGATTCTCGCCTGCCGGCGGTTTCGGCGTGAACGTAAAAGAAAGCGTTTGCTCGATCAAGGGTCGAAGTTTTTTGGCAACGTTGGAACCTCGGCTTGAAATCACAACGACCTCCGGCTCCTCGCCGCCGTTCGGAGGGGGGCACCTGCGCAAGTCGAGCAGCACATCATTTATAAAAGGATAGCGCTCATCGACAGATTTTTTCAGCGCACGCTCGACGATGTGAAGCAATCGAGGCGGGAGATCGGGCACATGCTTTTGCAAGGGTTCGGGGTCCAGATTGTTGATGGCAAACAACACTGCCAGATAGTTTTCCCCGGTGAAAGGCGTTTGCGCGGACAGCATTTCATAGAGCACGACCCCGAGCGACCAGATGTCAGTACGATGATCGACATCGGGCGAATGAGCTTGTTCCGGATCAAACGGCTTCGCTTGTTCCGGCGACATGTACGCAGGTGTGCCAACCACCACGTCGCGTTTGGTTAGCCTGGTGGCGTCGGCAAGCTTGGCCAGGCCGAAATCAACAATTTTAGCTACCCCGTCACTGTTGAGCATCACGTTTGCCGGCTTGATGTCGCGATGCACGATCCCGCGCTCGTGCGCTTTGGCCAAGCCCTGCGCGATTTGAATGGCCATGTCAACCGCCTCTGCCGGCGGCATGCGCCCGCGGCTGATGCGGTCCTTCAGGCTGCCGCCTTCGTAATAGGCCATGGCGATGAACATCTGACCATCATCGGTTTCGCCAATTTCATAGATCGTGCAGATATTGTTGTGATCGAGGGCCGAGGCAGCTTGGGCTTCTCTGATGAAGCGCTGTTTCTCCTCCGACTTGGCCTGGAGATCGGCTTTCAAAAATTTAAGGACAACATAGCGGCCAAGTTGTATATCTTGAGCTTTATAGACCTCAGCCATGTTGCTTTCCGCAATCTTTTCGAGAATGCGATAATGTGAGATGATTTTGCCGATCATACAATAAAATCCGAATGCTGTTTAAAACCATTTGCGCACGTAGAATTCAAAGTTGCCATAGGAAAGGGTGGAGTTGCCAATTTCTTTAGTTTGGCTGAAAGTCAGTTCAACAGATTTTTCAAAAAGAAGCCGGGCGCCTTCAACACTTCCGCCAATTTCCCAACCGCTTTTATAGGGATAGGCAATGACAACTCCGACACCGACCGCTCCTGTGATTCGTAACTTGTTATTTGTTGTATCTTTTTCTGCTAAAAATGATGGCTCAAAATAGAGGCCAGCGGTGATTCGTTCGATGCTTCGGCGCATTCTTTGTATTCTTGTATAGAGCAAAACTTGCTTGATTCTGAACTTTTGATCCTGAAGATCTACCACGACTGGCGCGCCAAATCCGGCGAGAACTTCCAGGAATCTGGAACGATAACTATAATCTAACCTCGAGATCGTTCCAACAGCGAGCCGCCAGCTATGGCGCTTCTTGTCGAAGTTCTGTTGCAGCTCGTCCCAATATTCTTGATAGATTTCCCGCAATCCTGGCTGCATTCGAGAGTCGGCATACTCGCGCCAAATTTCGACATCATCCTTGATGGAAAGCTTGACATATTCTTCCGCTCTCGCCGCACTATCCAAAACGGAAAAATAATTGAGCGCCAGCCATTGATGGCTCCAGGCTCGGAGAGAACGCCGAGGTTTGTATATACCCTCGCCAGCCAACAGAGTCATCAATGTGTCAATCGATTGTCGGTTCTTGCGGTTGTCAAAAGAATCAATGGCAGAAACAATGAGAGATTGGGTGGGCGTGGGCAGTTTTTCAAATGCCAGATACTGAATCACCTTCTTATCAAGATTGGGCCTTTTCTTCGGTTGCGCACTTGCCGAAGCGCCGCCGGAAATGATCAATACCACAGGCAGCACACGCCAAAGCTGTGTGCGCCATTGACGCATAACAGAGGCATGACTCATGGTTTTGATCTCTCCATAATAATTCTCAATTCACCTATTTTGTTTTTCTCGATAACACAGAAAGTATCTATGGAAGCATATCTGCGAGACTCTATCCGAAGCGTGCGCTTGCCCACCGGCAATTGAATCGTCTCGGACCTGAGCTCTCGTTCCGTGAGCGGCCTGCCATCGACAGAAACAGCGTAGTTTGGCATCAACCTTTGCTTCTCATCTTGAACCACCAGCTTGAGGTGGCCATTTTGTGGCGTTAATTTAATTGTATCGCCAAAATCGCTTGTGAGCACAATCTGTCGCTTGGCAGAATCGTAACCGGCCATCTTTAAAATGATTAAATACTCGCTGCGCTCGAGATAATCAATGAACGGAGTAACACCCCGCTCCTTTCCATTGAGAGAAAGGCTCGCACCTGAAGGAACTGAATTGATTCGCAATGTGTGTTTAGTGATAGTCTTGGGCATCGTGACTGAAACCGGCGGCTGAGGCGGTTTCCAATCGGGATCAAATTTGACTGAGACTGTTGTATCGGTTTTAATATCCGAGATTATATTTATTGGTTGTCCGGTAACAGGGTTGCTGAAAGTGAACAGATAAGTATCTTTGGGTTGCCCGTAAAAAACAACCGGAGAATTGGCTCGTTTGAGGTTAGGCCTTTCTTTCGATGCTCGTGCATTCCGCCATTTATGAGTGTAATCAAAGGGATAATGGTTGGCGGCAAGAGTCAAAACGACGACGCCAGGAAAATCTATACGCACGGCCATCGTATCTGAAACGGTAATTTCTATTTGCGACACTTCGCCGGTGCTGCGATCTTTGGCCCACAGCACATACTTGCCAGCGCAAACCTGAAACTTGTGCTGCCACGCTTCGGGCTGATTGTCAGCGGTTTTCACTGACGGTAAACCACCGACCCGCATTTCTACACTGGCCGCGTCTGTGATCACCTGTAACGGATAAAGAGGAAATCGGGCTTCCACCACGTGATCATCTTTCTGGATGGTCTCAGTTTTCTGCCAGGTCTCGCCGGAAGCTGCCAGAATCACTTTGAATTCATAAGCAATTCCTTTAGTCAGCGCTTCGGGCATTTCAAAGCGGGTGGAATCCTTCTGGCCATGGCTGGTGCCCACCGTGTCGCTATCGACCAAAACCCAGAAAGGTCCACCATTGGCCTGAACGATCACGTGTTTGGGCGGAAAGAGAAGCTTCCACAAGACATAAATGACCACTACGGCCAGGCCGATGGCGATGGCATGTTCCAAGCGTCTGAATGTTCTCTGCCTGTTCTTTTCTTTGATGTGCGCCTGCTTGGTAATACGGGCAGTCTCTCGTGCGCCAATCTCCTTTTTCACCTGCCAGATGTTATGATCGTGCCGAACCCAGAGTCGATACAGATCCAGCCGGAAGCCGTATTTCCGGGCCTTTTGCAAAACATACTCGTCCTGGAATAGGCTGGAAAACTCGGCATGGAAAAAATTGGGCGCCAAATCGATTTCCAGCTTTTTGCGTTTGATCCCCTGGCAAAGATCGCGGGCGGACAAAAACGTTTGCGGCGCTTCGGAAAACTCTGCCAGCAGGGAAAGCGCCAGCTTGCGCTCTGCAGCGTGCTCGCTCCAATTGAAGATGAGCTGCGGCGGCGGGTTTTCGAGAACGCCATCCACCACGTCTTGCAAATCTCTGCGAGTGACGTGGCGCTTTTGCACCTCATTCAAATGATAGACGAGATTCTGGCAAATCATTTGGGTATAAAACGGCTGGCCGGCAGTGAGGCTGTAAATCTGCGCCACCACCTCCGGCGCAAAATCAACTTTGTTTTGCAGCGGTTGCGTGATCAGGCGCGTCGTGTCATCCTTGGTGAGAAAACTGATTTTGCGCGAAGTGGCTTTGCGGAACAGCTCTTCTCCCCATATCGCCTGATCGTGTACTTCCAGGCTCCTGGAGCCGGTGAAGACAAATGACACGAGATCGGTCTCGAGCAAGCCGGCAAAAAAAGTCAGAATGTGCCGTGACAGGCTCCCTTCTTTTACACGGGCTTCGAGATTTTCATATTCATCGACGAGCAACAACGGCGCGCGCTCAGGGAACCGGCTCTTCACCTCTTGCAAAAACCGGCGAAACACATTGGTCGCCGCGGCTTCCTTGAGCTGCGAGGCGTATGGCTCGGCAGATAAGCCGTTCCCGGCCAATTGCTTGCAAGCATCGGTGATGATGCGCTCAAAAAAATCGGCGTCGCCGGCAATGCCCGCCATGATTTGCATGTCCACAAAAATCGGCAAAAAGGCCTCGCCCAACCGGCCGTTGAGAATTTGATAAAGAATGGAAGATTTACCGCTGCGCCGCTCGCCAAAGAGGACGATCAACGCGGCCTTGCGGCCGTCTTCGAGCGCCCGCGCGATAAAGCGGAACTCGTCCACCCGGCCGAAGAACATCTCCTGATTGCGGATGGGATTGCCGGCAATATAAGGATTGGGATAAATCGGCTCGAACGTGCGTTGAAGCATGGCCTCCCTCCAACAACATTTGAATTAACGTCAAAACCCTCGATGGCAAGGATGCACGCGCGAGAAGAGCGAGGGGAAAAGCTTTAATGCACAATGCCAAGATAATAAAGTAAATGGACATTGTCAAGACATTCGATTCGCCCCATAATCTCATTGCCTTTATGCCGCGATTTTATTATCTTGCTTTCAGCGCGAAACCAAGAAACGGGCGAAGTCGGACTTGCGCCTAACGAGTTTCCAAATCTTGTCAAACCTTGCAGCGCAAGTCCGACTTCACTAACTGATAAGGAGCCTTTCATGATTTCCGAATTTAAAAACACCACTTATCTCGACTTCTCCCAGTCCGCCAACAAGCAGGCGATGGAAGAAGCGCTCAAATTTGTCGAAAGCCAATTCTCCCGCGAGTATCCGCTCTTCATCAACGGCAAAGACGTGAAAACCGGCGACCTGTTCAAATCCTACAATCCTTGCGAGAAAACGCAAACCGTCGGCACATTCCACAAAGCCGGCAAGAAGGAAGTGGATATGGCGATGGAGGCGGGTTGGGTCGCGTTCGAATCGTGGAAGAACGTCGATCCGAAAGAGCGCGCCATCGTGCTCTTCAAAGCCGCGGAGATTATGCGCCGCCGGCGGCACGAACTTAACGCATGGATGGTTTTGGAGGCGAGCAAGAATTGGAACGAGGCGGACGGCGAGACGGCGGAGGCGATTGACTTTCTCGATTTCTACGGCCGCGAGATGTTGCGCTATTTCGAGCGCCAGCCCATCGTGCCGCAGCCCGGCGAGCTTAACGAGCTGGTTTACATCCCGCTTGGTGCCGGCGTGGTGATTCCGCCGTGGAATTTTCCGCTGGCGATTCTCACCGGCATGACTTGCGCCGCCATCGTCACCGGCAATCCCGTGCTCTTGAAACCGGCGAGTGACACGCCAACGATTGGCTACAAGCTGGTGGAAATTTTCCAAGAAGCCGGCCTGCCGGACGGCGTATTGAATTACATTCCCGGCAGCGGCGGCGCGATCGGCGACTATTTGGTGACGCATCCTAAGACACGCTTCATCGCGTTCACCGGCTCGATGGAGGTTGGGCTGCGCATCAATCAACTCGCAGCCACGCCGCAGAAAGGGCAACTCTGGATCAAGCGCGTGATCGCGGAGATGGGCGGCAAAGATGCGATTGTGGTTGATGACGAAGCGGATTTGGCTTCAGCAGTAGAGGGTGTCGCCGTGGGCGCATTCGGCTTTCAGGGGCAAAAGTGCAGCGCCTGCTCGCGCGCGATCATTCACGAAAAAGTGTACGACGAATTTGTGCAGCGGCTCGCCGAACGCGTGCGCAAAATAACGGTTGGCCCGGTCGTAAATCCCGCCAACTGGATGGGCGCGGTGATGAGCGCCGGCGCGCAGGAAAAAATAATGTCGTACATCGAGATCGGCAAAAAAGAAGGTAAGCTCGTGATCGGCGGCGAGATCGGCCCGGACGCCGGCTACTTCATCAAGCCGACTGTCTTTAAAGATGTGCCGGCGACAGGCAGAATTTCGTGCGAGGAAATTTTTGGGCCGGTGCTGGCGGTGACCAAAGCGCGCGATTTAGATGAGGCGATCGAGTTTGCCAACGCCACGGATTACGGCCTCACCGGCGCGGTGTACACGCGCAATCGCTTCAAGATCGAAAAGGCGAAAAGAGAATTTCATTGCGGCAACTTGTACGTCAACCGCAAATGCACCGGCGCCATGGTCGGCGGCCATCCGTTCGGCGGCTTCAACATGAGCGGCACCGACTCCAAAGCCGGCGGCCGCGATTATCTCCTGCTGTTCCTGCAGGCGAAATCCATTGCGGAGAAACTGTAACCACGTTTCACCGACCGGTCACTCGCAGTGACCGGTCGGTATTAATTCAGAAAGGTATTATTATGCAGACTTCTACCTTAGCTCAAGTGATTCAGCAGAAAAACCTGGCGAATCTGCCAGTATTGGATTATCGCGAAGAAAATGGCAAAGCGGTGATCGAAGTGCAGTTGCGAGTTCCCAAGCCGATTCCGGTGGAACCGGCCTATGATCCAGAAAAAATAATCGCGAAGTTCCGCGCGATGCAAATCGACGTTGGCTATGTGACCAACGTTACAAAAGATATCAGAAAAGAAAGAAATTCCTCACCTGCTGTTCGGCGTCCGCGTCATAAATCGAAAAAGGGGTAAAAATGGAGCATAATTTTGGAACGACTTTGTGCCGGAGCAGCTCCCTCGCCTATTTTTGAAAACGATGGATTTCATTGTGGCCTGCTATACGCTTTATTGGGAAGTAGAAGCATTTTATTCCTTTGATGAGAAATTGAACAAAGCCATGCGGCGGATCAAGCCGGAGATCGTCAAATTGAAAATTCGACGCGGCAGCGTGATTGAGGTTTGAATGAAAAAATAGTCATGGTGAGAAAGCAATGCGTGGTGCTCAATGCAAATAGCTCACGTCTGCACGTCCGGAGCTTTTTAAAAATTCAGTTTGCTCGTCGACGGTCTTAAAACGAGACAGATCGACTTCCTCAAATTCATCGGGCATGGCATTGGTTCGCCGCCTGATACCCTGGATGATGCCCATCAGTTGATCCTTTGGCACCTCCGGCGCCTCGGTGATATGATCCTTGACCGGCATCCCGTTTTCAATCTTGAAATTATAAGCCACCAGCGCCAAATTTCCATCAGTTTTTTCTTTGACGAAGATTCGGTACTCGAATTGTTTGTATCTTCCCGCGTGGGGACGGAAAAAGAAAAACTTGTAGAAGCGTTCGCCTTTTTCCAGATTCATCAGGGCATGAGGTTTGGGCATAAGCTCTCCCGGCAGACGGGTTTTTGATTGAATAAGCGCAACACGTTTATGAAAAAAGTTTCATTTTGCCAATAAGATAGCAAGTTTTTCCGGAAAGTCAAAAGAATAAAAAACTCCTCATGCTTCAAATCACTCAACTTGACGCCGTCACCCAATACAAAATGGCCCGCACCGTCTTGGGCCGAGATCTTTATCACGTCGCCGCTTACTTCGTCGACGGCCTGCTCATCGACACCGGCTTTGCGTATCTTGCCGAGAAATTTTATCAGGAGCTAAAAAACAAACACGTCAAGCGAATCGTCAACACCCATCATCACGAAGACCATGTCGGCGCCAATTATCTCTTCGAGCAGCGCCAGGGGCTGAAGGCGTTCGCGCACTCACTGGCGCGCCCTTTGATCGAAAAGCCTCCCGAAAAACTCAAACTCTATCGTGACGTCGTGTGGGGCGTGCCGCAACCGGCGCATCCCGAGGCCATCGGCGCAACGATTTCGACGGCGAAGCACTCGTTTGGAGTGTTGCACCTCCCCGGTCACTCACACGATCATATCGGTTTGTACGAGCCGCAACAAGGCTGGCTATTCAGCGGTGATCTGTTTCTCAGCGTGAAAGTGCGGGTGCTGCGACTTGACGAGGACGTTTATGCGTTGATGGATTCGCTGCGCCGCGTCATCAATTTGCCGTTAGCCCGGCTGTTTTGCGGCAGCGGCAAAGTTTTGGACAACCCCGGTGCAATGCTGAAGCAGAAACTGGCGTTTTATGAGGAGCTTGAGCAGCGCATCGAGTTGTTGCATCAAAAAGGGTGGGAAGCCGAAAAAATTCGCGACGCCGTGCTTGGCAAGGAGGGCGTTTGGCCGTGGATGTCGCAGGGAGAATTCTCCAAGCTCAATTTGGTGAAGGCGATTCTAAAACGTAAAGCTTGAAACGTAAACTCAAAGTGATAAACGCGAGGATAAATGCCAACGGTTTTGAATGATTTTGACGGATCAAAAAAGGCGCCCAACATTTCCGGTCTCGAACTTCGCGGGGATGAGGCCATTTGGCAAAAACTGCGGCGCGAAGTGAAAGCCATTTCCCTCGACCTTTGGGGAACGCTTCTCGGTGACAAGCAATCGCCGGCAGATACGATCCTGCACAGCGAGCAGCGGCAGAATTTCCTGCGCGAAGAGCTGCACCGTTTTGGTCATGATTTTTCACCGGAGCAAATGCGCGCCGCTTACAAGCACGTGTGGCAATATTTCGACGATTTATGGGAGCGACAAATCGCTTTCGGCGCGGCCGAAGGCTTGCGGGAAATGTTGCAGCATCTTGGCGTCGAGCTGCCGCCGGCAAGTTTTCAGCGCGTGCAGCGCTTTTGCGAGGAAGTTCATCAAGATCCCGAGCCGTTGGATGGCGCTGTCGCCGCGGTACGGATGCTGGCGCAAAAATATCCGCTCGCGCTCATTTCCGACACCGCGTGGACGCCCGGACGTGTGCTGCGGCAGATTTTCGCCAACTACAAAATTCTTGAATGCTTTCGCGTGCTGATTTTCTCCGGCGAAGTTGGCGTCACGAAACCGCATCCGCAAATGTTTCATTTTGCATTGACCGGGCTCGGTGTTCAAGCGCATGAATGTTTGCACGTCGGCGATTTGCAGCGCACGGACGTTGCCGGCGCCAAAGCCGTGGACATGTACACGGCGTGGATTCGCCGGCCGGTGTATGCCGGAAATGAGCAGCAAGATCACAGACCGGACGTTGTGGTGAGCAGCGTCATGGAAGCGGCAAAAAAATTGTTGTTGCTTTAAAATCTTCTCTTGACAATGAGAAGTTTTTAATTAAATTTTCTGATGGACCTGGATCACTACCAGCATTGATTTCGAGAAAGAAGCCCTGACGAATGTTTGCAAAGAAAGGAGGTATACAACTAATCATTACTTTATAAGCGACTGCAGTCATGCAAGACCCTGACCTCCCGCTTTCCATTAAAATCGCAGTCGGAAAATCGGGAGACCTCGCCTTGGGACGCAGCCCACGTTTGCAAACGTAAACGGAATGGACAACGCAGCGAATTCCTCATGCCTGTCATTGTTTGAGGAAACGATTATCTTAAACAAGCCATGTTGTCCGCGTTTGTCCATGCCATCCGTGTTTTTACTTTCGATGCGGAGGAACTATGCGTTACAACCAGCTTGCATGGATGACCGGCGGCGCGCAGGGCAGCGGCGTCGATTCTGCCGCCAATATCTTCGCCAAAGCCTGCACCTACGGTGGTCTCCATGTTTACGGAAAACGGGAGTATTACTCCAACATCATCGGCGAGCACAGCTATTTTCAAGTCCGCGTCGCCGAAACAACCGTGCGCTCCCACGTCGATACGGTTGATTTGCTCGTCACCTTCGACGCCGAGACGGTTATCCGCCACGGCCACGAAGTTGCGCCCACGGGCGCTATTATCTTCGACCCCACCCTGCGCGATACCCCGATCAACAAGCTTGACACTCTCGAGCCGCAAGTCACCAAACCGCTGCTGGAAAAATTGCGCCATGAAGAATTGCCGGCCACCATGGGCGGCGTGCTAAAAATGGCCGAGCGGCGTGGCGTCAAAATGTTTCCGGTTACCTACGATGACTTCGTCACTGCGCTCAGCCAGGAGCTCGGCGTCGAAAGCAGCCGCGTCAAGAAAACGCTGAACACGCTGTCGGTGGCGGTTTCGCTGGGCATTCTCGAATACGATTTCGACATGCTCGGCCCGGCTCTCGAAGCGCAATTCAAAGGCAAGGCCAAAGTCATCGCCATGAATATCAAAGCGGCGGAAAAGGCGTATACTTTTGGCCGCAGCCAATTCGCCGCGCAATTTCCCGGCAAATTGCACAAAGTCAAAACCACCGAGCGCCGGCTTTATCTGACCGGCTTTCAAGCCATCGCGCTGGGAAAGCTCGCCGGCGGCTGCACGTTCCAAACGTACTATCCGATCACGCCCGCGAGCGATGAAAGCGTCTATCTCGAATCGCACGAGGTTTTTCCATTGCGCAACGGCAATACGAATGGGCAAGCAGCGAATGGCTCCATCGTCGTCGTGCAAACTGAAGACGAAATCGCCGCGCTGACGATGGCGATAGGCGCGGCCTTGGCCGGAGCGCGAGCAACAACTGCAACCTCGGGCCCGGGTTTCTGTCTAATGGCCGAAGGCACTGGTTGGGCCGGTATGAATGAAGTGCCGGTGGTCATCACGCTGTATACGCGCGGCGGTCCGGCAACCGGCTTGCCGACGCGCCACGAGCAGGGTGATCTGCGCTTTGCCTTGCATGCGGCACATGGCGAATTTCCCCGTCTCGTGCTGGCTTCGGGCGATCACGAAGAGGCTTTCTACGACGCCATCCGCGCCTTCAATTATGCCGAGCAATATCAGACGCCTGTGGTTCACCTCGTCGACAAAGCTCTGGCCAACTCCACGCAAACTGTCGCGATGTTCGATCCGGACAAAGTTCGCATCCATCGCGGCAAGGTTTTGAGCGAGGCCGAATTGGCGAGTTTGCACAACGGCGGCTACAAACGTTTCGCGTTTGTCGAAGACGGCGTCTCGCCGCGCTCGTTTCTCGGCTCCAAGCACGGCGTTTTCTGGAACACCGGCGACGAGCACGACGAAATCGGCCACATCACCGAAGACCCCTCCAACCGCGTGATGATGATGGACAAGCGCATGCGCAAGCTGGAAACCGCTGCGCGCGAGATTCCGCTCCGCGAGAAATTCAATTTCTTCGGCGACCCCGACGCGCCCATCACCATCATCAGTTGGGGCTCGACCAAAGGCGCGATTCTCGACGCGATGGCGGTGTTGCAGGATGAAGGCATTCAGGTCAACTTTCTGCAAGCACGATTGATCCATCCGCTGCCGGCAGATGAAATCACCGAAATTCTGCGCCGTGCCAAAACGACTATCGGCGTCGAGATGAATTACTTGGCGCAGTTCGCCGGCATTGTTCGTGAGCATACCGGCATCGCGCTCCAGCATCTGCTCGTCAAATACAATGGCCGCCCGATCTCGCGAGATGAGATTGTTGAAAGCGTCAAAAATATTGTCACGAAAAAAACGACTTCCAGAAAGGTGGTGTTGACCCATGGCGATTGACCTTGCACCTACGATTCAATATAAGGCCGCTGATTACAAAACCGAGGCGCACAACGATTGGTGCCCAGGTTGTGGCGACTTCGGCATTTTGAGCGCCGTGCAGTTGACGCTCGCGGATATGCAAATCGCGCCGCACCGCGTGACCATCTTCGCGGGCATCGGCTGCTCGAGCAAGATTCCGCATTTTGTCAATACGTATGGCATTCATACTTTGCACGGGCGCTCGCTGCCGTTTGCCGTCGGCGCCAAGCTGGCGAATCCGGAATTGACCGTGATTGCCGCCGGCGGCGATGGCGACGGACTCGGCATCGGCGTCGGGCATTTCGTGAATGCCGGTCGTCGCAACGTCGATTTCACCTACATCCTGTTCGATAACGGCGTCTATGGCTTGACCAAAGGCCAGGCTTCGCCGACGCTGCGTCTCGGCGTCAAAACCAAATCGTTGCCGCAACCGAATATCAACGAAGGCATCAATTCGCTGCTGTTGGCGCTGGCCGCCGGCTTCACCTTCATCGCGCGCGGTTATGCTTACGACGTGAAGCATCTTCGCGAGCTGATTCGCATGGGCATCGAGCACAAAGGCTCGGCGTACATCAACGTCTTGCAGCCGTGCCCGACCTACAATGACATCATGACCAAGGATTGGTTTGGCGGTGACGATCGCAAAGATCCGCAGACCGGAAAAGCGTTGCCGCGGGTTTACAAGCTCAATCAAAATGGCTATGATCCGCTGATTGGCAAAAACGCCGGCGACGCGGAGATTCAATCCAAGATCGGGCGCTTCATCGAAAAAGCGATGGAATGGGGCGATCACATTCCGGTGGGCGTCTTTCTGAAAAACGAGACGGTGCCGAGCTACGACGCACGCATCGCCGAGCGCATCAAAAATTATTTCGACGCCGCTCCGGCGCGCCGCACCATCGCCGACGCCGAAGGGAAAACAACGGCGGATTTGACGGCGTTTTTTGAGGAGGTGCGGGTGACGTGACGGTTGTTTTAGTAAAGTTTTCATGAACACAAAGCCCCGTTTAAGAAGCGGGGCTTTTTGTTGAAAATCTTATCTCCTCATAGATAATCTTTTCTTAATGATATCTTCAAATCCCAATTGCCGTTTGCGCATAAACCCTTTTATCACGATCTCATTGCTGCCGGCCATAAGGGACTGTGCATGAATAGCTGGCTTTGTTTTCCTGTTCTCATCGAGGCGCTTAAGAACCTGCGTCGTTCGCTCCACGCCATCCGCATGCTGAGGGATCTGCTTTCTATCCAATATCAATACCACGGCCGCTACGCCTGTTGGGTTGAGGCTCGTCCGCGTGGGGTGATTAATGAATATGCTTCTTCGTCAAGAGCACGATCAAAAACAAAATGACGATAATCGCGACAATCAAAAAGCGCAGGCCGATGCGGGCTTCCAAGAATTCCAGCATTTCGATGAAAGCCGATTTGCTCTTAGGGTGGGATCACCTGCCGAGGCGGGGAGAGCAGCGGGCGACATCAACAGACGGTAGCCATAGCGCGGTATCGTTTTGACGTACTTGGGAGAACGGGAATCATCGCCGAGCGATTTGCGGAGGCTGCTGACGGCGACGGTGAGCACTTCTTCGGAAAAAACGCCTTCGCCCCAGACCGCTTTTAAAATTTCTTCTTTCGACAGATCTTTGTCGGGGTTCTGGGCGAAATACACGAGAAGCTGCATGACTTTGTGGTCGAGCTTGAGGGTTTGGTTCTGCCCGACCAGCTCGTTGGCGTGCGGCTTCACCAGCCATTCATGCAGTTGAAAGCTTGCTTGCGACATAAGCTCCGGCATGTTGATTCGATTTTTCTCATCATCAATTTTTCATGTTAACAAAAATTCACGAGATAAGCAAACATTTTCCCTGTCGCAGGGTAATGCCTCAGATTTATAGGTGGACCGTCCGGACGCTAAGCTTCGTTAGCTCGCCAGAATCGCGAATGACAAAGCGTCCGGACGGTGTTCTTCCACCCACGTCTGAGGCCTTACGTCGCAGGATAATGCCTCAAGTTATTGGTGGTTTTCCAAAATGTCATCAAACACGAAGTGGCGCTTGCTTTTAGCCGGCAAAATATTTAAAATATCATTAACGGCGTTTAGCCACTCATGGCAACCCCAAGCGGCTATTCGATATTGATCGTCAGGAATTATTTCCAAATCTCAACGAGGCGCCCCATGACCAAAATCTCACAAAATCTTAACGTCCAAAATTTGATTACGCGGCACATGCGGCTCTGGGAGGCGCAGCAGGAATACCGGCAAGAAGCGGCAACGCCTTCCACCGGCCGGCAAGCGCAGGCGCAGGGGTTTTATATTTCTTTCTCGCGTGATTACGGCAGCGGCGGCCTCGAAATTTCCAAGCGCGTCGCTGAAAAACTCGGCTGGCAACATTTCGATCACGAAGTCGTGGAGGCGATTGCCAGCGAGGCCAAAACGCGGGAAGATATCGTGGCGCTGTTCGACGAGAGCGTGCGCAGCGAGCTGCAAACTTACGTGCAAAATCTATTCACTTTGCAAACTTGGGATGGCACGCATTATATTTTTCATCTGGTGCACGTATTGAGCGCCATCGCCCGCCACGGCAACGCCGTGATCGTCGGCCACGGCGCCAATTTCGTTTTGCCGCCGCAACATGGCTTGCGCGTGCGTGTGGTGGCGCCAACGCCGGTGTGCGCCCACAATTACGTGCAGCTTCGCGGCGTAACGGAGGCGGAGGCGCTGCGGGAAATTACGCGGCGCAACAGTGAATATGCCGCGTTCATCCGCCATCATTTCCATCGTGATATCGCCGACCCGCTCGCTTATGACGTGATCCTGAACGCCGAGCACCTCGATCTCGATGCCGCGGTGGAGATGATCATTCGCGCCGCCGAGATCAAATTAAAAACCGCTTTGCCGCCCGGCAAAAAAGTGATCGCCTGATGAGCAACACCGATTCGAGCGAGCGAAGAGCGCCCGCCATAAATTTTTATATTTTAGCCGGCGGCAAAAGCCGGCGCTTTGGTGAGAACAAAGCGTTGTTCAAGATTGACGGGCGGGCGGTGATCGAAATCGTGATCGCGGCGATTCCGCCGGGCAATCCGGTTTTCATCGTGACGCATTCGCCGGCGGAGTATGCTCATCTTGGCCTGCCGGCCCTGCCTGACAACTATCCCAACGCCGGGCCATTGGCGGGAATTCATGCCGGACTCTCGCACTCGCCATGCGAATGGAATTTTTTTCTCGCTTGTGATTTTCCGTGTCTACGGACAGCCGTTATCGAGGAGATAGGCGCCGCGCTTTTCAACAAGAATAAAGAAGAGAAGGGAGCACAGGTTATTCTGCCTGAAACGGCGGAAGGCTTGCAGCCGCTCTGCGCGCTGTGGTCAAAATCAACTTTGCCATTGGTTGAGGCAGCGCTGCTTGGCGGGCAGCGAAGTGTGAGGGTGGTGCTCGCGCAGTTATCGCTTCATCGCGTCTTGCTCACGAAGCCGGAGGCGTTGCTCAACCTCAATGCGCAGGAAGATTTGGCAAAACTCTCTAAGGGGGTGGGATTAAACAAGTTGGACATTTCTCAATGATTTTTCTGCGTAGAGAAATTCCAATATGAGAAAGTTATTTTATCCCACCCCTAAAGCTTGATGCGATCTTTTTGCCATTTGCTTTTCTCTTTTTTTCTTGGTTGTTACTTCACTACCGCCACCTTCGTCATAAACGTCCCATATTTCGGCGTTTTCAGCAAGGCGATGTAAACGCCGTTCAAAACTTTTATATTAGCGCCGTTATAGCCGTTCCAGAAAAGGTCGAGTTTGTGGCCGCCGGCGCGCCCGGCAGGGTCATTAGCAGAAAACGAAGTTTCCCACACCAGCTCACCGAGCAAAGTGAAAATCTTCAGCTCGCCGGCGGAGGCTTCCGGCAGATTATAAATGAAATGCGTCCCCTCGCCCCGCGTGTTATTGTTTCCGGGCTTGAGCGGGTTCGGATAATTATAGAAGGATCTTTGCGGCTCCGAATCAAACAGGACGGCCAAATCAGAGTCAAGGTTGAAACCGGGCCCGCTGTGGCCGTCTTTATCCTGAACGATGACCACACTGCCGGAATCTTGATCCACCACCTCGAAATCGAAGCTGCTGTCGAAAGCCACGCGGAAATTTCCTGCCTCGGCATTGTCGGCAATGTCTCCCAAAATCGCAATCGTGTCCGGCGCGCCCGGTTTGATGACAACCGTTTTGGCAAAGTTCACTGCCAACGGATCCGCTGTTACGATACCGGTTAACTCGCCGTAAAGCGTGTCGCGCTTGGCATCGTCGACCACGCGTATGGCTTTGAGTGCTTGGTACGATGGCACCACGGTGTTGCCACGATCACGCAAAGTGACGAGCAGTTTTCGCAGCACGAGATTGCTGGAGCCGGGGCCGCCGGGATTGGTCAGTTTTATGCGCAGCAAAGGCAAATTCGTTTGGCCGCGAAACGTCGGGCCGCCGGTGCGCCCCACTTTTTCGGCCAGCAGCGTTTTGGCTTCGGTGCGCACCGCCAGTTGAAACGCGGTCTGCGTGCTCGCTGCCAGTTGGTTGGTATTGGTATCACGCGGCGCTTTCACGAGATTGAATTCAATAAAATCTGTCTGGGCGGAAATGGTCGGCCGCGCTTGCACCCACCAAGTAAATTTGCCGCTATCCGAAGTTTGAACGATATCTTGCCCATCGGCCATGCGATAACCGACAAGACGCGGCAGCTCGATACTGACGGTCGCGTCGCCGGATAAAAGCGCCTGTCCATTATTTTCGATCACCGCCGTCACTTCAAAAGGCTGCCCGACGCTGACCACGCCGTCGGTCGCCGCGGACGGATTCGAGATGAAAGCGCGCAGGCGCGGATCGGCGCGCTGCTGCACGTTCACCAGCACATTAGCCGCAGCCGGCGCGAGCGCCGAGATATCGTTATGCGCATCCATGGCGGTCACTACGAGCTTCAACTCGGCGCTTTGCACCTTCTCTCCAGGAGCACGAACACGCCAGGAAAGTTTCGCTGAGCCTTTGGCGGGAACATTGGTTAAAGATTGGGTTTCGATGTCGGTGCTGAAATCTGTAGGCAAAGACAACTTGGCGTCAATTTGGGTGGCGTTTGTCCAGAAAATGGAATCGCTCACAACAAAATCCTGATCTGTGCTCAACACATTATCTCTAGCGCCTGGCGGCGAAACAATACGCAGATTGCCGATGGCAATGCTGCCGCGCGCGACCGTGGTCAAATTGAAAGTGACAGGATTTTTTACCGGCGGCGCCGCCTTGTTGGTATTTTCGTCCAATGGCAGCCGCGTAATTCTGAATATGATGTCAGAAGCACTCCTCGGTTGATTAGGAGCGGCCGCCGGCCACGTGATCGTTTTTACCTGGCTTTCTGGCGTAAAGACAACAGTCCGTATCGGCGACGCCAGGAGTGAGATTCCGGTGTTGCCCAAATCCAACGCAACCGTCGCCGTGTCACCGAGGTTGGCTTCACCGGTATTGGCGAGAATAGCAGAAAGCGTGAAAGCTTGCCCGGCGGAGAGCACGCCGTTGCGCGCGCCCGCCGGCTCACTGATCCCCGGCGTCAAATTGAGGATGGCACGCCGCTTCGTAGTAATCGCCAGCGTGTCCTGGCTTTGCTTCGGTTGTTCTTGGCCATCCCTCGCTTTGGCGGTCACTTTTAGATCCACCGAATTGGGCTCCGCGTCGGTTGGCGCTTGCACCTCCCAATAGACTGTGCCGCTGTCGGGGATGGCTTTGGTGGAGTCCTGGCCGGAGCCAAAACCATAGCCGTCCGGCAACGTTAGCGTCACGGTTTTATTCGTCAGATCGTTGCTGGCGCTAATTTGCGATTTGATCGTAAAAAATTGCTCGGTGGAGATGACGCGATCCTGCGCGCCGAGTGGCTCCATGACCGACGTGGTCGTAATCTGCAACAGCGAATTGAACGTGCCCACCACCAGCGTCGCGACCGAATCTTCGACCTGAACCCTGGCGCCGGAGTTTTTGCTGCGCGGCGGAGATATTTGGACGCGCAGCGTATCCCTCGGTCTTTGCTGCGGCGGCGCTTGAATTTGCCATTTCACCGTGTCGCCGACGACAAAACTTTGTATGGCTGGCGTTTGATTGGCCAACAACTGGAAATTGGGGTTCGACAGAATCTCCAACATACCGCTACTGTCGGTTTGCGCTTGACCCAGATTCTTCACCACGGCGCGCAGCGTAAACGTTTGACTTGTCGTCAACACATCGTTCGGCACATTAGTGGAAAGGCTCATTTGCAATTTCGCCGGCAGCTCGATGCGGACGACTGCGGTGCTATCCACCGCGACGCCGACGGCGGCGCTTGCCCCGCCTTGCTGCGTCACGGCAGAATCAAGATGGGCGACAAAAGTTTCGGTATTGGCTGCGCCACCCGCACGCACTTTGAAAATGGCTTTTGCGGTGCCGCCGTTCGTCGCCATTTTGATCGCTTTGGCTCGTGAGTTGAGAAGTGTAGAATTGCCGGAATGGGTGAGCGACACATAAGCTGTGTCTACCACTTCGAGCCCGGTATTTTCCACCGTCACTTCGATACTGAAAACCTGTTTGGTGTCAACCAAAGCGATTTGGCTCTCCGGCATGCGATTGATCGTGCCCGGAAAGTCAGTGCGGAGAATTTTCACCAGCGCTGAAGAGACGACGGTAATCGTCCCGGTCCCGCTCACTTGTGATGTGGTGTTGCTGTTTTTGTCGAGCACGCTCAAAATCGCCGTGAGCGTCGCGGTGCCGCCAGTGTAGCCGGTTTGGGTCACGGTGTATTGCAACGTTTTGGTTTGGCCGCCAGCGAGCGTGATCGTTCCTATCGGAGAGTTGATCTTGTAATCATTTTGCGGCGCATTGCCAATCGTGACCGTCACGCGCGAGGAATCGATAATCAAAGTGCCTTCCCCGATATTCTCAATTGGCACGGAGATAGACCACGGCACCGTTCGTCCGAAACGCACATTGCTTACCGAGGTGGTGATAGAACCGATTTGCA
Source organism: Candidatus Zhuqueibacterota bacterium (assembly GCA_022616415.1). Lineage (GTDB taxonomy): Bacteria > Zhuqueibacterota > Zhuqueibacteria > Zhuqueibacterales > Zhuqueibacteraceae > Zhuqueibacter. The sequence continues at coordinate 22,579 of JAKEEU010000424.1, read as the reverse complement.
GTTCGCCGGGTTGTTGAATATTAGCAGGGACCGATGCTTGATTTGTGGCAAATTGTACGGTATTGTCTTTAGTATTGGCAGAGAAAGCTGCGGTGATGCCGGCCTCAAATAGTATTGATCCCGCGCTGTTGGCAGTCACCTCGAAATCCAGCCATTGCGTCAAATCGGTCAAGGTGCGAATGGTTTCAGGTATATCGACAATTCCTTGTCCCGAGGCGCTCAGTTGTACACGCACCGAATCAACTTTCTCCGCGCCGGCGACGGTTTGCCGAACCTTGACGCGGACTTTGAATTGCTGTCCAACATTCACTGTATTGCCATTGAATACTTCTGCCAGCTCTGCACCATCAATCTGAACATTGGCTTTGGGCTGCAGGGTGATTAAAATTTTACCGCTATCGGCAGTATCGTCAAAATACCGGATACCACTATTGATTTCCCAAGCATAAACTTGACCGTGAATAGTATCGACGCGCGCTGCCGACGTTGCCGGATTGGTTTGGATGACGGTGAAATCCAAAGTTTTGGCGCTGTCCCCAGGGATAATGACCGTATCAGATGGCGGCAAAACTTGATGCCCAGCCGAAGCAAGACTGGTACGTGTTGAGTCGCCGTTTAAAATCACTTCAACCCGGCTCTCGCCATCATTTTTGATTCTCATGGTGACTTTCCACGGCTGCGTTTGGCCTTGTGTAACACTATCTTGTGAAGCTTGCAAGGAGACACTGAGCCTGGCCGGAGTTTGCACCAAAATGCTCTTTTGTGTTCCGTTGCTTTCGGCGGGATCGGTCAGCTCGTTGACAAAAACTTCGGCAAAGACGGCCATGGCTCCCGTAATTATGCCCGTCTTGATAATTTGGAAAACTAGCGCCTCGGTCGCATTCGCAGCTAATGTCGTGGTACCTGAATTCTCGAAATGTGTCGGTTTAGTGATTTGATAAGCGGCATCCGGTCCGCCGCCCGTCCCCAATTTGACAAAGGAAAGCGCCGTATTTTGCAAAGTGACGGCGGCGCTCGTATTGTTTTGAACACGCAACGAGATCGTCCAATCCTTATCCATTCCCCGGGTTACGTTATCCTGCGAAGAGATGACCTCGACAATTTGCAAAGGCGGCGCCTGGCCGACGAATAGTTCTTTGGGGAGGGTCAATGATGTATCCAAGCGCGCACCGTTATGAGTGCCGATCAATCTGACTCGCGGTGCGTAAGAGGTTTGCGCCATGCTGTTTGGAATCTGTCCACGCCGGAACGTCAACGTTGTGGCAGTATTGTTGCCAACGAGCTGCGTGCCACGATTAGCGTCCAGCTTGGCCGTGAATACATCACCATCGGAGTCGTTGAAAGTAAATGTGGTTGAATCCGATTTTAATTCCAACGTTGCCGCGCCGGCAATATTTTTGACCGGCACTTGGAATTCAAAGAAGCCGCCGGGAGTGACCTGTTTGGGGAAAAGGCCACTGGCATAGCTGAGGCTCGGACGCAATTGCACGATCCACGAATCTGCTGAATCAGCATCTGTGTCGCTTAGTGTGCCGTCGCCAGATATGTTGCCAGTGACACTGCCATTAATATCAATTTGCCCGGTCGTGGCGCTGGAGCTGATCGCAACCAGAAATTTCAAGGTTTGCGTGGAAAAATTCCCCGGAATAGTTGAAGATGGAGGTGGAGTGACGGTATACTGGGGGCTAACAGAATTGCCATTACTTCTAAGCTTAAAACTCAATTGTGCACCGGTCAAGTTGACGTCATCCGGACCGCCATTCAGCACCGTCATATTGACTTGAATACCCTGTTGCCCTCGGCTAACTGTGGCTGGCGTTGTATCAATAGTTAGAATCTTAATCTGATTGACATTGAAAGCGTTGGACATGCCGATTTTTTCAGTCGTTTTCGCCTTCGCGGTAATCACGACGCTTTGTTGGCCTTTGCTAATTCTGGCGTTATTGACTGTCACCGACGATTGCGATGCACTTATAAAGACTTTTTTAGGAGTCAGCGTACCGGTATTATCGGATAAAAAAACCGAATCGCCTAAAGCGACGTTATTGTCATAGGCATCTTTTGCGGTGATCGTGAAAGCAGGGATGTCTTTATCAGCTATTTGCTTGCCGATTGTGGAAAAAGAAAAATGATCCAACGCCCCGGCTTTAATTGTTACTGACATCCCAAAATCTATTTGATCAAGGGCGTTTCCATTTCCGTCTTGGGTTATAATTAAGGGAAAATTATAAGAACTCGCGGTAATCGGATTGCCAACAACTGAAAACTTTACAGTAGCAACGCTGTCATCAGAGAGAGGCGTACCTGTATTATCACGCGCAAGAATGACGATGCGATTGCCATTATCCAAATCAACACTTACATCAAAACCACCATTCAAGTTTTTTACATTACTTGCAACCAAAACTCCGGAAATATCAAATCCGGCAGGAAAATGAATTAAAATCTTGCCATTGCTGGGTAGTTCACTCGGAGCTTGGAAGGAAAGTAAGTATGTTGTCCTAACACCTACAGTGTCATTTTTAGGGATTACTTCTACGTTTTGCAAGGTCCCAGCATGTAACCAGTTTGGCGTGAAAAGAAAAACTGCAAGGCAGAGAACAGTCCACTGCAAAACGTTACGCCGTGAGAGCGTCCGAGAAAGCTTGGGAAAACGCCGGCGAGCCAAATGTTTGAAAGAGTATTTTTTTTCAAGCCAGAAATACCTTCTATAGGAAGTGACGGACGGAAAATTCTGACTCGAATTCCCATTTCGTATTCCCTTCGGCGAGGCGAATGAAGGCGAGGGAGCTTGTGCTGCGCGTCTGAGATGCATATCCTAAGCTGCGGTGTAACAATGATGAAATCTTTCGAAGCCGATCCCCGGACGCCAAATCATGAGACCGTGTCACATTTCAGCGTCATTAAGGTGATACGGACAGGTTGTGTCGAGAAGGAACGGCCTGTTACAAACTCGACAGACAAATTCGTTAAATTATAATAAACGAACGCCTGTTTTCTGAACAAAATTCAATCCAGACTATGGCCTACAAAGATTATACCAATGGGAGGGTGAGATGCGGAGGGAAATAACTTGGGGAAAATATAAGGCAAAACGATTATGGGCAAAACTATTGCATTTATTTTGTCCTAACTCATTTTGCCATTTAATTTGTGGAAATAATTCCAGCGGTTTTCCAGTCGGGCCGACTGGGTTACCTTACCGCAACACCACAAACCGCCGCGTCGATTGCGCGGTTTCGGTTTGCAGGCGGATAAAATAAAAGCCGGATGGCGCCGGCTCGCCGTTGGCCTTCAGACCATCCCACGGCTGCGTGTAGTTGCCGGCGGCGATGCGATCCGCCAACAACATCGCCACCTCCTGCCCAATTACATTAAAGACCGTGAGCCGAACATTCTCATTGCGGCCCAAAGAAAAATTCACCAGCAACGGATTTTGCCCGCTGACAAAGGGATTCGGATAAATCGGCTCCAGCGCGAACATGCTCGGCACGAGGTTGCAGTCGCTGGTGAAATTGGCAAACGCGACGGGGTGCAAAGTCTTCAACACCCAATTATCCGGATCGACGACGAGGCGTTCCACCGTCTGGCTCGTCGTAAAAATATATTCCTGGCAACCACCGTTGTGCTCGAATGCGAAATGAAACGTATCCGCGCCGGCGATGGCGACCAGCTCGAGCGGCAGGCGATAGCCCTCGCCGGATTGAGCTTGCAGCATGCGCAACGTGAGCTGCGCGCCTTGCGATTTCCACGCATAGCGCAGCTCCGGGCGGCCGGCGCGATAAATCCATTGCTCGAAGAACCAATCCAGCTCCTTGCCGGAAATTTGCTCGGCGAGATTTTTGAAATCATCCGTCGTGGCGTTGCCGAAACGATAGCGGGGATCGGCTACGTAACTCCGCAGCAGCCGGAAAAAAGCCGAATCGCCGATTTCGTAACGAAGCGTATGCAGCACCCACGCGCCTTTGCGATAAACCAGGCCGGAGTTAAAGATCGTCGAAACCGAAGACGTATCCCGCACGAACACACTGCCCGTCGAGGGGATGCCGGAACTTATGATCGTCATATATTCCTGATAGGTCTCCCGGCCGTCGCGGTGCTCGTAGTAAAGCCCTTCGCTGTATGTGGCAAAGCCTTCGTTGAGCCAAATATCCTGCCATGATTTCATGGTGATCAAATCGCCGAACCATTGGTGCGCCAGCTCGTGTGCGATCAGGCCGTCGCCAAAGCTGCCAACGCTGGTGATGGTTTGATGCTCCATGCCGCCGCCCCAGGCAAACTGCGCATGGCCGTATTTTTCTTTTTTAAAAGGGTAATCACCGAACGCCTGATTGAAAAATGCCAGCATGTCGCGCGTGTCCGCGAGCTGCGCTTGCGCTTGCGCCAGATTTTCCGGATACACGTAATGCCGGATCGGCATGGCCGTGCCGTCGGAAAACGTGAACGTCTCGCCAAATTCAGCGTAATTGCTCACCGCGACCGAGACAAGATAGGTGGTGATGGGATAGCGCTCTTTCCACGAAAAAGTTTTCCAGCCGTCGGCGGTTTGAACATTTTCCAGCGTGCCGTTGGAAACCGCGGTCAAATTTTCGGGCACGGTGAGATCGACTTGCACCGAATCCGCCTTGTCGACCGGCGTGTCTTTGCACGGCCGCCAAAGGCGAGCATAATACGGCTCGCTGAGGCTGGCGATGATCGGCGCGCCGTTGTGCTCGCGAAACGTGAACGCGCCGAACCCGCCGCTTTCCGGCTGGCCGCGATAACTCACGCTGACGCGAAATTTCTCGCCGCTTTGAACGGCGCTTTTGAGCGTGAGAGAAAGAACGTTGCCGCTGCGCGTGAAGGCGACAGCGTCCTCGCCAACACTGAGCACTTGCATATTGGCATAAAAATCCAGCGGCACGGTGGCGAGACCGGCGGCCTCACTTTTGGCCTCCATTAACAGAATGCCTTCAATCGTACTGGTGCTCGGCAAGATTTTGAGCTGCAAATGATAAAAGTCCGCGTCATAGCCATAGTTGGAGATTGCCGTTGCAGCCAGCGCGCGGCGTTGCAGCCATTGCTGCGCTTTGAGTTGCGCTTCGAGCGTATGATGAGAGAGATCTTGTGCGAGGGCGGCGGTTTGCAGGACAATCAAAGCGAGGCACGAAAGTGTTTTATCCATAAGGAGTTTTAAAAAGGCGTTTCAAAGTTTATTGAAACGTCCGGTGAGAATTCACAACTTGATCAAAAGTAAACGGCCAAAGTTAACACACCACTATTGTCGATCCCAAAGCCGCTGCGGTCGCCGACTTTTATCGTTGAGGTCTGATTGCCGGAAGTCGTTTCCTGGTCGGCTCGCGACAATTTTAGAAAGCCCAGACGGTATTCGGCCGCCAGGCTCAGCTCTTTAAAAAGAAAAAACTCAACGCCGGCTAAAGCAAATAAGTTGAAGCTCGATCCTCCCAAAAACCCCAGCTCACCGGCTTGACTGTTCTTGACGGTGGTCTGTGAAGCGGTGCCGATCGCCGGAGATTTGGACTCGGTCGACGTGGTCGAAAAGCCGAGGCCGCCGCCAAGGTAAGCGCTCACCCGCTCGGTTCCAGCGTGCCGCTCGACAGCCGCAGAAACGCCGAAGCGGGTGCCGGAGCGTTCGCCGTCGATTCCTTGCACGCCTGCAGGCGGATTGGCTGGAATGTCCTCGCTCAACGAACTGAACTGCAGGCCGGCGCGAAGCGCCCACCTTTGTTGGTAATAATATTTTACACCGATACCGCCATCGAAATTTCCGGCGCCCAGGTTTGAAAATCCATTGAAGGAAAAAAGCATGGCCTTGCTGCCCTTGACGAGATTGGGTGCAGCGCCTTGCGCCAAAACCAGTGAAGGCGCCAAAAGCAAACAGGCAACGGTACTGAACGGTCTTTTCATGGTGATCACTCCAAGAAATGTTAATACCCAAAATGTTGGTTTAGTGTTTATTTTCAAGCGGCGGGGCGATTGATGCGGATGAGCTGGCTGGCAAGATTTGATTGAGCATTAAGTGCTGCATGAATTCTATTTGCTTGTCCCACAAAATCCGGATCAAAGGTGCACACGATAATGCCGGCATGTCCCGGTCGTTCATTGTGCAAACGGATAAAGTGTTTCCGATTGAGCGTTAATACTGCGCGATTTTCGGCACTGGCAAAAGTTAAAACGTCTTCGTCAGGTACACGCTGCCCCGCTTTGCCCGTCTCTTGAATGGTTAGAACATCGTGGCCCAACCGTCGTAGCGCTTCGACGACCTGTCGTGGGAAGTTTTCATTGGAGTAAAGCCGTGCCATGCCTCATGCTTCCTCGTTTTCGAGAATTTGCCGGTTAATCTCCTCGCGATGAGCGCGTACATAAGCCCAAGCATTTGTCAAGTCCTCAGCGCGCAAAGTCGGGTAGCTACGCAACAAATCAGCCTCGCTGGTTCCAAGCCGCCTTGCTTGTTCCAAAACCCACACCGGAATGCGAGTGCGGACAATACACGGTTCTCCACCACTGACGCCCGGCGTGCTTTCAATGCCTGGAAACGCCTCTCCCAAATCGCGCACCACCCATTGCAACAATTGCGCTTTTTCCGCGCGTGTCATGTTAGACAACAATTGCTCAGCCTGTTGGATTGTGCTCATAAAGTATCTCTCCTTCATTTAAGATACGTTGCCGCAAGGTCTCGCCTGCGCGGTTCATCCATATCACGTCAATTGAGAGCAGTGTTGGAACAATTTCCATGTCGGCTCGAATCCGCGCCAGTTTTGCAGGCGATAACTCATCATCGTCAATGGCAATATCATAATCAGACCGCGCTTGCGCCTCATCCCGCGCGCGCGAGCCAAACAAGATAATTCGCTTCGGTTTGATATGCTGAATGATCGTATCGATGATCATTTGCTCTACCGGTTTGCCAGTCTTTTTAAATTTGAATGTAGCCATAAAAGAAAATAATCAATTTGTCGTTGTTCCGCAAGCGCTTTTTCACCACTACAGCCCGCCGCCGGCATATTCGAATGGCAAAAAACGCACCACGCGATAATCAAACGGACGCGCGCCCACTACCGGAATTTGTCCGCTGCACGAAACGGCAATATGCCCGCGCTTAACCAGCCCAAGACAAAATTGCGCCTTGACATTTTAGAGCAGTTTGTGTAAATTCTGCTACTACTTCATTCGATGATGTGTAAATTCTGCTACCACTTCATTCGATGACAGGAGTTTTTCGAATTCTGCTCGAAATTGTATTAATTTCACCGCGTGTCAAATAAAAGGGAACACTTCCTCCCACTCAGCTTTATGGAGCAGTCCTATGTTGCGCAAAATTTCTGCAGCGATCGCCGCGCTGCTCGTCGGCCTTTTGCCGATTCGAGGCGCTGCCGAACAAGTTTTTGAAACGACCTTTCCCGGCAAAGGCCGGCACACGTTCACCTTCACGATCAAGACCTGGGGCAGATATTCCATTCAGGCGTTCAATCCCGAAGGAACTTCGATTCAGCTTGTGGACAAAAAATCCGGGCCGGGGCCGGCGGATGGCATTCCCGGCGAGAAGAACGGCCGTTTGGATTTGCTGCTGGAAGAGGGCGAATACAAAATTATCGCGCTCTCGCATCGCGAGGGCAAGAACAATGCGACCGTCAAAATTTTTCGCTTCGAAGAACTTAATCAAAACAGTCCGCAGTACGGCGTTCCTTACAAATTGCACGAAGCCGAGCTGCGCGATTTGCAGCAAATCTCGTATTGGTTCAACGTCGATAAAGATACGACGGTGTTTTTGGAAGCGCTGGGGAGAAATCTGGCCGATTTGAAATTATGGAAAGACGGCTCGTGGCTGGTCGAATCCGAAACGCAAAGCTTTCGAAGCCATCCGTCCGCGGAGACGCCGCTCAAAGGTGTGCGTCTCGCCGCGAAAGTTGATCGCGGCCTTTATCTCGCCACGGCGTATACCGGCCTCGAAGCGGATTGGTCGAAGAACAGCAACGAACATCCAGTTTATTTAAAATGGGGAATCCCGCGCGTAGCCACGACGAGCGAAGGTTTATACGCGGTCTCTCCTGCCGGTTATAATCAATATCTCGTGGCGAAGGAAGCTTCCAGAATTTTGGTTGAAACCGACAAAAAAGTTTCGCTCAAACTCGAGGCCAGCCTTTTCTCTGCAGAGCAACCGTTTCAAGCCACCGTCGCTACGGATTCGATTCATGCCAAAGCGAATGCGCCGCGTTGCATGGTCAGCCTGTATTCCGGTGGCGCGCCTTTTTATCTCGTTAAAGTCACCGGCAAGCCCGGACAATTTTTTCTCTTGCAAACGCTCGAGCCATCAAGCGGCCGGCGGCCAATTAATGAGACCGGCAATTATTGGTTGTCGACAATGCACACGGGCGCGCCGGACGATCAAATCGGCGCCTCCGGGTTTGTCATCACCAGCTCGAACAATCGCCTTGTCGCCGCACAGCTTGACACGCTGTCGAGCGAGCGGCCTTTGCAACGGCGTTTTAATTTGCTGGCGGATATGAACCTGTTCGTTTGGGTTGCCGACGCGGGCGAGTACGACATTGTTCCCACCGGCGTCGAAGCAAGTTGGAAAATCGAACGCAGCTTCATCAATTTGCCGCCGAATTATCGTCCACCGGCGAGCAAACAAGGCAAAGGCTCGGTGGATTTGGAACCTGGTCTCCATACGTTGCAAATCTCGCCGATTCGGAAGGGCATTCTGCACCTGCACATCAGGAAAAGCTCTCTGGTTACATTTGTAAAGGACGTTGCGGCTCGACTGGCGTCCAAACCAGATACGACTTCGATTTCCGGCTTGCCGCGAATTCAATTTCCCTCACTCAATCTGGTCAGCTCCCCGCGTGAAGGTTACACTTTCATTTTGAATAACCAAGCGCCGGAATTGGCCGGCGTCGTCTTGCGGCGATTGCCGATGTCGTTCGATGATCCGCTGCCGATTTACGCCGGGCCGGGACAAAAAATTTCGATCCCGATCAGCGTTGCCAAAGAAGCACAACTTTCGGTTACGGATGTTATTAATCGTCATTACGCCTTCATATTAGATGGAATCGCGCGCAAGTCGCCTTTTGTGGTTCCGCCGGGAAATCATACTTTTGTTTTTGAGAATGCTTCCGACAAAGAAGCTATTGTTTCCGCGAAAACCGAGCCACTGGCTTTGCTTCCCACTGCGCCGCCAAAACCGCTGACGCCCGCGACATTGGCAAATCTTCCAAAATTTCCAACTCTGGGGCCGGGACAAAACGTTTTCCTCGATCTCGCCCGCAACGAGGCGAGAATTTATCAATTCAACGTGGCGCCGCCAGGGATTTATCGGCTTGAAACCACCGGCAGGTTGCATACCGCGCTGGCTATTCGCAGTCGCTTCGAAACCCGTCTTGAATCGGCGGAGGGCAACGGCGTCGGACGCAACGCCATGCTGCTGGTCTATCTGCTCGCCGGGCAATATCAAATCAAAGTCAACACCCTCGGCGAATCCACCGGCCATTTGGGCCTCGCGCTGAAAACCAATGAACTGATTCAAGGCGGCAAGCTGGAATTGGGCCGGGACAATCGTTGGCAAGTTCCCACCAGCGCCGGCATCATGCATCAATTCGAGATTCCTGAAACCGGGCGTTATCGCGTCATTTCGCTGGGACAAGAGGGCTATTTCAAAGCGAGGATAGAGGACAGCGATGGCTATCCGATTCTCAAACCCGGGCGAGAAGCCGACGTCGAAATGATTTTTGACCAAGGCAGTTACCAACTTTTGTCTTTGCCGGAAAATCGCGAGAGCCGCCGCATTGCACGCGTTGAAAAAATCGAGCCGGCGGTGACTTTCACCGGCAAAGGCCCGCACGTCATGGCGATCAACAAGCTTGCCAATTCAACCTGGGTCGAAGAAACGGCAGATGGCAAAAGGAAACCGGCACTATTTCGCTTTCATGCCACCGCGCCGATGAAAGCCAAATTGTTTCTTTCGGATGGATTCGAGGCCACGTTGAAATTCCTCGATCGTGATAGCATTCTGTTCAAGTGGCGCGGCGCGCAAGAGCACCAACTGGCGATGGGCCCGTACGAAATCGCGGTCACGGCGGTGAAAGAGCAAAATTATGTGGATTACCAGCTCGCGGTCAACACTGAAGTTTTGGCGCCGGAATTGAGCTACGTGATGGATCAGCCGCAGACATTTAGCGTCAGCCTGGGCAAATCCTCCGTCGTCGAATTGTTCAGCCAGGGCACGACCGATGTGTCGGCGAAATTGTTTGCCGCCGATGGCAAAACTTTGATCGCAGAAAATGACGATGCGTTTTTGGATTGGAATTTCAATATTTCGCTATTCCTGCCAGCGGGCACGTACTATTTGCAAATTCAATCCGAGAAGGGCGCATTTGCGCCGACGCCTGCCGTTCCTCCGGCTTATGAAAGCGCCTCCGAAAGCGCACCGGAAGGCGAGACGGCTTATGAAGGTGAAGAAGGCATGGAAGAAGGCGAAGTCGAAGAAGAAGCAACGCCATACGAAAGTGCGTCTGAAGCCGTAACACCCGCGAGCGAAAATGTGCCCCCACCGGAGCCGGCGCGCGAGGCAACACTCCAAACCATCGTCAGCATGAGAAGCCTCGCCGACACGCTGCTCGCCGCTATGGCTTCCGGTAAATCGCTTGCAATTGATTTGGCCGGAAAGATTGCCACGATTCCGCTGCAAAAATCGCCGGCGTCGAATGTCATTCACGTCGGCGTGACCGGGCAATCGCTTGTTGGTGTTTCATTTGAAGAGATGAAATCTGCCGGGCCGCCTCGTGTTCGCGGCGCTGAACGCGGCAAGCAAATCTCCCTGTCGATGCCGGTGCCGGCGGAGGGCCAATATCAACTGCGCGTCTGGTCGGAAGATCATCTCAATGAAAACATTTCGCTGTTCTTTGAGGAAGAACAGGCGCTGGCCACAACTTTGGACAATCTGCGCAACTGGTCCGGTGAAATGCCGGCGAGTTCCATTTCGAAAAAGCGATGGTTTCGCCTCGATATGCGCGCCGACAGCCTGGCGCATTATCTCGTCACCGCGCCGCAGAATGCTGCGAATCCCGTCCAATCCGTGCGCGCGGCGCTATCTGCCAACACGCTTTTTCAACAAGAGGAAGGCAATTATTTCTCATCCTTGTGGCGCGAGCTATGGCTCGAAATCGCGTTTGCCAAATCTGGCAAAGGTGAATTTAAATTGACGCCCCACTCTTTGGCGCCGGAAAAGGATTTGTCGATTCAATTTGTCGATAACAGCCCGCGCGCTTTTGCAGTGAATACACCTTCCAATCGGCTTTCGATATTCACCATTGAAATGGATCCCGGGCAACCGCTGGCTGGAATCGCGGCCGCAGCCAAAGGATATTTTTATCCGCACGAGATTCCCGTGCAAGCTGGACTATATCTGTCCTCCGGCAAATGCATCACCGCCGATTTTCCGGAAGATTCTCACAAACTCATCTTGTGGAATGCGGCATCGGCGCGGAATGGCAGCCGCACGTATGCCAAAATTTGGCAGCAAACGATTCCGCTGAGTGATCGCGCCACGCTGAAATACGGCTACCAACAATGGTCGCCGACGCAACCCAGCGCTATGCAATACAATCTTCCCGACAAAGGCCGGTATCGCCTGCGCGTGAAGATTCCTGCCGGCGGCATCGCCATTTGGAAGCCGGTGGCAGGAGAGCGGCAGATTTTCGCCGCCGAAACGGATTTGCATCTCGTCGAATTTAGCGCAGCATCCGGCAGTTTGTTTTTGGCCGATCTGACCGGCGGCAGGCAATTTTTTGTGGAGTTAATCGGCATCGAAGGAGCGGGACAAGAATCGTTGCCGCTGGCTTTGGATAAAGGATTGGAGCAATCGTTTGTCAGCGCCGGCGAAATAATCGTACCGCTCGCCTCGCATGAAGCGACACAGCCAGTGGCGCTCTATTACGACGGCGCGGTTGATGAAGTGAGCTGGTATAGCGCCGGCGGAATTTTTAAAACGGATTTGGCCAGCGGCGAATTGCTGATCTCAACACCACGAGAAACAGAGACGGTTTCCAAACCCAGACTCGGCGGCTTTTTGAAAATTCGACATCGCGGCGGCTGGATCAAGCTCAATCTGGCGGAAAAAGATAACGCTTTCGCCCGCAAATGGGGATACGATCTGCGCCCGCAAAACCCCGTCGATTTGAACAAGCCGGTCGAAGTGACGCTCAAAGACGGAGTGAACTGGTTCTCTTTCACTTTAAATGAGAAGCTTCACGTGCGCTTTCAATCCGACAAGGGCTTGGTTGGGATCATCAAAACCGACGAGCGAATCATCAACTACAAATCGGATTTTGCGACGCTCGATTGGGATATGCCGTTGCAACCCGGCAAGTATTTTCTCGGCGTGCGCGGATTGGCCGGCGAATCGGCTGAAGGCGCGCGGCTTACTTACAGCTTCCGCAATATCGAGGTGTTGGCCGAAAAATCTCCGCCAACCATTTCGCTCGCTCCCGGCGAAACGCGCCTCTTTCGCTTCACGCTGCCCGAGCAAAAGATCATCGGCATCGGCCTGCGCACGCAGAAAGAAGTCGTGCAAGCGCGCCTCTACGACAGCGAATGGCGGCTCATTAATCGCGGCAAGCAGCAATTCAAAACGCTAGAAAAAGGCGATTATTATCTCTGGCTGCACGTGCCGCTCGATCAAGCCGCCACCGTCTGCACGCCGATTTTAGTCGGCCAGGAAGCCCCACCGAATCAACCGCCGGAGAGTGTGGTGAGGAGGATTGTGGAGGGGAAGTGAAATGTTGTATTTTTCAGTTTTTTTGCTATATTAAAGACACAAGTGCTACAAGCAAATCCCTAATTGCTTATTATCCTTCATGAACAAACCAACAATGTTGGAGTGGAATTATGGAAGCCATCAAATTATCAGCTAATATCGACGAGAGACGCAAAGTGATCGTCGATCTGCCGCCAAGCATTCCCCTTGGCAAAGCGGAGATTATGCTCATCATCCAACCAATGACGAACGGGCAGGAACGACGAGGTGAAATCAACCTTGCTGCTCGCGGGATTACTCCCGAGCAAGCCGCCGAAATGCGGAATCGCGTTATCAGTTTTGAGGAGGATTGGAACGCACCGGGGATGGAGGTTTATGATGAGTTATAGTCGAGGCGATGTGGTTTTGTTGCTCTTCCCTCATTCTGATCTGCTCACGGCCAAACGCCGGCCGGCATTGATCGTGCAATCGGATAATATTGACACCGGCATCCAGCAGAAAGTCGTGGCGATGATGACCAGCAATCTTCTGCGTACGGGGCCTACTCGTGTACAAGTGGAAGCCCAAAGTGCGACGGGCAAGGCAATGGGGATTCAAGTCGATTCAGCTATTGTGTGCGATAATTTGGCCACAGTTTTGAATGCTCAAATTGATGCGTTGCTTGGCCATTGTCCAATCATGCAAGAGGTGGATGTTGCGCTGCGGGCGACTTTAGCATTATAGTATGTGATAGTATTGCCTCAGATTGGTGGATTACCGTCCGGACGCTCGCAGCGTCTGGACGGTTTCTGTTTCCACCCGTCAGTGAGGCACTAGACGGTTGGATAAAAATGCTTGCATTTATTAATAATTGTGTGCACTTTTTCCGGTTTGGAAGCATTAGTGGCATGAAAAAGCAACGGGCAATAAAAAATGTTCCCGCATTGTGCGGCAACGGTTTTATAATCGAGCACGAGAGCAAGGGAAGAACTTCAATTTAGTCGTTCCACGTTATGCCGTCGAACGGTTGCTCTATCGCGTGAGCCAATCGCAATATGCCAACGAATTTGTTGTGAATTGAACTAGAGAGAAAACCGCCGTGGCGGAAGGTAACACTATGGGCAAGAAATCAGATCCGGACAAAAGAATTGTCTCCATAAAAACGGCGGCCTCCGAGCTTGCCGTGACGCAACGGCTTTTAAGCGACATCCGCAGGTTCATCCACGAAGCTCGTTTGCAGATATCCTATGCGGCCAACGCTCGCTTGGTGGCACTTTATTGGAGGGTTGGGGATCATATCCGTCGTGAGGTTCTGTTAGAACAGCGCGCTGAATATGGCAAACGTATTGTTAATGCACTAAGCGCGCAGTTGGCTTTGGAGTATGGGCGGGGATTCTCACGTTCCAACTTGTTTAATATGATTCGCCTTGCGGAAGTTTTTCCTGATTCAAAGATTGTCCAGACACTGTCTGGACAATTGGGGTGGAGCCATTTCTTGGAGATTATCTACCTGTCGAATGATCTCGAACGCAATTTCTATGCTGAATTGTGTCGTCTCGAGCGGTGGAGCGTCAGGACTCTCCGCGCCAAAATTCAAGGCATGTTGTACGAACGTACTGCCATATCAAAAAAGCCGGATCAACTCATCAAACAGGAATTGACAGCGCTCCGAGAAACTGACCAAATTACCCCCGATTTGGTTTTCCGCGATCCCTACATGCTGGATTTTCTCGATCTCAAGGACACCTACAGCGAAAGTGATCTTGAGACCGCCATCCTGCGCGAGCTTGAGCGCTTCATCATCGAACTGGGAAGCGACTTTGCGTTTCTTGCCCGCCAGAAGCGCATTACGGTGGATAATATTGACCATTATCTCGATCTCCTCTTTTTCCACCGCCGATTGCGCCGTTTGGTGGCAATCGACCTTAAGCTGGGCCGTTTCCAAGCGGCGGATAAGGGACAAATGGAATTGTATTTGCGTTGGCTGGAAAAGCACGAGCAACGTTCCGGTGAAGAATCTCCTATCGGACTCATTTTGTGTGCCGGAAAGTCTGAAGAACACGTTGAGCTTTTGCAACTGGAGAAAAGTGGCATCCGCGTGGCGGAGTATCTCACCGAGCTTCCTCCACGAAATATTCTTGAGCGGAAATTACGCGAGGCGATCCAGATCGCCCGCCGGCAGCTTGTTGAGCGAACACAAACTTCCACTAAAGTGACATGGAAGTCCGGTGAAGTCAAGAGTTGAGTCAGAGACTTTAGTGTCTCAGTAAAACTAATCTTGAAAATCGGGTCGCAAGCATAAAAATGCTTGCACCAATTTTTGAGTTTTATATAATGAAAGAAGATCATTTGTTTCATGACATATTCGGATTAGCCCGACAAGTGAAAGAGCGGCAAGAGCGCGCCAAAGAGTTGGGGATGTTTGTTGAAGATCGCGACCTGCTTGCATGCCCCAAATGCGGTCTCGAAGAAGATGTCACTTGTCACGGTCTTCTGATCGTATCGAAAGCATCGAAGCGTGGAGTTGACACCGGCTTGCGATTCTCCGAAGTGGACACTGCGCAACACCGATTTCACTGTCCTGCTTGCGGCGCAAATTTTGTCGCTCCGGAAAGTCACACGCGAGGATCATTTTGTTGACCTGACCGAAGAACTCGTTTGAAAACCTGAAGCATCTTAACCCTGATCACTTTGCCGGCGCCGGCAAAATGATCCGGTTGCGAAGTAGAATGTTTCTTGCTTTTTCCTGAAACTTCCTTAAATTATAAGCTTACGTAATTTGCCCTCCGTGGTAAATGCGGGTAGAGCAAGCGATAAAAGTTTTGACGCATGCCAGCCAATCACAACGAAATTGAAAAACGCTTATGGGACGCCGCCGATGAGCTGCGCCCGAACTCCAAGTTTTGATTAGGTGAGTGTTATGCCACAACATAATCTTTCTCTGCAAATGTCGGGAATTCGGGACAATCACCATCGGGGGACGGTCGGTGATTTTTTGAAAGACAAAATCAAGGATGGCTCCAAGCTTTCGATTGTTTCCGCTTACTTCACCATCTATGCTTTTGAATCGTTGAAGGAGGAGCTTGCAAAAATCGAGTGCCTGGAATTTCTTTTCGGCGAGCCTCGGTTCGTTAGAGCACTCGATCCCGATAAAGTCGATAAAAAAGCATTCAAGATTGAGGATGACGGGTTGCGTTTGCAAAATCGCTTGCAGCAGAAGCGCGTGGCAAAAGAATGTGCCGAGTGGCTGGCGGCGAAATCGCAGATCAGGTCGGTGAAACAGTCCAACCTGTTGCATGGAAAAATGTATCATATCGACAACCGCGGCATTGAAGAAGCCATCATTGGCAGCTCGAACTTCACGGTTCGCGGATTGGGACTGATGGCCGGCGCCAGCAACATTGAGCTCAACCTGGAAGTGGACAGCAATCGGGATCGGCGCGACCTCAAAGCCTGGTTTGATGAAATATGGAATGACGCGGAATTGGTGGAAGACGTCAAGCCCGAGGTGCTGCATTATTTGGAGCAACTTTACCAAAACCATGCGCCGGAGTTTATTTACTATAAGACGCTTTTCCATGTTTTTGAGGATTTTCTGTCGGATCAAGCCAAAGGCGGGCTGCTCGACGAAAAAATCAAAATTGTCGATACCGAAGTCTGGAAGTCGCTGTTCAGTTTTCAAAAGGATGGCGTCAAGGGCGCCATCAACAAAATCCTCAAACACAACGGCTGCATCATTGCCGATAGCGTCGGTTTGGGCAAAACGTTCGAAGCGTTGGCGATCATCAAATATTTCGAGCTGAAGAACGAACGGGTGTTGGTGCTTTGCCCGAAGAAATTGCGGGAAAACTGGACGGTTTATCAAGCTCAAAACAATAGCGAGCTCAATCCCTTCTTAAAAGACCGTTTTGGTTACACAGTTCTCTCGCATACTGATTTGAGCCGGGAAAACGGCAAATCAGGCGACATCGATCTGGCGAATATCAACTGGGGCAATTACGATCTGGTCGTGATCGACGAATCCCATAATTTCCGCAACAACACCAAAGGCCGGCGGGACGAGGACGGCAACATCATCCGAAAAAGCCGTTACGAGAGGCTCATGGACGACATCATCAAGTCCGGCGTTAAAACCAAAGTCCTGCTCATATCCGCCACGCCGGTCAACAATGACCTGAAAGATCTGCGCAATCAGATTTATTTTCTGACCGAAGGAAAAGATGAGGCGTTTAAAGATTCCATTGGGGTGGAGAATCTTCAAGAAACATTGAAGGTGGCGCAACAACAATTCTATCGCTGGGCGAGGGAGCAAAGCTCCAGAAGAAAAACCGCCGAGCTTTTGGAAAAACTCAGCTCCGCCTTTTTCAAGCTCCTTGATGAGCTCACTATCGCGCGCTCGCGCCAGCACATCCAAAAATATTACAAAGACGCCATCGCTCGGCTCGGCGGTTTTCCGGAAAGGCTGAAACCGCTCGCCATCTTTCCGGAAATCGACGTGCAAAAGAAATTCATGCCGTATGATAAATTGAATGATGAAATCTCCAATTATCAATTATCCTTATTCAACCCTTCGAAGTATTTGAAGGACGAGCATCGCGAGATTTACGCGCAGCCGTCCAATCTTCCTTTTACCCAGGAACAACGCGAGTATTTTCTGATCGGCATGATGAAAGTCAATTTCTTGAAGCGGCTGGAAAGCTCGGTCAAATCTTTTCAAATCACGATGAGCCGTACCATTGACAAAATCGAGGCGTTGGAAGAAAAAATTCAAAAGTTCAAACAGATAAAAGCTGACGGGGAAATCGATGTGGAGGCGCTCGCTTCTGCCGATCTCGCCGACGATGAATTGCAGGAAGCTTTGGAGGTCGGCACCAAGCTGAAATACCAGCTTGCTCATCTCGACATTGAAGCCTGGTTGAAAGATTTAATGCGTGATCGGGCCCAGCTCAATTTGCTTTATCTCGCCGCCAAGGACGTTACCGAAGAACGCGATGCCAAATTGCAAAAACTGAAAGCCCTCATCGAAAACAAAGTCCGTCAACCCACCACCAACAAGTTGGGGCAGCCCAATCGCAAGATTCTGGTCTTTACCGCTTTTGCCGATACGGCGGTTTATTTGTACGAAGCGGTGAAGGACTGGGCAACCAACGAGCTTGGCATCAACCTCGCTTTAGTTTCCGGCGGCAGCGCCGAAAATAAAACTTCATTTGGGAAAAACGATTTCAATCATATTCTCACCAACTTTTCTCCGGTATCGAAGCAGCGCGCCAAGATCAAATCCATGCTGCAGGAAGGCGAGATCGATTTGCTCATCGCCACGGATTGTATTTCAGAAGGGCAAAATCTGCAAGATTGCGATTGCTTGATCAATTACGACATTCATTGGAATCCCGTGCGGATTATCCAGCGCTTCGGGCGGATCGACCGGATTGGCAGCATCAACCATGCAGTGCAATTGGTCAATTTTTGGCCCACGCAGGATTTGGATAAATACATCACGCTCAAAAACCGCGTGGAAGCGCGGATGGCGTTGGTGGACATTGCCGCGACGCTGGAAGACAACCTGCTCAAAACCGACGAGATCGAAGATCTCATCAAAGACGATTTGAAATACCGCGACAAGCAGTTGCTGCGTTTGAAAGATGAAGTGCTGGATTTGGAAGATTTCAGCGAAAGCGTGGCGCTCAACGAATTCACCCTCGACGATTTTCGCCTCGAGCTGAGCAAATACATCGAGAGCAATCGCAAGCCTTTGCAGGAGGCGCCGCTGGGTTTGTATGCGCTGGTTCCAGCCAACCCGAGCTATCCGCAGATCGCGCCAGGCGTCATCTATTGCCTAAAGCAGCTTGGCGATTCATCCGGCAATGAGACGATCAACCCGCTGCAGCCATATTTTTTGGTTTATGTTCACGATGATGGCGTGGTGCGCTTCACCTTTGCCCAACCCAAACAGATTTTGGAAATTTTCCGGCTGCTGTGCGCCGGCAAGTCCGCGCCGTATGAAAACCTCTGCAACTTGTTTGACCGGCAAACTCGTGATGGCGCCGATATGAGTGTATATAATGAATTGCTCGAGCGGGCGGTGGCCTCGATTACCGCCACGTTTAAGAAGCGTGCGATCGGCCATCTGCAATCCAATCGCAGCGCGGTTTTAATCGAGCAATCCAAGCAGGCGAATGCCACAACTGATTTTGAACTCATCACCTGGTTGATCATTAAATGAGCATGTCCGAGCAACAAGCCAAACAAACAATCACGCTGGCTTTGCGCAACTTCGGCGCCGGCAATTTCGCCGTCAATGCGCTTTCTTTCTTCAAAACATTGGGTTATCAGAGCGAAAAGCAAGTCACGCTCTCTCCCAACACCGCCGAAAACGTCGCCGCCACTTTTAATGGTGCTAACCGGCTTAATCCCAAGAATGCGCTATTGGACGAATGGAAGTCAGTCGATCTGCTGTTTCAACTGACTGGCGACGAGATTACGAATATCGAACAAGGCCGACTTTCCTTTGAATCCAGTAAAAGGATAGATGACACAATTATCGAATCCTATTTGTTTTTCGCGGTTGATTTGCATGGCAGAAGTTACACCCGTACCCAACTTGCCGGAATCACCCGCGAGATCAATAAGCTGTTCCCGATGCCGGTGATGGTGCTTTTCCGGCACGGCCAGACGTTGACGTTGTCCATCATCAACCGCCGCTTGCACAAACGCGACGAATCCAAAGACGTACTGGAGAAAGTCACTTTGGTCAAGGATATTGCCTTTGCCAACCCGCATCGCGCGCACCTTGAAATTCTTTTTGATCTTTCATTGGCGCAGTTGTTCGAAAAGCACGGTTTCGCCAATTTTGTGGAGCTGCACAACGCCTGGCAAAAAACGCTGGACAGTTCCGAGCTTAACAAGCGCTTCTTCCGCGAGGTCGCCAACTGGTATTTCTGGGCCGTCCGCAACGTCAAATTTCCCAAAGGCGCGGGCAAAAACGCCGAAGCCCGCAACGACGCCAGTGTCATCCGCCTGATTACGCGATTGATCTTCGTCTGGTTCATCAAAGAAAAGGGGTTGGTGCCGGAGGAGCTGTTCAACCAGCGCAAAGTGGAAGAGATTCTCAAATTTGCCGATCCCAAGCAGAGCACTTATTATAAAGCCATTCTGCAAAACCTGTTCTTTGCCACGCTCAACACGGAGATGAACACGGCGGGAAAGCCAGACAACCGCAAATTCCGCTCGCGCAGCAAGCAAGCCGGCGGGCGCGATCAGCATCACATGATTCATAACGTGTACCGCTATCGGGAATATTTCAAAAAGCCGGACGAAGCCCTGCAAATGTTCGCGGTCATTCCGTTCCTCAACGGCGGCTTGTTCGAGTGTTTGGATAAGGAGGTCGAAAGCAATGGCAAGAAAGTGGATATTCGCATTGACGGTTTCTCCGACCGAACCGACAATGAACTTAAAGTGCCGGATTTCCTTTTCTTTGCCGAGGAGCAGGAGGTCGATCTCAACGATATTTACGACACACGCAATAAACTTTACAAAGTACGCGGCTTGATCAATATTTTCGACAGCTACAAATTCACCGTCAACGAGAACACGCCGATCGAAGAGGAAGTCGCTCTCGACCCCGAGTTGTTGGGCAAGGTGTTTGAGAATCTGCTGGCCGCCTACAACCCCGAAACCGGCGTGACCGCGCGCAAGCAAACCGGCTCGTTTTACACGCCGCGCGAAATCGTCAATTACATGGTGGATGAGTCGCTGATTGCTTATTTTGAATCGAAGTTAGGCCAGGATAAAGACGAAATGCGGGAGACGAACAACCGCCTGCGCCATCTGCTCGCTTACAACGACGAGCCGCATCGCTTTAGCCCACAGGAAATTACGCGACTGATCGAGGCCATTGATACACTCAAAATCCTCGATCCGGCCTGCGGCTCCGGCGCGTTCCCGATGGGCATTTTGCACAAGCTGGTTTTCATTCTTGCCAAGCTCGACCCTGGCAACCAACGTTGGAAAGAGAAGCAAATTGCCAAAGCCAACGAGATTCCGGACAGCATGGTGCGGGAAAAAGTGGTTGCCGACATCGAGCAAGCCTTTGGCAAAAACGAGCTGGATTACGGGCGCAAACTTTATCTGATCGAAAACTGCATTTATGGCGTGGACATCCAGCCCATCGCCGTGCAAATTGCCAAATTGCGTTTCTTTATTTCGCTCGTTGTGGATCAAAAGATGGATGAGGCGCAGGAAAATCGCGGCATTCGCCCCTTGCCTAATTTGGAAACCAAGTTTGTCGCGGCCAATACGTTGATGGGTATCGAGAAACCCGTCCAGCTTATCTTGCGCAACCCCGACATCGATCAGAAAGAAAAAGAACTGGCTGAAGTGCGTCGCAACCACTTTATCGCCCGCACGCCTAAGACCAAAACCAAATACCGCGAGCTGGACGCCAAGCTCCGCGCCGAGATTAGTGACTTACTCCTGCAAGATGGCTTCCCTCGTGAGACAACGCACAAGTTGGCTTATTGGGATCCCTACGACCAGAACGCTTCGGCAGATTTTTTTGATACGGAATGGATGTTTGGGGTTGATGGGTTCAATATCACAATTGGCAACCCACCATATGTACGACCCCATAAACTTTCAACAGAGATCAAACAGCAACTTTGGAAGTTATATTCATCGTTTGAAAAGAAATCCGATCTATATTGCTGCTTCATAGAAAAATCTTTGGCTATCTTAAAGCAAAATGGAATGTTTGCGTTTATTGTGTCAAACGGCTTTTTAAGACTCGATAGTTTTTATGCTCTTAGAAAATTGCTATTGCAGAACGCATCGATTAGAAAGATCGTTGATTATGAAGGTGATGTTTTCGAAAGCGCAACCGTTAAGACTTGCATTTTGATTTTTTCTAGGCACAGTTCCGATGATAATGAAATTCAAGTGGCACAAATTGCACCTGCAACTGAATTGCAGTACGTAACTTTCAAACGAGTTCCACAAAAACACTTCGAAACCACTTATAAGTCGATATTTGACCTTTCGTCGAACGTACAAATAGATCGAATTAAGGAAAAAATAGTCCGTGGTACTCAACAACTTGGATCCATTTTTGAAATATCTTTTGGCCTAAAGACTGGTGATGACGACAAATTCCTGTCGTTTAAAAAATCATCTAGAGATCATAAACCGCTTCTTCGTGGTGAAGATATAGGGCGTTATTTTTACGAATTCAAAGGTGAATACGTTTGGTATGTGCCAGACGAGATGACGGCGCATAAGAGTACGGCTCGCCCAGGGATTAAAGACCGTTTTGAACAGCCAAAGGTGTTAATGCGAGATACTGGTGATGGTTTGATCGGAACATTTGATGATAAAAATTTTTACGTGAAAGACGTTTTAATTATTAGTGACAAAAAAAAGCGCGTGGACATACTGAAATATTTACTTGCTTTGCTAAATTCCACGCTGATGAAGTTTTATTATGAGACTTCATTCCCAACATTACATGTTCAAAGAAATGAACTCGCTTCGCTTCCAATTAAGTTTGAGTCTTCAAACCAATCGAGTATAAAGGCCTTCAGTGCTTTTGTAGATCAAATCCTTGCCGCCAAACGCGCCAATCCAGCCGCCGATGTCTCAGCGCTGGAAGGCGAGATTGATCAATTGGTGTATCGGCTGTACGGCCTGACGGCGGAGGAGATCGCGATCGTGGAGGAGGCGGAGAGACGCAAGTGAAGTTCGACTTGGGCAAAACGATGTTTCAAAATTTGCAAGAACTTACTGCCCAAGTCGAACTTCGCCCGCCTACCTGCCAGCCATCGCCGAAGGCGAGCGGCAATGCGAACGAGCGGG